>DASVVC010000137.1:0-21827 GCA_036386755.1 Telluria sp.
TACCTGAAGCTGTACAACCACCACATTCCGCAGCGTGCCATTGGTTCTAAAACGCCGATCCAGGCGCTCAAGGAATGGCAGCAAAACAGACCGCAGTTATTTGTTAAACGGGTTTACGACCAGACGAGACTTGACAACTAGGCAGCCGAAATCAGTCTGTGCAAAAAGTCGATTCGAAAAAAACTCCTAAACTTCTCATCACCCCGACTGGGGTCGATTTTGATGGTACCCGCATGCGTCTTGGGGAGAGCATTAGGCGATGGGGGGAGGTTTTAAAGGTGAAGCCGCGCTGCAGTAATGAAAAGCCTGTCCCTAAAATGTGCATTTGGGATAGCATCGGTATCCAGCTTCTCACGAAGGGAGGGTCGGACGATTCGGTCATTCAGCTTGAGGTACATCTCAGCCTTGAGGATAACTCGTGGATGGATTTTGTGATCGAAAAACCGGACGGCACGCTGGTTGCTCCCATTGTTGACTGGATGCCGCATGCTCCGTTTAAGGGGTATCTGGAACTTGATGGAGTCGCTATCGATGCTCAAACGAAATTATCTAAGGTGATAGCCGGGGTAAAGCCTGAACGTAACTTTCATTGTGGGCTACTCGACTGCACTGCTGCTCGCGGAGTTCTAGGTAACATGCATCTTCAAGCTGAGCCAGAAGGGCAAAATTCTCAGGGTGTCATCCAGCGAATAAGTGTCAACTCGAATTAGGTTTAGCTGCACGAAGCCCTGGAAGATCTTGTATTTTTTGACGATAACTGGTGGATGGACATGCCCATCGAAAAACCCGACGGCACCCCATCTGCGCCGCGCGTGGACTGGACTCCCCATCATCCGTTCCAAGGGTATCTGGAAGTCGATGGTGTGGGTATCGATGCCGAAACGAAGCTTTCTTCCGTTTTGGCCGGGGTAATGCGCGAACGCAACTTCCATTGCGGCTTCTTAGACTGTACCGCTGCTCGTGGAATTCTGGGGCAAATGACTCTTCAAGCGGAGCCTGAGGGGCACAGTCCTCAAGGTATTATTCGCAGAGTGATCGTCGGCCAGAGTTACGCCGCACGGAATAAGGCCACTCAAGATAAAACTACCCTCGCTAAATAAGATGTCTTCTTAAAGTAGGTTGTTTTTGCTCTCCCCAGTTCTTTACACTCTTCCAACAGCTTGGCGACCGCTGAAGCGGGATTGGCGTGTTGTTATGGCACGGTAAGTCGATGAGTGCGGTTCACCATTGTCCAAATGAGTATGGCCGATAAAATTTTCTGCTTTGCGTTCGGGATGGCAGTTTATTGTTCATTGGCTTTGGCCAGCGCTTACCAGGGCCGGGCAGCGCCTTTTGCCTCAACAGCTGATGAAAAATTTATATGATGACACCTGAAACTAAGCGCGAGTTGCGTGCGCTGTTCAAGAATATTGTGCTCGTCTGCGTACTGCTGGCCATCGCAACGGGCTTGTTCCTTTACTACATAGCAAGTCCCAACATGCAGTCGGTTTTTGTGTTACTGGCCACGCTGGGCGCTGGGGGATCTGGTTACTACTTTGCCAGCGTCGCTCCGCTATGGGTGGCTGCACCGTGGCTCAAGGGCCTGCTATGCGTGGTGGCCATCTTGGCTGGGGTGGGCACTTTTGCCATGGCCGGGGCCGTTAGCCTGTTCGGTTACGAAGTCGTGGCCGGCAAACCGAGTTCCGGTGGGGCGTCGAAAGGTTTCAGATCGTGGGACTAAGCGCACTGGCCTGAACAGTGCATTCGGTTTCGCCTCGCATCATCTAATGCCAGCAAGGGCCGCTGTGCTTGGCTGCTTGCAGATGAAAACAGATCGAGAAGCCTTGCTGCATGAACTATTGCAGAAGAGTAGGGGCGCCCGCGCCAAGCTGATCAAAACAGGTCTGAACATGAAAATCGCAGCGAAATTTTTCTGTTTTACGTTAATGATGGTCATCGTGTACCCCTTGGCGCTGGCTGGGGTCTTGCCTGATAAAGCAGATGGAAGGCTTTCAACCGTCAGCTCATCTGCAGTGCTTGAGAGTCAGGGGCTGATACAACGCGGTCGCGACTTCCTGCGGTCTTTGAAAAACCGACATCAGCCCGTGCCAAAAGTTGATTCGAAAAAAACTCCAAAGCTCCTCATCACCGCGACAGGCACCGAATTTGATCATCGTCACGTGCGTCTTGGCGCTAGCGTGAAGCGATGGAAAGATGTCCTGAAGGGAAAGCCGCGCTGCAGCGACGAAAAGCCGGCGCCTGTGATGTGTGTCTGGGATGGCCTGGGTATCCAGCTTCTCACGGAGGGCGGGAAGAAGGACGCGGTCATTCAACTCGCCGTGCATCTTAGTCCCCCGAAAGAATAGACATGACAACAGTCACCTCCTCGAGCTCGTCCCTACCGGCGGCTTATGGGCGCTAAAGAAGCCATCCAACGGGCGCTGGCGAAGAATCGCAAGATTGGCCGCTAAACTTTTACCACCTGATCCTATAATTAAACGCCCTTCCAACTCTACAATGTTTCGCTACCGTTTAAAAATCGATCTCACAGCATACGAGGGCCTTTTTTTGCCCTCATGCGCAGCAGGCAGTGGGGGGCGGGACGCCTGATCGATATTGTGGGAATTGACTAACGATGACATCGAATAAACCGGGCTCCGCTCGGGCGGCGCGCCACGGTAAACGCATAATGGGAGCGCGACAATGAGGCGCCTCAATTTCGCCAGCCGGATATTTATCGGTATTTTTGTCCATGGAACCGGAAACAACGGGGTCAACGATTTCGAATCCCCGGCCGAGGCAAGCGCCTGAATCCGACAATCCTCGTCGGCGCCGTGATTTTCCTTCACAATAACGATTTTCCAATCTGCTGGAGCATGACATGCTGAACAAGATCGTTTCCCGCCGTACGCTGCTGGCCGGCGCCGCGCTGTGGCTGCTGGGAACTTCCGCGACGATGGCCCAGAGCGACAAAGTCCTCGATGTCTACATCTTCAACTATTCCGACCGCACCCTGCTCGACGTTTCCGTCAACGGCGTACGCATGGGTAGCCCCGGACCGTATCCGTACAGCGGTCGCCGCAACAAGGTCGGCGCGCGCTTGAACGACGGCCAGCAAATGGTTACCTGGCGCGTGGCTGCGCCCGATGGGCAGGAGCCGGGCCCGGTCGTACGCTCGTCCAACACGCCGACCATGGGCGAGATCCCGTCCGATGCGCGCTACCTGTCGATCCACATCTATCCCGATTCCGCGGTCGAATTCAATTTCTCGCGCCGGGTGCCGGTGCTGAGCAAGCGCGGCGAAACCATCGACGCCGAGTACCGCCGCCGCAAGGCCGCACAGCAGCAGTCCGAATCATGAGCGCACCCGTCATGATCGCGGTCGTCACCGGACACACCCAGGGCCTGGGCGAGGCGCTGGCGGCCGCTCTAATGGAGCGCAACATCCCTGTGCTTGGGCTGGCCCGCCGTTCGGTGCCGGCGCTGGCGGCGCGTTTTGGCCCGCTGTTGCGCGAGTGCCAGGTCGACTTGTCCGACAGCGCGGCCCTGGCCGCCTGGCTGGCCACGCCGGCCTTGCGCGACTATCTGGACGCAGCCACCTTGGTGCTGCTGTTTAATAACGCCGGCACGGTCGAACCGGTCGGCGCGCTGCACGACCAGGATCCGCTGGCGGTGGCGCGCGCGGTCGCGCTGAACGTGGCCGCGCCGTTGATGCTGGCCGCCGCCGTGGTTGCCGCAGCCCCTCTGGCCGAACGGCGCATCGTGCACGTGTCGAGCGGGGCCGCGCGCAATGCCTACACCGGCTGGAGCGTGTACGGGGCCACCAAGGCCGCGCTGGACCATCATGCGCGCTCGGTGGCGCTCGATTATCCGATGCCGCCACGCGGGCGCGATGATAGCGCTCCCGGCGTGCGCATCTGCAGCCTGGCCCCTGGCGTCATCGATACCGCCATGCAGGCACAGATCCGCGCCACGCCCGAGAGCCGCTTTCCGCAGCGTGAGCGCTTCACGGCATTGCAGAAGGACGGCGCGCTCACCTCGCCGCAGCAGTGCGCCGCTGGCGTCATCGACTACGTGCTGGGCCAGCACTTCGGCCGCGAACCGGTCGACGACCTGCGCGCGCCAGCCCGCTAGCGACCGCCGTCGCGCAGCGATGCATGCGCGGCGCCGCCCGGCCGTCCGCCGCCGGCCGTACCCTAACCTAACCGGTATCGCCGTCCACGTAGGCCTGTTCACGCTGCAGCAAGCTGTCGGGCAGCTGCAGGCCGTCGCGGCGCGCCACCGCGAACATGGCGCGCTCGGTGTAGCCGCCATGCAGGCGGCCAGTCCGGTCGCGCACCTGCCAGTCGACCAGCTCGTCGTAGCGGCAGCGGTAAATCCGAGCCAGGCGCCCGCTGTGCGTCACCGGCGGAGTCACCAGCCGGATGCCCAGTTCATCGGGCCCGAGCACCTCCAGCACTTCAGCCCACAGATATTCGACGCGCTGCGAACTGCTGACAAAGCGCAGCTTGACCAGCGCATTCTCGTACGGATTGCCCAGCAGCGCGCGAAACCGCGCCAGGCCGGCCTTTGCCTGTTCCTTCGCTTCCTCCATGATGGGGTCGTCCGCATGGGTCGCCATGGGCGGAAATTCTGGTACCGGGTAGCGCCAGCGCATGTACAGGCACAGGCACAGGAGGAGGGCGAGCACGAAAATGATCGCCAGGTCTTTATCGATGTGAAACATGGGCCACCTGTTGTCAAGGGTTCTACAGGGATTGGAGTGGCGCGGTTCCAAAACGTTCCGTATCAAGTCCACATCGCACCCAAAAAGCACCAGCGCATCATCAGAGATATTGCCATCAGGAATTGACTCCACCTTTCACGCTGCCCCAAGGGAAAGCGTTCAACGCCCACATTTGCCGGCCGGCTGTTGTTGCATTTTTAATTCCCGACAAAGTCTCGTTGACATTGAAAAACATTGAGTGATATATTTTGCTCATCGATTGGGAGCGTTTCCAACTCGTCGGAAGTGCCGTAACAGCCGATGCGCTCCGGGTTGCGCAGCAGGGAGTAGTGGAGTCAGACGTGGTGCCGTCCGTGGCCGCGTACTAAAGGGGTCTCGAGAACCGTAGCGAGCGGCGCTAGTTTCGTTCGAGATGCGCAGCCGTACGGAGGTACGGTGAGCATCGCAGGACGACAATTGCGCCGCGCAGCAGGTTGTCGAGGCACCCTAAAAACGATAATCAGAAAAATCAAGGAGACGCAATGTTGTATCCGAAGACAAGAAGGACCCTGGTCAGCCTGGCCGTTGCCAGCGCGTGCGGGCTGATCGGCATGTCCGCCCATGCCCAGGCCCCCGCACCGGCGCCATCGAGCGAAAGCGACAAGGAAGTCATTCCCGAGGTGAAGGTCACCGCGACCCGCTACTCGACCTCGCTGCTCAAGACCCCGCTCGCGGTCACCGCCTACAGCCAGGACAACCTGAACCGCATGGGCATCACCAGCGCCAAGGATCTGGCCAACGAAATTCCGAACGTTACGTTCCAGGCCACCGGCGACTCGGCGGTGCAGATCACCATCCGCGGCATCACGTCCTCGAACACCACCGAAATCGGCGATCCGGCTGTCGGCTTTCACATCGACGGCCTGTATTCGCCGCGTCCGCAGGGCGCCCAGGCGCTCATGTTCGACGTCGAGCAGGTCGAAGTCCTGCGCGGCCCGCAAGGAACCTTGTTCGGCCGCAACTCGACCGGCGGCAGCGTCAACGTCATCTCGGCCAAGCCTGATTTCACCGGCAACTACGGCAAGGCCGAGATCGACATCGGCAATTACCGCAAGAAGCAGGTCAACCTGATCCAGAACGTCACCGTCAACGAGCAGCTGGCGCTGCGCGCCTCGTTCACCAAGGTCACCCGCAACGGCTGGGCCAACCAGATGTCGGACACGCGCGAAGCGAACGCGCCGTCCAAGGGATGGATTCCGGATGGCATTCCCGATGTCGACCAGCGCTACAACCACCCGGTCGGCGCCAAGGATTTCTATACCAACCAGGACGAGTACGCGGCGCGCCTGGCGGCCAAGTTCAAGATCACTCCCGACCTGACCCTGAACGCGGCCTACGAGCTGTTCCAGGACAACGGCGCGGGCAACACCAGCTTTCGCGATTGCGACCAGGCGGCCGGCACGCGCTACGCCTGCACCGGCGGCCAGTGGGACCTGTTGATCAACGTACCCGGCAAGACCGACATGACGATCAAGTCGCTGCGCGCCGGGGTCAACTGGAACGTCAACAAGAACACCAGCCTCGACTACAGCTTCATGCTGGCCGACCAGCGCCGCTCGCAGCTGTACGACGCCGACAAGGGCTTGACCGCCGCGCTGCCGTTCCAGGTGACGGCCGACTACCCGAACCGTCCGGACGCGGCCAACTGGGGCACCTGGCCGCTGGACGACCGCTACCAGGCCACCTGGGATTCGAAATACAAATCCTCGGTGCAGGAATTGCAGCTCAAGCAGCAGTTCGACACCTTGCAGTACGTGGCCGGCCTGTTCTGGATGCACGAGAAAAACCAGATCAACTACGAAGTTGTCGAATTTTTCCGCAAGCCGCACGGCATCGCTTCCGGCGCCTTTTATTCGCAGCCGGACCGCCAGGTCGACGCCAAGGCCGCTTTCGCCCAGGCCGACTGGAAGTTCATGCCGAGCTGGACCGCCACCGCCGGCGCCCGCTACAGCGTCGACACCAAGGAAGACAAGAACGGCCTGAACCTGGGTGGCTGGGCCGGCCAGACGGCCTTCTACCGCGGCCAGTACAACGGCGGGACGCCGAACACCCCCGGCTACCGCTTCCCGCAGGCCAACGACCTCAAACCCGGCATGGGCGGCAGCGTCGAGGCCTATTCCGGCTACGGCCGGCCGTCGCCGAACGACCACAAGGAAGAATGGAAAAAAGTCACCTGGCGCCTCGGCTTGCAAAAGCAGGTCACCGAGAACCAGATGGCCTACACATCGCTGTCGACCGGCTACAAGGCGGGCGGCTTCGGCGACAAGGTCGACAGCTGCAACGGCCACATTTGCGCCGATGGCAAGAAGGGCGTGGAAACCTTCCTGCCGTACAAGCCGGAACTGGTCACCAATCTTGAATTTGGCTACAAGGGCAAGTTCCTGGAAAACCGCCTGAGCGTGTCGGCCGTCGCCTTCATGATGCGCTACAAGGACCAGCAGCTGACCAACACCTATTTCGTCAACAAATTCACCCCGGACGACGGCAAGCCGTGCGCCAGCGACCAGCCCAAGTGCGATGTGTACGAAACCTGGCGCACCATCAACGTCGGCAACACCCGCATCAACGGCATCGAAGTCGAGTGGGATTACAAACCATGGAAGGGCGCCAAGGTCGGCGGCGCGTTCTCGAACCTGAACACCTCGATCCGCGATTACGGCGCCTACAGCGACGACTATCTGTGCGACGAGCGCGTCGAGTTCAACCAGGAACGCTGCCCGGCCCCGTACGCCGGCGCCGGCCAGGACAACGGCAAGCGCCTTTACGACGTGACCAACAACCACCTGCCGAATGCGCCGAAGTACACCTTCATGCTGCACGCCTCGCAAGCCTTCGTGCTCGACAGCGGCTACAAGCTGACCCCGTACTTCAAGGTCAACTGGCGCGACAAGGTCTATTTCGACGTACGCAACGACGAGTTCGCGCACATCGGGCGCTTCCAGAAGGCCAACACCACCGGCGACGCCTCGTTCCGGCTCGACGCGCCGAACGGTAACTGGCACGCGGAATTGTACGTGCGCAACGTCTCGGACAAGCGCGTGAAGACCTCCGGCAACACTGGCCAGGGCGGGCAGATGATCGCCAGCTACATCGAGCCGCGCATGTTCGGGCTGCGCGCCGGGATCAACTATTAGATCGGGTAAGCACAGGCATTAGTGATACCCACCGTTTGGCGAGCCCCGCGTGCCGCAAGGCGCGCGGTGGACCGGTGTGGCCCTGTCCCCCAGGCCACGCCGGTTTTTTTGCATGTTCATGTATGTGATTTGCATAGTGACCGGAGAACCAGATGACAGAGCAACGCATCAAGCAGATCGTGATCGTCGGCGGCGGCACTGCCGGCTGGATGAGCGCCGCGGCGCTGTCGCAGCTGCTGCCCGTGGGCCACCAGTACCGGCTGATCGAGTCGGACCAGATTTCCACCATCGGGGTAGGGGAGGCCACCATCCCCAGCATCCGCAATTTCAACTTGCACCTGGGCATCGATGAGAACGACTTCATCCGCGCCACCCAGGGCACCTTCAAGCTCGGCATCGAATTCGTCGACTGGGGCCAGCGGGGCAGCAACTACATCCACGGTTTCGGCTCGGTCGGGCGCGACCAGCCGACCGCCAATTTCTTCCACTACTGGCTGAAAATGCACCAGGCCGGGCAGGCCGACAGCCTGGAGCCGTACTCGATCAACACCATGGCCGCGCGCCTGGGTAAATTCAGCCGCGGGCGCCCGGACCTGCCCAATTCGCCGCTGGCGGACCTGTCGTACGCCTTTCATTTCGATGCCGGCCTGTACGCGCGCTACCTGCGCAGCTACAGCGAGGCGCGCGGCGTGCAGCGTACCGAAGGGCGCATCGTCGAGACGGTGCTGCACCCGGACGGATCGATCGCCGCGCTGCTGATGGAAAACGGCGAGCGCATTGCAGGCGACTTCTTCATCGATTGCTCCGGCATGGTCGGCCTGCTGATCGAGCAAGCCCTGCACACCGGCTACGAGGACTGGAGCCACTGGCTGCCGTGCGACCGCGCCATTGCCGTGCCCTGCGAATCGCACGGTCCGATGGCGGCGCTGACGCGCTCGACCGCGCATACGGCCGGCTGGCAATGGCGCATTCCGCTGCAGCACCGCACCGGCAATGGCCACGTGTTTTCGAGCAAGTTCATGAGCGCCGACGAAGCCCAGGCCATCCTCATGAACAACCTGGACGGCCAGCCGCTGGCCGAACCGCGCCTGCTCAAGTTCACCACCGGCAAGCGCAAGCGTGCCTGGAACAAGAATTGCGTGGCGATCGGCTTGTCGGGCGGCTTCATGGAGCCGCTGGAGTCGACCAGCATCCACATGGTCAAGACGGCGCTGATGCGGCTGATCAGCTTTTTCCCGGACCGCGGCTTCGACCAGGTCGACATCGACACCTTCAACCGCCTGTGCGACAAGGAATACGAGCAGATCCGCGACTTCCTGATCCTGCATTACAAGGTGAGCACGCGCGACGATTCGGCTTTCTGGCGCTATTGCCGCGATATGAAAGTGCCGGTGAACCTGCAGCGCAAGCTCGACCTGTACGCCAGCCATGGGCGCATCTTGCGCGAGAACGAGGAACTGTTTCCCGAGGATAGCTGGTTGCAGGTAATGCACGGGCAGGGCATGCGCGCGCGCGGCTACAATCCGGTGGTGGACCAGCGCGACCCAAGCGAGATCGCCGACTTCCTGCAGGGAACGCAGGCGGTGATCCGCAAATGCGTCGATGCGATGGTTAGCCACGAGGCATTTATCAAGGCCAACTGCCAGGCGGCACCGATGCGGCGCGCGGCCTGAGCGGGGCGTAAAAAAACCGGCACGCAGCCGGTTTTTTGAAGATGCAAACAGCTTAGAACGAGAAGCGCATGCCGGTCGATAGAACCGTGGCTTTCAACGAACCGTTGCTGCCCTTGGCGACCGTGCCATAGTTTTCGTATTCGACGAAGGCGGCGATGGTCTTGGTCACGGCGTAGGTTGCGCCAACGCCCAGCAGCGCATCGGCCTTTTTCTTCTTGTCGTCGCCTTCGCCAACCTGGATCTGCTCGGTGCGGTTCTTGGCGATACCGAGCTTGCCGGTCAGCGCGAACTTCTCGCCCAGTGGCAGGGTGACGGTGCCGGCGGCGTAGAACGAACGCGCCCGCGAACCGCCCAGATTGCCGCTGGTTTCGGCCTTGCCGAAGTGGGTGAAGCCCGCTTCGATGCCGAAGTTCTTGTCGAAGTTGTAACCGGTGAACAGCTTGGCCGCAACGGCGGTGTCCTTGTATGTGCCAGTGCTGATGGACAGAACCTGTTCTGCGGCACCGATGCCTGCGCCGACGTAGGTACTTTCGGCATGCGCTGCCATTGGAATAGCGGCGGCTGTCAGCATGGCGAGAGCGAGTGTGTTTTTCACGTGAAATCCTGTAAATGGTTTGTAAAATTATGTCGCCAAATGTCGCCAGTTGGCAAAATCAGCCGAAATTATATATCGGTCAACCATGCCCGGCCAGCCGAGTGTTGCCAGCATGATATCGATTCCGTCAAAATTTGCTGCAAAACAACAATGCCAACGCTATGCATGTGCACTAGGTCTGGCTCAGGCGCTGCGTTTGCGGAAGCGGAAGAAGCCGTTCATGGTCAGCCGCCCGCGCGCCGGATCGGCGTCGAGCAGGGCGGGGTTGTCGATCTGGGCCGCGTGGAAAATCTCGCCATCGTAAAAAATGGCGCGGTTAAACTGCGCCGGAACGGTGCATAGCTGCTCGAAGTCGGCATTCGAGGCAGTCAGGTAGCCGGGCGCGTGGGCATCGGACGCGATGCCGGCATGGGCCTCGCGCAGCACGCGCGCGGTGTGCTCCAGGCCTTGCGTGGGGCGGTAAAAGCTGGTGCCGCCCAAGCGCGCGTCCTCGAACAGGTACACCACGGCCGCCGCCGCGCCCACGCCAGGGGCCAGACCGGTGCAGTCCCTGTGGCACAGGCGCTGCAGCGGATGCAGGTCGGCGGCGGGCAGGGTGGCCAGCGCCAGGCGCGCCGCCACGCTGATGGTGCGCTGCGCCCCCAGCGCGCGGCGCACGTGCTGGATGAAGAATTCGTCGAGGCGCAACGCCGTTTCCCGGCCCAGGTCCAGTTCCGGACCGGGATAATAATTGGCCGGATCGACGGCAAAATCGGCCTGCGCGGCGATGGCCTGGGCCACCAGCGCGCGCGGGTCGAGCAGGAAGTCGTCCACCACGACGCAGGGCGCATGCCCGGCAATGGGGACGTAACGGACGGTCGGACGGGGATTGAACACGGCTTCTCCATGCTAACGGGGTAGGACAATAGTCTCAAAGCGCGAGTGTCAAAGCGCCGCTATCTGCTTGCGCGTTGACATCGAAATTCTTTGAATGATATAGTCAGCCGACTAAATTGGAAAGCCTTCCAATCCGAAGCGGGCACAGACCTGCTCAACCAGGAGACCATGTTGAAACAACGCATTCTGGCCGCCGCGCTGGCGCTGGCAAGTGCCGGTGCCGCCTTTGGCGCCGATCCCAAACCCGAAGTGATCCACTGGTGGACCTCCAGCAGCGAAGCGGCCGCGGTGCGCACCATCGCCGACGCCTACCGCGCCGCCGGCGGCGCCTGGACCGATACCGCCATTGCCGGCGCCGACCAGGCGCGCGCCGTGTCGGTCAACCGCATCGTCGGCGGCAATCCGCCCATGGCGGCCCAGTTCAACACCACCAAGCAGTTCACCGACCTGGTCGAGCAGGGCATGCTCAATAACGTCGACGACGTCGCCATCCGGGAAGGCTGGGACAAGTTCCTGCCCGAGCCGGTACTCAATGTCATCCGCGTCAAGGGCCATTACTACGCGGTGCCGGTCAATATCCACATGCAGGCATGGATCTGGTATTCCAAGGCCGCCTTCCAGAAGGCCGGCATCGCCAAGGAGCCGGCCAGCGTCGACGAACTGTTCGCCGCGCTCGACAAGCTCAAGGCGGCCGGCATCATCCCGCTGGCCCACGGCGGCCAGCCGTGGCAGGAAAACATCCTGTTCCTGTCGATACTGGCCCACATGGGCGGCACCGATCTGTACCTGAAGGTGCTGCGCGAGCGCGACCCGGCGGCCATCAATTCCGAGGCCTTCCGCCGCGTGCTGCTCAACTTCAAGCGCCTGCAATCGTACGTCGACGCCGGTGCGCCGGGGCGCAACTGGAACGACGCCACCGCCCTGGTCATCTCCGGCAAGGCCGGGGTGCAGGTGATGGGCGACTGGGCCAAGGGCGAATTTTCCGCCGCGCGCCAGAGCGCCGGCAAGGATTACGGCTGCATCGCCGGCTTCGGCCCGCGCTCGCCCTACCTGATCCAGGGCGACGCCTTCGTCTTCCCCAAGACCGCCAACGCGCAGCAGGTCAAGTACCAGAAGCTGCTGGCCAGCGTGATCGTCAAACCCGCCACCCAGGTCGCCTTCAGCAAGCTCAAAGGCTCGATTCCGATCCGCGGCGACGTCGACGCGTCGAGCATGGACCCGTGCGCGCGCGCCGGCATGGCCATCATGAAGGACCGCACGCGCCATGTCGGCATCGGCGAGGTGTATCTCACGCCCGACCAGAATGGCGCCATGCAGGACGTGCTGACCGCCTTCTGGAACACCAAAATGCCGGTCGAGAAGGCGCAAAAGCAGATCGCCGCCGCCCTGCGGAACGAACAGTGACGCTGCGTGCGCTTGTGAGAGGGCGCCGGAATGCAGTATGCTGCTTTTTTTTGGTTTTTATTTTTGAACGGAAGAAGCGCGCGTGGCAACTCTCAAAGACGTAGCATTGCGGGCCGGCGTCGGCCTCGGAACCGCCTCGCGTGTCGTCAGCGGCAAGGGGGCGGTCTCGCCCAAGACGCTGGCGCGGGTCCAGAAGGCGATCGAGGAACTCGAATTCCATCCCTCGTACGCGGCCCGCTCGCTGATGCTGGGCAGTTCGCAAATGATCGGGGTGTACATACCCTACCTGAGCGGCACCTTCTATACGCCGATCCTGAAGCTGATCTATTCGGAATTGCGCGCCGCGGGGCTGAACATGGTGGTCGGTTTCGGCATCGGCAGCGATGACGAGCGCACGCAGGCGGTGCAGGGCATCGATTTTCTCAAGGAGCGCGGCTGCGACGGCGTGCTGGTGATGAGTAACGTGCTGCGCGATGAAGACATCGCCGCGCTCGGCCCGCGCAAGTCGCGCCTGGTGCTGCTCAATCACAGCCTGCCGTCGATCGCCGGCCAGAGCTTCACCATCGACCATCTGGCCGGTGGACGTTTGGCCGCGCAGGCCTTGCTGCGCGAAGGGCACCGCGATATCGCCGTCATCGCCGGGCCGCGCGGCGCGCCCGATAACGTCGAGCGCATCGACGGCTTTTTGAGCGAACTGGCGCAGGCCGGCATCGATACCGACGCCCTGTGGGTCGCCGAGAGCGACTTCGCGCCCAAGGGCGGGTGGGAGACGGCCAGGGAGCTGGCCGAATCGGGCTATCCGTTCACCGCCGTGTTTTGCGCCAACGACGACATGGCGGTGGGCGCGCTGTCGTACTTCCAGCAGGCCGGCATCGCCGTGCCGGAGCAGGTGTCGGTGCTGGGCTACGACGACACCAATAGCGCCGAGTACACGGCGCCGCGCCTGACCACGGTGCACATGCCGTGGACCGAGATGACGCTCAACGGCTTGAATTGCCTGCTCAATCGCTGCTACGCGATGGAGCGGCCGGTGACGCACGATTATCCGGTGTCGATTGCGCTGCGGGCGTCGCTGGGACGCGTGAAGCAGGTGTAGCCGGTGGCGCGGCGCCACGCAAGTCGATGCCGTCGTCGCAGGTCGCCTGCGGTCGCTTCGTCGTTCCCGGCCTTGGGAGCCCCCATGGCGGGAACCCAGGGTCATACCTGACCACGGGCTGCTCGACGAACTTGGGTTCCCGCCAAGGGGGCCGCCAAGGCCGGGAACGACGCATGGCGCAGGAACGACGCGAGCAACCTTAACTCATCCGCAACAAATATTCTCCCATCGCCGTTGCCGGCGCTTTTTTTTGTGTTAAAGTGGAAGCGATTCCAATTTCTCATCGAGCAACTTTAAACTGACCGATTCCCCTATGACCATCCAGAAAAACGCCCCGCACCAGCCCCTTGAACGCGCCAGTTTCGGCGACGACTTCCTGTGGGGCTGTTCGACGTCGGCCTTCCAGATCGAAGGCGCCGGCAGCACCGACAATCGCGTGGCGTCGATCTGGGACACCTTCTGCGCCACCCCCGGAAACATCCGCGACGGCGCCGACGGCCAGGTGGCCTGCGACCATTACCACCGCTGGCCGGAAGACCTCGACCTCGGCCAGTCGCTGGGCCTGAACGCCTACCGCTTCTCGATCGCCTGGCCGCGCATTTTCAGCGGCGTGGGCCAGCCGCCCAACGAAGCGGGGCTCGACTTCTATTCGCGCCTGGTCGACGGCATGCTCGAACGCGGCCTGCAGCCGTGGGCCACGCTGTACCACTGGGACTTGCCGCAGGCGCTGCAGGACCAGGGCGGCTGGGCCAACCGCGCAACCGTCGACGCTTTCGTCGAGTACGCCGACGTGGTCACGCGCCGCCTGGGCGACCGCGTGCGCCACTGGATCACCCACAACGAGCCATGGTGCACCGCCATGCACGGCAACCTCGACGGCATGCACGCGCCGGGCCTGCGCGACGCGTCCATCGCGCTGCAGGTGTGCCACCACGTGCTGCTCTCGCACGGCCTGGCCACGCCCGTGATCCGCGCCAATGTGCCCGAGGCGCAGGTCGGCATCGCACTGAGCCTGCACCCGATCCGCGCCGCTTCGAACAGCGAAGCGGACCGCCAGGCCGTCGAGCGCCACGACGGCTTTCGCAACCGCTGGTTCCTCGATCCGCTGTACGGCCGCGGTTATCCGCAAGCGACGCTGGCGCTGCTGGGCGAGGCCGCGCCCACGGTGCAGGAAGGCGACATGCAGGCGATCGCCGCGCCGACGGACTTCGTCGGCCTCAATTATTATTTTCCGGAGGTGGTGCGCGACGCTCCCGACAGCGGCGCCCCTGCCGGATTCCTGCGCACCGAGGTCGCCTTGCCGCAGGACCGCGAGCGTACCGATTTCGGCTGGGAAGTCGCGCCCGACGGCCTGACCGAACTGCTGCTGCGCATCGCCCGCGAGTACCAGCCGGGCACCGTGTACGTGACCGAAAACGGCTCCTCCTACGACGACCTGGTGCGGGCCGACGGCAGCATCGACGACGAGGCGCGCCGGCGCTACCTGGTGCGCCACCTGGCCGCCGTGCGCGCGGCGCAGGAGCAGGGCGTGGCCGTGAAAGGCTATTTCGCCTGGAGCCTGCTGGACAATTTCGAATGGTCGGAAGGCTATCTGCGCCGCTTCGGCATCGTCCACGTCGACTTCGAGACCCAGCAGCGCACCCTGAAAAGCAGCGGACGCTGGTACCGCGAGTTTTTGCACGGCCGCAACGAGCACTAAATTCGTGTTGTCCGATGCACTAGGCCGACACGCAAAAGAGGAAACGTCCTACGTGGAACGGAGGCGGGGGTATTTATCATGAAGGCACGACTTTTCAGGAGGAAGAATCATGTTTTCTTTGAATAAATTAAGCCCTTCGGTAACCGACATGATCCGCTTCGATCATTCGCACGTACTGGTAACGTTTCACCAGTACACGACCGCCTCGCGCGCCAGCGTCAAGAAGGCGCTGGCCGAAACCATTTGCGACGCGCTCGAAATCCACGCGACCCTGGAAGAGGAAGTGTTCTATCCGGTCTTGCGGCGCCTGAACGGGGCCGAGCCGGTGATCCAGAAAAGCCAGCCGGAACACGATGAAATGCGGCGCCTGATCGGCGAGCTGCGCGCTACCGCGCCGACCGACCGCCGCCACGACCAGCTGCTGCACGAGCTGATGCGCGACGTGATGCACCACGTGGCCGATGAAGAAACGGTGCTCCTGCCCGAAGCCGAACGCATGCTGGGCAAGGACCGCCTCAACGAACTGGGCGCGCAGATGACCAAGCGCCGGCTCGAATTGATCAAGCCCAAGGTGGGCAAGATCGCGGCCAATACGGCGATCGGGTTTTCGGGCAGCACCACCGCCATCGTGGTCGGCCTGGCCAGCGCGCTGGTGGCCGCGCGCTTCGTATCGAAAAAAGTCACGGCGTAAGCGCTATCTGCTGACCGGCGTCGCGCACGCTGGTCATCGAAGCAATCAGCCCAGGTGGGGGCGATGCGTCGGCATCGCCGGCGCCCTCCCGCATCGGCGCGGCTGAGCCCTTACGGCATCAGCTTGTTGTTGCGCACGATCGCACCGATCTGTTCCTTGTCCCTGGCGACGAGCTCGTACAGCTTCTTGTAGTGGTCGTTGCTCCAGAACGCCAGCAGGCGGTCGTGCTCCGCCGTCCCCAGCAATGTTTCCACGCCGTCGAGTTCCAGGTAAATCACCAGCAGGTGCTCCTGCGAGGAGGCCAGGCTGTCGGCGCCGTCGGGATAGCCGACCGGCAGGGAAGGGTAGCGCTGCCTGACCGCGCGCAGCGCCTCGCGCCGCTGGCGTGGATGGTTCGACAGCCACCGGTGCATCTGCTCGTGGATGAAGGTGGACAGCAGCGCGCCGTCGTCGTCCAGGTGGCGTGCGTGCAAGGTCAGCACCGGATGGCTGTGCGGAATCGTGACCTGGTCGAACACGATGCGCCGGGTATGGATCCACCGCTCCAGCGCGTAGTTCGCGCTCAGGCGTTCGAGTTGCTGCTGCGATTGCTTCTCGCGCTCGCTTCCGTGCTTCAGGCTGATGTTCAGGCCGGCAGCGGCGGCGGGCAAGGCCAGCGCCGTGGCGGTCAGGATGGCGAGGATGCTGCGTACGGGGAAGGTCGGCATGGTGCTCCGGATGAGTTGCCCCGGCGGCCAGGCGGCACGAGGACGCGCCACGGCGCGCCCGTGCATCCTGCCACAACATGGTAAATCCGCAAAGCTTTCCCCAGCTTAAAACTCTTCCCATGTGTCGTCGCCACCGGTGGCGGCGGGCTGTTTGACGGGCGCGGGCTTGGCGGCGGCGAGCACCTGGCGCGGCGCGGCGGCGCGCGCTGCGGGCGTGCGGGCCGCCGCCGACGGCGCCGTGCGCACAATGGCCGGGCGCGCCACGGCGGCGCCATCGAGCTTGAACACGCTGACCACCGCAGCCAGCTGGGTCGCCTGATCCTGCATCGACGCCGATGCCGCCGCAGCCTGTTCGACCAGCGCCGCGTTTTGCTGGGTCGCCTCGTCCATTTGGGTGATGGCCGCGTTGACCTGCTCGATGCCGGCGCGCTGCTCATCGCTGGCGTTGGCGATTTCGCTGATGATGTCGTTGACGCGGCGTACGCTGCCGACCACCTCGTCCATCGTCACGCCGGCCTGGTCCACCAGGCGCGTGCCGAGGTCGACTTTCTCGACCGAATTGTCGATCAGCGCCTTGATTTCCTTGGCGGCGCCGGCCGAGCGCTGGGCCAGGTTGCGCACTTCCGACGCCACGACCGCGAAGCCGCGCCCCTGTTCGCCGGCGCGGGCCGCTTCCACCGCGGCGTTGAGCGCCAGGATGTTGGTCTGGAAGGCGATGCCGTCGATCACGCCGATGATGTCGACAATTTTCTTGGCCGAATCGTTGATCGCGCCCATGGTTTGCACCACTTGCGACACGGCGGCGCCGCCGCGTACTGCCACTTCGGATGCTTCGGTGGCCAGCTGGTTGGCCTGGCGCGCGTTGTCGGCATTCTGCTTGACGGTGGCGGTCAGCTCTTCCATGGAGGAGGCGGTTTCTTCCAGCGAACCGGCTTGCTGTTCGGTCCGGGCCGACAAGTCGAAGTTGCCGGACGAAATTTCCGTCGAGGCGGTGGCGATCGTGTCGGTGCCGGTGCGCACCTCGCCGACGATGCGCGACAGGGAGGAGTTCATGGTCTTGAGGGCGCCGAGCAGCTCGCCGATTTCATCGGCGGAATTGGATTCCACGTGGGCGGTCAGGTCGCCCTCGGCCACCTGCTGGGCGAATGCCACGGCGCGCCCCAGCGGCACCGTGATATTGCGTGCCAGCCAGAGCGCGATGACGCCGGCCAGCACTGCCGCCAGCACGCCGCCGCCGACCAGCATGCCGGCCGTCTGCGTATCGAGCTCCCGGGCTTCCCTGGCGCGCTGGACCAGCAGCACTTCTTCGGCGCCGGTGATTTCGGCGATCAGGCCGCGCATGGCGTCCATGCCTTTCTTGCCCTTGCCTTCCTTTTCGGCGGCCACCACGCCGGCCGTGTCGCCATCGGCCGCCGCCTTGCGCAGGGCGATGGTCGGATCGATCGCACTGGCCAGCCATGCTTCCTGCTCGCGCTGCAGGCGCTGCAGGCGTTCCTGCTGGACCGGATTGTCCGCCGTGAGCGCGGTGGCCTGCTTGACGTGCTTGATAAAGTCCGTCTTGCCGCTGTTGTAAGGCTCCAGCGAGGCCGGATTGCCGGTCAGCAGAAAGCCGCGCTGGCCGGTTTCGATGTTGATCAATTGGGCCAGGGCGCCGTTGACTTCGGCCGTGACCTGATACGTGTGCACGTTGATATCGTTTGCCGCACTGAGCTTCTTGAAGTTGGCGTACGCCACGCTGACCAGCAGGACCAGCAGCAGTACCACGGCGGCAAAACCCAGGTACAGGCGGGTTCCGATTTTCATATTCGACAGGGTCATCAGCGCTTCCTTGTTAAGAGTGAAACATCGTTATCGTCGCGGCATGTGGAGGCGTTTCCGCGCCATCGTCGCTGTCATTATGCGTTTGGCGTAGGCGTTTCACGACGAAAATTCGCGGATGGTCGTTAATACGCCACACCTGCCGCGCGCGGGGCGAGACGGCCGCTGACGGGGCGCCGCCGGGCAGTTTGTCAGGTGAACAATGTCGTCATATATAATGGGATATAGCGCCCCTGGACGGGCCTCGATCACCGCGACCGGAGTATCAGCATGATTCGCTTTGCCAGCTGCTTTACCAGCGGTTTTACCAGCTTCTGGCTCGCCCTGATGGCCGCCGGAACTGCCAGCGCCGACGAGGTGCACGTGGCCGTGGCCGCCAATTTCGCCACGCCGATGAAAGCGATCGTGGCCGGCTTCGAGCGCGAGAGCGGGCACACCGTGCTGACCACGGTCGGTGCCACCGGCAAGTTCTACGCCCAGGTCAAGCATGGCGCGCCGTTCCAGGTGTTGCTGGCGGCCGATGCCGAGACCCCGTTGCGGCTCGAACAGGAGGGCAGCGCCGCGTCCGGCACCCGCTTCACCTACGCCATCGGCAAGCTGGTCTTGTGGAGCGCGCAGGCCGGCGTGGTCGACGCGCGCGGCGACGTGCTGCGCCAGGGCACGTTCGCGCACCTGGCCATTGCCAATCCCAAGCTGGCCCCGTACGGCGCGGCCGCCATGCAAACCCTGGACAAGCTCGGCTTGCGCGAGCGCCTGGCGCCCAGGCTGGTGCAGGGCGACAGCATCGCCCAGGCCCATCAATTTGTGGTCTCGGGGGCGGCGCCGCTCGGCTTCGTGGCCCTGTCGCAAGTAAGCAGCGGCGGCAAGCTGCAGTCCGGCTCGGCCTGGATCGTGCCTGCCGCACTGTACGCGCCGCTGCGCCAGGATGCGCTGCTGCTCGCGCCCGGCAAGGACAAGCCGGCCGCAATTGCCTTCCTGCGCTATCTGCGCGGCGAACCGGCGCGCGCGCTGATCCGCTCCTACGGCTACGCGCTGTAAGGGCCGCATGCTCAGCGCGGACGACTGGGGCGCCATCTGGCTGACCCTGAAACTGGCCAGCATCGTCACGCTGCTGCTGCTGTTGCTCGGAACACCCCTGGCGTGGTGGCTGTCGCAGACGCGCTCGCCCGCCAAGAGCGTGGTCGGCGCCGTGGTGGCCCTGCCGCTGGTGCTGCCGCCGTCCGTGCTCGGCTTTTACCTGCTGGTCGCGATGGGGCCGAACGGCCCGCTCGGGCACGTCACGCAAGCGCTCGGGCTGGGGCTGCTGCCGTTCACCTTTACCGGGCTGGTGATCGGTTCGCTGCTGTATTCGATGCCGTTCGTGGTTCAACCGCTGCAAAATGCCTTTGAAGCGATCGGCCCGCGGCCGCTCGAAGTGGCGGCGACCTTGCGCGCCGGTCCGCTCGACACCTTCTTTTCGGTTGTGCTGCCGCTGGCCAAGCCTGGCTTTATCACGGCCGCCACGCTCGGGTTCGCCCATACGGTCGGCGAATTCGGCGTGGTGATGATGATCGGCGGGAATATTCCGCAGCAGACGCGGGTGGTGTCGGTGCAGATTTACGGGCATGTGGAAGCGATCGAATATGCCCAGGCGCACTGGCTGTCCGGCGGCATGCTGGCGATCAGCTTCGTGGCCTTGCTGCTGCTGTACCGCTTCAATCCGGTGCGGAGGGCGCCGTGAGCGCGGCCGGCGCCCCAGTGGCGGCCCCGGTGATACGCATGCGCTTCGACATCCGGCGCAGCGGGTTCGCCATGCAGGTCCGGCTCGACTTGCCGGGACGTGGCGTCAGTGCGCTGTTCGGCCATTCCGGCTCCGGCAAGACCACCTTGCTGCGCGCGATTGCCGGGCTTGAACGCCATGCCGGCGGCTACCTCGAAGTCAACGGCCAGGTGTGGCAGGACGACGCGGCCGGCGTGTTCCTGCCCACCCACCAGCGCGCGCTCGGCTATGTGTTCCAGGAAGCGAGCCTGTTCGCGCACCTGACGGTGCGGGGCAACCTCGACTTTGCGCGCAAGCGCGCGCGCGCCGCCGATGGTGCCAAGGTGATGGCGCACGCGGTGGCGCTGCTGGGCATCGGCCATCTGCTCGAACGCCGTCCCGAGGGATTGTCCGGCGGCGAGCGCCAGCGCGTGGCGATCGCGCGCGCCATGCTGGGCGCGCCGCGCCTGCTGCTGATGGACGAACCGCTGGCCTCGCTCGACGCCGGGCGCAAGGAGGAGGTGCTGCCGTACCTGGAACGGGTGCAGGCCGAGCTGGCCATTCCCATGCTGTACGTGAGTCATTCGACGCAGGAAGTGGCGCGCCTGGCCGACCATATCGTCCTGCTCGACGGCGGGCGCGTGGTCGCGACCGGGCCGGCCGCCGCGACCCTGGTGCTGCCGGAAGTGACGCGCGCCATGCTCGACGAGGCCGGTGCGCTGGTCGAGGGCGTGGTCGACAGCGTCGACAGCGGCTACGGGCTGCTGTGCCTCAACGCTGCGGGCGGCACGATGTATATCGCGCACGCGGCGCTGGCGGCGGGCACGCGCTTGCGGCTGCGCGTGCTGGCGCGCGACGTCAGCGTGGCGTTGCTGGCGCAGGCCGGCAGCTCGATCCTGAACCAGCTGCGCGCGACGGTGGTCCAGATCGCGCCGGGCATCGACCCGGCGCACGTCATGCTGCGGCTCGACGCCGGCGGCACGGCGCTGCTGGCGCGCATCACGCGGCGCTCGTGCGACCAGCTCGGGCTGGAAGTGGGCATGCCGGTGTGGGCCCAGGTCAAGGCGGCCGCGCTGGTGTCGGGAGGCTGAGGCGATGGCCAAGGTGGACAAGAACCGGGCAGGGACCATCGACGTCAAGCTACGCCTGTTGCATGGGGACGAGATCGCGATGGGGCCGGGCAAGGCCGACCTGCTCGACGCGATCGGGCGGACCGGATCGATCAGTGCGGCGGCACGCGCGATGGGCATGTCGTACCGGCGCGCGTGGCTGCTGGTGGACGTGATGAACCGCAGCTTCGGCGCCCCGCTGGTGCGCAGCGCGGCGGGCGGCAGCCAGGGCGGCGGCGCCAGCGTGACCGGCATGGGCCAGGACGTGCTGGCCCACTACCGCGCCATGCAAGCGGCGGCGACGGAAGCGGCCTCCAGCCACGCCGCCGCCCTTGCCAAACTCCTACGTCCCGACAACTGATTTTTGAACCGGGGTCTGACCTCTGATTCGCCAATGCCCCCACCGGGGTCTTATATCTTGAATTCGCAGTAAATTATGTTTGCGAGCATGTCAGTCTGATGGGTCTGTGGGAGCGAATCCCGAGGGTCAGCCTATGACGGCATGCTCCATTCTTTGTAGCCCGAACAGTTGTCAGGGGCCTG
>DASVVC010000138.1:0-11728 GCA_036386755.1 Telluria sp.
TTTTACGGAGTGGTAGTTCAGTTGGTTAGAATGCCGGCCTGTCACGTCGGAGGTCGCGGGTTCGAGTCCCGTCCGCTCCGCCAATAAAAAATACGCAGTTGATTTGAGGAGTGGTAGTTCAGTTGGTTAGAATGCCGGCCTGTCACGTCGGAGGTCGCGGGTTCGAGTCCCGTCCGCTCCGCCAATGAAAAAGAAGAAACGATTTAGGAGTGGTAGTTCAGTTGGTTAGAATACCGGCCTGTCACGTCGGGGGTCGCGGGTTCGAGTCCCGTCCGCTCCGCCAGCATATAGCAGTACGATGGTGCAGTCCCTGATCGGGGAGTGCGCCGGGGTTCAGGAGTCGCCCGCACGGGATTCCATGGTTCGCACAAGGCGGCCGGGTCCTGGCAGTCCTGTCAAAAAAAAGAAGAGGCGAACGAAAGTTCGCCTTTTTTTATATGTGCGTCTCGATCGCATTCAATCGCAATTTTATTTATCTCGAATTGGCAAACCATGTTTGAATTTATTCGTAATCACAAACGCTGGATCCAGGTCATGCTCGTGTTGCTGGCCGCCTCGTTCCTGGTCGTCGGTGGCATGGCCACCAATGAAAACGCCGACAGTACCGTGGTCGTGGCCAATGTGAACGGCAAGAAGATCACGCAGCCCGAATGGGAAGAGGCGCAGCGCCAGCAGGTCGACCAATACCGCGCCATGATGGGCGCGAAGTTCGACCAGAAGCGCTTCGAGACGCCCGAATTCAAGCGTGAAATCCTCGACAACCTGATCGCGCAGCGCGCCGTCGAAGCCGAGATCGAGCGCAGCCACCTGACCGTGGGCGACGATGTGCTGGTCAACACGATCCAGCAAAACGATGAATTCAAGACCGCCGGCAAGTTCGACGTCAACGTCTACAAGTCGGCGCTGGTCAATGCGCGCATGACGGCGGCCCAGTACGAGGCCAGCCTGCGCCGCAACTTCGTGCTGCGCCAGCTGACCGGCACCGTGCAGGAAACCGCTTTCCTGCCGCGCACGGTCGCCACGCGCATGTCGAACATCTTCGACGAAGAACGCGAAGTCCAGGAAATGCTGTTCCCGGCCAGCGAGCAGCAAGCCCAGGTCAAGGTCACCGACGAGATGATCAAGGCCTTCTACGACAAGAACACCACCCTGTTCCAGGTGCCTGAAAAAGCCAAGATCGAATACGTCGTGCTGGACGCGGCCGCGGTCGAAGGCCTGGTCAGCGTGACCGACGCCGAAGTTGCCGAGTTCTACAAAGCCAACCAGGCGCGCTTCGGCACGCCGGAAGTGCGCCAGTACAGCCACATTCTGTTCAATGCCGCCAAGGGCGCCAGCGCTGCCGACAAGGCTGCCGCCAAGGCCAAGGCCGACGCCGTGCTGGCCGAGCTGCGCAAGGCGCCAGCCACGTTTGCCGAGGTCGCCAAAGCCAAGTCGCAGGACGTTGCGACGGCCGAGCAAGGCGGCGAACTGGGCGTGGCCGAGAAGGGCAAGATGCTCAGCCCGGCGGTCGAAACGGCCGTGTTCAAGCTCAAGCAGGGTGAGATCAGCGACGTGGTCGAATCGGAATACGGTTACCACATCGTTACTGTCACCAAGCTGGTGCCGGAAACCATCAAGCCGCTCGACGAAGTCAAGGATGCGCTCGTTGCTGAAGTGAAGAAGCCGAAGATGTCGAAGAAGTATTCGGAAATGGCGCAAATTTTCACCGAGACCGTGTACGACCAGTCCACCAGCCTGAAACCGGTCGCCGAGAAGCTGAAACTGAAAATCGAAACGCTGGACAACGTCACCCGCACGCCGAACCCGGCGCTGGCCCAATCGCCGTTGAACAATGCCAAGTTTCTGAGCGCCGTGTTTGCCGACGGCGTGGTCAAGAACAAGCGCAATACCGACGCGATTGAAGTCAAGCCGAGCATGCTGGTCGCGGCCCGCATCGTGGAATATGCGCCGGCAGCCAAGCGTCCGCTGGCCGAAGTGCAGGACATCATCCGCATGCGCGTTGCCCAGCAGGAAGCGGCCAGCCTGGCCAAGAAAGCCGGCGAAGCCAAGATCGCAGCAGCCAAAGCCAGCGGCGACGCCACCGGCTTCGGCCCGGCCAAGGTCGTCAGCCGCGCGACGCCGACGGCGGTCAACCAGGCAGCGTTGCCGTTGGTACTGAAGGCCGATGCGACCAAGCTGCCGGCGTATGTGGGTGTCGAACTCCCTGGCATCGGCTATGGTGTGTATCGCATCAGCAAGGTATCGCAGCCGGCCAAGGTCGACGCGGCGCGCCGCACCGCCGAGCAGCAGGAAATTACCGAGCGCCTCGGCCAGGTCGAGATGCGCGGTTACGTCGACGCGCTCAAGGAAAAAGCCAAGGCCAAGGTCATCGCCAAGACCGAGGTGGCCGCGGCAGATGCGAAAGACGTTCCTGCTGTGAAGTAACCGCTGTGACGTAACGCTGTCAAGCAGATAAAAACCCGGTCGCTCGCGCTGCCGGGTTTTTTTATGCCGCTGCTGCGGAGCGTGCATCACCATGAACCGCCAGAGTTTCTAAACTACCGTAATCAAACATATTAAGTACCCTTGCGTAATGGAGTGTAGTACATGCTATTTGAACGAGAGCGATTTGAAAAAAAATTGCCAAAACCGGCCGGATGGCTTGAACACGTTTACCGGTATTGCGAGTTCGTCGATATGGATATTCAAGGCGATCCGGTCGATTCGGTGTTTGTTAGTTGCTCCATCGAGCATTGCAGCTGGTATTGGGGCATGTTCTGTTGCGCCCTGTTCGTGAACGTCCATTTCGTCGGCTGTACATTTCGCGGAACGTCCTTTAATTCAGGCAAATTCGTCGACTGCGATTTCGTCGATTGCGTTTTTACGGAAGATAATCTTGGCCGTGAATGCTCTTTCGACGATACTTCCTGGTACGGATGCACGCAAACCCGTTGCCCTGGTCTGGAAGGTGAGTTTCGCAGCAAGGCGACGCCGGCGCAGCGCCGTGTGGCAAAATACGGACACGGAAAAGGCTAGGCTGCAGGCCGATGCAGTCCGATTCAAGGAAACAAATGCAAAAAATGATGTCGGAGTTAAGCCGCTTGTATGTTCCGAAGGCGGCTCTGTCGCCGGAACTTCTGGCGCAGCGGCGCGCGGGCCACAGCGCCATTGCAATCGACCTGGTCGCAGCGGACGGGCTCACCCGTGCGATTGTTATCGCTTTTCGCAAGACATCGGGCGCTGTGGAAGCCCAGCATTGGACCGATTTGTGCGCAGTGGCGAATGCCTTGCAGGCCGAACTCGGCTTTCCAGCGCCGGCGGTGAGCATTTCAGGTTCGAATGGCTACTATTTGTGGATGTCGCTCGAAACGCCGGCGCCCGTCGAGCAGGTGAAAACATTCCTGGAGCTGATCCGCAAGGCGTATGTGCCCGGCATGGAGCCGTTTTCTGATGCCGCCGGCGCCAGCGTCGAATTGCCGCCATGTTTGGACCCACGGACCGGCAAATGGGCCGCGTTCATCGATGCAGGCCTGGGAGCCGCGTTTGCCGACGAATCCGGCCTGGAGATGGCCCCGCCGCTCGCCGCCCAGGCGGCGCTGCTGGAACGGCTGGAACGCATCAGTGCCAAGCAGTTCCAGCATGCCCTGGACGTGCTCGGGCAAGCGCATGGCGCGGTAGAGATCGGTCGCTCGCCAGTGACAGCGTCCGCAGCAAGCGCACCCGAAGGTCTATTACTGCGCGACGCCACCCTGGAAGACATCGTGCGCTTCCTGCACGCGAAAAACATCGAGCCGACATTCCGCCATCTGATTGCTTGAACGCCAGGCCCGGACTGAACAAGGACGTTGCAGCTAGAACTGCATCAGGTGGACGCTGAAGTGGGCTTCGCACCCCTAAAATGAGCGTATGCCGCGATGCGGGGCTTTGCGGCCGAGGGTGCAAGGCCCGCCGGCCGTTCAGCGGCGGCCGTGAAGGACACGTTGCTGCGGCGTCGGCGCCGCTTGCGAAGCCGGCCTGTCGATGGGAACCTTCGACCCGCGACGCGGTTGCTGTGCAGGCGTGGACGGCCGCTTGAGTTTGATGGGGCCGGAGGCCTTCGGCGCAGCAGCTGGGGGAGTGCAAGCATATTTCGGAAATGTCGCTTGGAAAACTCCGCAAATCTGCGTCCTCATCGACGTTTGCTGGGCAGCAGTCCAGGTATTGGGAAACGTTACCGCATTTTTAAATACCGTTTGATATTGCGAATACAGGGGATTGTCGATCACCTCGCGCTGCTCGTAAAAGGACTCATAAGGTACAAGCAAGGTGCGCCATGGTGTTCGGACCGGATAGTCCTTTGACATTACGATGTAATTTTTCATGGGAAGACTGGTCATCACGTTGATAAACTTCGCCGCATCCGCGCCGCACTGCGAGTTTGAGGGGCAGGATGCCTTGTTGGTGACAAAGCTGTCCGCATACAGTAACGGTTGCGGGCGCTTGCCCCAGGTCATCGGCGTGACGTACAGTGGCGCGAAACTTCCTGCGAGAGTCGTGTAGAACGATTGTTCAGAGAAACCGACGTTTGCGTAAGCGCTGCCGTGGGCGAAAGTCTGCTCGACTGTTCCTGGGGCGTCGTGATACGTCTCATCCACACAAAAATCCTTTCCATTGGCGGCGCAGGTCCCCACCAGTGCGGTCAGATTCGACATGACCTTTGCATCGGGAGGCATGTTGAAGGCGTCGCCGATCTTGTTAATCCCATACTCCTGAACGTAGGCATTGACGTACATCGACGGCAAGCGCCATTTGCCCACATAGTCGGCTACCAAAGGCGTCTGACCGGACGGGCTGTTTTTTAAGAAGGTCTGCAAAGCGGTAAGCGAGCTAACCTGCTGTAATGCCGGATTCGTCGAATACAGAAAGTCCATGCATAACCAGCTCGGGATGGCGTACAAGACGCCGTCCACGCTGGATGCTGCCAGTGCGACTGGCAGGGGAGAACCGGAGGGCCGTTCCTGCCGATTGATCAGTCCCTTATCGACCAGAAAGCCGAGATACATCATGTCCAGCTCCATCACATCGAAGCCTTGGTCGTTCAGGTAGTCGGGTAAATCATCGAAACTGTAGATTTTTATCGGCCCGGCCCCATCCATCGTTAAGTTCAGCAAGACCTGCGGGTTATCCTCTTGGTAGGTTTTAATCACGTAATCTGCCAAACCTTCCAAGTTGGTCGGCGGCAAGGCGGGCAAATACGGGTAAAGCGATACGTTCAGCACCCGTGTTTGCCGGCTGTTGAAGAGCAGTCTTTGATTCGCGCTGTTGGTCCCGACGGTCAGTTTGCGTGCCTTGAGTTGACCGCAGTTGACCCAACTGATCTGCTGATCGGCGCGTGCGATGTTGGGAAGCACATGGATCGAGGCGTTCGGCGGCACCGTGAAGGTGACATCTTGCGTGCCGCCACTCTGAACGGTAAATCCGTCCACCGTGCATGTGATGGATTGATCGCCCGCGTTCTGGAGAATAAGCTGTCCGGCATACACGGGGCACGCCGCCGTCAGCAAAGCGATCATGACTGTGCCGAGCAAAGAATAAAGCCGCTTGAAGTGATCCCTGCCGTTTGAAATGAAAATCCTCAAGAGCGTGTGTCTTTTGATATCAAGCATGTCAGTTCCCCTAGAATGAACCGATCGGCCACGACCGGTTTGCAACCATGTGGATTTTTCCGATACTTAACCGCCCGCTGTCAGCGGCATTGCCTCACTGCGTACTTCTCTAAAAGCAGGGATATGTGCCGCCCGGATCGCATCGGCCTCGCCCATGCGATCGTGCCGCGCTTATATGGATGATCGTCGGACTATGCCGTGCCTGGCGCTTCCCGGCGCAGCCGTCCGCGCGCGCGGAGTTCGTCCAGCCGCAGCAAGGTGCAGATGCGCTCGATGCGGTGTCGCCGCAGCGCGCCCTGCCACGATGCACGGCCGCGCTCGAGCCCATGCATCTGCTTTATGGCCCGCATGGCGGTCTGGTAACCAAGGCTGCGGTAACTCTCGAACTGGTTTTCGTCGAAAAACTGGTCCGCGGTGTGCTGGTGCGGAAATTCAGGATGCGTCTTGCTGTAATTGAGAATATCGGCGTTTTCGTCGCCCACAATGGTCGGCTTGATATACACCAGCAGGCCATCGCGGCCGCAGCCGTCGGCGCGGGCATACTGCACCCGGCCCGTCACCCAGCTCGAACCGATCCCGGTACCGCCGTCGAAGCGTTGAATACCGCGCGGATTGAGCTCTATCGGGATATGAAAATCAGTGGCGCAGCGTCGAATCGCATTGCCGAGGTCTTCGAAATGGCTCTGGGCGTCGGCGCTGGCGTCGATCACCACAATCAGGCGACAACGGCGTCGCACCAATTCGTACAGGCCGAGGTTTTCAAAATGGCCGCCATCGGACAGATAGAGGAAGTCGGCGGTCATGTCGGTATGTCCGAACAATTCCGCCAAAATGCTGAACAGTGCGACACGCGGCGTTGCAAGGCGCCATGTGTTTTTTTTCATCGGATTGGGGCACCAGCGCCCGAGGCGCAAATTAAACAGCGTCATCAGGAACGCGAGCGGCGGTGACGAGTGGTAGCCCATGTTGGGACTGGCGGCTGCCCCGGAAATGGCGACTGCGGCGCCCAGCTTGATGCGTTCGCGCTCGTCATGCATGCTGGAGGTGCTCGCGTAGTCGCTGCTGGGGCGGTAGGCGCCGCGCCAGCTTGATTCGTATTGTTGGGCTGGTGCGAGCGATGGGGCTTCAAAACCACAAAACTTGGGTGTGAAAATGAAATTCGCAGCTTTCCGCGTTTGCCACGCCAGGTCCTTGCCACCGACCAGATTCAGGGCGGCGTTAATGATGTGATAGGGGCGCTGCAAGGTCTCAAGTCCGGCAACGCCTGGCGCGGCTTTCAACAAGCTCGTCAGTTCCGGGTCATCGGCAGGGTCGAAACCCGTAAAAGGGTGCGGGCTGCGCTCTCTTGAACTGGCCCCGAAATACGCCCGTACCAGCCGCATGCGGTACATCATATATAAGGAAAATTTGTTAATGTCCAGCCGGCTGCCCAGAATCACGGCGGCCAGCCCGAACAGGGCCATCAGCTTGAGGGCATCGAGCACTGGCTTGGGCGGGTAATAGGGCGATATCACCGGGGGGTACGTATATAAATACCGCGCTATATATGCAAAAAGTTTTCCATCGGTGATTGGGGCCTGAAATCCAAAAAGTAATATTTGCAGCAACGCCGACAGGCCTGCAACGGCGAGAATGCTAAACGCCAAAGGGGCTAACCGGGCCAGGGTGTCGTAATGCTTGCTTACCTTGATTTTTCCCGTCTCGGCACTCGATCCAGCCCGCAAGCCGGCATAGGTGAGCAGGAACGACATGAGCCCGCCGCTGCCGGCTGTCTTTGGATAGTGATCGTAAGCCCAGTGCAACAGCGGCGGGAGATAAAACGTGGCGCTGAACAGGGCTGTCCAGGCGAACGCGATAATGCCTATCCATCCGCCCAGTCGCGCCCACCACTCCCGGCTTTGGTCACTGTACAGGCGTCCCAGCAGTCCAATCATCAGCGTGAGTGTGATACCGAATAAAATCTGCATGGCCGGCACGCCGAACGTGACCACGGCCACAATCGTGAAACCTTCGGCACTTTTAAGATGGCCCTTGAACAGATCGACAATTTTTAACAGCAAAACCGTTCCTATCGCCAAGGAGCCCACGGCGCACAGCAAATGCCCGATAAAGTCGCGGCCCAACAAGGCCCATGAATTGCGCCGGTCCGGGCCATCCGTGCCGGTGGTCCGGCGACGGGCGCGTTGATTAGCGATCTGGGCCGTCAACCAGCCGGCGCACCATACACAAAAGTACACCGTCCCGGGAACGAGCAGCAGCAAGGCCGGGAGCGACACGAAGGACGTGTCCAGTTCGCGCCAGAAGGCGGCCAACGCATCCTGATAGGTCCATACCGTCAGGCTGCCGCCCAAGGCCGCGATGCTCAGAGGCAGGCAGACGATGAGCAAAATGCCGCCTTGCGACTGGCTGCGTTGTGCGCTGGCGAGCGTGCTTCCTTTACGCGAAATACTGTGGGCAATGAAAAAAACGGCGACCAGGAAACTGACAATGGACACGTTCCTGACATGCGCAGGCCAGTACACCAGTGACGCGCCGGCACACCACGTCACCAGCCGCGGGAGCAAGAATAGGCAGGCCAGCCAGGAGCCCACCATCGCCATGTTGAGCATGGTGTTACGCACGTAGGTGATGAGTAGGGTCCAGGTGTCCGCGGACAGGAAGCCCAATCTGGGCGCCATGTAGTTCGAGTATTTTCGGAGAAACTGAATGGCATCATGTTCGACTTTTCCACCGCCATTTGGTGACGCGGAAAGTGCTTCTTCGACCAGTTCCACTTTGCCATCATACGCAGCGACCAGCCTGGAGAGCCAGCCGCCGATGAAGCCGCCCCCCGAAACGGTCGACATGAAATCGAATTCGCGAAGCAGTCGCTTTTCAGCGAGTGCCTGAATGACGCCGAGATTAAATGTCGCGCTGCGCGCGCCGCCTCCAGACAACGCCAGGCCGGCAAGCTTGCGCGACTGGGCGCGCCGGTTGACGTCCTGAAGGCGCGCCGGTTTGACTGAACTGTCAAGGCTGCCGGGCCGGGCGTCCAGTGCGTCTAGTTCGGCTTGAAATATTTCAGCGAACGTACTGCCTGCTGCCTGGTTAAGGCCTTGCCAGTCCGCCGCCTCGGCGCCCTCCCGGCCAAATTGGGCAATCGCCTTAGGCGCATTGGCTGTCGCGTTCAGACCCAACGCGTCCAACTTGCGGAGCACGCTTGGATCGTTGCCGTCCAACCCGGTCGCTATGGAATCGATGTCGCTCATCTCGGCCTCGCGTCGGGTTGCCACGTTGTTGATCAATATACGATCCGTCGATCAGAAGTCTTTCACCAATGTATTTACGCTAACATTGCAGTGACTAACTGTCAACATTCTCTTAAAATGAATGCCGGCGTCCGCAACAGTTATAGGGTTGGGTTCTCTCGCAGGTGAGGAAAGTGGCACGGACGGTGCCTTTACTTCGGGAGTGCCTGATCGGCTGCCCGACGGATGGGAGGGGGGATCTTCGATGGACCGAGCGCCAGGCGCGCGGGCGCCATGAATGCAGTCGTGGTGCTCGATCAGGCTGACGGTTTATCCCGGCAGCCACGCCGCTCAGCTTGCGCGGTGACGTCCTGTATGCAAACGCTGCGCCGCCGCTAAAAAATCGGCTTCGCCAATGTCGTCCAGCGCCACCACCTCGGCCTTGCCGACCTGGATGAAATTGCGGTCGATCGAGCGCAGGTAGGCCGGGTCGTAATGCGCCACCAGCAGTTCTTCCACCAGCAGCGGCATCTGGCCGCCGCTGGCCAGCGCGTGCCAGCTGTCGATCTTGTCGCGCCCGTGCAGCTGCGCCAGGCAGTCGAGCTGCGTGTTGAGCGTGTCCGGGCTGTTGGTGAAGTGCTCGTAATCCTCCATCAGCAAGCGCACCCGGTTCGGGCGCGACAGCGTCAGGGAAATGCAGGGCGATTGCCGCATCTTCTCCATCAGCGCATCGGGCACGCGCAGCTGACCGACCTTTTTACTCTCGGATTCGACGAACACCGGCCGCGCCGGATCGAAGCGGCGCAATTTTTCCCAGATCATCGTTTCGAACATCTTTTGCGACGGCTGCGGCTTGCTCGGCAAATTGCCCAGCACCGAACCGCGGTGCGCCGCCAGCTGTTCCAGGTCCAGCACCTGCGCGCCGATCGAATCGAGCACTTGCAGCAGGCGGCTCTTGCCGCTGCCGGTCGGGCCGCAAACGACCCTGAACTCGGGCACGGGCGACTCCAGGAGCGCTGCGCTGACATGCGCGCGGTAGGCTTTGTAGCCGCCGTCGAGCTGCACCGCCGGCCAGCCGATCTTGGCCAGGATCAGGGCCATCGAGCCGCTGCGGTTACCGCCGCGCCAGCAATAGATCAAGGGACGCCATTCCTTCGGCTTGTCCAGCCACAGCGTTTCGATATGGCGCGCGATGTTCTTGGCCACCAGCGCCGCGCCGACCTTTTTCGCTTCGAACGCGTTGATCTGTTTGTACATGGTGCCGACCCGCACCCGCTCCGGGTCGCTCAACACCGGGCAGTTGATCGCGCCGGGCAGATGGTCGAGCGCGAATTCGGACTCGCTGCGCGCGTCGATGATGCAGTCGAACTGGTCCAGCTGCGGCAGCAGGGCAGCAAAATTCTCAATGGCGGGATATTTCATCGTGATGTCACCAGTGGCAGGATGTGCGGCCAGATATTCGCCAGGATGGTCGGATGGGCCTGGGCCGCCGGATGCAGGCGGTCGCTCTGGAACAGCGCCGGCTTGTCGGCCACGCCTTCCAGCATGAACGGCACCAGTGCCGTCTTGTACTGGCTCGAGAGCGAGGTGTACATACCGAAGAAGTTATCGGTATAGGTGCGTCCGTAATTGGGCGGAATGCGCATGCCGACCAGCAGCACGCGTGCCTTGTTCTTCTGCGCCAGCTCGATCATGGTGCGCATGTTCGCCGTGGCGGCCGGCACCGGCAAGCCGCGCAAGCCGTCGTTGGCCCCCAGTTCGATGACCACGACGTCGGGCTTGTGCTGGGTGAGCAGGGCCGGCAGGCGCGCGCGCCCGCCGCTGGTGGTCTCGCCGCTGATGCTGGCGTTGACGATGGACGCCTCGATTTTTTCGGCCTTGAGCTTTTGCTCCATCAGCGCGACCCAGCCGGCGCCGCGATTGAGTCCGTACTCGGCCGACAGGCTGTCGCCCAGCACAAGCACGGTTTTTGGTGCAGAATAGGCGCTCGCCGAGGCAGCCATCAGCAGCAGAGCGCAACCCGACCATTTTTTGAGATTAACAAGCATGCGTGACATTCCTGATTCTTCCAATCGTTACGTAAGTGACCATGCAAAGGCGCCGGCGGCGATCGAGGCGATCGGCCTGTCCAAGCGCGTGGCCGATGCCAGCGGCGAACTGACCATCCTGCACAGCGTGGATTTTACAGTGCAACCGGCCGAGACGCTCGCGATCGTGGGCGCGTCCGGTTCGGGCAAGTCGACCTTGCTCGGCCTGTTGGCGGGCCTGGACACGCCGTCCAGCGGCAAGGTGATCCTGGCCGGCGACGACATCTTCGCATTGGATGAAGATGGCCGCGCCAGTTTGCGCAAGGCCAAGCTGGGTTTCGTGTTCCAGTCGTTTCAGTTACTGGCGCATTTGAATGCGCTCGAAAACGTGATGCTGCCGCTGGAATTGCGCGGCGAAAGCGATGCGAAGGAAAAGGCGGCGGCGATGCTGGGACGGGTAGGGCTGTCGAGCCGCTTGAAGCATTATCCGAAGTTCCTGTCGGGCGGCGAGCAGCAGCGCGTGGCCCTGGCGCGCGCGTTCGTGACCGAGCCGCCGTTATTGTTCGCCGACGAGCCGACCGGCAGCCTGGATGCGGCGACCGGCGAAGCGGTGATTCAGTTGATGTTCGAGTTGAACCGCGAGCGCGGATCGACCCTGGTGCTAGTGACGCACGACCCGTCGATTGCGGCGCGCTGCGGGCGGACGATCACGATCGCCGGCGGACGGCTGGTTTAACGGTTTGCGTTAGCCACCGGCCCCTTATCCGTCGTTCCCGCGAAGGCGGGAACCCAAGTTCGTAGCGCAGTTACTGGCGCATTTGAATGCGCTCGAAAACGTGATGCTGCCGCT
>DASVVC010000139.1:0-69380 GCA_036386755.1 Telluria sp.
ACCTTGTAAGCCTTGCCGGCGTCGAGCGGCTTGCCGTGCAGGCGCATGTCGCTGATGCGCGCGCCCATTGCCGCCCTGGGGTCGATGGCGTAGGTCATGCCGCCCACCCGTACCATGTCGCCGCCCTGCTGGTAGTACGGGTCGGGATTGAACAGGTTGTCGGCGACGTCTTCCAGGATGGTCTTGATGGTGCTGCCGGTCATTTCGGTCAGGGTGCTGTACGAGTAGGTGGTTGCAGTCTGGTCCATCAGGTGATCCATCAGGATCGGGCTGTCGGGCAAGAGCGACGTGCCCCACCGAAAACCGGGCGAAAAGGCGATGTCGGCACCCTTCACCTCCATCAAGGCGTCGATGATCAGCTGGTCGAAGGTGCCGTTGAAGTTGCCGCGCCGGTACAGGGTGCCCTGGGTAACGGCCAGCTTTTCGTTCAGCTTCGCTTCGTAGGGGGCGCGCACCTTCCTGATCAGCGCGGCCATGTCCTTGTCTTCTGGCAGGAAGTTGGAAAAGACCGGCAGCAGCCGGTACTGGAAGTTGCGCACCTGGCCGCCGCGCACGTCGAAATCGAGCACGCCGAGGAATTTGCCGTTGCTGCCGGCGTTCGTCACCAGCGTCTTGCCGCCGCCATTGGCCACGATCACCGGTTCGGGTATGCCGTCGTGCGTGTGGCCGCCCAGGATGGCGTCGATCCCGCGCACGCGCGAGGCCATTTTCAGGTCCACGTCCATGCCGTTGTGGGACAGCACGACGACCACCTTGGCGCCCTTGGCGCGCGCCTCGTCCACCATCTTTTGCATGTTTTCTTCCTGGATGCCGAAGCTCCAGTCGGGCGTCAGGTAGCGCGGATTGGCGATCGGCGTGTACGGAAACGCCTGGCCGATAATCGCCACCGGCACGCCGTTCATTTCCTTGATCACATACGGGGCGAACACCGGGTCGCCGAAATCGGTGGTGTTCACATTTTGCGCGACAAAATCGACCTTGCCCTTGAAGTCCTTGCCGACGATTTCCTGCACCCGCTTGTCGCCGAGCGTCATTTCCCAGTGCGCGGTCATGACGTCCACGCCCAGCAGCAGGCCGGCGTCGACCATGTCCTGGCCTTTTGTCCAGAGGGCCGTGGCCGAGCCTTGCCATGTGTCGCCGCCGTCGAGCAGCAGCGCGCCCGGACGCCCGGCGCGCATCTGCTTGACCAAGGTGGCCAGATGGGCAAAGCCGCCCACCTTGCCGTAGGTGCGCGCAGCCTGCTCGAAGTTAAGCGCCGTGAACGCATGCGCCTGGGGCGTGTTCGGCTTGATGTTCACCTGCTTGAGCAGCGCTTCGCCGACCAGGTGCGGCATCCTGCCCGCCGCCTGGCCGACGCCGAGGTTGACGCTCGGCTCGCGGAAGTACACTGGATTTAGCTGCGCGTGGCAATCGGTGAAGTGCAAAAAATGCACATTGCCGAAGCGCGCCAGGTCGTACAGCGCGCCCGGGCTTGGTGCACCCAGCGCCGTTTTAGAGCCCAGCAGCATGCCGCCGGCGGCCGCGATGCCCATCAGTTGCGCAAATTCGCGCCGGTTCATTCCCATATCGACTCCTGGTTGGACGACTACTCGACTACTCGTTAACGGGCGACTTGGGGTCGAGCAGCAGCGCCATGACGTCCTTGAGCTGGGCTTCGCTCAGTACGCCGTTGTGGCCGAAGCGCGGCATGTTCGAGCAGGCGCTGTAGGCTTGCGCGTTGTAGAGCTTGTTCCAGGTGTATTTCACGATCTCGTCGCTGTTGCCGCGCAGTTTGCCGTACTGGTAGAGCGACGGGCCGATATTGCCGAACGAGATTTCTTTCTTGGTGATCTGGTGGCAGGCGTAGCAATTGCCGCCGTTGACCGCGCCGATGGCGTCCGACGACTGCATGCCGCGCCCGTTCTGGGCGATCTTTTCGCCTTCCTGCCATTTGCCGAGGTACTTGCCGTCGGCCGGCTGCTTGACCGCCGCCAGCTGCGCCGCCTCGATGCGCGCGGCCACCTCGGGCGGACGCTCCTTTGGATACTGGCTGCACAGTTGCTGCGATTCGTCCTGGGCGGCGATCCGTTCCACCGTGGCCGGGCCGGCCGAGCGGAAGTCTTGCCGGATCAGGGCCAGCGCCGCCTGGCGGTAATCGGTATCGGCGGCCACCGTGGCGCAGCCGGCGATGGTGGCCGCGCCAAAGCTCGCCACGAGAATGCGTGCGAATGGTGTCATGTCGTCTCCCTATCGTTTCAAGGCCGGACCGGCGTACACGCCGCCGTTCGCGTTTTTAGCCAGGAACATCGTTACCGCCGTCAGCGCGTCGGACGCGTACAGCGGCTCCGGAAAGCGCTGCTGGCGGAAGCAGTCGGCCAGCCGGTGCTGCATGGTGCGCACTTCGCCCTGCGAGACGCGGTACGCCGGCCAGGTGGTGTAGGCGGCCTGGGCATTGATCGGGTTGAGGATATTCGGCAGTTCCTGCAAACGGATGCGCTGCCCGTCGATCGAATGGCAGGTGGCGCAGGCGAAGTCGTGCGAGCCGCCACGATAGAAGAACAGTTGCTTGCCGGTGTCGTAGGCGCGCTGCTCCAGCGGATGCGCGGTCGAGACCGCCATCTTCATGCCGCGCGATTCGGCGGTAATATAGGACACCAACGCTTCGATGTCGGACTTCTTGCCGGCCGCGCCGAACGGGGTCTTGACCGCCTCGGCCGGGGTCAAACCCTGCAGGGTGACGCGGCAGTGCACCAGGCGCTGTTCCAGGTCCATCACCTTGTTGACGTCCTTGAAGTAGCGCGGCAGTTCGGTGTACGCGCCTTTAAGCACGCCCGGACCCTTGCCGAAGTCGCACTGTTGCAGCGACACCTTGTTCGGACCGGTTTTGGTCTTCCACAGCTCCTCGCCGCGCATTTCCCACAGCTCGGCGGGATTGCCGTCGGCAAGCATCTGGCGGTATTTCGCGATCTCGTCGCTGGTCGAGGTCTGCGCGAACGCCGCGCTTAGCGTGGCCAGCAGTCCCGCAGCGAGCACAACTGTGCGCCGGTGCATCATGGTCGTCTCCTTGTTGTCATGCGTGAGGAACTTAGGTAATCGTGCCTTCATCGGTGCGGGTGTCGCCGGCCGTGTCGACCCAGGTCACGCTGACCTTGTCGCCCTTGGCCGCGCCCTTGAACTTGAACGACAGGAACGGGTCCTTCGAGACCGAGGGGCCGAAATTGGCGTCGAACACCACTTTCTCGCCGACCTTGGCCACCAGCGTCTTGATGAAATGGGCGGGGACGACCTTGCCGGCCGCGTCCTTGCGCTGCCCGGTTTCCATGTCGTGCCGCATGAGGATTTTGACTTCGACCAGATCGCCGGTGGCGCTGGCGCGAATGCGCATTGGATCAGCCATGATGGATTCCTTTATCTGTGTTGGAGAGAATCAGCCGCCGCAGCCGCCGAGCGTGACCTTGATTTCCTTGGTCGCGAGCAGCCATTTGCCGTCGGCGCGCGCTAGTGCGTGCACGTTGGAGGTGCCGCCCATCTTCACGCGCGTGGTGACGGCAGCTTCCGTGCCGGGCGGGATGTTGAAACTGGCCGAGAGCGTATTCGGATTCTTTTCGACCAGGATCGCCATGAAGTCGGTGTTGGGCGCCTTGCTCGCGACCGAGACCGGCACCACGGCGCCGTTTTCGGCGATGTCCGGGCCGGTGATGGTGACGTCGGCGCTGACGGCGAACTTATCGCCGCCGAGTTCCTTGACGACCGCTTCCAGGCTCTTGGCGTCGAAGACCTTCTGGCTCCATTCGGCGGCGAACACGTCGGACGGTTTAAGCAGGCCGGCGGCGAAGGCCGCGCCCAGCACCGAGGTAATGCGCATGAGGTTGCGTCGACTTTGATTCATCATCTTCTCCAATTAATAAAAGGTACCGCACCGTCGCCCACCACCGCACCGTCGCCCCCGCGAAGGCGGGGGCCCAAGTTCGTAATGCAGTGGCAGGGCGTCAAACTTGGGCCCCCCGCCTGCGCGGGGGCGACGGTCTCGGAAACAAGACTACCCGATCCGGGTAGCCGCTGACCACGGCTGTTCATTTGGGTGTTGCCAAAATCCAACCGACCATCGTTGCAATATCGGCATCCTTCAGATGCCCTTGCGCCGGCATCGGGATCGCGCCCCAGGCGCCGCTGCTGCCCTGCTTGACCTTGCCCGCCAGCCTGGCCGGAGCCGCGCCGTCGGCCCGGTACTTCTCGCGGATCATCCGGAAGCTCGGCCCGATCATCGCGCTGTCGACGGCATGGCACGCCATGCAGGCGTTTTGCTCGAACAGCGCGGCAGTAGCCTTGTCGGGCCCCTGCATCGCGGGCGTGGTCACCGCTGCTGCTGCCACCGGGACGGCCGCCTGGCGCGACGCTGGCGCCGCCTGCGTCGTATCGACGCCACGCGTCGCGCCGAAAGCGCGCGTCTGCGTGGCCAGGTTGCCGTGCGCATTGCGCGCCGCTTCCGGCAGCGACGAGCGCACCGTGGCATCGACCGGGCAATTCTTCATGCACGCCACGCTCTTGACGTCCGGTTTACCCTTGACGTCCCACAAGCCGTGATTGGTGACCATGCCGTTGCGGTTGGGCATGCGCTGCTGGGCCACGGCCATAGTCTGGTCCGACAGCACGAAGTCGTCCGGCACCACCTCGCCCATGTTGAGCATGTAGGCGGTCACCGCATACACCTCGTCGGTGGTGAGCGACTTGGGCGCGGTCCAGGGCATGGCGCGGTTGATGTAGTCCCACAGGGTGGACACGGTGGCGACCTTCATCAGGGTGGTCTTTTGCGGCTGGCGGCCATTGATGAGCGAAGCCACCCTGCCCTTGGCGACGTCGTCTGCCGTGGTGCCGCCGATCAGCGGCGTGAACACTTCGTTCGACTCGCCGAAGGTGCCGTGGCAGGAGGCGCACTTGCCTTCCCACACGGCCTGGCCGGCCGGCACGCTGCCGGAACCCTTGGGCAAACCAGTAAAATCGGGCCGCACGTCGATATCCCAGGCGGCGATTTCCTGCGGCGTGGCCGTGCGACCGGGTTTACCGGCTGGCGCGGGGGCGGCGCTACCGAACAGCGCGGCAATGCCCAGTGCGAGCACCGCTTTAGTAGACCTGGACATTGGACACCTCGCCCGATTGCGCAACCTGCCACGACTGGATTGCATTGTTGTGATAAATGGACCGGGTGCCGCGCACGGCGCGCAATTCGTTGATTTTCGGCTGCACGTAGCCGGTCTCGTCGATGGCGCGCGATTGCAGCACGGCCGGCGCGCCATCCCATTCCCAATCGATATTGAAACGGGTCAGGCATTTGGACAGCAGCGGCGTTTCCAGGCGCGCTGTGCGCCAGTTGCGCCCGCCGTCGGCCGACACGTCGACCCGCTTGACCTTGCCGCGCCCGGACCAGGCCAGCCCGGTGATGTTGTAGTAGCCCGTGTCGAGCAGGCGCTGGCCGGCCGACGGCGTGGTGATCACCGACTTGCATTCCTGGATCGAGGTGTACTGGCGGAAGGTGCCGTCCGGCATGGCGTCGACGTAGTGCAGCGACTCGTCCTTGGTGGCGTAGGGCTGGTCGCCCACTTCGATGCGGCGCAGCCACTTCACCCATGACACACCCTGCACGCCGGGGACCACCAGGCGCAAGGGGTAGCCGTGTTCCGGGCGCAGCATTTCGCCATTCATGGCCCAGGCCACGATGACGTCGTCGAGCGCGCGGTCGAGCGAAATGGTGCGCGTCATCGAGGAGCCGTCCGCGCCTTCGGCCAGCACCACCTTGGCACGGCGCTTGTCGTAGCCGCAGTCGTCGAGCAGCACCGACAGGGGCACGCCGGTAAATTCGCTGCAGCTGAGCATGCCGTGCGAATACTGGACCGAGGGCACCGCCACATTGCCCCACTCCATCGCCGTGTTGGCGCCGCACTCGATGAAATGCATGCGCGACACCGACGGCATGCGCATCAGGTCGTCCATGGTGTAGACCTTGGGATTTTTTACCAGGCCGTTGATCATGAAGCGGTGCCTGGACGGGTCGATATCGTGCCAGCCCTGGTGGTGGCGCTCGAAATGCAGTCCGGACGGGGTGATGATGCCGAACAGGCCCTGCAAGGGCGTGAACGAGACCGACGCCGCCCCCACCCGGGTCAGCCCGGGCGACTCGCGCCGCTGCAGGTTGGCTTCGTATTGCGACGGCTGGCCGTAGGGATTGGTCACGACCGGCTTGCCCAGGGTGCGCGAATGCTCGGGCAGGGTCAGGATGTTGGGGTCGCCCGCGCTGTCCTGCGCCAGCGCCGTGCCGCTTGCCATGGCCGCGCCGGCGGCCAGGAAACTGCGCCGCAAAAAGCCGCGCCGGGCACCATCGACGCCGGCGCGGGTGATGTCCTCGATCAGGGCGCTGTCGAGATAATGCTCGGGGGCGGCCTGTACACGGCCGCGTTTGCGTATCGGAGTCGTCATTGCTACTGCCTCTCGCTTGCCTGGTTGAACACATCGCCGCAGTCGGCGACCGTTGCTACTTACTTATATGATCATATTTGCATATAACCATCCGCGCATATTCTGCCCCTGGCAAGGCCGGTGCGCCGCCCTCGTCAGGCGTCCGCCCCCATGAACCCCTGGATCGCGCCCTGCCCCATGCGCCGGCTGTTCTTGACCTTTTCCGCCATCTGGCTGCACACCGTGCGGCACAGCGCGATCGTGTTCTGGTCTTCGATGCGGTAATACACCTGCGCGCCCTCCTTGCGGCGCCCGAGGATGCGGGCGCGGTACAGCATGTTCAGCTGGCGCGACACATTGGCCTGGGTGGCCGCGATCTCGGCGACGATGGCGCCGACCGTGCGCTCGCCGTTACAGAGCGCGTGCAGGATCTTGAGCCGGGTCGGTTCGGACAGCAGCGCAAAATAGTTCGATACTTCTTCGAACACTTCGCTCATCTGTTCGCTGTCGAGGTCTGGATCCATGGTTGTTTCAGGTGTAAAGAAATGCCGATATACGCATATAACCAAATCCGCACGCATTGCACAAGCGCTTTCGATGTTGCACTGCGGAAAACAACACTTAGAATTCGCCGCGCGCGCCGCGTTCCAGCATCTTCCACATGGCGTCGCGCACGCGCATCACGCGCGGCTTGAGTCCGGGCGGCAGCGTGCGGCCCATTTTGGTCAGCATGTCCATGTTCATGGTGTAGATCCACAGGCCGTCTTCCTTCTCCAGCACCGTGATGCGGCAAGGCAGAAAGGCCGCCATGTGCGGGCTGAAGTCGACCATCGCGCGCGCGGTGGCGGGGTCGCAATACGAATACACCTTGAGGAATTTCTGCGGCTGGCCCGAGCGGGCATGCAGTTCCGCCGACAGGGGCAGGACGCCGACCATTTTCAGGTTCTCTTCCGCCGCCACGCTGGCAAAGGCGTCTTCGATCTCGGCCACGGTGACGCCGGCCTGCACCTTGCGCTCCCAGGTGACGGCGACGGCGATGTCGCCACCGGAGTCGGCCCAGCGGCCCCAGAGGCGGGCGAACTCCTCACCGGCGCCCTGTTCGGCCTGCGCGGCGGCGCCCAGCGTGCCGCAGGCGGACAGCAGCAGCGGCGCGCAAGCGGCCAGCAGGCGCAGAGCCACGGCCGGGAAGGTAATCGTCATCGCATCGGTTGGCATAGGGTGGGCGGATCGTCGGAACGAAGCCATCATAATGCGGATCGATGCGCGATGGCTTAGAATACGCGCGCCAACCGGCCAGCGCCTCCGAGGTCCACATTGAATCAACCGCAGCAAGGATTCCTCCTGACCCGCCACTGGCGCGACACGCCCGCCGGCACCGAGGTCGACTTCTGGCTTGCCACCGATGCCGGTCCGCGCCATATCCGCCTGACCGGCCAGCTCTCGGTCGCCTTCATTCCCGAACAATGGCGCACGCAGGTCGAGGCGCTGCTGCAGGGCGAACGTGGCTGCGAACTGCGCACCCTCGAACTGCGCGACTTCGGCCGGCGCCCCGTCTTCGGCCTGTACTGCCAGCAGTACCGCCAGCTGACGCGCCAGGCCAAGCGCCTGCGCGAGTACGGCATCGACGTCTACGAGGCCGACATCCGCCCGCCGGAGCGCTACCTGATGGAGCGCTTCATCACCGCGCCGGTGCTGTTCCACGACGCGCCTGACAGCCCCTTGAAGCCCGCGCCGGCCGGCTACCGACCGCGCCTCAAACTCGTCTCGCTCGACATCGAGACGACCTCGCGCGGCGAGCTGTATTCGGTCGCGCTCGAAGGCTGCGGCCAGCGCCAGGTGTACATGCTCGGCCCGCCCAACGGCCCGGATACGCCGCTCGACTTCACGCTCGACTACTGCGACAGCCACGCGCAGATGCTCGACTGCCTCAACGCCTGGCTGGCCACCCACGACCCGGACGCGATCATCGGCTGGAACGTGGTGCAGTTCGACCTGCGCGTGCTGCAAAAGCACGCCGAGCGCTGCCAGGTGCCGCTGCGCCTGGGGCGCGACGGCAGCCCGATGGAGTGGCGCGAACACGGCTCGAAGCAGCACTTCTTCGCCGGCGCTTGCGGGCGCCTGATCATCGATGGCATCGACGCGCTCAAATCGGCGACCTGGAGTTTTTCGTCCTTCAGCCTCGAAAACGTGGCGCGCACCTTGCTCGGGGAAGGCAAGGCGATCGACAATCCCTACCAGCGCATGGCCGAAATCGAGCGCCGCTTCAACGAAGACAAGCCGGCGCTGGCGCACTACAACCTGAAGGACTGCGAACTGGTCACGCGCATCTTCGACAAGACCGGCGTGCTCGACTTCCTGCTCGAACGGGCCAGCGTGACCGGGCTGGCGGTGGACCGCAGCGGCGGCGGCTCGGTGGCCGCCTTCGAGCACCTGTACCTGCCGCGCATGCACCGCCAGGGTTACGTGGCGCCCAACCAGGGCGACGTGGCCGGCGAAAACAGCCCGGGCGGCTACGTCATGGATTCGCGTTCCGGCCTGTACGACTCGGTGCTGGTGCTCGATTACAAAAGCCTGTACCCGTCGATCATCCGCACCTTCCTGATCGATCCGGTCGGCCTGATCGAAGGCTTGTGCGACGACGGCGCAACCGCGGACAGCACCGTGCCGGGCTTTCGCGGCGCGCGCTTTTCGCGCCACCGGCACTGCCTGCCGGCCATCGTCAGCCAGATCGCCGAAGGGCGCGAGGCGGCCAAGCGCGAACGCAACCAGCCCTTGTCGCAGGCGCTCAAGATCATCATGAATTCCTTCTACGGCGTGCTGGGAGCGGACCACTGCCGCTTCTTCGACCCGCGCCTGGCGTCGTCGATCACCCTGCGCGGGCAAGAGATCATGCACCGCACGCGCGAGCTGATCGAAGAGCGCGGCCACCAGGTGATCTACGGCGACACCGATTCGACCTTCGTCTGGCTCGGGGGCGCGCACGACGACGAGCAGGCCGGCCAGATCGGACGCGCGCTGGTGGCCGACGTCAACGCCTGGTGGAGCGCGCACCTGCGCGAGGCGCTCGGCCTTGAAAGCGCGCTCGAACTGCAGTACGAAACCCACTACCGGCGCTTCCTGATGCCGACCATCCGCAATTCGGAAGAAGGCAGCAAGAAGCGCTACGCGGGCCTGGTCGGGCGGGCCGGCGGCGGCGAAGAGATGGTGTTCAAGGGCCTGGAGACGGTGCGCAGCGACTGGACTCCGCTGGCGCAGCAGTTCCAGCAGGCGCTGTACCTGCGCATTTTCAAGCGCGAAGCGTACCGCGAATACGTGCGCGAGTACGTCGAGAGCACCCTGCGCGGCGACTTCGACGAGCTGCTGGTGTACCGCAAGCGCATCCGCCGTCCGCTGGGCGAGTATCAAGGCGCCGCCCCGCCGCCGGTGCGCGCGGCGCGCCTGGCCGACGACTTCAACCGCCTGCACGGCCGCCCGCTGCAATACCAGCGCGGCGGCTGGATCCGCTACGTAATGACCCTGGCCGGGCCGGAGCCGCTCGAAACGCAGCGCTCGCGCATCGATTACGACCATTACGTCACGCGCCAGCTGCAACCGATCGCCGACGCCATCCTGCCCTTCCTGGGCGACGACTTTCACAGCCTGACAACCTTGCAGCAGACCTTGTTCTGACGCCAGGCCATGCGCGTCACATAAATTTGCCATATTTACGCCGCTCGGTAATAATGTGAATGGAAATCATTATCATTCGCAGTCATCGCATAAAAACAAGGATGTAACATGGCAATGCAACAGACCCGGCTGGCCGTCATCATCGCGCTCGCGCTCCCCCAGCTGTCCCACTCCGCCTTCGCCCAGGCCCAGGCCAAGGCCGGGGCCGAACTGAAGGAAATCACCGTCACCGCCACGCGCGAGCAGGACGCCGGCTACAACCCCGCCAGCGCCACCAGCGCCACCAAGATCGACGCGCCGCTGCGCGACATTCCGCAGACCGTCAACGTGGTACCGCTGTCCGTGCTGCGCGACCAGGGCGCGCGTTCGCTGCAGGACGTGCTCAAGGCGGTGCCCGGCATTGGCCTCTCGCACGGCGACGGCCAGCGCGACCAGGTGACCATCCGCGGCTTCACGGCCATTGCCGACCAGTTTGTCGACGGCATGCGCGACGACGCGCTGTACTTCCGCGACCTGTCCAACACCGAGCAGGTGGAAGTCATCAAGGGACCGGCCTCGGTGCTGTACGGACGCGGCTCGTCCGGCGGGCTGATCAACCGCATCAGCAAGAAGCCCGGCATCAACAAGAATGAGGTCAGCCTGCAGGCGGGCAGCTGGAACCAGCGCCGTGCCGAGATCGACGTGGCCCGCGCCGACGCCGCCAGCCCGGTGGCGGTGCGCGTGACCGGCGCCATCGAGCGCGCCGACAGCTACCGCGACCAGCAGTTCCTCGACCGCGAAGCGTTCGCGCCATCGGTCTCGCTCAAGGTCGGCGACGCCACCAGAGTGCTGTTGCAGGCCGAATACCTGAACGACAAGCGCGTCACCGATTTTGGCGTGCCCGCGTATCGCGGCAAGCCGGTCGACGTAGCGCCCGGCACCTACTACGGCGCCGCCGACGCCAAGCGCAACGATTATTCCGAAGCCGAAGTGAAAGCGGTCGGTTTTACGCTGGACCACCGCTTCAACGATGCGTGGACCTTGCGTAATGCCTTGCGCCACTACCACTACACCCTCGACCGCAACAACACGCTGGCCGGCTCGGTCGATGAAAAAGCGCTTACGGCCTCGCTCAACCGCAGCAATGTGATGCGCGACGAGACCGGCTACTTCAACCAGACCGAGCTCAAGCAAGTCGCGAACGTGGCCGGCATGCGTCACCAGTTGCTGTACGGCGTGGAGATCGGCAAGCAGGAGAAAGACCAGCTGTTCCGCACCCAGAACAATATCGCCAGGGTGAACCTGTTCAATCCGGTCGCCCCTACGTTGCCGTTCACGGTCAGCGCGGCGCCGTCGACCGACAACCTGGGCGTGATGAAAGTGGCCAGCGCCTACGTGCAGGATATGGCGACCTTGTCGGCGCAGTGGAAGGCGCTGGCCGGGGTGCGCTTCGACCGCTTCGAGCAGACCACCCTGGAGCGCCGGGCCGGCCAGTCGAACCTGGCCCGCGTCGACCGCGCCTGGAGTCCGCGCGCCGGCCTGGTGTACCAGCCGGGCGAGATGCAATCGTACTTCGCTTCGTTCAGCAAGTCGTTCCAGCCGTCCGGCGAATCGTTCGCGCTGGCCGCCAACAATGCCCAGATCGCGCCGGAAGAAACCACCAACAAGGAAGTCGGTGCAAAGTTCGACCTGTTCGACGGCGATGCCACCGCGTCGGTGTCGCTGTTTCGCCTGGAGCGCACCAACATCAAGGCCACCGACCCGACCACCAACCGCCTCATTCCCATCGGCACCCAGCGCAGCGATGGCGTCGAGCTGACCTTCGCCGGCAAGCTGGGCGATGGCTGGCAGCTGTGGTCGGGGTATGCGTACCTCGATGCGCGGGCGGTGTCGTCGATTGCCATCGACGCCGGCCAGCCGGTGCAGGGCAAGCGCCCGACGCTAACGCCCGTGCACAGCGCCAATGTGTGGCTGACTAAGTCGCTCGGCAACGGCTTCGGCGTGGGCGGCGGCGTGAACGCGGTGGGCGAGCGCTTTGCCAACCCGGGCAATACCGTGTCGCTGCCCGGTTACGCGACGCTTGACGCCATGGCCTACTACCGCCAGGGCAAGGTCGATATCCAGCTCAATGCGATGAACCTGGCCGACCGCCAGTACACCGTGGCCGGGCACGGCAGCAACGGCAACCTGAACCTGCCCGGCGCGCCGCGCTCGGTGCAGGTGACGGCGCGCTACGCGTTTTGAGTTGACCGGTGCAGGCACGGCATATTGCCGTGCGGTTCGATCGAAAACCCGCCGCGCGCGGGTTTTTTGTTGTGCGTCGATGGCCCTCTCGTTCCGGGGAACCAAGCGGCTTTGACGAGGTCATATCATCATGAACAGAACGGGGCTGTTCCAACTTTCGTAGGAACGCAATGGACATGAGCAACGAACCGATCAATCAAGGCAATCTGGAGTCCCGTGTCGCACGACTGGAAGATGATGTAGCCGTCATCAAGATCGATGTCGCGGTGATCAAGGCCAATGGCGCGACCAAAACCGATCTTAACGAGTTGCGTTTCGAGCTGTCGGCTCAGATCGTCAAAGCGCAGGGCGAGATGTTGGACCGACTCGGCAAAGTGCAGGTCGAGCTGGCGGCCCAGATCGAAAAACTGCGTTCGGACGTCGTTGCAACTGTTAATCATGGAAGACTTGCGACCGTTTTGTGGGTGATCAGCGTCGTTTTCTTCGCTCAGTTCCTTCCTGCTATCGCGAAACTTGTCAAAGAAATATCGGGACAGTGACGCGACAGCTTCGTAACGCCCGACAGTTTCGATGTCAACGCTACACCTGCCACGCAATCAATTTACCACGCCATGGCAAAGAAAGATTCCACACTGACGCAATGATGGCGTATATTTATCGTTAACCGTTTTACAACGGACAACGCCCCTTCGCCCATTAACGCCAAAGGAATCCCGCATGCGCCCTGCCCTCCCTGCCTGCCTCGCCGCCCTGATCCTGCTGGGAGGCGAGGCCAGCGCCCGGCCCCATCCGCTCGGTATCGCCGCGCCGCCCGGAGAATCGACCATCGCCTACGACATGAACGCCGCCGGCCAGGTCGCCGCCGTGCTCGCAGATGGCGACGGCAATACGCGCGGGGTGCTGTTTGAAAAAGGCAAGGTGACGGATCTCGGCTCGCGCGGCGGCAAGCACAGCGACGCACGCGGCATCAACGAGCGCGGCCAGATTATCGGCTCGGTACGCAACAAGGATGGCACCTGGAACGCCTTCCTGTTCCATCGCGACAGCGGCATGCGCGTGATCGGCACCTTGGGCGGCCCCAGCAGCTACGGCATGGGCCTGAACCAGGATGGCGTCGCGGTCGGCTTTGCCGATATCCCCGGCGGCGACTGGCATGCCTTCATCGACGACGGCGACGCGCAGTTGCAAGACCTCGGCACGCTGGGCGGCAAGATCAGCTACGCCAGCGGCATCAACCGGCACCGCCACGTGGTCGGCACCGCCGCCAACGAGCAGGGCTACCGCCACGCTTTCCTGTACACGCCGCAGGGCGGCATGGTCGACCTGGGCACACTGGGCGGGCGCCAGAGTTCGGCCATGGCGATCAACGACGCAGGCACGGTGGTCGGCGCTTCCGAAACGCGCGAGCGCCGCTGGCGCGCCTTTACGCACGACGGCAAGCGCATGGTGGACCTCGGCGCGCTGATCGGCAACTACAACAGCTTCGCCACCGACATCAACAACGCCGGCCACGTGGTCGGCACCGTGCTGGTGGGCGACGAGCGCATGTCCTTCGTCTGGCGCGACAACAAGATGACGGTGCACCGCGGCGGCCAGGGCCTGCACCTGACCAACGCCATCAACGACCGCGAGCTGGTCATCGGCGCCACCTACGACCACGGCATGACCGCCGCCACCATGGGGTCGAACGCGGCCGCTGTCGTCACGCGAGGCGGCAGCGAGCTGCTGACCCTGATCGGCGCCGTGCTCACCATGGCCGCCCTGGCAGTGCTGTACAAATTGCGCAGCCGCGGCATCGGGATCGACAGCGCCGGCTGAACTAGGGAAAGCCACAGGCGCGCGCAACATTCCTGCATGGTATGCTCCCGCCTGCGGCGCTGGGCCGCGTTAACGATAAAGGAAGCTATGCGGTTCAGTTCAAGATTGGTTCTCCGGGCGGCCGTGCTGGCCACCTTGTCTGCGGGCGCGGCGCAGGCGCAGGATGTGATCCGGATCGGCCACGTGGCGGCCACGTCCGGCGCCATCGCCCATCTCGGCAAGGACAATGAAAACGGCGCGCGCATGGCGGTCGATGAGCTCAACGCCAAGGGCGTGGTCATCGGCGGCAAGCGCTACCGCGTGGAGATGCTGGCCGAAGACGACGCCGGCGATCCCAAGCAAGGCACGACGGTCGCCCAGAAGCTGGTCGACGCCAAGGTACGCGGCGTGATCGGGCACGAAACCTCGGGCACCACCATTCCCGCCTCGAAGATTTACTACGATGCCGGCATCCCGCAGATTTCGCCGTCGGCCAGCAACCCGAAATACACGCGCCAGGGTTTCAACACGGCGTTTCGCAACGTCGCCAACGACGAGCAACTCGGCGCCGCCCTCGCCCGCTATGCGGTGCAAGACGGCAAGGCCAGGCAGATCGCCGTGATCGACGACCGCACCGCTTACGGCAAGGGCCTGGCGGACGAGTTCGTCAAGAACGTCAAGAAGTCGGGCGCGGCCAGCGGGGCGCGCATCGTTGCGCAGCAATTCACGACCGACAAGGCCACCGACTTCAACGCCATCCTCACCTCGATCAAGGCGGCCAAGCCCGACCTGATTTTCTTCGGCGGCATGGATGCCGTGGCCGGGCCGATGCTGCGCCAGATGAAGCAGCTCGGCATGCCGGTGCGCTTCATGGGCGGCGACGGCATGTGCTCCGATTCGGTGCCCAGGCTGGCGGGCGATGGCATGGCCGACGGCCAGGTCATCTGCGCCGAAGCGGGCGGCGTCGAGCCGCAGCAGCAAAAAGGCCTGGACGATTTCCGCGCGGCCTACCGCCGCCGTTTCGGCATCGATGTGATGACCTACGCGCCGTACACCTACGACGCGATGCTGGCCATGGTGGCCGCCATGCAAAAGGCCGGCTCGCCCGACCCGGCCGTGTACCTGCCGGTGCTGGCCAAAAACAGCTACCAGGGTATTACCGGCATGGTCGCCTTCGATGCGCGCGGCGACGTCAAGGATGGCAAGCTGACCTTGTTCACGTTCAAAGGCGGCAAGCGCCAGCGCATCGCCGTCATCAAGTAAGCCAGTTCCGCACCAGCGGACACGGAACCGGCCGCCAGCGCCGGTTCCGCGCAGGACAACCCATTCACCCCCCGATCAGCATCGCCGGCCATGCGCCCCCCAAGGCCGCGGCGGCCATTCACCTCCCCTGTCGACGCACCTCAATGACATGCGGCATTAATCATTGCCGGAGGTTATAAGTTGGTATTAAAAATTTTATATTTGGTATGCATACCTCCGTTTATTGGTGTTATATTGGTATTTGCTTATTGCATATAAAGCATCTTTAAGCCGCCCGATACCTCGACAAGGAGTACCAAATTGAATAAAACACTCATCCATAGTCTCATCGTCAGCCTGTTGGGCGGCTCGCTTGCCGCTTGCGGCGGCGCCGACACGAACCAGTCCAGCGGCACGCAGTCGTCCCAGAGCAGGATGCTGGCGGCAACGTCCGTCTGCTTTGCCGAATGGAACAGCGCAACCGCGTACGAAGGCGGAAAATCGGCCAGCGTCGCCGGCGTCAATTACACGGCGGCGTACTGGACCCAGGGAGCCAATCCGTCGACCAATAATGGCGCGTCCGGAAGCGGCAAGCCGTGGACGCTGAGCGGTTCGTGTGGCACAAATCCGACACCTACGCCGACACCAACCCCAACGCCTACCCCGACACCCACGCCCACGCCGCCTCCGACGCCGACGCCGACTCCCGCGCCAACCCCGGGCGCATGCGCATTATGGGCAGAGGGCAATTCATACACCGCCGGACAAGTCGTCAGCTATCTCGGCGTGTCGTACACGGCGCTGGTGACGCATACCGCGTACGTCGGCACCAACTGGAATCCGAAGGATTCGCCAACACTGTGGAAAGCTGCCGGAAGCTGCGCGACGCCGACCCCAACGCCTACCCCGACGCCAACGCCGACTCCGACGCCAACCCCGACACCGACGCCTACCCCAACGCCAACACCCACCCCGACCGGGCTGGCAAAACACGCGCTGATCGGCTACTGGCACAATTTCGCCAACCCGAGCGGCAATACTTTCCCGATCAGCCAGGTCAGCAACGATTGGGACGTGATCGTGGTCTCCTTCGCCGATAACGCCGGCAACGGCAACGTCAGCTTCACGGTCGACCCGAGCGCCGGCAGCGAAGCGCAGTTCATCGCCGACATCAAGGCCAAGAAAGCCCAGGGCAAGAAGGTCATCCTCTCGCTGGGCGGACAGAACGGTTCGGTCTCGGTCGGCTCGACCGCCGAAGCGACCAACTTCACCAACTCCCTGCACGCGATCATCGTCAAATACGGCTTCGACGGCATCGACCTCGACCTGGAAAACGGGGTCTCCCAGGGCGCGGCGATCCAGACCTACCTGCCGATCGCGGTCAAGAACCTCAAAGCCAAGGTCGGTGCGGGCTTTTACCTGTCGATGGCGCCGGAATGGGTGTATGTGGAAGGCGGCTTTACCAGCTACGGTTCGATCTGGGGCGCGTACATCCCGATCATCAACGCGCTGCGCAATGAATTGACGGTGCTCCATCCGCAGTATTACAACAACGGCGATATCTACACGCCGTATGCGAGCGGCGCCATCAAGGCCGGATCGACCGACCAGCTGGTGGCCACGGCCAGGATGCTGATCGAAGGCTTTACCTACGGCGGCAACAACTTTGCCGGCTTGCGTCCGGACCAGGTGGGCTTTGGCGTACCGTCCGGCAGAAGTTCGGCCGGCTCGGGCTTTACCACCACGACCGACGTCAACAACGCGCTCAACTGCCTGACCCGCCTGCTCAACTGCGGCACCATCAAGCCGCTCAAGGCCTACCCGGATTTCCGGGGCGTGATGACCTGGTCGATCAACTGGGACAAGTACGACGGCTATAACTTCTCGGCGCCCGTCAAGGCGACCCTGAAGACGCTGCCTTAAGCGCAGGGCTGAAGGGGCGCCGGGCGCCCCTTCAGCCAGTATCACTTCGCCATCGGCGGCGGCTGCTGGACCACGACCTGGCGTTCCTCGATCAGCTTGCGCTTCAGACTGGCCCTGACCTTCTCGTAGCTCGCTGCCGCGACCGGACGCGTTTCTTCGATGTCGATCACATGCCAGCGGCCATTCTTGCCGCGCACGGGTTGTTGCAGCAAGCCCGGCTCGCCCTGTGCTTCGATGGCCTCGCCGATATCCTTCTCCATCTCCGCCACGCGCATCCAGCCGAGCTGGCCCGCGCGCTTGATCACTTCCGGCTGCTTGGTGCGCTTGCGTATGAACTCGGCAAACTTGGCGCCGCCATTCAATTCCCCGATCGCCCGCAGCGCTTCGGTTTGCGTGGTGAAGTCAAGCTGCGCCACCTTGTAGTCCTTCGGCCCCAGCTTCGGATCGGTCTGCAGCTTGTACAGCGCGCGCAGTTTGTCCTCGGCGACGCCGGCACTGTCGAACGCCAGCGGCACCAGCACCGCGCCCGGCACCGCCACGCCGTCCAGCGTCGCGCGCCCGAAGCGGCATTGCCCGACCATCTCCAGCGCCTGCTGGTCGGCCAGCGGCTCGCCGCTCGACAGTTCAATCTTCGGCGCGATTGGTGCGCCGTCAGCCCCCACCAGAACGCGCACGGTGATGTTCGGCGCCAGGCCGTCCAGCTCAGGGAACTGGATCAGCGTATTGCTGCGCTGGCAAAACTCGACAGCCAGGCGGGCCGGCGTGTACGCGCCCTTTTCGGCCGGCAGCTTCCACGGCACCGTGAGCACCCACGGCGTGCCGTCGGGACTGACGGGCGGCACCGTGCAGGTCGCGGCCAGCGCGGCCGAGGCGCTGTCGAGCAGCGCGTAACCGCTCTCGCCGACCACGCCCGCCACGCGCACTTTCTTGCCCGGGACCAGCTGGACCCGGCTCACGCCCTCCATCCGGTAGCGCAAGGCCTCGGCCGGATACACCTGCGCCGCGCAGGCCGACAAGGCCAGCTCGGCCGCCGATGCCATGGATGGCGGCACGGCCAGCGCCAGCAGCATGGCGGCGGTTCCGGATAGCACGGGGAGTTTGTTGGCGCAACCGCTCAGCGTTCGATACATGTCAGACCTCGGTGTGGGTAAAGGCGGAAATTTCCGGCATGAAACTCTAGCCGAAAACCACGCCGACCCTCAAGATATTTTTATGACAACGCCGAGAACCGTGCAAAACAACCACACTAGGTGGTGGCGCGCACCAGCAGCGCGAGCGCCACCAGCGCCGAGACCAGCGCAAAGCCCTGCTGCAAGCGCGCACCGGGCAGGCGCGCCGCCGCCAGCCGCCCGGCACCCATGCCGGCCAGTGCGCCCAGCGCAAACGGCATGGCCAGCGCCCATTGCAGATGCCCGGTGGCGGCGCTGGCGGCCACGCCCGACATCGACACCAGCGCGATCACCGCCAGCGAGGTCGCCAGCACCGATTGCGTGCCCAGGTCGGTGAAGCGCTGCAATGCCGGCACCATGACAAAACCGCCGCCCACGCCCAGCAAGCCGGACAAGCCGCCCGCCACCAGCCCGGACCAGCACAGCGCCCGCGCGCATGGCGCCGTCCAGTTCAATTTGCCGCGCGCGAGGTCGAGCCGGCACGGCGGCGGCTTGCGGCGTTCGGGCGGCGCGTCACCGGGGCAGCGCGAGCGCTGCCAGGCGCGCGCGGCGACGTACAGCAGCACGATGGCGAAGACGGCCGTGAGCGGCCGGTTCGGCATGCGCTGCGCCAGCCACAGCCCCAGCGGCGAACACACCACCCCGGCCGCGGCCACCAGCAGCGCCGCCTTGTAGCGCACCGTCCCGCTGCGCAAGCCCATGCCGGCGCCCAGGCTGGCCGCCAGCCCCACCGCCAGCAAACCGATCGGCCCCGCTTCGGCCATCGACAGGCCCGCGCCGAACACCAGCAGCGGCACGGCCAGGATGCCGCCGCCGGCGCCGGTCAGCGCCAGCACGATGCCGACCGCAAAGCCGAGCAGCGCCACCAGCGTCATCGTGCACGCCTCACTGCACGCCTCACTGCATGCATCACGAAGCGGCCAGCGCCGGTTTGGCCAGCCACTCGCGTCCCTTGAGCATGCCGTGCCAGTACAGCGGCGGCAAAATACGTTCCTTGAGCAGCCACGCCAGGCGCGACGGCCGCGTGCCGTCGATCAGCCAGGACGGAAAACTCGGCGCCAGCTTGCCGCCGTAACCGAACTCGGCCAGCACGATCTTGCCGCGCTCCACCGTCAGCGGACAGGCGCCGTAGCCGTCGTAACGCGCAACCCCAGGCCGCTTGCCGAGCGCCGCCAGCACATTGTGCGCCACCACCGGCGCCTGCTTGCGCGCGGCGGCCGCCGTCTTGGCGTTGCTGCAATTGATGGCGTCGCCCAGCGCGTGGATATTGGCCCACTGCCTGTGGCGCAAGGTGGCCGGGTCGACATCGATCCAGCCGGCCGCGTCGGCCAGCGGACTGACCCGCACGAAGTCCGGCGCCACCTGGGGCGGCACCACGTGCAGCAGGTCGAACGCGCGCGTGACGGATTCCCTGGCGCCGTCGGCGTTCGTGCGCGTGAAGGTGGCGCGCCGCGCCGGGCCATCCACTGCGCTCAAGGTGTGGCCCAGGTGCAGGCCGATGCCGTAGCCGTTCACATAGTCCATCAGCGCCGGCACGTAGGCGGGCACGCCGAACAAGGCCGGCGCGGCGCTGCAAAAGTCGACCCGCACCTGGCCCAGCAAGCCGCTGCGCTTCCAGTGGTCGGCCGACAGGTACATGGCCTTTTGCGGCGCGCCCGCGCATTTGATCGGCGCCGGCGGCTGGGTGAAGATGGCCTGCCCGGCGCGCAGGCTGCGCACCAGTTGCCAGGTGTACGGCGCCAGGTGGCCCAGGTAGTTCGAGGTCACGCCGTTGCTGCCCAGCGTCTGCGCCAGGCCGTCGATGGCATCCCAGTCGAGCTTGATCCCCGGGCACACCACCAGTTGCCCGTAGCCCAGCATGCGGTAACCATCGAGAATGACGGCATTGCGCTGCGGCTCGAAGGCCGCCACCGCCGCCCGGATCCACTTCACGCCGCGCGGAATGACCGAGGCCATGGTGCGCGCCGTCTGCGCCGCATCGAACACGCCCGCGCCCACCAGCGTCCAGCCGGGCTGGTAGTGGTGCACGTCAGCCGGGTCGACAATGGCGATGTCCAGGCCGGGCGCGCGCGCCAGCAGGCTGGCCGCCGTCGCGATCCCGGCCGCGCCGCCACCGATGATGAGCACCTCGTGCCGGTCCATGACCCCTGCCGCACTCACAGCGCGTCGATCGGAATTTTAAGGTAGCGCTGCCCGTTCGATTCCGGTTCCGGGAACCGTCCCGCGCGCATGTTGACCTGCACCGACGGCAGGATCAGCGCGGGCATCGCCAGGGTGGCGTCGCGCCGGGTGCGCATGGCCACGAAATCGCCTTCCGTGACGCCGCCGCCCACGTGCACGTTATGGGCACGCTCCTCGGCCACGGTGCTGACGAAGCGCACGTCGCGCCCGCCGGGCTGGTAGTCGTGGCACATGTAGAGCAAGGTATCGTCGGGCAAGGCGAGCACCTTGTTGATGGAGCGGTACAAGGTCGCCGCGTCGCCGCCCGGAAAATCGCAGCGCGCGGTGCCGTAGTCGGGCATGAACAAGGTGTCGCCGACGAACGCCGCCAGGCGCGCGCCATGGCCGACCAGGTAGCTCAGGCAGGCCGGCGTGTGGCCCGGCGTGTGCATGGCGCGGCATTCCACGCTGCCGATGCGAAACGGCTCGCCATCGGCGAACAGGTGGTCGAACTGGCTGCCGTCGCGCGCCATGCCGGCGCCGGTGTTGAGCAAGGTGCCGAAGACTTCCTGCACGGCGGCGATATGGCGCCCGATGCCGGTCCTGCCGCCCAGGCGCTGCTGCAGGTATTGGGCGGCGGTCAGGTGGTCGGCATGGACGTGGGTTTCGAGTATCCACTCGACACGGGCCCCAAGCTCGCCCACGCGGGCGATCAGCCGGTCGGCCGAGGTGGTGCCGGTGCGGCCCGATGTCTGGTCGAAATCGAGCACGCTGTCGATCAGGGCGCAGCATGCCGTCGCCGGGTCGTGCACCAGATAACTGACGGTGCTGGTGGCGGCGTCGAAGAAACCTTCGACCTGGAATGCGGCTGTGCTCATGCTTGGGCGTTCTCCTGTGGTTACCCGTAAGACGACGCAAAACCCATGCCAGATCGCCCATGCGCCAAATCCATGATCCACGTCCTTGATTTGTTAAGGAATTTACATGCTATTGAATGCAAGGGGACTGCCAAGGACTGCCACCTGGCAGTGCCACTTGACAGTCGTGGCAGTGCCGGGTCAACATGCGTACCTGACCAGGAGCCACCGCATGCCCACCGACCCGACCGACGACGTATCGTTCGTCCCACTTTCCGCGCAGGTGCAGTCGCTGGTGTCGTTCCTCGACCACGAGGCACAGCCGATGATCGTGCTCGACCCCGACTACAACATCCTGGCCGCCAACGGTGCGTACCGGCGCCAGTTCGGCGGCACCGGCAAGCCCTTCATCGGCCAAAAATGTTACCGCGTCTCGCATCACTACGAGCTGCCGTGCGACCAGGCGGGCGAGCATTGCCCCATGAAGAAGGCGCAGGAGCTGCGCGGGCCGGACCGTGTGCTGCACATTCACCACACGCCGCGCGGGCCGGAACACGTGGACGTGGAGCTGCGCCCGATTTTCGACGAACACGGAGCGATCACCGCCTACGTCGAACGCTTGTCGACGGTACGCAGTGCGTCGGCGCAGCCCAGCGGCGATGGACTGGTCGGCCGCTCGCCCGCCTTCAACCAGGCACTGGCCGCGCTGCAGCGGGTGGCGCCATCGATGCTGCCGGTGCTGCTGCTGGGCGAGTCGGGCACCGGCAAGGAACTGTTCGCGCGCGCCGTGCACGCCACCAGCGCGCGCGCGGGCGGCCCGCTGGTCGTGGTCGACTGCTCGGGCCTGAGCGAGACGCTGTTCGAGAGCGAATTGTTCGGCCATGAAAAAGGCGCGTTCACCGGCGCGGCGCTGCGCAAGCCTGGGCTGGTCGACACGGCGCAGGGCGGCACCATCTTCCTCGACGAAATCGGCGACGTGCCGCTGGCGATGCAGGTCAAGCTGCTGCGCCTGATCGAAACGGGCACTTACAGGCGCGTGGGCGGCGTGGAAACCCTGCACGCGGACTTCCGCCTGGTGGCGGCCACCCACAAACCGCTCGACGAGATGGTGGCGCGCGGCGAGTTCCGCCAGGACCTGTATTACCGCATCAATGCGTTTCCGATCCGCCTGCCGCCGCTGCGCGAGCGTGCCGACGATATCGCCCTGCTGGCCAATTCCTTCCTGGCCAGGGCGGGCGCCACGCGCACGGTGAGCATCGATGCGCAGGCGCTGGCGCAGTTGCAGCGGCGCGCATGGCCGGGCAACATCCGCGAACTGCGCAACGTGCTCGAACGTGCCAGCCTGTTCGCCGACGATGGCGTGATCCGGGCCGCCCACCTGCCGCCGGCGCCCGCGCAAGCCGGCCCGGCGCCGAAGGTCGCCGGCGCAGCGCCGGCCGGGTTCGACGGCACCCGCAGCGAACTGGCGGCCTACCTGGGCATCAGCGAACGCACCTTGTACCGCCGCCTCAAGCAGCAGGGCCAGACCTGAGCCAGCTTGTACGGGCGCCAATATGACCCCGGCACACCGCGTGACAATTAGGGGACCTCGGCCAGCACATCCATCAGCTTGCCGGTATCGACCGGCTTGACCATATGCTGGTCGAACCCGGCGGCCCGGCTGCGCTGGCGGTCGCTCTCCTGCCCGTAGCCGGTAATGGCCACCAGCAGCGCGCCACGCGTGTGCGGATGGCTGCGCAGGCGTGCCGCGAGGGCGTTGCCGTCCATTTCGGGCAGGCCGATATCGAGCAGGCAGACGTCGAAGCGGGTGCCCTCGATGCGCGCCAGCGCGTCCCTGGCCGAATGCTCGACCGTGAGCCGGTGCCCCGACGCTTCGAGCAGCATGGCCAGCATGGCGGCGGCATCGACGTTATCGTCCACCACCAGGATATCGAGCGTGCGCGCCGGCCCGGCGGGGCGTCCGGGAACGCGCGCGGCCAGCGGACCGTCGCGCCCGGCGCGCAGGCGCGGCAGCGAGACGCTGAAGGTACTGCCGGCGCCGGTCCCGCCGCTGAAACACGACACCGTGCCGCCATGCAGCTCCACCAGGCTCTTGACCAGGGCCAGCCCCAGTCCGAGGCCGCCGGCGGAACGGTCGGGCGTGTGCTCGGCCTGGCTGAACAGGTCGAACACGCGGCAAGCCAGCGGATGCTCGATGCCGATGCCGTCGTCGCTCACGCTGAGCATCACATGCGCGTCGCCCATCTCGATGCGCAAGGCGATATGGCCGCCGTCCGGCGTGTATTTGGCGGCATTATTGAGCAGGTTGCCGACAATCTGCACCAGCCGCTTGGCGTCGCCGAGCACCATGGCGCCGTGCGGCGGCAGGTCGATGGCCAGATGGTGGGCTTTGCTGCGGATTAACGGGGCGCTTTGCTCGACGGCGTCGGCGACGATGTCGCGCAGGTCGAGCGGCGTCGTTTCGAGCTTGACCATGCCGCCGGTCACGCGCGAGACGTCGAGCATGTCGTCGACCAGGTGCGTCATGTGGCTGACCTGGCGGCTGATGATTTCGCTGGTCTTGCGCACCCGCGCCTCGTCGAACTTGCCCAGCTTGAGCAGCTCGGCGGCGGCGCCGATCGGCGCCAGGGGATTGCGCAGCTCGTGGGCCAGCATCGCCAGAAATTCTTCCTTGCGGCGGTCGGCGTCGCGCAGCTTGTCGTCAGCGAGCTTGCGCGCGGTGATATCGGCGATGGTGCCCACCAGGTGCGTGGACGGCTGTCCTTCCGCATCCTGGGGCCGGCCGTACAGCGCGATCCAGCGCACCGCCCCATCCTTGTCCAGCACCCTGCCCTGGAACTGGAAGCGCCGCTCGCCCGCCACGCTGGCGGCGACCGCTGCGGCGAAGCGCGCGACGTCGTCCGGATGCAAAAAATCGGCAAAGCGCGCGGCGTCGACCGGCGGCGCCGAGCGGGCCACGCCCAGGATGTCATAGGTGCGCTCGTTATCCCAGGTGACCTTGTCGGAGACCGGGTCCCAGGTCCACAGGCCCAGTTCGGCCGCGTCGGTGGCCAGCTGGAGGCGTTCGGCGCTGTGCTGGAGCGCCTGGCCGGCCTCGTGCGCGGCGGTGACATCGCGCGCGATGGCCAGGATGCGTTTGGGCCGGCCATCGGCGCCGGGAATTGGGGCGACGATCACTTCCCACCATTTGGGCGTGCCCCTGGCCGTCTCGCAGAAAGCGGCAAAGCGTCCAACGCCGCCGCCGCGGGCCGCGTCGAGCGCCGTCAATACCGTGGCCATGGTGTCGGGCGGCCACAGGCTGGCCCAGGCACGGCCGACCAGCGGCGCGATGTCGTCGATCTCCATCGCGCACTGGCCGTTCTCGTTGATCGACAGAATGCGGCCGTCCGCGTCGAGCACCTTCACGCAATCGATGCTGCTTTCATACATGGCCGCGCCAATGTCGAGGGCAGCGGGCGCAGGCGGGACAACACTGCTGGGAGGGGGGAAATCGAACATGGCGGGAAATCGGTTCTTTCGACGAACACAAGCAAAGCGGCTTTGCCGTGATTCTACCGATTTCGTACTGATACTCGGTACGGTAGCAAACATAACTTCAAGTTACTACCCCGCGATTGATGGAGCGTGCGCGTACGCTTCAGCCGATGGTCACGATACCGGCCTCTCCATACGGCATCGCAAGTTCGATCGCTTCCAAAATATTTCCCAATCGAAATTGCCAGTATGCTTTTTCGTTATCCTCGAGAAGCCCCAGCATGACTTGCGCCTCGCGCTTGAGAGTGGCCAGTTCAGCCCCGCGTACGTCGATCAACATGTCGCTAGCGAGCATCGGAAACAGCACCAGCCCAGCGGCAATCGCTTTCTCGCCTGCGTAGAACGAATGCCGTGTGCTCTCAACGCCGCCGATGGCCGAGCTTAGCGGCAAGGCGACCTCCTTGCCGTGTTCATCGATGTAAGAGGCGTCAATTCCAAGTGTCATTCGATTCTCCGATGGTGTGTTGGCAGTGTGGACCCGGGCAATCGGTCGCCAACCAGTCGCGTCGATCACGTTCACGACTTTCGTTGGAAGGTGACGGTCCGCTTCTGCCTCCAATATGCTTACTTCGAATCTTCTTTGAGGTTCGATCCCCGCCCGCCGATGGAGGGTGGCTCGGGAGGGCGGGGAAAGTTTATTTCCCGTGGGTCCTCACCGAGCTCATGAGAGCCGGGCAAGATGGCGCGCGCGCGAGCGCGATCCGTCGCCACAAGGGGACGCAAACGCGTACATCGAACGGGAGCGCGGCAGGTTCATTGGCGGGACGTGATCGCAATAGCCCGAGTATAGCCCAACTTATAGCCCTACTTAGGCAAGGGCGCCGATATCGGCGACAAATCCTGGCGCGGCGGCCGGGCGCCATCCCAGCCGTTGTCGGGTCAGCGTGCTCGACGCCGGCACATCCATGGCGGCTGGACGTGCCAGGAAACCGAAATGCGCCGCCGCCTCCTGTGGCGCCAGCGACACGGCCGGCAGGCCGAGGCGCCGGCCGATTGCTTCGGCGACCTGCCGCACCGGGATGCCCTCCTCCGTCACGGCGTGGTAGCACGCCCCGGCGGTGCCCCGTTCGAGCGCCAGCCGATACAGCGCCGCCGCCTCGATCCGGCGTACCGCGGGCCAGCGGTTCATGCCATCGCCGACATAGGCCGACACGCACTTCTCGCGCGCCAGCGCCAGCAGGTAGGTGGCAAAGCCCTGCTTGTGCTGGTCGTGCACCTGTGCCATGCGCACCACCGAGACGCGCACGTCCCGTTCTGTCCACGCCAGCGCCGCCTGCTCCGACATCCTGGGCGAGCCGGCGGGCGCCACGTCGTCTTCGGTGGCGGGGCGCCCGGGCGTTACCGGCAGCCCGGCGGTGACGACCAGCGGCCGGCCCGACCCGGCCAGGGCCTCGCCCAGCACGTCGATGGCGCGCCGGTCCACCTCGCACGTCAGCGCGAACCTGGAGAAATCGTGATCGAAGGCGGCGTGTACGACCGCATCGGCGTTGACAGTGCCGCTTTGCAGGCTGGCGACGTCGTCCAGGTCGCCACGGTGCACTGCGGCGCCGGCGGCAGTCAAGGTGTCGGCGCCCTGGCTTGAGCGCGCCAGCCCGGTGACCTGATGGCCGGCACGGAGCAGGTCCGTGACGATGGCAGAGCCGACAAAGCCGGTCGCGCCGGTAACAAAAATACGCATGGGGTTGTTCTTTCCTTGTAAATGTCGAAGCGTGTTACCAGGCGACAGGGCCGGCGTCGTCCGAGAAGGTGCCGGTCGGCCCATCGGCGCCGATCAGCGCCAGGCGGATCGCTTCACGCGCGCCCTGTTCGACACTGCGCGCGCCGCTGAAGTTGTTGAGCGCGGTGGCGGTGTGCCCCGGGCACGCGATATTGACCTTGATGCCCTCCTGCTCCAGCTCGAAGGCGAACGCGAGCGATACCGCGTGCGCCGCCGACTTGGACGTGGAATAATTGCCGAACATGGCGCGGTGCGTGTTGGCCGGGTCCGAGTTCCACGCCAGCGAGCCGCCGGTGCTGCCCATGTTGACGATGCGCGCCGCCGGCGCTGCGCGCAGCAGCGGCAGCATCGCCTGGGTCACGGCGATGAGGCCGAAGACATTGGTCTCCCACACGGCGCGCACATCGTCGAGCGAGGCGGTGGTGAGCGCATTGGCGCGCATGAGATCATCCGGAAAGCCGCCGCCCGGCTGGCCCGCATGGGAAACGCCGGCGTTATTGACGAGCACGTCGAGACGGCCGAATGTGTCCCGCACGTGCTCCCCCGCAGCGGCGATGGAAGCCTGGTCGGTCACATCGAGCTGCACCGCATGGGCGTCGGGACCGATGCTGCGCGCGGCGGTTTCGCCACGTGCAAGGTCGCGCGAGCCGACCAGCACGGTGAAACCGTGCGCGGCGAGTCCGCGCGCAATTTCAAGACCAATTCCCTTGTTGGCGCCCGTAATCAATGCGACAGGTTTATCATGCATGCAGTTTTCTCCTATGAAAAATGAACGGCCGTTGCCGCAACCACGGCACCGGGGTAAAATGGAACAACGTTCCGCATAATGCGGAACATGGTTCCGCTTGTCAAGCGGAAAGTGAAAAGTCGCGTGGAAAGAAATATGACGAAGGAAACGATTGCCGGGGCCGCTGACGTGGACCCCGGTACTGTCAAGCCGCGTGCGCTGCGCGCTGACGCGCGGCGCAGCGAGGAAGCCTTGCTGGAGGCGGCGCTGGCGGTATTTACCGCCTCCGGCGTCGACGCGCCCGTGCGCGACATCGCCGAGCGGGCGGGCGTGGGCATCGGCACCCTGTACCGGCGCTTTCCGCAACGCGCCGACCTGATCGTCGCGGTGTTTTGCCGCCAGGTGGACGCCTGCGCCGACGCCGCGCCGCTGCTGGCGCGCGACCATGGGCCGGGCGAGGCGGTGTCGCGCTGGATGCTGCGCTACGCCGACTTCCTCATGGCCAAGCGCGGACTGGCCAGCGCCTTGCACTCCGGCGATCCAGCCTACAGCGCGCTGCCGGCCTACTTCGACCTGCGCTTGCAGCCGGCGCTGCGCTCCTTGCTCGACGCCGCTGCCGCCGCCGGCGAAGTGCGCGCCGATATCGAACCCAACGAGCTGCTGCGGGCGGTGGGGAACCTGTGCTGCACGCCGGCCAGCGGCGACGGCGCCGCCGCCGCGCGGCGCATGGTGACCCTGCTGGTCGACGGCTTGCGTTATGGAGCCCGCAGCGCCGGCGCGGGCGAGCGTGCGGTTGCGTCGATTTGATCAACGGGATCGCAGCTTCGCCTGAATGCCCGCGTGAATAATGCGGGTTCTTCTTGCCACCCCGCACAGGAAACCGGTGTCGAAGAGCGGCCCGGTACGCGCCGTGTTACATTGAAAAAGGCGAGTCGGACACCCGCCTCCCGCAGGCACCAGAGGAGCAACAGATGATCATCGCGATTACCGCATTTGCCTTACCCAAGCCGATTACCCACGAGGAAGCGCGCGCCATTTTCCTGGGCACCGCGCCCACGTACCAGGACGTACCGGGCCTGCTGCAAAAGCACTACGTTCTCTCGGAAGACGGGAGCACGGCGGGTGGCGTGTATGTCTGGACGTCGCGCGCGCATGCCGAAGCCATGTACACCGACGCCTGGCGCGCGTTCGTCCGGGGGAAATATGGCACCGAGCCATCGGTCACCTATTTCGACAGCCCGGTGATGGTCGACAACGTGGCGAAAAAAGTCGTTACTTATTAGTAGCGATGCGCCACTTTGTCTGCACCTGGCATATCATGTTCGCTATGGAGGCACCATCATGGGAACTGTAAACAAGATAATTGCTTTGACGGACCAGGAAGGTACGTGGGTACAAGCACAAATTGACAACGGCCGCTTTGCCAACGAAAGCGAATATATTCGCGAGCTGATACGGAGCGATCAGGAAGGCCAGGATCAGATCGAAAATTTACGCGATGCGCTGATCGAAGGTGAAAACAGTGGCGAGCCCGAAACCTTCGATGCGGTGGCCTTCAAGCAAAAAATGAAGCAAAAGTATGGCTGAATATCGCCTCAGCCCTGCCGCCAGGGCTGACCTTGAATCGATCTGGCGCCACACCTTTGATCGGTGGGGCATTGAGCAGGCCGAGCGTTACATCGACACATTGACCCAGGCGTTTGACGACTTGGCTGAAACCCCCGGCATCGCCCGGACATGCGACAATATCCGACAAGGTTATCGACGATTCGTTGTTGAAAAACATACTGTCTATTTTCGGATAACTCGCTGGGGAATTTCCATCATCCGTGTTCTACACGTCAAAATGGACGCCCCACGACATCTTTAGGCCCGGGTTTTTGCCGGTAATAACGAAGCGTGAAGGCGCGACTTGCTTTAGGACCCCAGCATCCGGCTCGCCAGCGCGTCGCGCACGTGCTGGGCCAGTTGCGCGCGCCGGTACGGCTTGCCCAGCAGCCGCACGCCGTCATCGAGCGTGCCCCCTGTGGTGAGCGCGTCGCGCGTGTAGCCGGACGTGTACAGCACCGCCACACCGGGCAGTTCGCGCTGGGCCAGCATCGCCAGTTCAATGCTCGACACCGGCCCCGGCATGACCACATCGGTAAACACCAGGTCGACCCAGGCGCCTTTGCGCAGCAGGGCCAGGGCGCTGGCGCCGTCGTGCGCTTCCAGCACGCAGTAGCCAAGTTCGTTCAGGGTCGCAACAGTGGTCGCGCGCACTTCCGCATCGTCTTCCACCACCAGCACCGTTTCGCCGCCGCCGACCACGTTCTGCTCGGCCGCGCCGGCCTTGCCGATGGCACGCTGCGCCGAACGCGGCAGATAAATGATCACCGTGGTGCCCTTGCCGATCCCGCTGTCGAGCATGATGTGGCCGCCGCTCTGCTTGACGAAGCCGTACGCCATGCTCAGCCCGAGGCCGGTGCCCTGCCCCACCGGCTTGGTGGTGAAGAACGGTTCGAACGCATGCGCCATCACCTCGGCATCCATGCCCTGGCCGGTATCGGCAAAGCTGAAGCGGATGTAGTCGCCGGGGGCCAGGTCGAGCGCGCCGGCATGCCCGGCGTCCACCGTCTCGTTGCGCAGGCCGATGGTCAGCACGCCGCCGCCGGGCATGGCGTCGCGCGCGTTGATGGCCAGGTTCATGACCACGTTTTCCCACTGGCCCGGGTCGACCAGGGTATTCCACAGCCTGTCGTCGGCATCGATACTGATGCGCACCGATTCGCCCAGCGCGCGCTGCAGCAGGTCGTCCATGGCCTGCAAGGTCTGCAAGGGGTTGAGCACCACCGGCTGGAGCGGCTGGCGCCGCGCGAAGGCGAGCAGCTGCGAGGCCAGCTTGGCGCCGCGATCGACCGCCGACTGGATACTGCCCAGGCGCTTTTGCAGGCGCGCGTCGTCGCGGTTGCTCAGCTGGAGCAGTTGCACATTGCCGCCGATGACGTGCAGCACGTTGTTAAAGTCGTGCGCTACGCCGCCGGTCAGCTTGCCGACCGCTTCGAGCTTTTGCGAATGCTGCAGCGCGTGGCGCGCTTCTTCCAGCGCCCGGCTGCGCTCGACTTCGAGCTGTTCGGCGAGCTTGCGTTCGGAGATATCGCGCATGAAGGCGCTCACCACGAAGCCGGACCCCTGCGGAAAGCCGGCAATGGCCAGTTCGACCGGCACGCGGCGCCCGTCGCGATGCAGCGCAGTGACCTCGACCACCTTGCGCATCATGTGGTCGGTGCCGCTGGCGATGACACGCGCGATGCCGGCGTTGTGGTCGGCGCGCATTTCCTCCGGGATGATCAGGGTGGCCAGGTCGTGGCCGATGGCGAGCGCCGCCGGCCAGCCGAACATGGCTTCGGCCTTGGCGTTCCAGTCGGTGATGTGCCGTCCGTCCGTGCCGACGGCGACAAAGGCGTCGTGCGAATGGTCGAGGATGACGCTGACCCGGCGCTGCTCGGCCGCCAGGCGCGTGTTCGCTTCGAGCAGGGTCTGTTCGTCGGCCTTGGCGCGCGTGATGTCGGTGTGGGTGCCGATGGTGCGCAAGGGGTGGCCCATCGCGTCGCGCGTGACCGCCATGCCGCGCGAGCGGATCCAGCGCCACGTGCCGTTCTTGCAGCGCAGGCGGAACTGGCACTCGTACGCTTGGTCGGTGCCCTCGACGTAGGCGTTCAGCGTGGCCAGCACGCGCTCGCGGTCCTCGTCGTGAAGCAGCGCCTGGAAGGCGGCGTCGGTGGGCGCGATCTCGTCGACGCCGTAGCCGAGCATTTCCTTCCAGCGGCGCGAATGGACGATCTCGCCGGTAGCGCGGTTCCAGTCCCAGACGCCGTCGCCGGCGCCCTCGAGCGCGTACTTCCAGCGAAATTCGCTTTCGCTGAGCTGCTGCGTCATGTCGGCGGCCAGCGCCACGGCGCGCCCGCGCCCGGAGGCGAGCGTCCAGACCAGCAGCGCCAGCAAGGCGCCGGCGGCGATGCCGACGATGGCGATGAATTGCGGCCGGTCCGAGCGCAGGCGCGCCTCGAATTGCGCGGCCGAGCGCATGTGCAGGGTCCACGGACGCCCGGCGACGACCACGCGCACGACGGCGGAAAAGCGCGCCGGGCGCTCCACCCTGGCCGGCGTTTCGTGCGCGGAGCGGAACAGCCGGGCGCTGTCCTTGATGGCGTTGCCGTCGTAGATCGACAGGGTGATGTCGCCCGAGCGTTCGCCGCCCAGGCCGGCCATCAGGTCGTCCATGCGGAACGGCGCGCCGACCCAGCCGATGATATTGGCGCGCCGCTCGGCCACGGTGGCGGCCGGGGCATCGCGCCGGTACACGGGCAGGTACATGACCAGCCCGGCTTGTTCATTGCGGCCGTTTTCCTGGATCAGGCGCACCTTGCCCGAGGCCGCCGACTGGCCGGTATCGCGCGCGCGTTCCATGGCGGCGCGCCGGGTCGGTTCGCTCAGCATATCGAAGCCGAGCGCGCGCAGGTTCAGGCCGGAAAAAGGCTCGATCTGGGTAATGGCCGACAATACCGCGCGCTCGCCCAGCGGATGGACGGTATAGCCCGGGCTCTCGCGGCGCTGCGCGGCGTTATGCGCGTCGAGCTCGCCTGCGGCAAGCAGTTCGACCAGCGCGATGCCCTGGATGCCGGGATAGGTTTCCTCCAGCCGCAGCGAGGCGATGTAGTCGCGAAAGTCCTTGCGTTCGACCTTCATCGACCCGAGCAAAAAGGCTTGCGTGCCGCGCTGGACCTGCTCATAGTTTCCCATGCGCTGTTCGATCCGGCGTTCCATCTGGCGCGCCTGGAAGGCGAATTCGGCGTGCTGGCTGTTTTCGAGCTCGGTGCGCGCGAACTGCCAGGCGAAGGCGGTTGCGACAATGGCAATCAGAAAAATCGTCAGCGCCAGCACCGACGGCGCATATTTAGCGCGGACCGCGGTGACAAGCGCGCCACGCTGGCGCTTTTCTTCAGGCTGGGCAACGCTGGTCGGCATAGGCATCTTCGGAAAGGACAGCTCGCATTATCAACCAAATGCGAGATTCTCCGAGGCAAAGTGTTGCAGTACGCCTACTTTGCGCATCACGTGTCGTTGTGCTTGCGCTGGCGCAGCAATTATGCGCGACGGGTGCCTATCAGGATTGGTTGGTAGAAAGCGCCGTCGATGCGGCGCACCTGTTCGAAGCCTGCCTCGCACATCAGCGCGCACATCTTGTCGGTGGACACGGCGTAGTAGCGCGAGCGCATCGCGTGCGTTTGCACTGCCTGGGTGGCGAGGTCTTCCTCGATGAAGTAAAAGGTCAGGTCGTAGTGTTCACCGGCGAAATCCCAGACCTGGAACAGCACGTAGCGCTTGCCATCCTCGGTGCGCGCGCCGTAGGGCTTGACCAGGTTGACGCCGCGCTCTTCGCGCTCGTAGTCGCGCATCGACATCAGAAAGCCGCCGCCGGGCGAGAGGCAGGCGAACATCTGGCGCAGCGCGACGAGCAGGTCGTCATCGGTGAGCAGGTGCGGCAGCGAGTTGTCGCAGGAGAGGACCAAGTCGAAGCCCGCGCCATGGTGATCGTGTGCGCGGCGCATATCGCATACCGAAAAATCCACGCTGGCGCCGGCCAGTTCGGCTTCGCGCCGGGCGCGCTCGATTTCTTTCTCCGACAGGTCGGAGGCGGTAACCGCAAAGCCGCGCCGGGCCAGGCCGATGGCCTGGGTGCCGATGCCGCAGGAAACGTCGAGCAGCCTGCGCTTGCCCGGCCATTCGGCGTCGATCAGCTTGTTCAACTGCTCGCCTTGCAGGGCGACGCTGGCGTGCCAGTCCTGGTGGATCAGGTGATAAAAAGGCGTCAGGCGGTCGTAAAAATCGGACATGGATTCCTCGTCAATGGCGGCGCGCATGCGCATGGACGAGAATAATAGCATTCAGGCAAATTGATGTTTTGCCTCTTGCGGCGATGCAGCAAGGTGCCGGGTTTACGCTGCCACCCTCCGCAATTTTTTGTACCGCCGTTTCAGGCAATGAACCAGCTTGGACAAATCGACCTTTGAACCATCAACCTCAATGGTGTTGGCGTCGCGCAGATAGGCATTCACATCCTGCTCAATCCAGAGCAACGGCCAGAATTCGACCTTTTTTTGCGGACTGAAGTGCACATCGTCGGGTTGATCGGATGTCGATGTTTGCACCACGTAGCCGCTTTCGACCATTTCTTGCACGATCTCATCCAGAAAGCGATGTGCCGGGACAGTTGTGGTGATCGTCACTTTCGCCGGCAGTTCATCGTAAGGAATCGTTACGGTTGCGAGGAAGATCAAGGCCAGCAAGCCAAGCGGATGGAAATAATACGGGATAAATTGCGCCAGAAAGATCCCATGCAGCGTCCATATTGCAATATTGGAACACATGGTCAGGGAGAAATGATTGGCTGAACGGTAGGGCCACAGGTATCGCCACAGCGAGTGCGTACGCCTGATCCGGGACACGGAAAATGGCGGTGGTTCGCGGTGAAACCGGGAAACCGGGTTTTCGAATGCAATCGGCATATGAATATTCTCCAGCAGGCGACATTGTGATAAGACGATGCGCACCTGAAGATAGTTCCCTCATCAACCGTCTTTTTTTCTAATCCTGCGCGCGCCTCAGGGCCGGCTCCCCATTCAGCGCAAACGGCATGGCCCGCGCCCAGCGGTTGGCCGACAGCGAAAACGTCAGCGCGCGCACCTGGTGATACCACCCTGCCGGCACATACAGCATGTCGCCCGGATTGACGATCACCTCGATCATGGTGGCCTGGCGCGCCAGCGGGAATTTGTCGAAATCGGGCGCCTCCGGATCGACTGGCGAGCCGAACAAAATGGCATTGGCCTGGCTGGGATACAGGAATTCGTCGTGGTGCGGCGGCACCAGGAAAATACGCTTGCTGCCCCAGATCTGCGCGAAAATATTATCGTCGTAGTCGCAGTGGAGCGGCGTCACCGTGCCGGCCGGCCCGAGCCAGAAGCGCGGCGGGCCCATTTTGCTGAAATACGCGGGCCAGTAGCACATGCCGTTCAACTCGCGCAGTTCCAGGTTGCCCAGGTACGGCGGCAATCCCTGCGTACCGGCGGCGACCAGGTCCAGATACTCCAGCATCGACATATCCTGCATGGCGCGGTCGGGCGCAAATGCGGTATTGATATAGTCGCCGACCCGCGCCCGCACCGGCACGTGGCTGAAGCGCTCGCGCAGCGTTTGCGGGGTGAGGGACGACAGCGGCCAGCGTTTGGCCACGCCGGTAATCAGAAATGGCAGCCCATGCGCCGCACGCGCCCGAAAGGCCGCCGCATCGGGTACGCCGATACGCGGCACTTCGTCGATGACGGGCTGCTCGCGTCCGACGCGGCGGATGGCTTCCCGCATGGCGTCGATCGACGTCACGCCACGCACCAGCGCATCGCGTTCCTCGCGCGCCAGCTTTTTGGCGGCCGCGTCCCCGGACCATGCCGTTTCCGTCGCCAGCAAGGTTGGCGGCAACCGTGGCGCCACGCGCGCCTGCGGTGGTGCCTGTGCAGGCGCCACCGGTTTCTTCTCACTTGACATACACCTTTACCATCTTCCGTTATAGCCCTCAAGGCGGCGGCGAACCGATAACACTGGTTCGCGCCGTGGGGCGACAGCATAACGCATGCGATGGCGCTCTTCCACTTCTGCGATAAGTGGAAGACCGGCGTCAGGTCATGGCCGGCATTTTGTCGAGCAGCTTGTCGAGCGTGAGCGGATAGTCGCGCACGCGCACGCCGGTGGCGTTGTAGACCGCATTCGCAATCGCCGCCGCCACGCCGCAAATGCCCAATTCGCCCACGCCCTTGGCCTTCATGGGCGACGACATCGGATCGGTCTCGTCGAGGAAGACCACGTCCTGGTGCGGCACGTCGGCGTGCACCGGCACTTCATACCCGGCCAGGTCGTGGTTGACAAAGAAGCCGGTGCGCGTGTCGACCACCAGTTCTTCCATCAGCGCCGCGCCTAGGCCCATGGTCATCGCGCCGATCACCTGGCTGCGCGCCGACTTCGGATTGAGGATGCGCCCCGCCGCGCATACAGCCAGCATGCGCCGCACCCGCGTTTCGCCGGTGGCGGCATCGACCGCCACTTCGACGAAGTGCGCGCCGAAGGTCGATTGCTGGAATTTCTTATCCAGGTCGCCGTACTCCATCGTGTCCTCGGCCACCAGTTCGCCGCCTTGCGCGGCCTGCGCCAGCGGCACGCTCTTGCCGCCGGCGCGCACGGCACCATCGGAGAACTGCGCTTCGGCCGGGTCCATGCCCAGCTTCTGCGCCACCGCCTCGCGCAGCTTCACGCACGCCGCGTACACGCCGGCGGTGGAACTGTTGGCGCCCCATTGCCCGCCCGAGCCGGCCGATACCGGAAAACTCGAGTCACCCAGCTTCACCACCACCTTGTCGACAGCGACGCCCATCATCTCCGCCGCCGTCTGGGCGATGATGGTGTAGCTGCCGGTGCCGATGTCGGTCATGTCGGTTTCCACCGTTACCACACCCTTGCTGTCGAGGCGGATGCGCGCGCCCGACTTCATTACCATGTTGTTACGGAAGGCGGCAGCCACGCCCATACCGATCAGCCAGCGCCCTTCGCGCTTCTTGCCCGGCTCGGAACTGCGTTCCTTCCAGCCGAATTTGTCGGCGCCGCTGCGCAGGCAGTCGATCAGCCGGCGCTGCGAAAACGGCCGACCCGGTTTTTCGGGATCGACCTTGGTGTCGTTCAGGATGCGGAAGGCGACCGGGTCGATCTTGAGTTTATCGGCCATTTCGTCCATGGCGATTTCGAGCGCCATCAGGCCCGGCGCTTCGCCCGGCGCGCGCATCGCGTTCCCCTCGGGCAGGTCGAGTACCGCCAGGCGCATTTTGGTCATGCGGTGGGCGCCGGCGTACAGCAGGCGCGTTTGCATCACCGCAGTCTCCGGTTTGCCGCCCGGCAGATCGCCCGACCAGCTTTCGTGCCCGATCGCGCTGATCTTGCCGTCGCGTGTTGCGCCGATGCGGATGCGCTGGATCGTGGCCGGACGGTGCGTGGTGTTGTTGATCATCAGCGGGCGGCTCAGCGCCACCTTCACCGGCCGCTTGGCCGCGCGCGCGCCCAGGGCGGCCAGCAGCGCTTCGGCGCGCAGGAACAGCTTGCCGCCGAAACCGCCGCCGATGAAGGGCGAAACGAGGCGCACGTTGTCCTTCGGGATGCCGAGCGTCTTGGCCAGGTCGCCGCGGGTCCAGTCGATCATCTGGTTCGAAGTCCACACGGTCAGCTTGTCGCCCTCCCACGCGGCGATCGAGGCGTGCGGCTCCATCATCGCGTGCGTCTGGTCCGGCGTGTGATAAGTCGCGTCGAGCCTGACCGGCGCGCCGTCGAAGGCGCGCTGGAAGTCGCCCACCTTGGTGTCGGGCTTGTCGTCCTTGGGCACGGTTGCAGAAATCTTGGCCTTTTCCAGGTCATAGGCGCCCTTCTCTTTTGCGTACTCCACCTTGACCAGGTTGGCGGCGGCGCGCGCCTGCTCGAACGTTTCGGCCACCACCAGCGCGATGGCTTGGTGATAATGCGCGATTTCCGGTCCGCCGAGCAGCTTGGCGGTGTTCATCTTGCCCTTGCCGAGGGTGCCGGCGTTCTCCGCGCTGATCACGGCGATCACACCCGGCGCGCGCCGCGCGAGGTCGAGATTGATGGAGGTGATGCGGCCCTTGGCGATGCCGGCGCCGACCACGTGGCCGTAGGCGGCGTTGGGCGCGGCTTCGTTCTGCTCGTAGGCGTAGGGCGCGCTGCCGGTGGTCTTGGCGGGGCCGTCGATGCGATCCAACGGGCGGCCGACGACCTTGAGCTGGTCGATCGGATTGGTGGTGGCGGGTGTGGTGAACTTCATGGTCAGCCTTTCTTCGCATCCGCCAGCACCGCGTGAAGCGTGCGCTGGACCAGCGTGATTTTGAATGCGTTGTCGTGCGTCGTTTTTGCTCCCGCCAGCAGCTGGTCGGCCACGGCCCTGGCGCCGCCGGCCATCTTTTGCTCGGCCGCTTCGATGCGCCACGGCTTGTGCGCCACGCCGCCGAGCGCCACCCGCCCGCCGCCGCCCGGCAGGATCACCGCCGCCACCGACACCAGCGCAAACGCATACGAGGAACGGTCGCGCACCTTGCGGTACACGTGGGTGCCGCCGAGCGGCTTGGGCAGGGTCACGCTGGTGATCAATTCACCCGGTTCGAGCAGCGTTTCGATATGCGGCGTCGTACCCGGCAGGCGGTGGAAGTCGGCAATCGGAATCGTGCGCGCGGCACCGTTGGCGCGCACCGTTTCCACTTGCGCGTCGAGCAGGCGCATGGCCACGGCCATGTCGCTCGGGTGGGTGGCGATGCAGGCGTCGCTGGCGCCGACAATGGCGTGCTGGCGGCTGAAGCCACCGATGGCCGAACAGCCGCTGCCCGGCTGGCGCTTGTTGCACGGCTGGTTGGTGTCGTAAAAATACGGGCAGCGCGTGCGCTGCAGCAGGTTGCCGGCGGTGGTCGCCTTGTTACGCAACTGCATGGAGGCGCCCGACAGCAAGGCGCGCGAGAGCACGGCGTAGTCGCGCCGCACCCGTTGGTCCGACGCCAGGTCGGTATTGCGCACCAGGGCGCCGATGCGCAGGCCGCCGTCGGGGGTGGCTTCGATCTTGTCCAGGCCAAGGCCGTTGACGTCGATCAGGTGGCCCGGCGTTTCGATTTCGAGCTTCATCAGGTCGAGCAGGTTGGTGCCGCCGGCGATGAACTTGGCGCCCGGGGAACGCATGGCGGCGGCCGCGGCCTCGGCGGCACTGGCGGCGCGCTGGTAGGTAAAGACCTTCATGTCTTGCTCCCGGCGACATCGGTAATCGCGTCCAGAATGTTCGAATAAGCCCCGCAGCGGCAGATATTGCCGCTCATGCGCTCGCGGATTTCTTCCGCCGACAGCAGCGGCTTGGCCATCAGGTCGGCACTGACGTGGCTCGGAATGCCCTGCCTGATCTCGTCGATGACCGACACGGCCGAACAGATCTGCCCCGGCGTGCAATATCCGCACTGGTAGCCGTCGTGCTTGATGAAGGCGGCCTGCATCGGATGCAGCTTGTCCTTGTTGCCGAGGCCTTCGATGGTGGTGATGCTCGAACCCTCGTGCATCACGGCCAGGCTCAGGCAGGAATTGATGCGGCGGCCGTCGACGATGACGGTGCAGGCGCCGCACTGGCCATGGTCGCAGCCCTTCTTGGTGCCGGTCAGGTGCAGGTTTTCACGCAGCACATCGAGCAAGGTGGTGCGGGTGTCGACGTCGAGCGCGTGGCGCTTGCCGTTGACCTGGAAGGCGACCTTGCTGGTCACCGGCGCCGCGGCGGGCACGCCGGTGACGGCGTCAGCCGCGCCGGCCGCGCCGGGTATGCTGGCCGCCGTGACGCCGATGGCGCCGGCGATTAACAGTTCCCGCCTCGATAGTTTGATGTCGCTGAACTCGTCCATGTGTTGGCATCCTCTTCGCTGATTGTGTGGCTGCCCGGACGAGCACCCCCTGCCCGACGGGAGCGCCGCAAGGGCGTTGAATGATTTGTGCGGCACATGATGTCGTTCTGGCTGGCGTGCATGGGCGTGGCAGGTCCGGAAAAACGTGCAATTTATCAAGAATGCCCGCGATCCACGGATCGGTCTGTTAGAAAGCGAACACTCGTGCGATAAACGCCGACCGGCCGGCGTATTTCGTGCGCAGTGCCCGCTCCGTATTGACGCGCATGCGTGTCAATACAAGGCGTCTGCGCCGGTCTCCTCCACCATGCTCTTCCACGCGTGGACGCTGGGCCGTTCCTGCATGCGGCGATGCGATGAAAGACGCCGCAGCGTCGGGGTCGGAGGGAATGTCTTGCTGGGCCTGCAGCGAGGAGCGACAAGCCAAGTCGTTGCGGCGCACGCCGGCATCGGCCAGCAGCAGCGCCGGCACGGCACGTGCGGTACAGCGTATTTTGCCGCCTGCACCAAGGGAAAGTCGATGGCCGGCCGGCTTACTGCACTTTCAGCTGATCGACAACAAAGCCGATGGCTTCGAGCGATTGCACGGCTGTGTCGACACTGGTGAAGACCATCGGTTCGAGCGTTTGCAGTTCAAGCAGCATGCCGGCATCGCCCTTGCGGCCAGCCAGCCGGATGGTCCACGCGCGCCGCGACATGGGCAGGCGCACCAGCAGCGCGCTGGTTAAACGGCCGGCGGCGACATCGCGCCGGGCTTGTTCCATCGTGCGGTTCGATTCGATCATGGCGCTCTCGGCAGGTAATGCGGGGGAGGGATTGGTGCATCCGAGTATAGCGCGGCGCCGCCGGCATGCTGCCGGGAACGGCACCGCGCCGGCCCGCCTGGCCGCTGCTGGCGCTACTTGCCTTTCGCCGCCGCATACAGCGGCGCCACGCGCGGCTGCATGGCGGTGAGCGAGGCGATCCGCGTGGCGTCCGACGGATGGGTCGACAAAAACTCGGCGCGCCCGCTGCCGCCCGACGCGGCCGCCATTTTTTCCCACACCGAAACCGACGCCCGCGGATCGTATCCGGCGCGCGCCGCCAGTTCCAGGCCCATCGTGTCGGCTTCCGATTCGTGCTGGCGCGAGTTGGGCAGCATGAACAGGTAGTGCGAGGCCTGGCTGGCCGCTTCGACATGCAGGGCCTTGTCCGGCGCCAGGGCGCGCGCGATCGAGGTCACGCTGCCGGCGGTCTTGGCCTGCGACATGCGTTCGCGCCCGTGCTCGCGCAGGGCGTGCGCGATTTCGTGACCCATCACCATGGCGATTTCATCGTCGGTCAGCTTGAGCTTGCGGATCAGGCCGGTGTAGAAGGTAATCTTGCCGCCTGGAGCGCAGGTGGCGTTGAGCATCGGCGCGTCGATCAGCGCCAGCTCCCACTTCCAGCCCTTGGCGTCGTCGCGGAACACCGGCACCTGCGCCTGCAGCCGCTTGGCGACGCGCGCCAGGCGGTCGTACTCGGCGCCCTTGCTCACCAGCCGCCCGGCGCTTTTCGCCTTCTGGTTCTGGTGGCTGAAGTCCGACAGCGCCATCGCGTCCACTTCCGACGCCGGCACCGTCAGGAGCTGGGACCGGGTAATACCCACCGCGCCGGGCTTGGTGCTGGTGGCGCAGCCGGCCAGGGCCGCCGCGATCAGCGTCAGGGCCAATCCCGCTTGCATGGTTTTCCACATATCGTTACTCCAGGTCACGTTAAAGAGTTTCCTAGAGTAATGATTTATTGCGCACGTGGCATGACATGGATTAATATCCATGCTTGCGCAGAAATAATGACTTTTTGATCAAGTTGCAGACGCGGCATAAAGAAGGATCGGCACGCAGGCGCTTGGTACCAACGGGTGCTTACCAGTGCTTACATTAGCTAACAAGTCATTAACAAGAAATACATATTTCTATATAAAAATTGAACAGCAGTCGTGCAATACTTGATTCCACGGCACTGGCAGCGGCGAAGTCGAACGACGCCACTGGCCGGGTGGGCATCAAGACAGGACAGCGACAGGTAACGGCAACGATCCAGGCGGCATGCAAGGCATGCGGCTTCCCCCCGACGAATAACAAGGACACCACGATGGCTTATCCGATTCTAGACTTCAAATCCCTGACCACGGCGGAGATGTCCGCCGCGCAGCCGCTGACCCTGGCGCCGTACGTTCCGACCGGCACCGTGCCGACGTCCTGGGACCTGTCGGCCTTCACCTCCACCAGCAAGCCGTACGCGATCCTGTACGACACGTTCTCCTTCACCGCGACCGAGAACGCGACCTACGACATTTTCAGCCGCAGCTTTTTCGACCCCTTCCTGATCGTGGTCTACGACAGCTACGGCCGCCCGATCGCGGTCGACAAGGAAGGCATCAGCGACTACGGTTCGGACTTCCTGTCCGACTTTGTCGCCCCCTACTCGGGCACCATGTACGTGTCCGCCGGATGGTACCAGGGCACGGCCGACAGCAATAAATTCGTCTCGCTGTCCATCTATGCCGACCTCGACACCATACCGAAGGCGACCAATACCCTCACCGGCGGCAACGGCGACGACCGCTTCCTCGCCACCAAAAGCAGCGACCTGGTCGACGGCGGCGCCGGCGTGGACACCATGGTGTATTCCGGCAAGCGCACCGATTACGACCTCGTCAAGAGTGGCGGCGCGTGGGCGGTCAGCTCCCGCGTCGGCAACGAAGGCGTGGACAGCCTGCGCAACGTGGAAAAGCTGGCGTTTGCCGACAGCGTGGTCGATACCCAGTACGGCGACCTGACCCAGGCGCTGTACGTCAGCTACTTCGGCCGCGCGGCCGACATGGGCGGCCTGAAAAGTTTCCAGGCACAGCTGACCGGCCTGCGCGCGCCCTCGACCCCGGCCGAACTGGCCGCGCGCTACGGTCAGGACGCGTCGGTGAAAAGCCTGATCGACTCCTTCGCCACCAGCACCGAGTCGAAGGCGCTGTACTCGGGCGACAACAAGACCTTCGTGCGCGCAATCTACACCAACCTGCTCAACCGCGACCCGGACCAGGGCGGACTCGATTTCTGGACCAATGCCATCGACTCCGGTTCGCTCACGCGCGCCAACGCCTCGCTGTCGATCATGGCCGGCGCCCAAGCGAACACGACCGTCCAGGGCCGCACTGACGCGCTGCTGATCGGCAACAAGATCAGCGTGGCGACCAACTTCACCTTTGGCCTGGAAACCGAAGGCAAGAGCGGCGCCTACAGCGGTCTGGGCCCGGCCGCCGTCGCCCGCGATCTGCTCAAGTCGGTCATGGCGTCCACCGACGCGGGCGCCTTCCAGGGCAACGTCAAGGCGGCGGTGGCCAGCCTGCCGGCCATTCCCGTGCACTTCACACCCGACTACGCGGATCACGACCGCGCCGCGCCATTCGATGCCCCGGCGATTACCCTGGCCGGGATCGACGGCCAAGCCACTGCGCCGATATATGCCTGATGCTTGAGCGGGCAAGCCTGTCCCGTGCATGTGCCCGCCTCCCGGCGCATGCATTTCCCTCCCCGCCCGCAGCGCAGCCGCGCCCCGCCTGCGCCATGCAGTTCCTTTCGTAATTAACTATTGCTTAACAAGCACACGCTCCGGTAAGCTGCCGGGTTGCCGTTTTTACCAGCGCGCTGCGCTCGCCGCGGCTGTCCGCTATCCGATCCCCCCACGAGAACCAAGATGACTTACCCCACCATCGACACCCTGCCCGACCTGAGCCCGAACAAAATGGCAGGGGCCGCGCCGCTGAAGTTCGAATCGATCTATGACAATAACTCGGCGCCGCGCTGGGACGTCGGGGCGCAGTTCCACAGTGCCAGTGCCGGCTTTGTGGCGGACGTGTTCCACTTCAGCGGCGTGGAAGGCGGGACCTACGACATTCACAGCTTTAACGCGCGCGAAGCGACCATGCTCAAGCTGTACGACCAGTTCGGAAACGCCGTCGCCACCGGCCGCGACCCTGCGACGACCTCCTTCGGCCAGGATGCGCTGACCCATTTCGTCGCCCCGTATTCCGGCACCTACTACATCGGCACCGGCTGGATCGAGATCATGGTCGAGCCGTTCAACAACGTGAGCATCTACGGCAACCTGGGCGCCGCCGCCCCCACCACCAACGAGCGCAACGGCGGCGCCGGCGACAACATCTACAGCGCGACCGACCGCAGCGACATCTACGATGGCGGGGCCGGATACGACACGGTGTACTACACGGGCGACCGTGCCGATTACAACATCGTCGAGCACGACGGGGTGCTGACGGTCACCTCGCGCCACATCCATGCCGGCACCGACCAGCTGCGCGGTTTCGAGCTGATCAAGTTCGACGACGCGTCCATCGACCTGCCCTACGCCGCACTGGCCCAGGCGCTGTACGTCGGCTACTTCGGACGCGCCGCCGACGTGGGTGGCCTGGCGAGTTTCCAGGCCCAACTGGCGGCCATGGGCGCGCCGTCCTCCCTCAACGCACTTGGCGCGATGTACGGCAGCGATGCGCGCGTCAGGACGCTGATCGACTCCTTCGGCGCGAGCAGCGAATCGCAAGCGCTCTACACGGGCGACAACCAGGCATTCGTCAAGGCGATTTATCGCAATGTGCTGAACCGCGATGCCGACCAGGCCGGCCTGGACTTCTGGAGCCATGCCATCGATGCCGGTTCGCTCACGCGCGCCAACGCCTCGCTGTCGATCATGGCCGGGGCCAAGTCGAACGGCAGCCCCCAGGGCCTGGCGGACGCCACGCTGGTGGACGCGAAGATCAGCGTGGCATCGAACTTCACCTATGCGTTGGAATCGACCGGCGTGGGCGCCACCTATGCCGGCGCCGGCGCGGCCGGCATCGCGCGCGGCCTGCTCGGCTCGGTGAACCCGGCGAGCGACGTCAACGATGTCCAGACGGCAATCAACCAGGCGATCGTGCGGCTGTCCCTGCTTCCGCGCAGCCCCTTCGCACATGCCGGCGACGCGCCGCAGGCGCAGCCCGACTTGCCGCCCATCGTGCTTGCCGGTATCGACGCCAGTCACGGCCCTGGCGCCTGGGCTGCCTGACCGGCACGGCCGGAGGCGCCGGCGCATCGCGCATCGGCATCGCCCGGTTGGCGCGCGCCACGGCTTGGCCTCTGCAGCGTACGCGACAGTGTGGTTTTATGTAATTGGCAGTTTCAAAATGAGATTATTAATTGCCTGAAGGTTACAATATCACGTACACTTCCATCATCGCACGGTACGTTCGCCATCGAAACGATGGCATGCCTGCTGCCCGGCGTGGACAGGCGCGCGGCGGCCGTTGCGCGCAATCGGCCCCGGCAGTGCGCGGGGCGGCCAGTGCCAATGCGTTCGACCCCCTCCCAAACCAGACGATCCTCAGGTTGCCGCTGCTGCCCCGCGGCGCTCCTCAGCATGCCGGCAACGCCGCGCTCCCGATAACGAAACGGAACCCCAATGACTTACACGACAATCGACAGCCTGCCCGACCTGACCAAGGCACAAATGAATGCGGCGCATCCGCTGGTCTTCGCCCCCCTGATTAGCGAGGGCATCACCAGTCCCTGGGATCTCTTCGTCCACGTCTTCCAATCCGGAACGACACCGTTCATGCGCGACTTGTTCAGCTTTACCGGAACCGCTGGCATACCCTACGATATTTTCAGCAATAGCTCGCCCGACCCGTCCATGATTCAGGTTTATGATAGTTTTGGCAATGTCATTGCAATTGACCAAGACATGGACGGGACGAATGGCGGCGGCTCCGATTTCGTGAACGACCTGGTCGCTCCGTATACCGGCACCTATTATATTGCCGCCGGTTGGCCCACCCTGCCCACCAATCAGACCTACACCTTGAGCGTGTATGCCGACCTCGATCCGGTGACGCCCGTTCCTTACGTGGTCACGGGAACGTCCGCAAGCGACCCCACGATTTACCTCACCGAGGCGAGCGACCAGATCGATGGCGGCGCCGGCATCGACACCGTGTTCGTGCCCGGCTCGGTGATGAACTACAGCGTTGTCCTGAGTGGCGGAAGCTTTACCGTGAAAGCGCGCAATGGTTTCAGCGGTACCGATACCATGCGCAACATTGAAGTGCTGCAATTTACCGATACCACCTTCGACACGGCGTATCTCGAGCTGACCCAGGCGCTGTATGTGAGCTACTTCGGCCGCGCCGCCGATGTCGGCGGCCTGAAAAGTTTCCAGAGCCAGCTGACCGCCCTCGGCGCGCCGTCCAGCGTGAGCGAATTCAGCGCGCGCTACGCCACCGATTCCGCAGTGAAAAGCCTGATCGATTCCTTCGGCAGCAGCAGCGAATCGAGTGCACTGTATTCGGGCGATAACAAAGCCTTCGTCAAGGCCATCTATTTCAACCTCCTCAATCGTGCGCCGGACCAGGCCGGGCTCGATTTCTGGAGCGGAGCCATCGACGGCGGCGGGCTCACGCGCGCCAATGCCTCGCTGTCCATCATGGCCGGTGCGCTTGCAAACGGCACGGCCCAGGGACGTGACGATGCCGCACTGGTGCGCGTCAAGGTCGACGTGGCGTCGAACTTCACGTTTGCGCTTGAAACGCAAAGCGCGACTGCGGCGTATAACGGCGCCGACGCGGCAGCGGTCGCGCGCGCCTTACTCCGCTCGCTGAGCTCCGGCACCGACGTCATGGACTTCCAGGCCTCGGTGAAACAGGCGGTCGGCAGGCTGCCGTCGATCCCGCGCAGCCCCTCGGACCACCCCGACGACATGCCGCAGGCAGGCGGCGATGCGATGCCGATTTTGCTGACCGGTATCGACAACACACACGACGCCGCCATACTCGGCTGATCGACCGCTGCACCGGCACGCGCCAGGCCCGCCTGGCGCGTGCATCCCCTCCCGCGTCCTCCTCTGTTTCCTTTTTTGCCATCTTTCTTCCCGCAACTCGTCAATGCCCGCGCCCGGTAAGTTACAATCCCGGGCGCAGTAGTCGACTACCCCGGCAGCAACGAAGCTGCCTGGGGTGGCTTCTTAAAAACATAAGACTTTTAGCGAGACAATTAATGAGCCTTTTCCGAACGAAAAATCTGGACGCCATGGTGGCGCAAAGCCGCGCCGCCGGCGGGTTGAAGAAAGTGCTGGGACCGCTTGACCTGGTCCTGATGGGCATCGGCGCCATCGTCGGCACCGGTATTTTCGTGCTGACCGGCACCGGCGCCGTGACGGCCGGCCCGGCCCTGACCCTGTCCTTCGTGATCGCCGCGATGGCTTGCGGCTTCGCCGCCCTGTGCTACGCCGAATTCGCCTCCACCATTCCCGTGGCCGGCTCGATCTACACCTACAGCTACGCCACCATGGGCGAACTGGTGGCCTGGATGATCGGCTGGGATCTGCTGCTCGAATACGGATTGGCCACCTCGGCCGTGTCGGTCGGCTGGTCCGGCTACTTCCAGTCGCTCATCGGCGGACTGGGCATCAAGCTGCCGGTCGCGCTCACGGCCGCGCCCGGATCGATTCCCGGCGTTGACACCCTGTTCAACCTGCCTGCCATGATCATCATGCTGCTGCTAACCGCCATGCTCTCGTTCGGCGTGCGCGAGTCGGCCCGCATCAACAGCGTGATGGTGGTCATCAAGATCGGCGTGGTGCTGCTGTTCATCGTCGTCGGCGCGCGCTATGTCGAGCCGGCCAACTGGCAGCCCTTCATGCCATTCGGTATGAACGGCACGATGAGCGCGGCCGCGCTGGTGTTCTTCGCCTTCATCGGCTTCGATGCGGTGACCTCGGCGGCGGAAGAAGTCAAGCGCCCCGAGCGCGACCTGCCGATCGGCATCATCGGTTCGCTGGTGGTGTGCACCATCCTGTACGTGATCGTCTCGGCCATCATGACTGGCATCGTGCCTTACCAGCAGTTTGCCGGTGTCGACCACCCGGTTTCGCTGGCCCTGCAGTACGCCAAACAGAACTGGGTCGCCGGTTTCGTCGACCTGGGCGCCATCCTGGGCATGACCACCGTGATCCTGGTGATGACCTACGGCCAGACCCGCGTCATTTTCGCCATGTCGCGCGACGGCTTGCTGCCGCAGCGCCTGGCCAAGGTGCATCCGAAATACGGCACGCCGTTCTTTGCAACGTGGATCGTCGGCATCGTGTTCGGCCTGATCGCCGCCGTGGTGCCGCTCGGCGTGCTCGCCGAGCTGATCAACATCGGCACGCTGGCCGCGTTCTGCCTGGTCTCGGTGGCGGTGATCGTGCTGCGCAAGACCCGTCCCGACCTGCCGCGCGCCTTCCGCTGCCCTGGCGTGCCGATTGTGCCGGGACTGGCCATCATCTTCTGCCTGGCCCTGATGACCTTCCTGAGCAAGACGACCTGGATCGCCTTCGGCATCTGGCTGGCGATCGGCCTGGTGGTGTACTTCGCGTATTCGCGCCGTCACTCGCTGCTCAACACCGAGAAATAAGGCGACATCGCAGTCATGAAAAAGCCCCTGGAAACCAGGGGCTTTTTTTCAGCCGGTATTTACGCAGTGCGCACGTCTATGACGCCCACAGAAACAAGAAGACCAGCAAAAACTGGAACAGGTGGAGCTTGCCGTCACCACTCTGCGTCAACGGTGTCGCGCTTGGAGCATGTCCATCGACAGATTCTTTCACCGAAATGTCGTGCGACCTTGTGAGCGTGTTTTGGCCATCAAGATTGATCTTGGTGCCCGCATAGCGGGTGCCGGCGAGACGGCCCTCCAGTGTCAACACCCCACTCGGCCCGCGGATATACCCCAGGCGAGTCGCTTCTTCAGTCTGACCGGCGCTCAATGAGGCCGGCGCCGTCAGGACATAGCCACCCGACACCTGGTTGTTCGCAGCGACGTAAAACACGCCGAACCGGACTGTGACCTGCCGGTGAAATGATGACGAAATCACTTTGGCAATCATCGGAACGTTGGTGAAAACGTAGTGGAATTGCTGACCGAGCACGACAAGGTCGTTTCCGTTGGCCGAGATGAGCAAGGCATCGACGTGCTCGTCATAATCGCGCCAGGGATAGCGGCCCATCTCGGATATTGCACATCCCGTCATGCCAAGCAAGGCGCCCGAGGCCGCCGCTGCGCAAAATGTGCGCCGTGACATACTTTTCACTCATCATCCTTTACCGAAGCGCAAAAGCGCAATGGCGCGATAATAGAGATGAAAGCTTGAAAGATCAACAATTCTTGGGTAGGCAAACGTTTGCCCGGCAAGGAACCGGGTTCAATGCGATGCTGGTGTCAACCGGCGGCAGGCACTACCGGAACGACCTCAATCGACCGGAACAGTCTCATCGGTCGAATTTTCCCAGGACTGAAAATTGCTGATACGATATCGGGTGTTCCAGTAAAAGCTACTTCGCCGGCAACAGTTTTTGCGGAGGTAACAGCTTGCAGATCGCCGCCGGCAGCGGCACCGATTTTTCGGCAGGAAAATTGACCCACACAATCTTGGCCCCGCCCTCGGCGTGCAGGGTGGCCGGATTGCCGTCCGCACCGACCATGTGAATCTGGTGGAACATCTCGAAGCTGGAGCGCCCCGGCGGCCCGACGAAGGTGGTGATCTCGATCTCGCCCGGGTACTTGAGCTGTTTCAGGAACGAGCAGTGGGCATTGACGATGACCGGCCCCTCGCCGACCGGGTCGGGGGTGCAGGCGATCTCGTCGAACCAGGAAATGCGGGCCTGTTCGATATAGCGAAAGTACACGGTATTGTTGACGTGGCCCATGGCGTCCATGTCACCCCAGCGGATCGGCATGCGCAGGGTGTGGACCAGGGTCGGCTGAAGTGTGGTGGCAAGTGTATTTGTCATCACGCGATCTTACCACCGGCCCCGCCGGGCATGCCAGCACGGCTGACGCCGGCGCAACGCGCGGCGTCGCATTTTTCTTTTCAGTTTATTTGCCAGGACAATCGCATGGAAAAAGAATCAGTCTCGCTGTACCAGACCAAGGGCGCGACCGACAAGGAATACCATTGCCACCTCGACCCGGTCGAGGGCGGCTGGATGGTGTACGGGCGCAACGGCCGGCGCGGCAGCGCCCTGTCGCACCAGGCCAAGACCGCCACGCCCCTGCCCCACGCCGAGGCGAAAGCGATCTACGACACCCTGGTCAGGAGCAAGCTCAAAGGCGGCTACAGTCCCCATGATGCCGGCGTGCCCTACCAGGGCACCGAACTGGAGTCCGACTTCACCGGCGTGCTGCCGCAGTTGCTTAATCCCATTGCCGAAGAGCGCGCCCTCAAGCTGTTGCAGGACGACGCCTGGGTCATGCAGGAAAAGGACGATGGCCACCGGCGCATGGTCTCGGTCAAGGCGCCGGGCGAACTGGTCGGCAGCAAGCGCAATGGGTTTCCGGTCCCGCTGCCGCTGGGCGTGGTGGCGGACTTGTCCAGCCTGCCCGCCGGCACCATCCTCGATGGCGAAGCGCTGCCCGGTCCGCGCCTCTCCGTGTTCGACATCCTGGAACTGGGCGGGCGCAAGCTGTACGCGCTTGGCTTCGGGGAACGCCATGCGCTGTTGTCCGAGGCGCTCAAGGCCACGGCCAACGTATCGGTATCGCCCGTGTACAAGGGCACGGCGGCCAAGACCGAGGCCTTCGAACGGATCCGGCAACAGCGCGGCGAAGGCGTGGTGTTCCGCAAGAACGATGCCACCTACGCCCACGGCCGGCCGGCCTCCGGCGGCGACGCCCTCAAGCACGTGTTCTACGAAACCGGCACCTTCCTGGTCGAGCAGGTCGCCAAGGGCAAGCGCAGCGTGCACCTGGCGGTGTTCGACGCCGGCGGCGCCAAGGTCGACATGGGCAAGGTCACCATTTCGTCGAACGTCGACATTCCCCCGGTCGGCGCCCTGGTCGACGTGCGCTACCTGTACGCGCACCCCGAGGGCAAGCTGCATATCTCGACTTACAAGGGCGTGCGCGACGACCTGGACATCTCGGCCTGCAGCGCCGCCCAGCTCAAATACAAGGCGGACGGGGCCATGGAAGAAGGCGAAGTCGACGATGAGGAAAGCGACGCCACCCCTGCCTGAGGCGCGCAAGGCGCTTTTCTGACCGGCCTCCACGGAAGCGCCGGCTGGTCTACCTGCGCAGCTTAGTTGCCGCGATAGGTCGAAAATCCGAACGGGCTGATCAGCAAGGGGATGTGGTAATGCGCCACCTTGCCATCGACCACGAACACCACCGGCACTTCCGGGAAAAAGCTGTCGGTCTTGCGGGCGGCGAACCAGGCGCCGGTCTTGAAGGTCACCCGGTAAATCCCCTTGTCGAAGCGTTCGCCTTCGGGAAACAGCGCGGGAATGCGTCCATCGGCATTGGTCGTGCCCGCTCCCAGCGCGATCCACTGCTTGCCGGCCTGCTTTTCGAGCGTCACCTCGACCTGGGCCGACGGCAAGCCATCCTGCAGGTTGAGCACGTGCACGCTGAGCGGATTGGCGGCGGCCAGTTGAGCCATGCCCGACAGGATCAGGGCGGCGGCGTAAGATGTGATGTTGTTCATGTTGATATGCCTTCAGTTCGATTGGATGGACTTCGATGCGAGCGACGCGATGGCGCGCGCGGCGCAGGCCTCGTCCATTTGCGCCCCGCCGGCCCCGGCCACGCCGATGCCGCCGATGACCTCGTTCCCGGACATGAGCGGCAAGCCGCCGCCCAGCAACAGCAATTCCGGCAGGGTAGCCAGGTTGGCCATGTCCGGCTGGGTGCGCGTGCGTTCGGCCAGCACCCGGGTCGGCGTTTTGGACGACAGCGCCGTGTACGCCTTGCGCTGGGCCGCCAGCGTATTGTGCGGGCCGACGCCATCGGCGCGCTTGAACGCGACCAGGTTGCCGCCGCGGTCGACCACGGCCACCGCCGCGCCGCGTCCCTCGGCCTGGCAGGCGGCCAGCGTGGCGTCGACCAGTTCGCCGGCCAGCGGCAGCGCGATATCGGGCCGCAGCACCGGCGCCGCAAGTGCGCCGCCGCTAACGACCAGCAGCAACAGAGGGAGTGAAAATAGAGACAGTGAAAATAGAGAAAGTGAAGCGCGGCGCAAAGCCATGACGGTCCTTCGGGTTGGCAGCAAAGTCCCCATGCTAACGCCCCCTCCCCGACGCCACGATGACGGCCGGATGACGAATTTGTAACCCAACCGCATGCCGGGCTGGGGCATAATCGCAAGGGTACCGGGGAGCGACGCATGCGCATATTGTTGGTGGAAGACGAAAGCAAGACGGCCGATTACCTGCGCAAGGGCCTGGGCGAGTCCGGATTCATGGTGTCGGTCGCGCACGACGGCCACGAGGGCCGCCACCTGATCGAGGAAGAAGAATTCGACCTCATCATCCTCGACGTCATGCTGCCCGGCCTGGACGGCTGGCAGCTGCTGAAAATCGTGCGCCAGCGCGGCGCCACGCCGGTGCTGTTCCTGTCCGCGCGCGACGCCGTGGAAGACCGTGTCAAGGGCCTGGAACTCGGCGCCGACGATTACCTGGTCAAGCCCTTTTCGTACGCCGAACTGCTGGCGCGCGTGCGCACCCTGCTGCGGCGCGGTCCGCCGCGCGAAGCCGACACCCTGCAAGCGGCCGACCTGCACCTGGACCTGCTGCGCCGCAAGGTAACCCGCAACGGCGAGCGCATCGTCCTCACCAACAAGGAATTCGTGCTGCTGCACCTGCTGCTCAGCCGCGAAGGCGAAGCGCTCTCGCGCAGCTTCATCGCCTCCCAGGTGTGGCAGATGAATTTCGACAGCGACACCAACGTCGTCGACGTCGCCATCCGCCGCCTGCGCGCCAAGGTCGACGATCCCTTCCCCGTCAAGCTGATCCACACGCTGCGCGGCACCGGCTACCGGCTGGAAGCGCCGCCCTGATGCGCTCGCTGAGCCTGCGCCTGGCGCTGCAATTCGCGCTGGCCGGCGCCGTGCTGACCGGCGCCATGGGCCTGTACCTGTACCAGTCGCTGGCGCGCGAACTGGCCTGGCGCGACGACCAGGCGCTGGCGGGCCGGGTCGAACGCATGGTCGCGCTGATCGACGACAGCGCCAGCATCGACGCCCTGCAACGCCGGCCCCAGCTCTACGGCAACATGCTCGGCAACCGCGACAGCATGCTGTGGATCATCGACGACCAGGGCGCCGCGCGCATCTCGGTCAATCCCGCGCGCCTGCCGGTGCCGCGCCTGGCGGCCCGCGCGGACACCCAGTTCGCCGACTTGCCAGGCGCCGCGCCCGCGCGCCTGGCCTGGCGCCGCCTCGAGCATCAGGGCACCGGCCTGACCCTGGTGGCCGGCAAGCTGCTCGCCGAGCGCGACCAGATGCTGGCCTCGTACCGCGCCAAAGTGCTGCTCGCCCTGGCTGCCAGCGGCCTGCTCATGTTCGCGCTCGGCTGGCAGGTGAGCCGGCATGGTCTTGCGCCGGTGCGGCGCCTGGCCGCACGCGCGGCCGCCATCGACAGTGCGCACCTGCACCTGCGCCTGGCCGGGCGCGACGACGTGAGCGAACTGGCCGAGCTGAGCGCGGCGCTCGACACCATGCTGGCGCGGCTGGAACACGGCTTTGCGCAACTGTCGCGTTTTTCGGAAGACCTGGCGCACGAACTGCGCACCCCGCTCAACAACCTGATGGGCCACACCCAGCAGACCCTGTCGCGGGTGCGTAGCACGGCCGATTACGAGGAACTGCTGGCGTCGAACCAGGAAGAATACGAGCGCCTGGCGCGCATGATCGACAGCATGCTGTTCCTGGCCCGCAGCGAGCAGCCCCACGCGGCGGTCCAGCGCAGTCAGGTGGAGCTGGCGCCGCTGGTGGCTCAGCTGTGCGAGTATTTCGAGGGCATGGCGGACGAGCGGGAGATGCGCTTCGAGAACCGCGTGCACGGCAGCGTGCGGGCCGACCCGGCCCTGCTGCGCCGCGCGCTGGCCAACCTGCTGGCCAATGCGCTGCGCTACGGCACGCCGGGCAGCACGGTCGGCATCGCCAGCGCGCTGGCCGACGGCATGATGGAGGTAAGCGTGCACAACGTGGGGCCGGCGATCGGCGCCGAACACCTGCCGCACCTGTTCGAGCGCTTCTACCGCGCCGACCCCGCCCGCAGCGGGCATGGCGACACGGGCGGCCTGGGTTTGGCGATCGTGCAGTCGATCATGCAGCTGCACGGCGGCAGCGCGCGGGTGGACAGCGCCTTGGAAGGCACCCGCTTCACGCTGCGCTTTCCGTGCTGACGGCCGGCGCCGCAGCCTTACGAAAAATCCAACAGTTCGGCCTCGGTAAATCCCGCCCGCCGGCGCGCATCGAGATTGAACGGCCCCTTGAGCACCGGCGCTTCGTAGCGCAGCGCCAGCGCGGCGTACGCCGCCTGCGGATCGAGCCCGCGCTGCGCGCACAGGTAGCGGTACCAGCGGTTGCCGATCTCCACATGCCCGACCTCGTCGCGCAGGATGATGTCGAGGATCGCCGCCGCCGCCATGTCGCCCGCCTGCGCGATCTTTGCGCGCAGCGGTGGAATCGCGTCGAGTCCGCGTGCCTCCAGGGTGCGCGGCACCAGCGCCATGCGCGCCACCACGTCGCCCTTGGTTTTCTCGACCATCTCCCACAGGCTGTCGTGCGCCGGGAAGTCGCCGTATCCGTAACCGAGCACCTGCAGATGCGCGGCCAGCATCGAAAAATGATACGCCTCTTCCTTGGCCACGCGCAGCCAGTCCGTGTAGTACCCGTCCGGCAGGCCGGGAAAGCGCCACAGCGCATCGAGCGCCAGATTCATAGCGTTAAATTCGATGTGGGCCAGCGAATGGACCAGCATCGCGCGCCCTTCCACCGTCACCATCGAACGCCGTCCGACCAGGCGCGGAGGCACCAGCTGCGGGCGCTGCGGCCGGCCCGGTATCGGACGCGTGACGTCGAACGCGGCGCCATTGTCGACGGCCCAGTCGCCGCCCAGGTGCGCTTGCGCCAGCGCGGCGATGGCCGCGGTCTTGGTGGCGGGATCGGGTTCGAGTAAGCACTGCAACGCGTGCGCGCGCAGTTCCAGCGGGTGGGCCATCGGAATACCTTGTGCATGAAAGTGCGGGCAGTATATCAAGCCAACCGCAAGCCAACCGCAAGCCGGCCGGCGATGCCCGGAAGCGGTACGACTCGGCGTCGGCCGGCACCAGCACGCGCTGCGCATCGATCTTCTTTTCGGCGATGGTGTCGATGCGTCGATCCGGTCGTGGCGCAGGAAGCAGGCTTGGGCAGTGCGCTCTCGCTGCGGGGGCACCTGCGCACCATGCTGCAGAGTTCGCCGTCGGCCTTCCCCTTCCCCTTCCATGACCTGCTCTGGACGGCCCAGCCGAGCGTCAGTCTATCCATTTGGAAACAATATTGGTATTTTTATAAATTATGTAAAAAATCAAAATTCAACTCGTGCAACGCAAATACAGTCTCCTCACTGCTCATGCCGGCGAAGGCGGTGAACTGAGCAGGGTTGCTGAATGCATTTTCCGATGCATTCAGCGTTGAAGCATCCATCTGAGACCTGGAGTGACAATGAATAAGCAAAGCACGCACCGTATTCATTTGAAAACCGCAGCAATCTGCATCGGCCTGCTGGCCGGACTTGTCAGCACGAGTGCCTCGGCGCAGTCGACGCCGTCGGCAAAGGCGACGTTCGCGTATACCTCGCTCACCGTTTTACCTCCGTGCAACAGTACCGATGCGAACGGATGCGCCGGCAATGGCAGCGACGGCTGGACCAGCATCCTGAAGCAGCAGCTCAAGACGGCGAATCAGAAAGACCTGTTCATCAACGCATCGCTGCAGTGCGGCATCGTGACCGATACCACCGTCAAAAGCACGAATGGATCGCTGGATACGGCGGAAGCGCGCGCAACCATTCGCGTGAAAGTGAAGATCACCAGCCCGACCGGCGTGGTGACCTACGCCCAGCCTTCGAGCGGGCGCGATGCCACCAACACGGCGGGCGATGGCATCGTGTTTTGCGACCGGGTCCAGACGCTCAAAGCCCGCTTCTCGGGCCTGAACTGTACCGCGGATGCAACCGGCCTGGTCACCTGCACTACCCCGGAGGAGCTCCAGCTGATCCTCAAGACGCTTAACGCCAACGCCTTTAATTTTGTGGCGCCGGCAATGACCAGCGGCGTCAACACCATCGAGGTGATGGCCAGGTCGTCCGCTTCCGCTTCCGCAACCGGCACCAATGGCTCGCTCGGCAGCGCCAATGCCTTTATCGGCGCGGGCTCGGTCGCCGTTGAAGAAGTGCGCATGATCAAAGGCAATTCCGGCGAAACCATCAGCTTCTAAACCAACGGCGCAATACCGTTCAATGCCTCGGGCGGCGCGTGCCGCAGCCTGAGGCACGCATGTCAACCTCGCTGCTATCCTGTGCCCCCCGCCGCAAGCCTCCCCCAAACACGGATTCACGCCGTTTTACCAAAAGTTTCGCGGCGGCTTAATTGTTAACGATTCTGATTTAGCACGACGTGCTTACCCTTCGCACGACCTCATGAAAGTGTCATCATGACGGCACCACGCCGACCGCGCTCGCCCTTTCTGCTTCGGCATTTCCCTTGTCTGCGCCCACAAGCAGTACTGGGCCGCGCCGGCGCACCCCATGCCGCTGGCGCCCGGCGTACCATCAAGCTGAGCGTGAAGGTCGACCTCTGAAACGGTGCTTCATGATGAGGAGGCGGTGTCCGGCCATTATTATCTTACGTCGAGCGATCTAGCCAACCGGCGCGTACTGAAATTCAACGGTTCCCGACTGCGGTGCGCAACCTCACTGGCAAGCACTTAAAAAAACTCGGTGGACATGCCGACCTGGCAGGCACGGTCGACTACGCGGTGACGCAGCAGTGGTCATTGGCTGTATTTAATAACCCTGGGAACTTTGACGGCTTCATCTACATGTCACGCCACCTGAACACCGAGATCGCGGTCCTCCTGTTTGACCGTGCAAAACCAAAAGTTCAGCTGGCAACGGTATCGTCGCTGATGGGGACAAGCGGCTTTGCCGCCGCCGCGCGCATGTTCGGTATCGTCGGCATGTAACGCGCGTGGCTGAACAAAATCGCGCAGGCGGCAATACCTCCAAACGATGTCACGCCATCGTGGCGTCCGCATGTCAACCGAATGGTGGCGCTATGCGCTATGGGTATCTGTGCCGGAGAAAGCGCCGGGCCGACGCGATGTTGCGCGTGGCCCGCGATGTGCACCAGACAGGCGGGAGCGGAGCGGTCTTGCGAATGCAGCAAGCGTACGCATTTCACATCCCGACCGCATCGCTGGCGGGCCTCTCCGTGCCCCGATAAACCGAAAGGAACTACCATGCCTGCACGCCCCAACCCCGTCCCGCCCGAGGGCACCTTCATCATCATGCAGCAGCGCGGTCACGAACGCATCCGGTTCGAAGTCGCCGCAGGCAAAATGGTTTCGATCCGCGTCGAGCCTGACAGTCCCGCCACGCTCGATAACGCCACCGGCGCCGAGCAGATCGAACACAGCCGCTTGCTGATGGACACCCAGGGTAACTGCTGAGCCCCATCCGGGCGCCGCCGCCCAACGCTGCCTCAATCGTCCTACCCGCCTGCCGCCGCCTTCGCGCGCGCGGCGATGCCCGCTTCCTCCTCGCCATGGCATGCTGTCCCTAAGCGGTGATCGCCTGCGTCATCGTCGACGCCGATAGCGCCGCCAGCCCGACGCCCCCAACACGTCCGGGAAAGTTCCGATAAAGCGGGGCGCATTCCTACACGGGCTCAATAACTTCTCTTACTTCGCCATCGCATCTGCCTGCTTACCATTGGTATCAGTTAAGCATTTCACTTAACCCATCATTGCCGCGACAGTTGGAACACCGTGCACCAGGTGCACGCCTTTTCGGCGGCGCAATGAACATGAGGCCAGACCATCAAGGTGCCTGGTTACCCTTCACTTCGAGGAGTTCACATGTTTGCACATAACAAGCGTTTGCAGTACACCGTCCGGGTCAGCGAACCGAATCCCGGGCTGGCCAATCTGATGCTGGAACAGTTCGGCGGACCGCAGGGCGAGCTCGCGGCGGCCTGCCGCTATTTCACGCAAGCCCTGGCCGAGGACGACCCCGGCCGCAAGGACATGCTGTTCGATATCGCCACCGAAGAGCTGAGCCATCTGGAAGTGATCGGCAATATCGTCGTCATGCTCAATAAGGGCGCCAAGGGCCAGCTGGCCGAAGGCGTCGACAAGGAAGGCGACTTGTACCGCAAGATCACCGGCGCCGGCAACGACAGCCACTTGACCCAGGTCTTGTACGGCGGCGGCGCGCCGCTCATCAATTCGGCCGGCGTGCCTTTTACCGCCGCCTACATCGACACCATCGGCGAGCCGACGGCCGACCTGCGCTCGAACATCGCCGCCGAATCGCGCGCCAAGATCGTCTATGAACGCCTGATCAACCTCACCGAAGACCCGGGCGTGAAGGAAGCGCTGGGCTTTCTGATGACGCGCGAAATCGCCCACCAGAAGTCGTTCGAAAAAGCCCTGTACGCGATCGAACCGAATTTCCCTCCTGGTAAAAAGGCAGGCGATCCGCGCTTCGACAGCGTCTACTTCAACATGTCGCAGGGCGAAGGCGAAATGCGCGGCTCCTGGAACCGGGGCGAGGACTGGAACTTCATTTCCGACCGCGAAAAACAGGCGGCGGTGGACGGCGGCGACGGCAGCGCGGGCGTGGTGCTGCCCGAAAGCGACATCGCCCTGCTGACCAAATTCGCGCAGCGCACGGCGTCCGACCCGAGCGCGGAGCCGGTCACCGGCGCCGAACTGGGCGCACGCGGCAATCCGCGCGTCTGAGCCTGACCTGCCTGACCGGCCATCATCGACGAGCTCAGTGAGAATGCACATGGAACTATCTGCTGGCAGAACGCGCTTCGGCGCACGCCTTGGCCGGGCCTTCGGGCACCGCTGGGCAATCGGCGCTTTTTTGCTTGCGGGAGGCGGCGCGCTGTTGCTCGCGGCACTATCGAGCATGGCGTGGGAAACCAGCGCCGTCGTGCGCGGCGCGCTTGCCGGCGGCGGCGCGGCGGCGCTGGCGACGGCGCTGGGCGCCCTGCCCGTCCTGTGCGCGCGCCAATTCGGCAAGCGCACCTACGACGGCATGCTCGGTTTCGGCTCCGGCGTGATGCTCGCCGCGACCGCGTTTTCGCTGATCGTGCCGGCCCTTGCGGCGGCGCGCTCGAACGGCGGCAGCGCCATGGGGTCGAGCGTGATCGTCGGCGCCGGCATCGCGCTCGGCGCCGTGATGATCCTCCTGCTTGAAAAAGTGGTCGGCCACAACTCGCAGAGCCTGCTCGACGAGCGCCGGGTCAGCGAATCGGTCAAGCACGCCTGGATGTTCGTGGTGGCCATCGCGCTGCATAACATTCCCGAGGGCCTGGCCATCGGGGTCGCCTTTGCCGGCCCGAATGCGGGCGACGCGCGCACCCTGGCGACCGCGATTTCCATCCAGGATGTGCCGGAAGGGCTGGTCGTGGCGCTGGCCTTGCGCACGGCCGGCTACCACCGCGTCACGTCGGTCCTGCTGGCCGCCGCCAGCGGGCTGGTCGAGCCGCTGGCGGCCGCCTTCGGCGCGGCCATGTTCAGCGTGGCCAGCTCCCTGTTGCCGGGCGGACTGGCGCTGGCCGCGGGCGCCATGCTGTTTGTAATCGTCAATAACGTCATTCCCGAGTCGCATAGCCATGGCAACGGCAAGGTCTCGAGCATCGCGCTGGTCGCCGGCTTTATTCTCATGACCATTCTCGATACCGCGCTGGCCTGAGCGCCCTTGGGCACGTGCAAACGTCAGCCCGACATCCGCAAAATGCAGTAACCTTGTTAACGAAAAAAATTGTCCAGATCATTTTCCCCGGAAACAGCCGGTGCAAAAGCCAAGGACAAATCGTTCGACAAACTCTGCGGGGGATGACATGGCACTGGCGACGGATCGCAACACGGGAGCGCGGGAGTTGCCCACGCTATCGATCGCACTGGAACAGATCAAGGAAGCGGTGCTGGAGCGCTGGGAAGCGCTGGTGCGCAGCCACGTGCGCGGCGCCAGCGAACTGCTCAGGCCCGTCCTGATCAATACCCTGCCTTCCTTCTACAGCAATATCATGCAGGCGCTCACGCCCGCCTACCCGCGCGACGAAGCGACCAGCCACACCAATGCCGCCGTGGCGCACGGTGGCGAACGCGCGCGCATGACCAATTATGGCGCGGAGCAGCTCATTCATGAGTACCAGCTGTTCCGCCAGGCGCTTGGCGAAGTGATCGACGCGCAGGGCCTCGCGCTCGCGCCGGCCGACTGGGCCATCATCGACCGCTCCATCAACACGGCCATTCGCGAAGCGGTGCGCGAACTGACCTCGATCCATGAAGAGCTGCGCCACAGGATGGCGGCCGCCCTGTCGCACGACATGCGCACGCCGCTGGCGGTGATCGCCAACGGCGCGCACCTGATCGGCGCGGCGGACGACCTGGCGCAGGCCAAGCGCCTCGGCAAAAAAATCGCGCTCAACGCCACGCGCCTCGAAGCGATGGTCAGCGATGTGCTCGACGCCCTCACCACGCACGGCGGCGCGCGCCTTCCGCTGCGCCTGTCGCGCTTTTTCATGCATGAACTGATCGAGCTGGTGCAGCGCGAGTTCGCCGACCGCTACCCCGCCCCCCTGGAAGTGAAGGCATGCCGCGTCGAAGGCTACTGGTGCCGCGAGACCATGCGGCGGGCGCTGGAAAACCTGGTCGATAATGCGATCAAATATGGCGATGGGGGCCCGATCCGCATCGAGCTGACCGAGGCTTACGGGAATATTTTACTCACCGTACATAACACCGGCAATCCGCTCAACGCGGAGCAATGCGACCGCATTTTCGATTATCTGCGGCGCGAACAGCAAGTGAGCGCGCAAGGCTGGGGCATCGGATTACCGTTTGTGAAGCAAGCGGCGGAAAGCCATGGCGGCAGCGTGGTCGTCGACAGCTCGGCGCAGACCGGTACGACGTTCGCCATCGATGTGCCGGTCGACTGCCGGCCGTTTGTGGCGGCCGGCAGCGGCGCGGCTGCGGACGATAAGGAAGCGCCCGGAACGGGCACCGAACGGCGGGAAGCGCCCGGAACGGGCACCGAACAGCGGGAAGCGCCCGGCACGGGCGCCGCCACTCCACCTGTGCTGGCCGCCGGACTGCAAGGCCTGCTCGAATGAACGCGGCCGCTCGTGCGCAAGCCGGGGTCAGGCTTGCCCGCAGGCGAATCCTCGCAGCTTGAGCTTGCCTGCGATCGCGATCCGGGCACTCGAAATACGGCTGCGCACCGTCCCGACCGGGCACAGCATGGTTGCCGCGATCTGCCCGTAGCTCAGCCCCGCGATCTGATGCAGCAGGATCGCGGTTTTGTGTTCCGGCACCATGGCGTCGAGCGCGGCATCCATGGCCGCTGCCATCTGCTTGCCGGCCAGGGCCATTTCGGGATCGGCGCTCTCGCACACTTCCCACTCGGCGCCGCGCGACCCGGCCGGCGCTTCCGGCTCGTCGGGCAGATGGCGTTTGCGGCGGGCCAAAGCCCCCAGGGCGCAGTTATAGGCGATGCGGAACATCCAGGTAAAAAAACAGGCATCGGCGCGAAACGTGCCGAGCGCGCCGTACACCAGGATCAAGGTGTCCTGCACCACATCCTCGGCATCGTCCGGGTCGCGCATGATTTTCAGGGCGAGCAGGAACAAGCGCCTGCGGTACGGCGCCACCAGGGTATCGAAGGCCTGCGGCTCGCCGCGCAGGACCGCCTCGATCAGCTCCAGCTCGCCTTCGCGCGCCGTCAACATGCGCCATGGACGCCATGCCAGGCGCGCCCGGGCCGGTCACTACGATGAACTCTCATGGGACCCCTGCTTAACAATGAATGCCAGGGCCGCCACCCGCATCGGATGGCGGCCGCCCCGCTCGGCCTTACTCGGCTGCCGCGCTGCGGTTGCCCGCCCCGCCCGCCGCCAGCACCGTTTCGGCCGCCTTCTTGCCGGCGATGAAGGCGTGGTCGGAGTTGTAGTACTCCCACTCGCTGTAGCGCCCCGAGAGCACGATGTCGTGCTTGGCCAGCCAATCCTTGACCGTGGCCACGTTGGCGGCGCGTGCATGGTCGTAGACCACGTAGGCATACGGCATGTCGACCTGGTTGGCGACGATCACTTCATCGCTCGCATCGATGATGCCGACCGCGATGCAGTCCGCGATGCAGCGGGCGATCAATGCATCCCCGTCGAGCGGCAGCGGCTTCCATGGCGAGTACGAAATCTCGCAGGTCAGGCCGAAGCCGCCCGGTGGATTGCAGTGCGGGCTGGCGTTGCCCTGCACGAAGATGCGATGGAAAATCGTCTCTTCCGGATAGTAAATCCAGTGCTTGTCCGTGATATTGGCGCGGTTGATGCCCAGGTTGACGCAGCGGATCGAGATGTGGTTCAGCCCTTTGGCGGCCATGCGCACCTCTTCCGGCGCTTCCTGGCCGATCATCTTGACCAGTTCCGGCAGCGGCATGGTGCTGATCAGGTGCTCGTAGCGGATGCGGCGTCCGTCCGCCAGCGCTACCGTTTTCTCGCTCGGCAACACCTGGATCACTTCCGCATTGTGCTCGACACGGCCTTCGATGAAGGGCAAAAAGCCGGTCACCAGCGCCTGGAAGCCGCCCTTGAGCGGGTAGCCGAAGCGTGCGTTCGGACCCATCGGCTTACCGACCGGCTCCAGCGCGCCTTCGATGATTTCGGCCAGGTCGGGCAGCGGCACGCGTCCGCCCAGCCAGGACGTTTCCATGTCCGTCAGCGGCACCGTCCACAGTTTTTTGTTGTAAGGAATCGCGAAGTGCTTGGCAATGCCGGCCCCCCACACCTTGTAGATGAATTCCTCGAAGTTGCCCGGTTTGGCGGGCGCCGCCGCCACTGCCGTGCCCTGGCCGGCGGCGGGCAGTTCCACGCCGCCATCGGCGCAGCAATCCTCGACCGGCTTGGCCAGGTCGCATGCGGGCGCTGCCGCCTTGTCCTTCTCGGCGCCGTAGCGCGCTTCGATGGCGCCGACGATGCACTCGGTGATCACCTTGGGCGGCAAGCCGTACAGCGCGCCCTGGAACGGATAGCGCGTGTACACATCCTTGCTGTAGACCCAGGCTTCGCGGTTCTGCCAGTGCAGGTTATCGCCCAGCAGCTTGTCGTACAGCTTGAGCACGTACGGGTCGTTCGAGAACATGATGTGGCCGGCGTAGTCGAAGGTAAAGCCGCGGTCCTCGATCGAACGGCACCAGCCGCCCGGGGTGGCGTTCTTGTCGAGCAGGATCGCATCCTTGCCCAGGTGGTAGGCCGCCGACAGGCCGGTCGGGCCGCCGCCGACGATCACGCAGTTGTACGTCTGGGCCGCAGCGTTCGAACGCAGCGGATTGACGCTGGCCGCGCTGGTGCCGGCGCCGGCGCCCTCAATGCGTTCCTGCGCCGGGCGCGCCGTCAGGAGTGCGCGCATCTGGTCGGCGGTGGCGCTCCACGAGGTGGCCTGGACCACCGCGCGCATCTCGTCGACCATCTTGGCGCGCCGTTCGGGCGTGAGCGCCAGGGCATCTTCGCAGGCCTTGACGAATTCCTGCGGCGAATGGGCGATGCTGACAATGGCGCCGTACGGCTTGACCACGTCGGTGATCGCGGTGCTCACGATCGGCAGCTCGGCCGCCATATATTCGAGCACCTTGGTCGGGCTGATGAATTTGGTCGATTCGTTCAGCGCGAACGGCAGCAGGCACACGTCCCACGCCGCCAGGTACTGCGGCAGTTCTTCGTACGATGCCTGGCCCATGTAGTGGATGTTGCTGTTCTTGGGCAGCAGGGCCGGGTCGATCTTGACCACCGGGCCGACCATGACGAGCTGCCATTCGGGATGGGCGTCGGCCAGCGCTTGCAGCAGGCCCGTATCGAAACGCTCGTCGATCACGCCGTAAAAGCCCAGGCGCGGGGTGGCGATGCCGCCCTGCGACGGATGCACCGCGCTGCGCTCGAGCGCTTTCGAAAAGTGCGCCACGTCCACGCTGCTCGGGAAGCAGTGGGTGTTCGGATTGCGGTCGCGCTTGGCTTCATACAGGCTCGGCCCGCCGGTGAAGACCACGTCGGCCTGGTTCAGCAGCGCCGACTCGCGTTGCAGCAACTGCTTCGGCGCGTTCTTGAAGGCCGACAGTTCGTCCATGCAGTCGTACACCACCACGCGCGGATGCACCGATTGCAGCAGCGGCAGCGCCATCGGCGTGTAGCACCAGGCGATCGGATCTTCGCCGGCCGGCACCAGTTCGGCCAGCAGCGGCTGCAGCAGCGGAATCTGGTCGTCGTGGAAACCGCCCGCCGCCACCGGCGTGTGCGGCTGGAACACCGTCAGGTTCGGGGCGACCTGGCGGCTCTTGAGGAAACTGGCGCCCTCGTGGAAGATCGGTTCCTCGACCACGAGTACCTTGAAATGCTCGGCAAGACGCGTGAGCAGGTGCTGCGGGCGTTGATACACGAAGTCCCAGCGCAGGTGGCAAAATACAATGATGGTGTCGAGCGCGGATCCCTTGAGGGTGGGGGAATGAATCGCGTCGTTGGGCTGATCGTGCTGGTCTCGCATGCTTACTCTCCTGGTTGAATATTGCGTGTTGCTGCATTAATTTGTTCGATGGGCACCTTGGGGGTACGGTCCGCGCACAGCAGACCGTTCGTTTCCTGGAACGTGTCGGCGAACTGGGTGTAGCAAAAGCCGCTGAACAGCAAGGTGGTGTTGACCACTTCCAGCAAGCGCCGGTAATGGTCGATGAAGCCCGCCTCCGAGTCGGCCCGCGAGTAGCCCCACGTGTGCTCCGCCGTGGCGCTCTTGTCGAAGGCGATGCCGCCGAACTCGGTGAGCACGATCGGCTGGCCGCGGTGCGGAAAACCGTCGAGGGTCAGGATGCGGCCGGCGGGGCGGCGCTGGTCGAACAGGGTGCGCTGCGGTTCGCTCGTTTCGTAGCGCGAGCGCAGCTTCTCGGGATCGGCGTCGTAGTCGTGGATGCCGAGGATATCGGTGGCCGACGCTTCCCAGCCGTCGTTGCCGATCACCGGACGCGTGCCGTCCAGGGTGCGCGTGAGGTGGTACAGCGCCTCGACCGCGTTGCGATGGGCCTGGGTCGAGGTCAGGTTCGGCACGCCCCACGACTCGTTGAACGGCACCCAGGTGATCACGCACGGGTGGCTGTAATCGCGCTCGATCGCTTCGGTCCACTCGTGCACGATGCGCGTGATCGCCTTCGGGCTGAAACGGTAGGCCGAGGGCATTTCTTCCCACACCAACAGGCCGAGCCGGTCGGCCCAGTACAGGTAGCGCGGGTCCTCGATCTTCTGGTGCTTGCGCACGCCGTTAAAGCCCATTGCCTTGGCCAGTTCGACGTCGCGCTTGAGCGCCTCGTCGGACGGCGCGGTCATCAGGGACTCGGGCCAGTAACCCTGGTCGAGCACCATGCGCAGCGGATACGGGCGGCCATTGAGCATGAAGCGGTCGCGCGTGATGGCCACCGAACGCAGCGCCGTGTACGAGCGCACCGTGTCGAGCACCTTGCCGTCGTGATGCAAGGTCAGTTCGGCCATGAGCAGGGTCGGACGCTCGGGACTCCACAGCAGTTCGTTGCGCGAATCGTCGATGCCCGGGTCGGACAGGGAGATCTTGCGGTTCGCTTCGTGGCCGATCAATTTGTAATGATCGTCGGCCAGCAGGCTCTCGCCATGCCACAGCTTGACCTCGACGAACAGGTCGTCCATGATTTCGCCGCAAGCGAAAATTTCGCAGCCGATCTCGTAACCGTCGAAATACGGCGTCCAGCGCAGCTTCTGGATGTAGGTATTGGAAACCCGTTCGACCCACACCGTCTGCCAGATGCCGGTGGTGCGCGGATACCAGATCGAGTGCGATTCGAGCAGCCAGTCCTGCTTGCCGCGCGGCTTGGCCAGGTCGTGCGGGTCGTCGATCGCGTGCACGACCACCGTTTGCGGCCCGTCCGCGGCCAGCGCGCCGCTGATATCGGCCGAAAACGGCGTGTGCCCGCCTTCGTGTTCGGCCACCAGGTGACCGTTGACCCAGACCCGCGCCGTGTAATCGACCGCGCCGAAGTGCAGGATCACGCGTCCCTCGCCGGGCGCGATGTCGAACTCGCGCCGGTACCAGCAGGCGCGGTGAAACCCGGTGTCGCCGATGCCGCTCGCTGCCGCCTCGGGCGCGAACGGCACCGTGATCGACAGGTCCCACGCGATCGGATCGGATGGCAGGTTGAACTGCTGCTCGTCGTCGAAAGCGAATTGCCATTGGCCGTTGAGCGAGAGCCAGTCATCGCGCTCGAGCTGGGGACGTGGGTACATGAAATCAGTCAAAACTGCGCTCCTTGTTGTGGTGCGGCCGGCATCAGGAGTCGCCCTGCCCGCCCGCTTGCGTTGTTGTATTGGGTGAGGACCGCCGCCCCGGCCGCCGCCGCCGTGCCGGCCTCGCACAGCGCCACGCAGGCGCCGCCGAAGCCGGCGCCGGTCAGGCGCGCTCCGTGCACGTGCGGCTGGGCGCGCATCAGGTCGCACAGAATGTCCAGTTCCACGATCGACACTTCGTAGTCGTCGCGCAGGCTGGCGTGCGATTCGTTCATCAGCTGGCCGAATTCGGCCGCGCCGATGCCCTGGGCGGCGCGCGCGACGCGGGCGTTTTCGGTAAACACGTGGCGCGCGCGCCGGCGGTACGGTTCATCCACGTTGGCCAGCTGCTCCATGGCGGACAGGTCGCGCAGCATCGGCACGCCGGCCGCCAGCGCCGCCGTGCCGCACTCGGCGCGCCGCTCGTTGTATTTGGTGGCCGCCAGGGTGCGCGCGACGCCGCTGTCGATGACCAGCACTTCGGCGTCCGGCGGCAGCGGCAGCACTTCGCGCACCAGCGTGCGGGTGTCGAGAAACAGCATGTGGTCCTCGTCGCACAGGCTGGCCGCCATCTGGTCCATGATCCCGCACTGCACGCCGGCATAGGCCACTTCGGCCTTTTGCGCCAGCTGGGCGATCTCGACGTCGGTCAGCGCCAGGTTCAGAAAACTGCGCAGGGCGCGCAGGGTGGCCACCTCCAGCGCCGCGCTCGAGGACAGCCCGGCGCCCATCGGCACGTCCGACTGCACGTGCACGCGCAGCGGCGGCACCTCGTGGCCGCGCTGCTCGAGCAGGCGGATGCAGCCTTCGATATAGCGCCCATAGCCCGACGCCAGGCGCCCGCGGCGGGCCAGCACGACCGAGTCCCCGGTCTGCTGCGAATAGAAGTGAAAAGCGTCGTCCCGGCTCGGCGCGACCGCGACATGGGTGCGCATCGGCGTGGCGACCGGCAGCACGAAGCCGTCGTTGTAGTCGGTGTGCTCGCCCAGCAGGTTCACGCGGCCGGGAGCGGACGCGCCGACCGGCGTCGCATTGTCAAAAAACGTTTCGAAGGTCATCATGAGTGGCTCTCATCGAATGTGATCGGCACCATCTGCAGTTCCCTGGCTTTTTCCTCGGGCAGGACGTCCATCGCGAACATGCCGGCGCCCAGTTCGGTCCCGGCGAGATATTTCAAGCGCTCGCGGGTGCGGTACGGCGGGTAGAACTCGGCGTGCAGCTGGGTTTCGGGATGCGCCTTGCCGTCCAGCGGCGCCTGGTACCACGCCATCAGGTAGGGGAACGGCCGTTGCCACAGGCCTTCGTACTTGAGCAGCACCGCCTGGATCGCCAGGGCCAGGCCGCGCCGCTGCGCATCGCCCAGCGCGGCGAAGTTCTCGACCGGTTCGATCGGCATCACCCACACTTCGTAGGGATAGCGGGCGCAGGCCGGCACGAAGGCCACGGCGTGCTCGTTGCGGTAGACGACCCGCTGCCCGTCGGCGATCTCGGTGCGCGCCATCTGGCACAGCAGGCTTTGGCCATGCTCGGCGAAGTGCGCCTGCTCGCGCTCGAGCATGCGCTGCGGGATCGGCGGCACGAAGGGATAGGAGTAGATCTGCCCGTGTGGATGGTGCAGCGTCACGCCCACTTCGGCGCCGCGGTTTTCGAACGGCAGCACGTAGCGGATCGTGCCGCCTTGCGCCGCGCGCGTGGTGCGGTCGGCCCAGACCTGGAGCAGCAGGTCGATGCGCGCGGCGCCCAGGCTGTGCAAGGGAGCGACCGGGTCCTGGGTGAACACCACCACCTCGCAGCGTCCGTTGGCCGGCGCGCTGGCCACGTGCAAGGCCGGCGGCGTGTGCGAATTGGGCGCCATCGAAGGAAAACGGTTGTCGAAGACGGCGATCTGGTAGTCGCCCCTGGGCAGCTCGGTCGGATTGGCCGGATCGATATTGACAGCCAGCGGGTTATATTCCGGCGGCGGCAGGAATGGTCGATTCTGGCGGAACGCGGCATAGGCGACCCATTCGCCGCGCAAGGGGTGCCAGCGCAAATGCGGATTGGCTTCGATCGGCTCCGATGATGGACTCGGGGCCGGGTCATGCGCGGTGATTGGCGCGCTGCTATATAAAGTCAGCGAGCGCCCGTCGGGTTTAGTCAGTTCAATCGTATGCATAGCGGGCCGGATTAACTTCGGTATCGGGAGACGACGTTTTCATATGTAAGCAAATGTTAGCATGCACTTTTCCCAACTTATTTTTAACACAACGAAATATTGCAAGAAGGAATGGTAAAAAAGTAACCAAGAGTGGTATTTACAACTGTGATATTTGTGATTTCAAGAGTGAAACGCCACATGACATTGGGCGACCGAACTTCAGCATCCCCCGGGCAAAGTAAGAGTAGTCCTACAAAAACAGACGAAATCGTCTGGCAAGCACGATTCAGTGCGGCGAAAGAAGCGCGATCTAACGGGACAGATTTCTGGGAGGAAGGTGACAAGGAATACTGATCGATTGCGATGGTTACCAAAAATTAACATTGATAACTACAATCTTTCTTCGTTGACTGCACTTTGGGTTTAATATCCATATGGAAAAAGGTAATGCCACAGAATATCGGTGCCTCATGGAAAAGACACGCCGATTAACTTTGCAAAGAGGCTGGCGCATAGCCGGAACGAACATGGCCAGCCGTTTTTTGAATATCGCCGGTATCGTTGGGAAGGAGCGCGCGGCAGGTATTGGCGCGCGATGAATGAGTAACACCGGCTATTCATGTCGATTATCTCTGCATGCACCAGCGGTTGATGGGGAACCTGCGTAATGCGCACGCTTCCTGGCAATGCAGCTGGGCCGAGGCACTCCGATCGTGCCCCGCTGCACGCCATGGCACGCCATAACCCGCAGGTTCTGCCTTGGTCGACTTTGGGCTTGCCCCGAAGGCTAGGCGGTGGCGCTGAGCCTGTTGTGCGTCTCCGGCGCGGGGTCTTTGGCCGCGATGCCGGAGCGACATCTTGCGCTTTCTACATTATTGTGTAAAAGGCCTTGTTTTGCCGCGAGTAACGTTGCTATCCTTGCATCGCCGCCAAGCCGGTCCCTCCACCCTCTCCATACAGGAAATCCACAATGTATAAAAAACTGCTGTGCAGCGCCGCCATGATGGCTTGCGCGATGTCGGCCCATGCCGAAGTGAAGGTGTTCGACTTCAGCTATCAGAATTTTTTCCAGGATGACATCAACGTGACTACCACCCTCAAGGGCCGGTTCGCGGTGGAAGACAAGAACGGCGATGGCGCGTACGGCGTGTCGGAACTGGTCGCGTTGACATTTGCAGGCGAAAGCTACGCGCCTTGCGGCAAAGAGGCCCACAACACCAGCGTGTCGTGCGCGATCAACAGTTTCTCGTATCAGCCGGGCGCCCTGCTCAGTTTCGCCGCGGATAAGTCGGCTCATAACGAATGGTCGGATACCTACTACACCGCCGTGACGGGTAATCGCTATGGCTATACATCCTGGTCGACCAGCGGCGGCCAGCCTTACTACACCGTGTATCAGTGGACCAAAGACACGCAGTTGTCGATTACGGCGGTGCCTGAACCGCAGACTTACATGATGTTCGGCGCCGGTTTGCTGGCCTTGCTCGGCACCGTGCGCCGCCGCGCCGCATCCTCGGCCATCTTCGAGCGCTGATCCCCTCTGTAACGCCAGGCCCGGTGATGGCCCGGGCCCGTGCGCGGGCGCCGCAGCTACGCCTCGAATCGTATCAGGGCGCAATCCGCCCTGAATCGGCGTCATGCTCCGGGTCGTTGCCGCAAAGTAGCCACAATGGCCGCGGCTTTACCTTCAACAATTCCCGGGAGATGCGCATGACCAGTACACCGAACACCCACCGCAGGATGCTGCTGCAAGCGGCCGCTGGCCTTGCCGCAGCCAGCCAGCATGGCGCTGTGGGCGCCGGCCAGGGCGCACCGGCAGCGGCGAGCGGCAAGGCGGGCGATTTCGACTTTTTGGCC
>DASVVC010000140.1:0-71875 GCA_036386755.1 Telluria sp.
GCAATGCCGGAACCGACGGCGCCCTGCATCAAGCCACGCCCAGCGCCTCCTGCTGTTTTTTATACCGCAGCGACGACCACAGCGACACCAGAATGAACGCCACGCCCGACAGCCCCGTAAACCACTCCGGAATGTGATAACGCACGCTGGCGAACATGATCAGCGCCAGGATGCCGATTGCATAGTGCGCGCCGTGTTCCAGATAGACAAATTCCTGCAAGGTGCCTTTGTCCACCAGGAACACCGTCATCGAGCGCACGAACATGGCGCCAATCGCCAAGCCCAGCATGATGATGACCACGTCATTGGTGATCGCAAACGCGCCGATCACGCCGTCGAAACTGAACGACGCATCCAATACTTCCAGATACAAAAAGCCGCCGATACTGCCGCGCGAGACCATCTGCCCGATGCTCGGGTCGGCTTCTTCTTCCTCCAGCAGCGAACTGATCCAGTTCACACCCACGTAAATTACCACCCCGGTCACACCGGCGATGAGCACGCTCAGCTTGCGCGCTTCCGGTACCAGGTACATGGCGCCGAACGAGGCGCACAGGGTCAGCATGACCGCCAGGCTCTCGCTGCCGTATTTGCCTACCTTCTCTTCGAGCCATCCGAGCCAGTGAAGTTCCTTCTCTTCGTCGAATAAAAAGTTGAGGAAGACCAGCAGCAGGAAGGCGCCACCGAACGCGGCCACTTCGGCGTGGTTGTCGGTCAGGTGGCGCGAGTATTCGTCCGGCGTATTGATTGCCATGGTCCACACGTCCAGCAGGCCGAGTCCGGTGGCGACCGAGACGATTACCAGCGGAAACAGCAAGCGCATGCCGAACACGGCGACCAGGATACCGACCGTCAGGAACAGCTTGCGCCAGAAGTCGTTCCAGTGGCGCAGCACCGACGCGTTGACGACGGCGTTGTCGAACGAGAGCGACACTTCCAGCACGCCCAGCACGGCGGCGATCCACAGCGCGTTGAGCAGGCCGGGCAGGCCGCTGCGCGTGTAGCCCCACCAGCCGGCGACGACAAGAAGGATGAAGGTGACGATAAAAGATAGTCTGAAATGGCGCATGCGGTAGTTCCCGGGGAAAAGTTCGATCAGAATGGCTGGCGCCGGCGGGCGGCGTTCTGATGTCATTCTAATAGGTTTTCCGGCCCGATGAGCGGTCAACCGCAGGCGTGCGCCACGCGGCCCGGGCGCCGTGGTCGCGCGCGCGTCCGGGCGCCGGCATCCGAAGGCGCCTGTGCAGGGAGGCGATCTGCGATAATTGCCGATTACGCAGTTATTTTGCACTTCATCGACAACAAGGAACATGCATGGATATCAGTTACCTCATCACGCCCGTACTGACCTGGCTGGTGGTGGGTCCGATCAAATTCTTGATCAATAGTGCACGTCAGCGGCGCTGGGCGTTCAATCTGGTCGGCAATGGCGGTTTTCCCAGCAACCATAGTTCGGTGGTGACCAGCATGGCCACCCTGATCGCCCTGCGCGAGGGAATCGATAGCCCGGCCTTCGGGGTGGCAGTCACCCTGGCCTTCATCGTGATGATCGATGCCAACAGCCTGCGCCAGCACGTGGGGCGCCAGGCGGCGGCGATCAACCGCCTGGCCGGCAGCGCCGCCGAGCACACCCATCTGCGGGAACGGATGGGGCATACGCTGGTCGAAATCACGGGCGGAATTTGCACCGGCATCGGAATGGGGTTCGCGATTTTTCACTTGTTCGAGCGGTTTTAAGGGAGCGTCCCTTCGCGCGTTGCGCAGGCTTTCGCGCCCTTATTGCGGCCTGCGCGGGTATGAGAGTGTGCAGTTCACTACGGCAACTTTGCAGTTCAAGCCCTGAAATCCGCAGTTCAGCCATCGAATTGCGCAGGTTGAAAGATTGCTAATTGACGTTCATATCCGTCTCAAGGATACTCTGGCGCTGGTTGTTTTCATTCTGAATACAGACGTCTGACCGATTTGAACCCGGAGAATCCCATGCTGCGCAAAACACTGCTCGTCCTCGCCCTCGCCACGGCGCTGTCCGCCTGCGGCAAAGGCGAGAAAGAACCCGCCAAGGACGGCAAGGATGCCAAGCCCGTTCAGCTGCTGGTCGCTCCGGAAGACTTGCTCACCATCGCCTCGAACGCACTCGCTTCCGGCCCGGTCGTGACCGGCTCGGTCCAGCCCGAACGCAAGGCCGACCTGCGCGCCGAAGTCTCGGCCGTGGTGTTGCAGGTGCTCAAGGAGAACGGCGACCTGGTCCAGCGGGGCGACATTCTCGTCAAGCTCGACGAAACCGCGATCCGCGACAGCTTGAGCTCGGCCGAACAGTCGGCCCGCGCCGCTTCCCAGGCGCTCGACCAGGCCGAACGCCAGCTCGAACGCATGAAAACCCTGCGCGCTTCGGGCATGACCTCGGCCCAGGCCATGGATGACGCCGAAGTGCGGCGCAACAACGCCGTGAGCGAAGTGTCGGCCGCCAAGTCGCGCGCCGCCCTGGCGCGCCAGCAACTGGCCCGCACCGTGGTGCGCGCGCCGTTCGACGGCGTGGTCAGCGAACGCAAGGTCTCGGCCGGCGACACCGCTTCCATCGGCAAGGAATTGCTGAAAGTGATCGACCCGTCCAGCATACGTTTCGAGGGACGCGTCTCGGCCGACCGCATCAGCGCGGTCAAGGTCGGCCAGCCGGTGAGTTTTCGCATCAACGGTTACGCCGGCGAGGAGTTTCGCGGCGTCGTCAAGCGGGTCGATCCGGCCGCCAACGAAGTGACGCGCCAGGTCGAGGTGCTGGTCGGCTTCGCGCCGGGCTCGGCGGTGCCGAAAGTATCCGGCCTGTACGGGGAAGGGCGCATCGAGGCCGAAACCAAGGCCGCGCTAATGCTGCCCGAAGGCGCGCTGGTCAAGGCCGGCGACAAGGCGTACGTCTGGCGCCTGAAAGGCAAGACCATCAGCAAGGTCGACCTGGCGATCGGCCCGCGCGACACGCGCACCGGCAACTATGAAGTCAGGCAGGGCCTGGCTGCCGGCGATGTCATCATGCGCAATCCGAGCTCGGCCTATAAAGATGGCCAGAAGGTCGAGCTGGCGCCGGCCAAGGTCGCCGCCGCCGCACCTGTCGTGCAGGGGAAATAAGCCATGTTCCTTTCCGATTTCAGTATCAAGCGGCCGATTGCGACGATCGTTCTGATCCTGGCCCTGATGTGCATGGGCCTGATCGCCCTGACCAAGCTGCGCGTGAACCAGAATCCGGACGTGGAAGTGCCGGTCTTGCAGATCAATATCCCGTATCCGGGCGCCTCGCCGGACACGGTCGAGCGCGAAGTGATCAACCGCATCGAAAAGTCGCTGCTCAGCATTTCCGGCGTGACCGATGTGCATGCCAACGCCAACGAGGGCAATGCCCAGTTCTGGCTGGAGTTTAACTTCGACAAGAACCTGATCGAAGCGTCCGACGAGGTGCGTAACGCCATCGCCACGGTGCGCTACAAGCTGCCGACCGAGATGCGCGAGCCGATCTTGCAGCGGCTCGATCCGGCCACCCAGCCGATCCTGAACCTGGCGCTGTCGTCCACGACCCAGTCCCATGCGGACATCTCGCGCCTGGCCGAGGACGTCCTGGCCGACCGCTTCCGCGGCATCGATGGGGTGGCCACCGTCAGCGTCAACGGCGCCCTGCGGCGCGAACTGTCGGTCTTGCTGCGCGCCGAAAAGCTGCGCGAATACAATGTGGCCGTGTCCGACGTCGTCAACGCCTTGCGCACGCAAAACACCAATGCCCCGGTGGGCAAGATCCGGGGCGAGCTCGACGAAAAAAGCATTCGCCTGGTCGGGCGCATCGAGTCGCCCGAGGAATTCCAGCAGATCGTGGTCAAGCGGCGCGGCGACGAAGTCGTGCGCCTGGCCCAGGTGGCCGAAATCGAGGACGGGTTTGCCGAAGTCAACAACCTGAGCATCCGCAGCGCCAAACCCAACGTCGGCATCACCCTGACCCGCTCGCGCGACGCCAGCACCGTCAGCGTGGCCGAGCGCGCCAAGAAGCTGATCAAGGAACTCGAGAAGGAACTGCCGAAAGGCACCGTCCTGGAAGTGACGCGCGATGGCGGCGAAGAAGCCCAAAGCAGCCTGAACAACGTGATCGAGTCGCTCGTGTTCGGCGCCGTGCTGACCATTTTCGTGGTCTATGCGTTTTTGAATTCCTGGCGCTCGACCCTGATCACCGCGCTTTCGCTGCCAACCTCGGTCATCGCTTCTTTTATTGCGGTCTGGCTGTGCGGTTTTACGCTCAACTTCATGACTCTGCTCGGCCTGTCGCTGGCGATCGGCGTGCTGATCGACGATGCGATCGTGGTGCGCGAAAACATCGTGCGCCACATGCAGCGCGGTTCGGACCGCCGCAAGGCCGCGCTGGAGGGCACCGCCGAGATCGGCATGGCGGTGGCCTCGACCACCTTTTCGATCATCGCCGTGTTCATTCCGGTGGCCTTCATGCCGGGCGTGTCCGGCGAATGGTTCCGTCCGTTCGCGCTGACGGTGACCTGCTCGGTGCTGGTCAGCCTGGTCATTTCCTTCACGCTCGACCCGATGCTGTCGGCGTACTGGGGCGACCCGCCGGACCACCATACGGCGCCGAAAAAAGGCTTGTCGCTGGTGCTGCATCACTTTAACGAGTGGTTCGACCGCCAGGCCGACCGCTACGGCCATGTGATCGCCTGGGCCTTGCATCACCGCATCTGGATGACCCTGATCGCCGTGGCCACCTTTGTCGCTGCGCTGGCGTTGCAGGCAACCAAGGGCGGCACCGACTTCCTGCCCAAGGCGGACTACGGACAGTTGCTGATCGATGTGCGCACGCCGGCCTCGTCGAGTGTCGACTATGCCCGCGCCAAGCTGGAGCGCGCCGCCGAACTGGCGCGCTCGATCAAGGAAACCAAGGACACCAACAGCTTCATCAACACCGGCGGCGGCAAGGTGTATGTCGATATCGGCAAGCGCGGCACGCGTTCGCGCAGCGCCAAGGAAATCGCAGTCGAGTTGCGCAGCAAGGTCTCGCAGCTGGTCGGCGCAGAATACGTCGTGCTCGACGACATGAACAACGGCGCCAACAAGCCGGTCCAGATCCAGTTCAGCGGGCCCGATTCGCGCAAGTTGCTCGAAATCGCCACCGCCTACATGGATAAGCTGCGCCTGGTACCGGGCGCGATCGATGTCGGCCTGTCCGAACAGGATCCGAAGAACGAACTCCAGATCGAACTGAACCGCGGCCTGGCCAATTCGATGGGCATTTCCGTCAACGATGCGGCGCAATCGCTGCGGGTGGCGTTTGCCGGCGTGGAAGTAGGCGACTGGGTCGATCCGACCGGCGAGACGCGCGACGTTGCGGTACGCCTGCATCCGGACGACCGGGTCAGCGCCGACAATATCGAACGCCTGCCGATCGCCGTCACCGGCACCAACCAGATGGTACCGCTCGACCAGATCGCCACCATCACGATGGGCAAGGGGCCATCGGCGATTTCGCACAAGAATGGCAAGCGCATCATTTCGGTGTCCGCCAATGCGCAAGGCCGCTCGACCGGCGAAGTCACGGCCGACGCCATGAAACTGGCCGATACCTTCGACTACCCGCCCGGCTATGCACGGGAACTGGGCGGCGCCGGCCAGGACCAGAACGAGCTGTTTACCGAGATGGGCATCGCGCTGGTGTCCGGCATCGGGCTGATGTATCTGATTTTGGTGATGCAGTTCGGCTCGTTCACGGCGCCCCTGGCGGTGATGCTGTCCTTGCCGCTGTCCCTGATCGGCGTGGTGGTGGCGCTGCTGTTGACCAACAACACGATCAACCTGATGAGCTTCATCGGCATCATCATGCTGATGGGCCTGGTGGCGAAGAATGCGATCCTGCTGCTCGACGCGGCCCGTTCGCGCGAGCGTGAAGGCCACAGCCGCGAGGATTCGCTGATGGAAGCGGGGCGCGCGCGCCTGCGTCCGATCCTGATGACCACCTTCGCGCTGATCGCCGGCATGTTCCCGGTGGCGCTGGGACTGGGCGAGGGCGGCGAGTTTTACCGTCCGCTGGCGATCGCGATCATCGGCGGCACGATCACGTCGACCATTTTGACCTTGCTGGTGGTGCCGACCTTCTACGACAGCATCGAAATCAAGACCGACAGCATGGGCGCCAAGTTCCGGCGCCGCTCGGAGCGCTTCGGTCCGCTGCTGGCCTTCCTGGCGACCTTCGTCGAGGTGATCCTGTTCCTCACCTTTATCCGTTTGATCTACCGCATCGTCATGTGGCTGGTGCGCCTGGTCACGGGGCGCCGCACGGCGGTGGCCGGGACGGCTCCTGCGGGCATGCCCGGCGCCGTGTCGCTCAAGAAGCCACAGGCGTAAACGTATTGCTGCGCCGTATCGATAAGATACGGCGCAGCGGGACTGACTGCCACAAAGGGCCCGTCACCGGGCTCTTTGTTCGTTAACGCGACTTGCCTGTTCTTGGTGACGGACCACCTGGCCGGCCGGGGCGGACGGCCACGAGCGATCAGCGGCCGCCGCTCGGTGGCGTGGTGCCGCTGCCGGATGTACCGGTGCCCGAGGTGCCGGTCCCTGTTCCAGTGCCGGTGCCGGTGCCGCTTCCGGACGTTCCCGATGTGCCGCTGGTGCCCGAACTGCCAGTGCCGCTGCCGGTGCCGCTGCCGGAGGTGCCGCCAGTGCCCGACGTGCCCGACGTGCCGGAAGTGCCGCCGCCGGATGTGCCTCCCGACGTCCCTGTTCCCGATGTGCCCGACGTGCCGGTGCCGCTGCCCGACGTGCCGGTATCGCCCGTCATGCCGCTGGTGCCGCCGGTGCCGCCGGTGCCGGTGCCGCTGGTCCCCGTGCCGCTGGTGCCGGCGTCGCCGGTGCCGCTGGTGCCACCGGTGCCGCTGGTGCCTGAGGTGGTCCCCGGGGTGGTGGTGGTCGTGGTGTCGCCAGTGCCCGTGGCAGGGGTGTCGTTGCGTTTGCAGGCAACGAGCGTCGACGCCAGCAGCGCCGCGGTGAAGATAATTTTTGGTGCGGTAGTGAATGGTTTCATTGTTTACTCCTCGGTCACGTCAATTGAGTACCGCTGCCAACTTGCCGCAGGCAACGGCGCCAGGTCGATCCTGCCGGACATACACACCGCCCGGCGAGGACCATCAGGGAACCGACGTTGTGGATAACGCGGTCCCGTTAGCTGATGCGCGAATTCGACTGTAAAAATTAGACTTTCAACATCTGCGCCAGTTCATCTTTATTTGCGTATCTGACGTAGATTTACCTCCATGTCCGCGCAATTTGATTCAGATCAAACTTTGTTACTGGCCGCGCCCGTTGCGTCAGGGCCTTCCATCGGCGTGGAACGCGCGGCCTGCTCCATCAGGGCCGGAATTTCGGCCGGAATTTCACGCGCCAGGTAGCCCAGCACGCCGAAGCGCAAGGCCAGCTGTTCGCCGGCCCGGGCATGCAGGGCCACGCCCCAGCAAGTGGCCTGGGCCAACGTTGCGCCGCGCGCCGCCAGTCCGGCGATGATGCCGGCCAGGGTATCGCCCGAACCCGAAATGGCCAGCCCGACGTTGCCGCCTTCGTGCTGCCAGGGGCCGCCCTCGGGGGCGCTGATGACGGTGCGCGCGCCTTTGAGCGCCACCACCGCGTTCCAGGCCTGGGCCGCGGCGCGCGCCACGCTGTCGGGGTCGGCCAGGATCTCTTCTTTCGGACGGCCGCTCAGGTGCGCCATCTCGCCCGCGTGCGGGGTCAGGATGACGGTCTCGGCGAAGCGGAACGGCCGGGCGTCATCGTCGTCCTGGTCGGGATTGGTCACGATGCCCATGGCGTTGGCATCGAGCACCACGCTGGTGCCCGCCAGGCGCGGCAGCAAGGCGCGCACCAGCGCTGCCGTGGCCGTTTCATCCTGCATGCCGGGGCCGATCAGCACGGCGTCGATCTTGTCGGCCAGCGGGTCGAGCAGGTCCAGCGCATCGCGCTCGAAGCCGCCCTCAAGCGTCTCGCGCAGGCCGATCACCCGCGCTTCCGGCATGGCCAGCGCCACCAATTGGGCCACGCTGGCGCCGGTGGCGATGGTCAGCTTGCCGGCGCCGGCGCGCAGGGCCGCCGTGGCCGCCAGGATCACGGCGCCCGGCATTTCGCACGAGCCGCCCAGGATGAGCACGTGGCCGCGCCGCTCCTTGTCGCCTTCTGCGGGCGGCATGGGCAAGGGCCAGGCGCGCAGGGCGGCGCTGTCGATGGTAATCATGTGGGTGGAGGCGAGCGGCATGTCCATCGGACCGGCGCGCCTACGCTTTCGGAGCAGCGGGCACATCTTTTTGAACCGTGACCGGCGTGCCTGCCGCTTCCAGGGGAGCGACAAAGTTGATCAGTTGCAAGCCGAGCTTGCCGTGCTTGCCGTCGTGCGGATTGAAAGTGTAGGATGTCACCGAGCAGTTCGGCACGTCGCCGGCCCGGTCGGAGGCCAGGATCGACGCTTCGTCGAGCCGTTCGAACAGGTAGCGGAAGCAATTGACCGTGACCTGGTGGCCGACGATCAGCACGCGTTCGTTGCTGAACTCGCGGGTGATGGTGTCGATGATGCTGCGCAGGCGCAAGATGACGTCGCACCAGCTTTCGCCGCCGGGCGGGCGGAAGTAGAACTTGCCCACGTGCTGGCGCTGTTCGTACAGTTCCGGATATTTATGGTTGATGCCGAGCGTGGTCAGGCGGTCGAGGATGCCGAATTCCTTTTCGCGCAGGCGCTCGTCCACATGCACCGCCATCAAGCTGTCGGGACCGAGCTGCTCCATGATGAAACCGGCGGTCTGGGCGGCGCGCACGTACGGGGAGTGCAGCACCACGTTGGGCCGCTCGTGTTCGGGCATGGCCGCGAACCAGGCCGCCAGCGAGCGCGACTGTTCGGCGCCGAGCGGGGAGAGCGGCACGTCGACATCGCGCTCGGCAATGTCGATATGCAAACCGGCGGCCGCTTCGGCGGCGTCGCGCGCCACGTTACCGGCGCTTTGTCCATGCCTGACCAGCCAGATCTGTTGGGGCCACTTTTGTTCCATCGATTCGCCTGCCATTGAAATATTGACACGACGTCATCATAGACGGATTCGGCGGCAGTTCAGCGCACGATACAAGCCGGTGTGGCGTGTTGTTTACGCTGCTTTCTCATCGGCATCAAGGTTCAGGGCGGCGTCGCTGTTAAAGACCGCCATGTCGGTCTGGCCGAGCACGCGGCTGGTGACCGTGCCGGCCGTGATCGAGCCGCTCACATTGAGCGCGGTGCGGCCCATGTCGATCAGTGGTTCGATGGAAATGAGCAGGCCCGCCAGCGCCACCGGCAAGTCCATCGCCGACAGCACGATCAGCGCCGCGAAGGTGGCGCCGCCGCCCACGCCGGCCACGCCGACCGAACCGACCGTGATGATGGCGATCAGCGGCACAATAAAGGAGAGCGTCATCGGGTCGATGCCGACGGTGGGCGCGATCATCACCGCCAGCATGGCCGGATAGATGCCGGCGCAGCCGTTCTGGCCGATGGTCGAACCGAACGAGGCGGCAAAATTGGCGATGCCTTCCGGCGTGCCGAGGCGGCTGGTCTGGGTCTGCACCGACATCGGGATCGCGCCGGCGCTGGTGCGCGAGGTGAAGGCAAAGGCCAGCACCGGGAAAATTTTCTTCACGTAGCGCGCCGCGTTCAGGCCGGCTGCGCTGATCAGCAGCAAATGCACGCAGAACATCAGCAGCAGGGCGCTGTAGGAGGCGGTCACGAAGCTGAGCAGCTTGACGATGCTCTCCAGGTTCGATGCCGCCACCACCTGGGTCATCAGCGCGAACACGCCGAATGGCGTGAGGCGCAGCACCAGGGTGACCATGCGCATGATGATCGCGTGCGCCACCTTGATGAAGCGCTCGAACGCGTCGAACATCTCCGGCTGCTTGCCCGCGATGCCGGTCGCCGAAATGCCCACGAAAATCGAAAACAGCACCACCGCGATGGTCGAGGTCTTGCGCGCGCCGGTCATGTCGAGGAAGGGATTGGCGGGAATGAAGCTGATGATCATGCTGGGCAGCGAAATAGCCTGCGCCGTGTTCAGGTGCCCTTTCAAATAGTCGCCGCGCGCCACTTCGGCGGCAGTCGCCGTCAAACCCACGGCGGACAGGCCGAACAGCTTGGCCATCAGGATACCGATGCCGGCCGCGACCATGGTGGTGGCCATCAGGATGCCGATGGTCAGCGCGCTGATCTTGCCCAAGGACGAAGCGTCGCGCAGCTTGAGGATCGCGGCGATGATCGACACCATAATGAGCGGCATGACGATCATCTGCAGCAGCTTGACGTAGCCGGTGCCGACGATGTCGAGGTAGGCATTGGTGTCGGTGATGATGGGGGAGGGCGCGCCGTACATCAGCTGGAACGCCGCGCCCAGCAGCACGCCCACGCCCAGGCCGGTGAACACGCGCTTGGTGAACGAGGCATGCGCCTGCTGCATCTTATATAAGAGAAAGCACACGCCCAGGGCGACGGCCAGGTTCAGGATCACGGGAAAATTCAGGGTCATGCGGGCCTCTTGAGTGGGCGCTGCGCGCAATCGGGCTTCGCGGCGGCAATATAACGGACCATTCTAACCATAAACCTGCTGCACTGCACACAGGCGCGTCCGTGAGCGGGCATGGCAAAACAGTCATCTTGTTGACACCATTGGCAATGTTTGCAACACTCGCCGCCTTGCCTTGATTCCTGCCAAGCCGACCCGCACCGCGCGGGTCCAAGCTGGGCGTATCGTCCCACCTGGAGAAACCATGCGCGCCCCGTCCCAACTCTTCACTCTCTCCGTGGCTTGCCTGGCGCTGGCGGCGCAGGCGCAGACCACGGTCGAGGCGTTCACGCCGGCCGGCACGGTCAAGGCCGTACGCCAGGTGACGGCGCGCTTTTCCGCTCCCATGGTGGCCTTCGGCGACGCGCGCCTGGCCGAGCCGTTCGCGATCGATTGCCTTGAGCCCGGCAGCGGGCGCTGGATCGACGCGCGCATCTGGAGCTTCGATTTCGCGCGCGACGTGCCGCCCGGCGTGCGCTGCAGCTTTACCCTCAGGCCGGAGCTGCGCGACCTGTCCGCCCAGCCGCTGGCCGGCACGGCGCGCTTCGCTTTCGATACGGGCGGACCGAGCGTGCGCGAAAGCGCTCCGCGCAGCGGCGAGCGGGTCGACGAGAAGCAGGTATTCATTCTCGCGCTCGACGCGCCGGCGCGCCCGGCCAGCATTGCCGCCAGGGCTTACTGCGCGGTGGAAGGCATCAACGAGCGGATCGGCGTGCGCGTGCTGGCCGGCGCCGAACGCGACCAGGTGCTGGTCGCGCGCAAGGGCTACGTCGAGCGCTACCTCAAGGACTACGCGCAGCGCGGCGCCACGCCGTCCACGGGCAAGGACAAGGGCAAGGGCAAGGACAAGGACGAGCTGCCACTGGCGCTGGTGCAGTGCAAGCGCAACCTGCCCGCCGGCGCCGCCGTGTCGCTGGTGTGGGCCGCCGGGATCGAAGGCATGGGCGGCGTTGCGTCAAGCGCCGACCAGTCGCTCGCGTTCATCACCCGGCCCGACTTCACCGCGCGCTTCAGCTGCGACTACCTCTCTGCTGGCGGCCCCTGCGTGCCACTGCGCCCCCTGCGCCTGTCGTTCAGCGAACCGCTCACGCGCGCCGACGCCGACAAGATCACGCTCACCGGCGCCGGCGGCAAGCTCTATGCTCCGGTGTGGGACAGCGGCAGCGCGCGCGGCGCCCCGGTCAGCAGCATGTCTTACCACGGTCCCTTCCCTGAAAAGAGCAGCCTGCAACTGGCGCTGCCGCCAGCGCTGAAGGACGATGCCGGCCGGCCGCTGGTCAACCAGGCCCAGTTCCCGATGACGATCGCCATCGATGCGCTGCCGCCGCTGCTCAAATTCCCGGCGCGCTTCGGCATCATCGAAGCGCGCACCGAGCGCCTGCTGCCGGTCACGGTGCGTAATGTCGAAGCGAACCTGTCGGGCAAGCTGCGCAGCGCCGGCGCCATGCTGCGCGTCGATGTGCAAGGCGAGCGCCAGGATCTGGACGTGATGGCATGGATGAAGCGCCTGGGCGGCGACGACCTGAAAAAATCCGTGTTCGCGGGCCTCAAAAGCGGTAAGCCCGAGCCGTTCACCTTGCCTACGCCCGATGGCGGGCGCGCGTTCGACGTGATCGGCATCGCGCTGCCCAAGCCGGGCTTTTACGTGGTCGAATTCGACAGCCCGAAGCTGGGCGTGGCCCTGTTCGACAAGAAGGAGAAAGCCTACATCAGCGCCGGCGCGCTGGTGACCAACATGGCGGCCCACTTCAAGCACGGCGCCGACTCTTCGCTGGTCTGGGTCACCTCGCTCGACAAGGGCCGCCCGGTTCCCAGGGCGGCCGTCGCGGTGCGTGACTGCGCTGGCAAGCTGCTGTGGCAGGGATTGAGCGACAGCGCCGGCGTGGCCCGCATCGACAAGCCGCTGGCACGCGGCCAGTGCCCCGGCGGCGGCAGCCTGTTCGTCAGCGCCCGCAGCGGCGCCGACTATACCTTTACCTTGTCGGACTGGCAGAACGGGATCGAAGCGTGGCGCTTCAACCTGCCGATCAATCCCGGGCAAAGCACCACCATCGTCGCCACCGTCTTCGACCGCACCCTCTTGCGCGCCGGCGAAACGGTCCACATGAAGCACTTCCTGCGCCGCCACGGCTCGCGCGGCATCGAGTTCGATGCCACCGGGCCGGAAGCGAAGGCCGCCACCGTCAGCGTTGCGCACCAGAGCGACGGCAGCAAGTACGAGCTGCCCTTGCGCTGGAACGCGGCCGGCAGCGCCGAAAACGACTGGGTCATTCCCCCAGGCGCGAAACTGGGCGTGTACGAAGTGAAGATCGCCGGCCAGCTGGCCGGCACCTTCCGCGTCGAGCAGTTCCGCGTACCGACCATGAAGGCGCTCCTGAGCGGCCCGGCGACGCCCCTGGTCGGCGCCACGGCGTTCGACCTGGACCTGCAGGTCGGCTACCTGGCCGGCGGCGTGGCCGCCAGGGCGCCGGTCAAGCTGCGCACCCTGACGCAAGAAAAAGCACTCCACTTCGAAGGCTACGACGACTTTGCCCTGGGCGCGGGCGACGTGCGCGAAGGCGTGCAAAGCGAAGCCGGCTACGATGACGATGCGTCGTCCGACGACGGCGAAGGCGAAGGTGAAGGTGAAGGTGGCCCAGGCGCCACCGACGTGCGCACCCGCGCGCTGGTGCTCGACAAGGCCGGCGGCGCGCGCGTGCACCTGGACCAGCTGCCGGCGGGCGAGCGCGCGCGCGACCTGGTGGCCGAACTGTCGTACCAGGACGCCAATGGCGAAACGCTGTCGACATCGACCCGCATCGCGCTGTGGCCATCGTCGTACGTGATCGGCATCAAGGCCGCCGACTCGGTGGCCGCCGGCGACAAGGTCGGCTTCGAGGTGGTGGTGCTGGACGTGGGCGGCAAGCCGGTGGCCGATGCCGCAGTCGATGTCGACCTGTTCCAGCGCACCAGCTACACCCATCGGCGACGCCTGATCGGCGGCTTTTACGCGTATGAAAACAGCAGCGAGATCACGCGCGTGGGGCCGGCCTGCCAGGGACGCACCGATGGCGCCGGCCTGCTGCGCTGCGGCTTGACGGCGCCGGCCGACGGCAACCTGGTGCTGCGCGCACGCGCGCTCGACAGCGGCCAGCGCGCCGCCGTCACCCAGCGCGACGTGTGGGTGGCCGGCGGCGGCGACTGGTGGTTCAAGACCGGCGACAACGACCGCATCGACCTGCTGCCATCGGCCAAACGCTACGAGCCGGGCCAGGACGCCACCTTCCAGGTGCGCAGCCCGTTCCGCGACGCTACCGCGCTGATCACGGTCGAACGCGAAGGCATCCTCGACACCTACGTGCGCACGCTGAGCGGCAAGGAGCCGACCTTCACCATCCCCATGCTGGGCAAGTACGCACCCAACGTGTTTGTGTCGGCGCTGGTGGTGCGCGGGCGCGTGGCCGGCGTGCAGCCGACCGCGATGGTCGACCTGGGCAAGCCGTCGTACAAACTTGGCATCGCGCCGGTGCGGTTGGGCTGGAGCGCGCACGAACTGAAGGTGAACGTGACGACCGACAAACAGGATTACAAGGTGCGCGAGAACGCCAGCGTGACCATCAAAGTCACGCGCGCCGACGGCTCGCCGGCGCCCGCCGGCACCGAAGTGGCGCTGGCGGCGGTCGATACGGGCCTGCTGGAACTGATGCCGAACACGAGCTGGCGCCTCCTGGACGCCATGATGCAGGAACGCGTGCTGCAGGTGGAAACCTCGACCGCGCAGATGCAGGTGATCGGCAAGCGCCACTTCGGGCGCAAGGCGCTGCCTGCCGGCGGCGGGGGCGGCAAGGGCAGCCGCGAGCTGTTCGACACGCTGCTGTTCTGGAAGGCCCGCATCGTGCTCGACGCCAAAGGCGAGGCGCGCGTGCCGCTCACGCTGAACGACACGCTGACCTCTTTCCGCATCGTGGCCGTGGCCAGCGGCGGCAGCGGCATGTTCGGCACCGGCGAGACCGAGATCCGCAGCAGCCAGGACCTGATCGTGCTGCCCGGGTTGCCGTCGGTGGTGCGCGAAGGCGACCGCCTGCGCGCCGGCGTCACCTTGCGTAACACGACCGGGGCCGCGCTCACGGTCGACCTGGGCGCCAGCGTGGCGGCCGACGGCGGCGCGCCCAAGGCATTGGCACGCCAGGGCTTGAGCCTGGCCCCGGGCGCGGCGCAGGAAGCCGGCTGGGACTACCAGGTGCCGGCCGGCGCCACGGCGCTCGCATGGACCATCGAGGCGCGCGGCGCCGGCGCCGCCGACAAGCTGCGCGTGAGCCAGAAAGTGCTGCCGGCGGTGCCGGTGCGCACCGTGCAGTCGACGCTGGTGCGCATCGAGCAGCCGCAGACGATCAAGGTGCAGGCCCCGGCCGGCGCCCTGGCGGGGCAGGGCGGCGTACGGGCGACCTTTGTCGCCCGCCTTGGCGAAAGCCTGCCCGGCGTGCGCGATTACATGACCGCCTACCAGTACCGCGGCGTCGAAGCCGATGCCTCGCGCGCCGTGGCCCTGCGCGATGCGGCCCTGTGGGACAAGCTGGCCGCGTCCTTGCCCGCGCAGCTCGACGCCGATGGCCTGGTCAAGTATTACCCGACCCAGCTTCGGGGCAGCGACAGCCTGACCGCCTACCTGCTGTCGGTCAGCGCCGAAGCCGGCCTGCCGTTAGCGAACGCACTCAAGGACCGCATGGAACAGGGCTTGCGCCAGTTCGTCGAAGGCAAGCTCACGCGCCCCGCGCGCGTGGCCCGCGTCGACACCGCCGTGCGCAAGATCGCCGCGCTCGAAGCGCTCTCGCGCACGCGCGCGGTGGCGCCGGAACTGCTCGAATCGTTCACGATCGAGCCGAATTTGTGGCCGACGTCGGCCGTCATCGACTGGTACCTGATCCTGCAGCGCAGCCCCGCGCTGGCGCAGCGCGACGCGCAACTGGCGCAGGTGCAGCAGGTGTTGCGCGCGCGCCTGAACCTGCAGGGCGCGGGATTGTCTTTTTCGACCGAGGCGAACGACAACTGGTGGTGGCTCATGGCTTCCCCCGACACCAACGCCAACCGCCTGCTGCTGGCCGTGATCGACGACGCGCAATGGCAGGGCGACATGGGGCGCCTGGCGCGCGGCACCCTGGGCCGCCAGCAAAAAGGGCGCTGGGGCTCGACCCTGGCCAACGCCTGGGGCGTGCTGGCGCTCGACAAATTCTCGCGCAAATTCGAGCGCGAGCCGGTCACCGGCAGCAGCAGCGCGGGCCTGGGCAACACGGTCAAGGAAGCGAACTGGAATGCGCGCGGCGTCTCGGTCATCAATCACCCGTGGGGCGCCGGCCAGCAGGACCTGGTGCTCGCCCATAACGGCAGCGGCAAGCCGTGGGCCATCGTGCAAAGCCTGGCCGCGGTCGAACTGAAGGCGCCGCTGTCGAACGGCTACAAGATCGTCAAGACCATCACGCCGCTCGAACAGAAGGTCAAGGGTGTCTGGTCGCGCGGGGACAGCTACCGCGTGCGGCTCGACCTGGAAGCGCAGGCCGACATGACCTGGGTCGCGCTGGACGACCCGATTCCGGCCAGCGCCACCTTGCTCGGCAACGGCCTGGGACGCGACGCCATCACGCTGCCCGGCGCCAGCGGCCAGGCGGACGGCTTGCGGCCGGTGTTCGAGGAACGCACGTTCGACGCCTTCCGCGCTTACTACGAGTTCGTCCCGAAAGGCAAATGGAGCATCGATTACACCGTGCGCCTGAATAACCAGGGCCGCTTCAACCTGCCGCCAACGCGCATCGAGGCGCTGTACAGCCCCGAGCTGTCGGGCGAACTGCCCAATGCGGCGCTTGAGGTGGGGCGCTGATGCGTAGCCTTGCCGCGCTGCTGGCGTTGGCGTTCGCCACCAGCGCCTGCGCCGTGCCCACGCCCGCCGAGGTCAGGGCGGCCTACCGCGCGTCCGACGCCGAACTGCTCGACCGCCATGGCGTGCCGATCGACTCGCTGCGCATCGACATGGCGGTGCGGCGCGCGCCGTGGGTCGGGCTGGGCGACATTTCGCCGGCCATGCGGCTGGCGCTGGTGCACGCCGAAGACCGGCGCTTCATGCAGCACGATGGCGTGGACCTGGGCGCGCTCGGCAAGGCCGTTTGGGACAACCTGCTGCGCACCCGCGCGCGCGGCGCCTCGACCATCACCATGCAGCTCGCGGCGCTGGTCGACGAGCGCCTGCGCGCCGGCGCGGGAGGACGCAGCTGGGGCCAGAAATGGGACCAGGCCAAGGCCGCGCGCGAACTCGAAGCCGGGTGGAGCAAGGCCCAGATCATGGAGGCGTACCTGAACCTGGTGCCGTTTCGCGGCGAGCTGCAAGGCATCGGGGCGGCCTCGCAGGGCCTGTTCGGCAAGGCGCCGTCGGGCTTGAACCAGGCCGAATCGGCGATCCTGGCCAGCCTGCTGCGCGCGCCGTCGGCAGCGCCGCGCGTGGTGGCGCAGCGCGCCTGCGTGCTGGCCAGGGAGATCAATCCGGCGGCCAAATGCGCCGGCATCGAATGGGACGTGGCGGCCGCGTTTAGCCGCCCGGCCGCCAGCGCCGCGTCCACGCAGGCGCCGCAGGTGGCGCAGCGCCTGCTCAAGGCGACGGGCGCGGCGCGCCAGGTACGCAGCACGCTCGACGCCGGCATCCAGCGCGACGCCGTCGATACATTGCGCGGCCACCTGGCCGTCCTGCGCGAGCGCAACGTGATGCAAGGCGCGCTGGTGGCCATCGACAACGACAGCGGCGAGATCGTGGCCTATGTCGCCAACGGCGGCGCCAGCGAGGTCGATGGCGTGCTGGCGCTGCGCCAGGCCGGATCGACCCTCAAGCCCTTCCTGTACCAGCTGGCGATGGAGCGCGGTTCGATCACGGCGGCCTCGCCGCAGGACGATTCGCCGCTGGAAATCACCACCGCCGCCGGTCCGTACGTGCCGCAGAATTACGACCGCCAGTTCAAGGGCTGGATCAGCACCCGCACCAGCCTGGCCAGTTCGCTCAACGTGCCGGCCGTGCGCATGCTGCAGTTGACGGGCCTGGAACGCTTCCATGGCCGCCTGCGCGCGCTCGGCATGGCCAGCCTGTCGCAGCCGGCCGAGTTTTACGGCTACTCGCTGGCGCTCGGTTCGGGCGACGTCTCGCTGCTGGAGCTGGCCAACGCCTACCGCACGCTGGCCAACGGCGGCCTGCATGGCAGCGTCACCTTGCAGCCGCGCGCGCCGCAAGCCAAAACCCGCGTGCTCGATGCGAAGACGGCCTTCATCGTCGGCGACATCCTGTCCGACCGGGCCGCGCGCAGCCTCACGTTCGGACTGCGCAACGAGCTGGCCACCGCCTTCTGGAGCGCGGTCAAGACCGGCACCAGCAAGGACATGCGCGACAACTGGTGCGTCGGCTATTCGGAAAAATACACGGTGGCGGTCTGGGTCGGCAATTTCGACGGCAGTCCGATGTGGGATGTGTCGGGCGTGACGGGCGCCGCGCCCGTGTGGCGCGATGTGATGGAGCGCCTGCACCGCGCGCTGCCCAGCCGCGCGCCGGCCGCGCCGCCCGGGCTGGTGCAGCAGACGGTCAGCTACCAGCCGCCCCTGGAAGCGCCGCGCCGCGAATGGTTCGTGCGCGGCACCGAGAGCGTGCAGGTGACCTTGCTGGGCACGGAGCAGCGCCGCGCCGCCATTTTGTATCCGGGCCAGGCCGGCGTGATCGCGCTCGACCCGGATATTCCCGCGGGACGCGAGCGGGTGGTGTTCCGCGCGCAGGGCGCGACGGGCCTATCCTGGCGGCTCGACGGCGTGGCGCTCGGCGCGGGCTCGGCCAGCCATGCCTGGCAGCCGGTGGCCGGCGAGCACGAACTGGCGCTGGTCGATGCGCAGGACCAGGTCGTCGCAGAGACCCGCTTTAGCGTGCGCGGCGTGGCCGCATCGGCGGCGCGTCCTTGAGCGCTTCGTGTTCCGGATCGCAGGCCAGGACCGACGTTGTCGCGATTGCACCACGGTCACGAAAAAACTTGGCGATAGTTCTATTGATACAATCAATCTTGCCGGTATGATATTGCTACTTTAATCAGCGAATCATTTACCGGAGTTTCAAATGAGTAATCTGTACGCCGCGCCCGCGGCCGACATGGCATCCCCCCTCGCCAACAACCAAACCTACATGCCGAAGATGTTCGAATTGAACGGACGCATCGGCCGTGTGCGGTATCTGGTGTATGCGACCGTCATCTCGATCGTGATGATGGGCCTGGTCGGCGTTGCGTTCGGCTTGCTTGCCAAGGCCGCCAGCCTGATGATGATCGGGATTCTCGCCCTGATCGTGTGGATTCCGATGGTCGTCATCCTGTTCTTCGTCCTGCGCCGCCGTCTGCATGACATGGGCAAGTCGGGCTGGTTCGCGCTGTTGCAGTTCGTTCCGCTCGTGAACCTCGGTTTTATCCTGTGGGTGTTGTTCGGCCGCGGCAACGAAGGCAGCAACCAGTACGGCCTGGCGCCGGCGCCGAACACGCGCCCGCTGGTGATCGCCGCCTGGCTGATCCCGCTCGCCATCGCTGCGGCAACGCCGAGTTACCTCAAGTTCGAAAAAGAGATGACCAACAAGATGATGGGCACCGGCGCTACGGACGCGATGCAGCAGGACGCCGATGCCGGCGCGGTGCCGTCCGAGCAGGTCGAGGGCGCGGGCAACGATGCCGCGACCGACGCAGCCGCCCCAGCGGCGCCAGCCGAGCCGAAACCGGCGAACTGATACGCCGTGTTCTCCGCTGGCAGCCTTGACGCCGCCGCCGGCGGCCAGCAGGGCCGGTTCCGCCGGCCTGGCTGATTAGTGCCTCAATACAACAAACCGGATCCTTCCGGTTTGATATCATTACAATTCTTAAATCTTGGCAACAAAATTTCCGCGGCGCCGACGCGGGCGCGCGCCAGCCGCATTCCGCACACGCCCATGCGCGCCCCAGTCGAGCAATCTGCTGTGACCCTGCGCGATGCCGCCGAGGATCAGGCCGCCCGGCAGCCGAGTCCTTGATCGGTATCCTAATCTGGAGAACAGCATGAGCAACATCTATGCCGCACCGCAAGCCGATATGAGCAACCCTGCCGGCCCCGGCGACACGTATGTGCCGAACATGCTTCAAATGACGGGCCGTATCGGCCGCGTGCGGTATCTGGTTTACTGCTGGCTTGTTCCATTCGTGATCCTGTTCCTGGCCGGCGTCGCGTTCGTTTTCCTGTTCCGCTTCATCGGTCCCATCATGAGTTTCCTCAGCTTCGTGCTGTGGATCCCGGCGGTGTTCGCCGTCTTTGTCGTCACGCGCCGCCGTCTGCATGACCTGAACCTGTCGGGCTGGTATGGCCTGCTTCAGCTTGTGCCGCTGGTGAACCTCGTCTTCGGCCTGTGGCTGGTGTTCGCACCCGGCACCGAGGGCGCCAACGAGTACGGCCTGCCGGCGCGCGACGTCTTCGGGCCCATGTCCTGGTAATGCTTGCCCGCCTGCGTCGGAAGTTGGGCGCCGCACATGCATGACGCTGCGCAAAATCCTTACGCGGCGCCGGCCTCGGGACCCGCCGGCGCACACGCTCACGCGACCTACGCGCCGACCTGGTTCGGCCTGCACGGGCGCGTCGGGCGCGGACGCTATCTTGTCTATTCGGTCTTTCCCGCGTGCGCCTTCCTGTTGCTGTTCATGCCGATCTACATGCTCGGACAAACCGGTCCTGTGCTCGCGGCGCTCGTGGTGCTGCTGGCGCACCTGCTCACGGTGGCGCTGCGGCGCCTCGACGACCTGGACCGCTCGCGCTGGTGGATCCTGCTGGCCGCCGTGCCGGTCATGAACGCGCTGTTCGTACTGTATCTGCTGTGCGCTTCCGGCAATCCACAGGCTAACCCGCGCGGTCCGGCGCCCACGTCGAGCACGGCGGCATTGACCCAGGCGGCGTGGCTGGGCTGCGCGATTCCGCCATTGCTCGCCTTGATTGCGTACGCCATCGCCACGGCATCTTTGCCGGCATGATATTGTCGATTTCATCAATCGCGCCCAGCCTGGATGGAGAAAACGATGAATGATTCTTGCGCGACCTATATGCCGGCGATGTTGTCCTGGCGCGGACGCCTGGGCCGCTTGCGTTTCCTTGTCTATACGGTACTGCCGATGTACGCCGCATGCGTGCTCTTGTTAGTGGTTGACTATGTTGTCCGTACAGCCTGCGCAGGGACATGGCACTTGACCGCGCCGCTGGCCTGCATGTGGGTGGCGCTGGCCGGGGTGACGGCGTTGCGGCGCCTGGACGATCTGAATCACGCACGCTGGTGGGGCCTGCTGCTTCTGGTACCGTGCGTGAATGTCTTTTTCTGGTGCTATCTGTTGTGCGCGCGCAGCAGTGCGGCCGCGCATGAGCGTGGCCCGGCGCCGGCACCAAATACGATGCTGGTCAAGCTGGGGGCCGGGATGGCCGCATGGCTGCTGCTGGGAACCGTGTGGGCGGTGTCTGTAATCTACATGTGGTTCCCGCAATGACGGGCTGAAACAGGAGTAAAAAATTGGATAACCCCTACGCGCCGCCGGCATCGCATCCGGCTGTCGTGCAGGAGCGCGGCGAGCCCTATACCCCCATCTGGTTCGATGCCAGCGGTCGCATCGGTCGCCTGCGTTACCTGGTGTATGCCACGCTGCCGGCCGGCTTGCTCGCGCTGCTGCTGCCCCTGATCCTCGCCATACCCGGCCTGGCCGCGTGGCCCGGCGTCGTCCGCGCGCTGTTCATCGGCGCGGCCGTCGCGGTGCTGATGGTGATGACGCTGCGGCGTCTGCGCGACCTGGCGCTGCCGGGGTGGTGGGCGCTGATCGTGCTGCTGCCGCTGAACTTCCTGCTGGTGGCCTTCCTGCTGCTGCGCCCCGGCGACGCCGGCTGGAACCGCTACGGCGCGCCGCCGTGCGAGAACACCACCATGGTCGCCGCGGGAACCTGGATCGTGCTGCTGACGGCGGTCACCGGGCTCGCGTCGCTGTTCGATATCGGCTGAGCCAGGACGATCCGCGCCAGCGTAACAACAGCGGCAAGCCTACAGCTGGCCGCTTTCCTTGATGTCCAGGTAGCGGTTCACCAGCGCCGTGCTGAGCTGGTCCGGGGTGATGTCGATCAGGCGCTCGGCGCGGATGCCCAGGCGCCGGATCGCTTCGCGCCGCTGCTGCAGGTAGTGCACCGTGGCGCTGTAGCGCAGCGCGCTGCCGAAGGTGTCGACTTTTTTGGCGCGGGTGCCGTCCATGACTTTTTCGCGCAGGCTGGCGCAGATCACCAGGTGCTTGCTCGACATGAGTTCGCAGGCCGAGCGCAGCGCCGTGTCGTCCTCGTCGCGCAGGTTGGTGATGATGACCACGAACGCGCGCTTGCTCAGGCGGTTAAGCAGGTTGCTGGCCGCCTGCAGGTAGTCGGGCGCCATCTCGGCCGGCTGCACGTCGTACACCCCGGCCAGCAGGCGATCGAGCCCGTTGCGGCCCTTGATCGGCGCCAGCCAGCGCGTTTCCTCGCCCCCGAACGTCATCAGGCCGACCGCGTCGCCCTGTTTCTGCGCCAGGAAGCCGAGCGTGAGCACGGCGTTGAGCGCATGGTCGAAGTGGGTCGTGACGTCGTCGCGCGCCAGCATGCGGCGCCCGGTGTCGAGCAGGAACACGACCTGCTGGTCGCGCTCTTCCTGGTATTCGCGGGTGATCGGTTTCTGGCGCCGCGCGGTCGCTTTCCAGTCGATCGAACGCATGCTGTCGCCGTCGCGGTATTCGCGCAACTGGCGGAAATCGGTGCCTTCGCCGCGGCGGCGCTTGCGGATCGCGCCGGCCGCCGGCGCGCGCCGGTCGGTTGCGCTCAAGGTGTGGCCGAGCAGCTTGGAAAAATCGGGGAACACCTTGATGCCGGACGACGCGCCCAGGCGGTGCATGCGCTGCCACAGGCGCAGCGGCGAGCGCACGCGCAGGTGGGCCGGCCCGAAAGCGGCCGGGCCGCGCTGGTCGGCGCACAGGCTGTAGGTGACGGCGACGAACGCGCCGGGCGCGATCTCGCTCGCGTGGGGCAGGCCCTGCATGGCCCAGCTGGCGGGATAGTCGTCGTACAGGTCGAGCGCAAGCGCGCGCGTGCCGTCGTTATGCAGCTTGAGCGTGACCTTGTTCCAGGTCCCGACCGGCCACACGCCGGCCAGCTCGCGTTCGACGCGCAGCTGCGGCGTGGTGCGCGAGATCCAGGCGTCGGCGCAGGCGGCCACCAGCGCGGCCAGGCCGGCACCCTGCCACAGCGGCACCAGCGCCGGCACGTGGCTGGCGGCCGCGCCCAGCAGCGCCCAGCCGCCGGCGACCAGCAGCAGGGCGCGCGACGGAGTCAGTGCGTCAGCCACGCGGCGCGGCGACTTCTTCGATCAGGCCGAGCAGCAGGTCGTCGCTGTAGAGGCCATCGAGTTCGCTTTCCGGGGATACCGCGATCCGGTGGCGCAGCACCGGCAGGGCGGCCGACTTGATGTCGTCGGGCGTGACGAAGTCGCGGCCCGAGGTCAATGCCATGGCGCGCGCCATGCGCACCAGCGCGATGCACCCGCGCGGGCCGGCGCCGATCGCAATGCCGGGCCAGTCGCGCGTGGCGCGCACCAGGCGCACGGCGTAGGCGCTGACTGCATCGTCGACGCGGATCTTGGCCACCAGCTGCTGCAGCGCGACGATGGTTTCGGGCTTGACCAGGGTCGCCACCTGGTTCACGTCCAGGGCGTCGCCGACGCGGTCGCGCGTGACCATGCGCAGCATCTGTTCTTCTTCCTCGACGCTCGGATAGTCGATCCGCACCTTGATCAGAAAGCGGTCCAGCTGCGCTTCCGGCAGCGGATAGGTGCCTTCGTTCTCCAGCGGGTTTTGCGTGGCCAGCACCATGAACGGCGGCGGCAGCTGGTGCGACTCGCCTTCGATCGTCACCTGGCGCTCCTGCATCACTTCGAGCAGCGAGGACTGGGTCTTGGCCGGGGCGCGGTTGATTTCGTCGGCCAGCAGCAGGTGCGAGAACACGGGACCCTTGCGCACGCTGAAGGACTGGCTCTTCATGTCGTAGACGGCGTGGCCCATGACGTCGGCCGGCATCAGGTCGGGCGTGAACTGGATGCGCGAGAACTCGCCCGAGAACGTCTTGGCCAGCGCCTTCACCAGCAAGGTCTTGCCCAGGCCCGGCACGCCTTCGATCAGCACGTGGCCGCCGGCCAGGCAGCAGGCCAGCACCTGGTCGACGACGGCCTGCTGGCCGATCACGGCGCTGCGGATTTCCTCGCGCATGCGCTGGACGATGCCGATCGCCTGGGTCAGGCGGTCGGCCGGAATGGCGGGGGCGGCGCTGCTGGCGGTGCTATCGTTCATAGTGATTTCTCAGTGTTTGTAGGGTGCGGATCTGGCGTGTGAATCGGGTGACGTGGCTGGCGGCATCCTGCTGCAGGGCCTCGCTGACGTCGGCTTCGGGAATGGCGCAGGTGCGCGCCAGGGTGGCCCACAGCTCGCCCTCGGGCATGCGGAACAGGGCCGGGGCGCGCCGCTTGACCAGGGCCAGCGTGTCTTCGCGCGCCGCTTCGAGCAGCACCTGGCGCCCGCCGTCGGCTTTCCACAGCCAGGCGCCGGAGGCATCGATATGTTCGAGCAGCGAGCGGCGCTCGGCCTTGGGCGCCGGCACGATCGGGCCGAAACGGCGCACCGCGCTCCAGAACAGCAGCGCCAGGCCCACCGCCAGGCTGCTCAAGGCCAGCTTGTAGTGGCGCCACAGCGCCTGGTACCACGGCAGCACGTTGAGGCGCTTGACGATGGTGACGTGCTTGCCGGGCGTCAGTTCGGTCAGTGCCAGCAGCAGCTCGGCGTGGTCGCGCTTGGGCAGGTTGCGGTTGGTGAAGTAGCCGTCGGCGACGAGCACGATGCGGCCCTTGCCTTCGCCGTACACGCGCACCGCGCCGCCATCGGAGTCGCTCCACAGCGGCGCGGCGGCGCCGGGCAGGCCGACCATTTCGACCGTGCCGGCGTCGAGTTCGAGCGCGTGGCGCTTGCCGGGCAGGGTCAGGTGGCTGAGCGCTTGTTCGCGCGCCAGTTTGGCCTTGGCGAGCGCTTCCGGGTTTTTCTTGTCCTTTTCGTCGAGCTCGGTGCGGCACTTGCAGGCCAGCGCATCGGTGCGGGCGCGTACCCCCAGGTGGTCGGTGAGCGGGTCCTTGTCGTTGTCGGCTTCGGCGGCGGCGGCGTCGGACGTGTCGCCATCGGGCGCGGCCGGCGCTGCTGCGGGGGGCGTTTGCGCTTCCTCTTCGGTGGTGCTGGCGTCTTCGCCGGCGGCCGCTTGCGCTTGCTCTTCGGTCTCTTCTTCCGCTTCTTCTTCCTCGTCCTCGCCGCCGCCCGCTTCCATTGCGGCGACCTGCGCTTTTTCGGCAGGCGTGATCCAGCGCGGTTCGGCGATCAGCGTATTGCCGCGCCGGACCCAGTCGAGCAGTTCGCGCGCCTGGTCGGGCGTCGCCGTGCCGGAGGCGCCGCTGACGATCATGGTGCCGGCGCCGGTCTGCGGCACCACCAGTTCGCCCAGCGAGCCGGCGCCGTTGACGACGCGTCCGTTCTGGCGCAGCAGGCGCGTGGCGGCCAGCATCGGGTCGGCCGCGGCCGCGCTCGACTCGTGCCGCGTCGAGACCCAGCGCAGTTCCATGTTGCTGTGCCACCACCAGTAGCCGAACGCGCCGAGGACCAGCAGGGCGATCGCGACCAGGATGCCTTTCGTGCTGTCGTTCATGGCGTCACCTCGCGCACCGCGCCGAATTGGGCGTCCCATGCGGCGCAGCAGGCCAGCACGGCGTCGTCGGCAGGCCAGCGCGCCGCGTAGGCGCCGCCCAGCCAGAGCGTGGTGGCGCTGTCGGTCACATCGAGCCGCCCGCGCGTCAGTTGCCCGCGCTGTTCGGCCTGGCGTGCCAGGCGCAGGCAATCACCTTCGGTATTACCCTGGCGCAGGGCCAGCGCATTCTCGGTCACCAGGCGCGACAGGGTGGCGCGGTACAGCAGCGCCAGCGCGGCGCGTCGCTCGCCCCTGGCCCAGAAGGCGCGCACCTCGTCCGTCACGTTGGGCGGCAGCGATTCGGCGCGGATATTCAGGCCGCCGATCTCGGTTGCCACGCGAGCCTTGGCGGCGCGCTCGAAGGCGGGCAAATGGTGGCGGTAGCGGTACAGCAGCCAAGTGACCAGGCCGATGGCCAGCGCGATGACCAGCACCTTGAAAATGTCGGCGGCGAAGTTCAGGTTGGGCGAGGGCAGGTTGCGCTCGCGCTCTTTCTTTTTCTTCTCGTCCTTTTTGCCACGGTCCTTCATGCGCCAGGTTTCGGTGCACTCGTAGCCGCGCAGGTCGTCGGTGGCGTACAGCTGGTCGATCTGCTTGCGTACGCCCGCTTGTTCGGGCGCGAGCAGCGGGCCGCGTTCGGGCGGGCGCGGGCCGTCCTCGGGCGGCTCGCACTTGGGAACGGGGGTAGTGGCCGCAGCGGCCGGGGCGGCGAGGACCGGCAGCGGCAGGCTGGCGGCCGACAGCAGCATGCCGGCGCCGGCCAGCGCCAGCAGGGCCGACAGCACCGGCGCGGCGCGCGTGCGCGCGGCCGGACGCTTCATCTGGCGCAGCTTGATTTCGATATCCCACGCTTCCATGCTGGCGCGCCGGTTCAGGTACAGGGTGAAGCAGCAGGCCGTGTAGATCGGCGCCATGATGGCGGTGCCCAGGCCGAAGGCGGCCAGGGTCAGCAACGCCACCCCCATGCCCGGCGCGACGGCGCCATCGGTATTGACGAACATGACGAAGGGGTTGGTCGTCATGCCGTCGCTGACGAAAATACCAATGAAGCCGAGCACGCCGAACTGCAGCACTACTTCGAGGTGGGCGCAGACGATGCCGAACCAGACCGCCGAGGAAGCGGTGCCGTTGTTGCCGAGCGTGCTGCGGCGCACGGTGGCGACACGCCCGCGCGCGCCTTCGAGCATCCAGACCGGATGCGACAGGCCGCGTCCGGCGCTGAACGGACGGCCCCAGGTGAGCAGGCGGAACGCGCCACCGCCGATCTGGCGCGGCCAGGCGCGCACCGCTTCCTGCCAGGTGACGGCGGTGCCGAACACCTGGCGTGAGAGCACGTACAGCGGGGCGCGTTCGAGCAGCGGCTTGAACCACCACGCCAGGACGCACCAGGCCCAGCCCAGGTCGGGCTTCCAGACGGTGAGCGCGGCGCACAGCGCCAGCAGCGGCAGCCACAGGGCGAGAAAAGCCATGTAGGCGGCGCCGGCATGCGAGTGCAGCAGGCTGAAACCGAGGTCGAGCGCCTGCGCATTGGTGCGCGGGCGCAGTTCGATTTGCAGTTGATCGATTTGCATGGCGGCCTCTTATTGCTTGCCGCGGCCGGCGAACAGGAAAAATCCGATCACCAGCGCCCAGCAAGTAGCGCCGACGGCGTATTTGACATTGATCGGAACGGCGCTCGAGGCCGACCAGAAGGCTTCGATGAAGGCGGCCAGGAAGGTCATCAGGCTGCCGCCGACGATGACCGGGAACATGTATTGGCTCGTTTCGTGCAGCGCGTGGGCGCGCGTGCGCCGGCCCGGATGGATCAGCGCCAGCCCGAGGCGGATGCCGGACATGCCGCATAACAGCAGCCCGGTGACTTCGACGCTGGCGTGGGTGATCACGAACGACCAGAACTGGTGCGCGGTGGCGGGATCGCGGCTCAGCCAGGCGGCGATCACGCCCAGGTGCATGCCGTTGAATCCCACGCTGATGAGCGCCGGAATGCCGCCGAAAATGCCGCCGGCAAAGGTGCGGAAACCGATCGAAACGTTGTTCCAGATGTAGTGGCCGAACATCATCACGTCGCCCTGGCTGCCGCCGCGTCCGACGGCGGCCTTGCCCGGCTGGTACATGTCGCGATACTCATTGAGCTGGCTTGCCGAAGCGAAGCTGTAAGCCCACTGCGGCTTGAACCAGATCAGCAGGCCGACCCCGAGCGCCACGCCGAAAAACGCCAGGCAGGTCAGCAGTAGCAACCGCCATTCGGCGCGCACGCGGCACGGAAAATCGACCAGCATCCAGCGCACCAGGGTATTGGGGCGCTCGATCGCGGTGCCGTACAGGCGCCGGTGGCAGGCGCCGACCAGTTTTTGCAGATAATCGGTGAGGGCCGGCGAATAGCCGCGCTGGCTGGACAGCGCCAGGCACTGGCACAGGCGGCGGTACAGGGCCGGCAGGGCGCGCCGGTCGGTACCGGCGCCGTCGAGCAGGGCGCTGATTTCGTGCCACAGGGCGGCGTTGTCGGCTTCGAACTGCTGCTGTTTCATTTGTTTAAGCCCGCCACGTAGCCGCGCATGCGTTCGACCGACTCGGCGCCCTGGGCCCCGGTCAGCGGTTCGGCGATGGTGCCCAGCTCGGCCATGCGGTCGAGCGGCAGCCGGTTTTCGCGTTCGAACAGGTCGACCAGGGTGCGCTGCTGGTCCGGGCTGAGCGGAAAGGGCAGGGGCAGCGGTTCGGCCGACGGCGGGGTCGGGCGCGGCATGGGTTTTTCGAAATAGATGACCTGGGTGCCGGCCACGATGTCGCCCAGGCGGCGAAAACGCGCGTCGAACAGCATGCACACCAGGCCGGTGGCGTACATGGCCGGCAGGAAGTCGGCCACCAGCAGCAGGTTGCGCAGGGTCGATTCGCGCCAGCCGACCGGCAAGCCGTCGCTGCGCACCACTTCCAGGCCGAGCGCGCGCTTGCCCAGCGTGCGGCCATTGAAATACACTTCGCTGATGATCGGGTAGCCCCAGTAGGACAGGAACAGGATGACCATGTACAGCCCGCTGCCGAATTTACCCTCGGGCATGACCAGGCGGGCCAGCACGCAAAACAGGCCCCAGAGCAGTACATCGATCAGCCAGGCGATGGCGCGCAGGTAGGGACCGGCGGGCGTCAGTTGCAGGCTCACGCCTTCGGGCGTGGTCAGGGACAGGCGGCCGTCTAGCAAGCGTCTGCCTCTTTGCGCTGCCCGGATGCGACTGGTGTGATGAGCGCCATGCTTATGCCGTGTTAAATTTACTGTAGGATGTATTTATTGTAACCAAGAAACGATGTAACCATGACAAAAATGTGAAAATTACAGCGCATTTGTTGGGAACGGACCACTGTTGCGGTCCTTTCGCCGGCCTGGCCGGTGCATCGATGCGAGCCATGCCGGGCGATCGACGCTGCGAGTATACTGCGCCGGCGCGACTCCCGTCACAGAATACCGGGTGGATTGTTTGAACAGAAAAGTGATCATTGGCGTGTGCATTGCGGCGGCGGCCGCCTCGGTGGCGCAGGTGCCGCAGCGGCATCCGGCGCAAGCGCCGGCAACACCGGCCGCCGGTAGTGCCGCCTTTCCGCGCCACCTGCTGGCCGATGCCGGCAGCTGCCCGCTGCCGGCCTGGCCGCGCGAAGCGCTGCTCTACGAGCTGGAAGGGAGCAGCACGGTGTCGTTCGCGATCGGGCCTGACGGCGCCGTCGAGCAGGCGCGCCTGCTGCGCACCAGCGGCTGGGCGATGCTGGACGACGCGGCCCTGCGCGCGATTGCCGCCTGCCGTTTCAAGCCCGGGCTGGATGCGGCCGAGCGCGCCGGGCCGTTTCCGATGCAGTTTGCCTGGAAGCTCGATGGCGAGGCGGGCGCAACGCCCCTGCTGCGCGCCGGCAGTTGCAAGGCGCCAGGGCGCTTTGCGCGCTTCGCACAGTCCGATGCCGCGTCCGGTACGGCGCCGGCCAGCGCCAGCGGCGTGCTGGTGCGCTTTCTGGTGGGCGAGGGCGGCGTTCCTTGGCGCGTGGCGGCCGAGGCCAACGGGCAGCCGCAGGCGCTGGTGGCCGACGCGCTCGAGTTCGTCCAATCGTGCCGCTTCGATCACGACCCTGCCGTTCCGGGTGAGCGCAGCAACAGCGTGACCGGCCGCGTGCTGCTGAAATAGGGTGCATCGGCGCGTGCGCTGACAGCCCGCGATGATGTTACTTCTTGCGCCAGGCCCGGTAGCGCTGGACAACCGCCGGGGTATTGAGCTCTTCGATGACGTCGTCTCCGCCATCGCCGTCGGCGACGTGGAACCGCACCATCACCGCATCGCGCTCGGCGGGGCTGCCGAACAGGCCTTCGTCGCTCAGTTGCCGCAGCGCTTGCACGCAGGCGCCGAATACCCATTCGCGCAAGGCGTCGATGTCGACCTTGTTCGGGATATCGCGGTGGTAGGGCAGGATCATGCGGTACGCCACGTCCAGGTACGCGCCTTCTTCAAAAAACGACCATTCCCCCGGATGGAAGCGGATATCGTCGGTGCCGCCATCCTCGGCCAGCGCCTGTTCGCTGTTGGCCATCGGCACGATGGTCATGGCGCTCTCGTCGCTCATCAGGGCGAAGCCGTTCATGTCCTGACCCGGATGGGCCGCGCGCATGGCGTTGAAGGCGTTGCGGGCGCCGTCGCGGATTTCGGCGGCCAGCAGGGTGGCGTCAAGCCGGTCCAGGTCGATATCGGCCTGGCGCGAGAGCGTGAAACCGGCGGCCACGGCCTCGGCGCACAAGGCGTCGTAGCGCGCCTGCGCGGCGGCCGGGCTGGCCAGTTCGTCGAGCGTATCGCTGCCCCAGGTTTCGGCCATGCCGCTGGCGTGCCAGACGGCGTTGCCGAGCAGGCGGATCTCGAAAAACTGGCGTGGTTTGACGCCGGCGTATTTGTGGAAAAGTGACCAGTTCGTCGTCATTGTTGCGTGTGTGCTTTACGGTGGGGAAATTGGGGGAGCGGGGGCAATCGCGCCGCCGCTCGGGCAATCTTACTGGATGGGAAAGAAGTATGAACGGCGCGCCAGCTCCTGTCACGCGTAATCTGGCACACCGCCGGCGCGCGCATCCTCGAGCGCCAGGTCGATGAAGGCGCGCAGTTTTGGCTGATGTTGGGTGCGCACCGGGAAATAGATGAACAGTCCGCTGGTCGTTGGAACGAACGAGGCCAGTACCCGCTCGAGCCGGCCGGCGTCGATATCGGCACCGGCTTCCATGTCGGGCAAGTAGGCCAGCCCCATGCCGGCCAGCGCAAACTGGCGGATCAGGGTGGTGTCGTTGACGATCAGGCCGCCGCTGGTGTCGACATGGAAAGCGTGGCCGTCGCGCACGAATTCCCAGCGCTGTAGCGCACCCGAGCCGGGAAAGCGGTAGCGCAAGCTCTGGTGGGCCGCGAGCGCGTCCGGCGTGGCGGGGCGGCCCATCCGGTCCAGATAGGCGGGCGAGGCGAGCACCGACCAGCGCAGGTCGGGCGTGAGCCGGACGGCGACCATGTCCTGGGCGACGCTCTGGCCGAGGCGGATGCCGGCATCGAAGCCGGCCGCGACCAGGTCGACCGCGCCATCGTCGAGCGCGATGTCGAGCGTGACGTCCGGGCAGCGCCGGCGGAAGCGTTCGGCCAGCGGGGCGATCTGCAAGGCGCCGAGCGCGCGTGGCATGGTCAGGCGCAAGGTGCCGCTGGGCCGGCCGTTCGACGCGTGCAAGGCGGCAAATGCCTGGTCGATCTGGTCGACCGCGCTGCGCAGCAGGGCAAACAGCGCCGCGCCGGCTTCGGTCAGCGCCACATGACGCGTGGTACGGCGCAGCAGGATGGCGCCGTGCCGCTCTTCCAGCAGCTTGACGGCCTTGCTGACGGCGGTGGTGGTCACGCCCAGGCGTGCGGCGGCGGCCGTAAAGCTGCTCAGCTCGGCAACGGCGAGGAAGGCGCGCAAGCCGTCGAAAGAAGGGTCTGACATCGGTGGATTATGAACTGTGGGTGCAAAGACTATTGCCCATTATGCTCTTTTTCTTGATGGTACCGATGTCTATGATGAAAGCTCTTTTCAACACACGGAGTGACCATGACAGTTCAGCTTGCCACCAATATTGCCGCCTACTTCGCCGCCGCCAATGGGGCCCGCCACGACCAGCTGGCCTTGTGTTTCGAACCCGATGCCATCGTGCACGACGAGGGAGGCACGATGCATGGCCGCCCGGCTATTGCAGCCTGGGCCATGGACTCGCATCGCCGCTACGGCGCCGTGGCCACGCCCCGCGCCGTCCGGGGCGACGGCGGGAACGTGGTCGTCACGGCCGATGTGGCCGGTAATTTTTCAGGCAGCCCGCTGCCGCTGCACTATCATTTCACATTGGGCGCGACCGGCATTGCGGCGCTGGCGATCACACCCTGAGGCCGGCATCCGCCGTGTGCTTGGCGAGGCTCAGCGCGCGCCGGTGCCGCTGGTGAGGGCGGCCGGCAAGTTGTCCACGTTGTCGAGCTTGTACGGGAACAGGGGGGTGTCGCCGAACACTTTGGCGCCGGTATCCTTGTCCGGATCGCTGGCCGACTTGCCGGTGTAGCGGTTCGAGGCGATGTCGGCGTCGATGAAGGCGTCGTTGTTGCTGTTCCAGTGCGGTTTGGCGGTGTTGGCGAAGAAGTTGCCTTCGACTTTGACCTGGGCCCCGCCGCCGGCGCCGATGGCGAAGTAGGGCACGTCCAGCCAGTAATTGTTGAACAGGTGGGTGCGCGAGGCGGCGCCGTCGAGCTTGGGATTGCGTCCGGAGGTCTTGTTCCAGAAGTTGTGGTGCAGGCTCACCTGCGAGTTGCTCAATGCGTTGGTGTAGTGGTGCTGGTTGCCGCATACGGCCGGGTTGGTGCCGTCGAACCGGTTCCAGCTCAGGGTCACGTTCTTGCTGTCCTGGATGTCGATGTGGCCGTCGCTGATCAGGTTGAAGCGCACATGGTCGATCCACACGTGGCTCGACTTGCTGATGGTGATGCCGTCGCCGGCTTCGACCAGGCCGGGGTTGATGTTCTCGATGGCCAGGTTGCGGATGATGACGTTTTTCGCGCCGGACAGGTTGAGCGAGGCGCCGACGATGCGCGCATTCTTGTCAAGGCCGACCAGGGTCTTGTTGGAGGCGACCCGGATCGTGGTTTCGTCGCGCGGGCGCATGTAGCGGTTTTCGCTGGTCGAGCCCAGTTCCTTGCAGGTCTGGGCGCCGACCGGAATGCGGTAGGTGCTCTTGCCGGGGTCCTGGTAGGTGGGGCAGGCGACCGCGCAGGTGCTTTGCGAGCGCACCGCGGTGCGGCAATCGATGGTGGTGTTGGCGGGAATCCGGATCACTGCCGCCGAGCCCGATTGCAGGGCGCCGGTCAGGGCGCTGCAGGAGGTCACGTCGAGCGGCGCGGCCGAGCCGCCGCCCGTTGTGGTGCTCAAACCGTCGGCGCCGGACTGGGCCGCGAAGCCGTCGGGAGCGGGGCCGCCGCAGGCGCCGTTGACCGGGTTGAAGAACCAGCGCTGCAAGCCGCCGGCGGTGTCGACGGCCTGGTAGGCGCGCGAGCCGCTGTTGTTGTCGGCCACGGTAAGCGACTTGCCGGAGTGGCGGGCGACGACGTTGTAGCCGCCGCTGGCCGATTTTTTCAGCAGCCATTGCTGGTTCTGGGCGCCGGTGGCGTTCCACTGGATGATTTTCGCGCCGTCGCCCTGCGACAGATTCAGCACGTCGAGCAGCAGGCCGCTGTGCCTGGCCTGCATGGTCCAGTAACCGTTGCCGGCGTCGCGCAGGGTGAACTGCTGGTTGGCGCTGCCGCCCTGGCCCCACTGCTGGACCTCGGCCGCGCCCTGGGTCGAGCCGGCCACGACGTCGAGCGCCTTACCGGAGGCGGCGTTGACGATGCCGTACACACCGCCGTTGACCACGGCGGCGCTGCAATTGGCGGCGCTGGCCGGGTTCGACAGCAGGCTCAAAGGAAGGGCCAGCGACGCGGCCAGGGCGGCCAGGCGCCGAGCGGGAAGCGGGCGCGGCGGCGCGTCTGAAACAGGGAAATCGGTCATGGGGGGGCAAACTCCGGAATGGTTGTCAATCGGGCTACGTTAGTGGCCAGATGTGTTAGCGAAATGAAAAGAAAGCGATGCTATCAGCAAAGTTATGCATATAAATATATGCATTTTCTCGTCATGTATGCCGATTCCATATGCTTGAGTTTGCCTGTGCCGGCTCAGGCGCCGCACGGCAGCGCCGTTTCAGCCGCCTCCCGTTCGCGCCGCAGCAAGTCGCGCATCTGCGCCGCCGGCAGCGGCTTGCTGTAGTGATAGCCCTGCGCCTTGTCGCAGCCGATGGCGCGCAAGAATTCGCCTTGTTCCGGCGTTTCGATGCCTTCGGCCACGGTTTCCATCTTCAGGCTCCTGGCGATGGCGATGATGGCACGGGTGATGGCCGCGTCTTCCGTGCTGTGCGGCAGGTCCTGCACGAAGCTGCGGTCGATCTTCAGCGCGCTGACCGGAAACGTCTTCAGGTAGCTCATCGACGAGTAGCCGGTGCCGAAATCGTCGATCGCCAGCGCAATGCCGGCGCGCTTGAGGGTGTGCAGCTTGTCGATGACGATGGAGGAGGCGTCCATCAGCATGCTTTCGGTCAGTTCGAGTTCCAGCCAGCGCGCGTCGATGCCGCTGTCGTCGACGATGGCCAGCACCGAGGCGACCAGGCCTTCTTCGCTCAGCTGGCGCCCGGACAGGTTGATCGACATGCGGATGGCGTGGCCATCGTCGTGCCAGGCGCGCAATTCGTGGCAGGCTTCGCGCAGCACCCATTCGCCGATCGCCACGATCATGCCGGATTCCTCGGCCACGGGAATGAAGTCGGCCGGACTGATCAGGCCGAGGTCGGGATGGATCCAGCGGATCAGCGCTTCGACGCCGCAGATGGCGCCCGTGCGCAGGTCGATCTGCGGCTGATAGTGCAGGATGAATTCCTTGCGTTCGAGCGCGCGGCGCAGGTTGTTGTCGAGCGTGAAGCGCTTGCGCGCATCTTCCTGCATGCTGTGGGTGAACAGCCGGTAGGCGTTCTTGCCGCTGTTCTTGGCGTAGTACATGGCGCTGTCGGCGTATTTGAGCAACTCGTGCATGGTCGAGGCGTCGTCCGGATACACGCTGATGCCGATGCTGGCGCTGATATGGATTTCGTGGCCCGAGATGGCGATCGGCTGGGCGATCTTGAGCAGGCATTTTTCGGCCACCATGGCGGCGTCGGCGACCTGGTGCACGTTTTCGAGGATGATGGCGAATTCGTCGCCGCCGATGCGGGCGATGGCGTCGCCGGGGCGCAAGGTGTCGGTGAGGCCGCGCGAGACCAGGCGCAGCAGCTCGTCGCCGATGTCGTGCCCGAGCGTGTCGTTGACGGCCTTGAAGTTGTCGAGGTCGATGAACATCACCACGGCGCGCTCGCCGCACTGCCCGGCGCGCGCGATGACCGCTTCGAGCCGGTCGTTGAAAAAGTGGCGGTTGTGCAGCTGGGTCACATTGTCGAAGTGGGCCAGGCGGTCGAGCTTGACCTCGACCCGCTTGCGCTCGCTGATTTCCGCTTCCAGTTCGCTTTCGCGCTTCTGGATGCGGTCGAGCATGGTGTTGAACGCCGTCGACAACGTGCCGATGTCGGCCAGCGAGCTCACTTCGGCGCGGATCGCGTAGTCGCCCAGGCGCGAAATCTGCGCGCTCGTTTCCGACAGCGCCAGCAGCGGGTCGGTGATGAAACGCTGCAGGCGCGAGAGCACCAGGTGGGCGATGGCGAGCACGGCGAGCATGACGGGAATGGTGAGCGTCAGGTACAGCGCGAGCTGGCGGTAGACGCTGCCCAGCGAACTTTGCACGATGAGGGTGCCGAGGCGCTGGCGCTTGACGACCAGCGGCGCGACCACGGTGACGTGGCGGTAGGACAAGGCGTAGCCGCTGGCGCTGGTCCGCGCCGGCGCGGCCGGCACGGCCTGCATGGCCTGCCCCGCGCCGGTGTCGCGCAGGTAGCTGGCGAAGCGCACGTTGGCGTTGTCGTACACCACGGCCGACTGCACATCGGACACCACGCGCAGCGCGGCCAGGATGTCGTTGGCGGCGTGCCGGTCGCCGAAGAGCATGGCGGCCGACATGTTTTCGCTGCCCATGGCCGCTTGCGCCTGGGTCTGGCGCACCAGGGCCGAGGTGAAGAAATAACTCTGGATCCCGAGCAGGAACAGGGTCGAGAGCAGGATCACGGTCCCGCTGGTGACCAGGTTGGCCCATTTGAGCTTGGTGCTCAGGGTTTGTTTCCTGCGTTTGCGCTGCCAAGGGCGTTTCATGATGGGTCCGTTTCGTGGGTTCAGTGCACCGCGCGCGCGAGGCGCAGCACTTTGGAGCTGAGCGTGATGTTGGCGGCGCGCGCCGCTTCGGCGTTGAATTCGAAGGCGATGCGCTTGTCCTCGACGTCCAGTTCGACCATGATGCCCAGGCGCGCCGCGCCCTTCGCGTCCGACACCGTCAGCACGCCTTCCTGGCGCGCCGACTGGGCCAGCAGGGTCACGGCGTCGCTTTCGGAGGCGCTCACGAACACGAGCTGGCACTGCTTGAGCGCGTCGCCGCCCGAGCGTGGGTAGGCGACCGTCATCTTCGCTTCGCCCAGGGGTTTGCCCTCCAGGCTGGCGAGCAGCTTGCCGAACGGATCGCGCCCGAGGATGCACAGCTTGACCAGGGGAGCGTCCGGGTTGGGGAAGGTGGCAAACAGGGCGATGTTGTAGATGAACGCCGCTTTCGCCGCATATTCCGCGGCGGCCTGGGCCTGCGCCTGGGCGGGCGCGGGCAGCAGCAGGGCCAGCGCGAGGGCGCAGAAACGGCGCTTGCGCGCTGCGCCAGAGCGCCAGGCGGCGCGCAGGGGAGTGGGGCGCGCCATCATCGGAAGGTGGTGCTCGCCTGGACGCGCCAGGTGCGCCCATCCTGGCCGATGGCGTTCAGGTAGCGCGCCGGGCTGCTGGTGTCGTAGTGCTCTTCGCTGGCCGAATCGGCGTAGCGCTTGTCGAGCAGGTTGTAGACGCTGGCGGACAGTTCGACGTGTTTTCCGAGGGCGTGGCTGAGCACGCTCAGGTTGACCAGGCCGAAGCCGCCGACCTGGCCGCCGGCCGTGGTCCGGCGGCGGCTGGTGAACTGGCATTCGAGCGCGGCGCGCAGGCTATCGCGCCAGAACGGCTTGGCATAGTTCAGCTTGAACAACTGGCGCGGCGAATTGCTCAGCCATTCGCCGCTCACGCCGTTGTGCGCGTACTGCAGGCTGACGCTGGTCTTGAGCGAACTGCCGTCGTCGCGCAGCCATTCGGCCTCGAACTCGGCGCCCTTGGAGCGCGCCGAATCGATGTTCGACTGGTACAGCCGGCCGTCCGCCGGATCGGTGGTGAGGGCGAGCAGGTCGGTAAAGCGGTACTGGAACAGCGAGGCGCTGGCCCTGAAATTTTCGGTTGGAAAATACTCGCCGATCAGTTCATAGGTCTGGATGCGTTCGGGCTTGAGTGCGGGATTGAGTTTGAAACCCGTGCTGGTCGCGTAGTAGCGCTCGTAGGCGTTGGGCGAGCGGTAGGCGGTGCCGTACAGGGCCTTGAGCGTGCTGTGCGCGGCGGCTTTATAGATCAGGGCGAGGCGCGGATTGCTGGCGTCGCCGCCTTCGTCGTCGCGGTCGTGGCGCAGGCCGGCGTTGAGGATGATGCGTTCGCCCAGGCGGAACTCGTCCTGCAGGTACACGCCGGCGCGCTTTTTCGGATGGTCGCTGACCAGGTTCGACGCGTACGGGGCGAGGTCATGGTTGAACATCAGGCGTTTGCCGTCGCTGGCGTACTCGGCACCGGCAATGATCTTGTGGTTGCGAAATGCCGTGCTCAGCAGGCGCAATTCGGTGGACAGGCTGCGGCTGTCGGTGCCATCGATATTGATGGTGGCGCTGTCGGGCACGTAGATATAGGTGCCCTGGTAGCGGTAGCGGCGCAGGTTGACGCCGGCATGCACTTCCAGGGTCGGACTGAGCGCAGCCTGGTACGAGGCGCTGGCGGACGCGTACTCGTCGGCGGTCTGGCTGCGCGGATCGCCGAACTGCTGGCCGTAAGAGGCGGTCGGGATGCCCTTGGTGCGCCGTCCCGCGTACGCGCTGGCCGAGAAGCCGCCCCAGGACAGCTTGGCGAAGGCGCGCTTGTAGCGGTCGTGGTCGAGCTGGCGCGCCACGCCGAAGTGATGGTCGGCATCGTCGTATTCGGGGAAGTACTGGTCATCGCCCTTGCGCTCCAGCCAGGATGCGCCCAGCAGCAGGTCGACGCCATTGGCGCGCGCGAGGCCCGTGGCGACGCGGCCCTGGCGCGTGCCGGCGCTGGCAGCCCCGGCGCTGAGTGTGGTGCCCTGGTGCGTGGCGCCGGTCTTGGTGATGACGTTGACGACGCCGAAAAAAGCGCTGCTGCCGTAAATGGCCGAGCCCGGTCCCGGCACGAATTCGACCCGCTCGATGAGGCTGACATCGATCGGGAATTCGGTGCCGACGGCGCCCTGGTCGTACACCATGTCGTTGAGGCGGCGCCCGTCGACCAGGATCAGGAGGCGGGTGTTGAAGTCGCCGGGGCGGCCGGAGCCGCGCGTGCCGACGTAGCTGTAGTTGCGGTCGTCCGTCACGTAGACCCCGCGCACGCTGCGCAGGATGTCGGCCAGGGAGCGGTAGCCGAAGCGGCGGATGTCGTCGGCGGTGATCACCGACACCGAGGAGGGCGCCTCGCTGATCTTTTGCGCGAATTTGGAGGCGGTGATGATTTCCAGGTTGAGCAATTGCTCGATCGGCAAGGCGTTCAGGTCTTGCTGATGGTCGGGGTGGGCCACGGCGGGCTGGGCCACGCTGGCCAGCGCGGCGGCGAGCGCGATGGCGCGCAGGGGATGGTTCGGTATCGGATGCATGCTCTGGTCCTGCGCGTGACCGCCAGGCAATGCCGGGGCGGAAGGCCCGCGTGGTGGGTGCGGGAATATTTCCAATAGTCAACTTAGTAGTCCAGTGTAAGTTTCCCCGACAGGGAGCCTGTTGATCAGGATTAAGCTAGGGCGAGCGGGGTGGGATTGGTGCAACAGGGCTGGCATTGCGTTTGGGGGCAAGCTGCGCGATTGGCCTGTGGTGCGTTAAGGCCGGGGCACTTGCATAGGCTTCGTGGGATGAGGCTGGAGAGCCACTGAGGAAGGCGCCCGCCCGGGGAAGAGGCGGCGACCAATGCATGAAAGACATGCTGTGCGGTTATTCGCCTGCTGGAAGCATCTGGTAGGTGACGACGTCCCGTTTTGTTATCGGGTCTGAAAAACGCGTTGCCTGGACGTGGATGGTCGCCAGGGATGCGATCTGAAATCGCTGAACCAGCGGGATCATATCAAGCGGAAACCGGATCAGGACCTTGCCGGCGTCGGTGCGAATATCGAGCCGTCCACTGTCGAAAATACCTGCCACGGTGCCGGCGATGGTTTCTTCATATGTTTCAGGCTGCGACACGCTGGCCAACAGGGCACGAATTCTTGACACCTCGCCGGTGGAGCCATTCCAAAAATTCAATGTTCCCCTGTTTTGCCACGTAAATTGCGCAGACAGTCCGGCCGTACCGATGGCCTTGAGCGCTTCGCCGACATAGTGAGCCGCACGGCCACCCATCGCGTCTACCGCATCGTAGAAGTCGTCGTTGTCTGAGGAAAGCAGCCGGAACGTCTGCGTCAGCGTTTCCCGGAATAGGCTCTCGCCTGCCAAGTCGGCGCTCCCATTTCCGGTCAGCAGGATATGGGTCGACCCCTGGGCGATGCCTGCCAACTTCAGATTCAGGATGTCGCCGATGTCCTGGCCGATCCGCCCGTCGACGACGCCGTGCCGGAGCCGGAACGCGGCCGCTTTCCAGGCCTTGTTCAGCGGCTCGGTGATCTTTAGAAATGCATCGAGGGGAATGGCGCCATTGGCTCGCGGGCCTGAAAAACGCATGTCGAGCAGTTCGCCGCTTTCGCGCGCATACGCCAGTTCCAATTCCCGGAAAGCCTCGCGCGCTGCCTGCCGTTGATTGTCGGCGGCCGCGTTCAGCCAGAAGTCGTCAGGCGCGGCTGCACTGCGCTCAGCTGTTTGCTGCGCCTCGTGCTGTAATTCTTTTGCATGCCGCTCAAGAAAACCGGTACTCATATTTTCAACTCCACAAACCCCTTGGCGCTTCTGCCGTCGTGCTGAAAGCCAAATATCCCGCGCCAGTATGCTTCGCGTCCCATCCTTGCATTGGGGAGAGGCGTTTCGATGTAAAGGTCGATACCATATACCGCCTTGGCCGACGCGCGATCGATCATGCTGGTCACTTCGATTTTACTCGCTTCCGATTCCGGGCCGGCAAATGATGGATTCCACAGGACACAGTCGAGATCGTTCGGGTTCGGCTTGCGCGTGACGAAAGAACCGTCCAACCATAAGGTTCCCGTGACGTTCAGTTGTCGAAGCCGCGCAACCCATTGATCGAACAGGGAAAACATGCGCAGCCTCGGAGTCGCTTCGGGAAGCGGCGAGACAAATGCCTCGCGGATCTGGTCGAGGGTCATCGGATGGATGCCCGCCTTGAGGATGGGAGGATAGTCTTGTTTTGCCAACGCGCATCCCATCTCAACGATGATCGGAAGGTGCAATCCGGCTCCCGCGCCGCGGCTGCGGGCGATTCAACAGCGGCTGCTGAGTCATGCCGCTGTCGCGCCATCTGCCAACTATATTACCAACTATTTTGCTGGAAGAGTAACTTGTTGGTTCTCTCCGGCGATAGTCGGGAACGCGATAAGCTATGCGTACAACACGGGGGCGGGCGGAGCATCGCGAACATTTGAACTTGTCGACGCCGGCAGGTTGCAGGACGCCGCCGATAACATGTCGCGCAACACCCCTACCACAGTCAACGGCCGGCGCGTCGTTGCTCGTGGGCTGATCGACCGCCGCCGGGAAGAAAGCGCTCCGTTCCGCCAAAATCAACATCGCCAGGAGGCATGATGAAGCCGCTATTGCTCTGTTTCGCAATCTTCTTTTCGCACGCCACGCATGCGGCCCAGCCGGATCGCAACTTTTACGGCGTGTGGAAAATAACGGCGGTGCTGGACAGCCAGGAGACGACGTCGCTGTCCGACGAAGAGGCGAGCAAGCTCGTCGGCACGCCGCTGGTGATCGAGCCGAAGCGAGTTCGCTTCGGGAACGCCGATTGCGTCAATCCGTCTTTCAACGTGGCGCAGCGTCGGTTCTATTCCTACTTCGTGAAGCAATACAACTTCGAACCGAAGAAGCTGCCCTTGCCGGACCAGGTCCGCGAGATCACGGTCAAATGCGAACGCCCGGTAGGCATCGATTTTATCTACGTGCGGGACAGGGAGCAGCTTGTGGTGTATTGGGAAGGCTACTTTTTGAACGCCGTAAAGCAAAAGTGGTGACGCGGTCGGCGCGAAACGACGTGCCGCACCGAAGACCTGACGAAACGGGATGTTGATTTTTATAAGTGCAAAAAAGGGTTAGGAAGCCGAAGCTTGCTAACCCTGCTCTGTACTGCTGTATTCGTGGTAGGCCGTGCGGGATTCGAACCTGCGACCAACGGATTAAAAGTCCGCTGCTCTACCAGCTGAGCTAACGACCCGAAGAAGCAAGATTATAGGGGGCATCCGCGCTTCTGTCAAATACCCCACCACACATTTTTTACCGCAGTGTGACGCTCATCGCGCCCAGCTTACTTCAGCACCGCCAGCCGGTCCTTGGCCGCCTGCGCCGCGCTCGATTCCGGATACTTGGCCACCAGGTCCTTGAGCGCCTTCTTGGCGTTCTTGGTGTCCTTCAACTCGGTATAGCTGCTGGCGATGTTGAGCATCGCGTCCGGCGCCTTGGGGCTGTCGCGGTACTGGCTGACCACCGTTTCCTGCGCCGAGATCGCGTTCTTGTAGTCGCGCAGCGCGTAGTAGGCGTTGCCCAGCCAGTACTGCGCATTGGCGGCGTAACCCGAGGCCGGATAGCGGCGCACGAAGTCGCCCAGGGCCGCTGCCGCCGTCTTATAGTCGCCGCCCTTGAACAGGGCCATGGCCGCGTCGTAGGAGCGCTGCTCGTTGGGATCGACCGCCGCCTCGCGTCCGTCGATGGTCACCTGGCGCGGCTCGAGCTTGCGGATGCGCTCGTCGAGGTCGGTGTAAAAATCCTTCTGGCGCTTCTGGACATTGGCCAGTTCATTGCTCAGCACTTCCACCTGGCCGCGCAACTTGGCGATCTCGGACAGGGTCTGCTCCTGCTGGTTCACCATGTCGAGCGCGCTGCTGCGGTCGGACTTGGTGTCGATGCGGGCGTTGAGCTCGCGCGCGAGATTGTCGACCTTGGCGCGCAGGTCGATGATGGCCTTGCGCGCTTCGTCATCGTCGAGCAGGCCGGCGTGGCTCTGCAGCGGCACCCAGGCGGCCAGCGCGAGACAGGCGGCGGCAATGCGGGACTTGGACAGTGTGATCATGATCGTGACTCTTTCAAAACCGTTGAAACGCAATACCACAGGACCCGGGCGGATGAAGCCGCGCCGCAAGGTCAGCGGGGCGGGCACAGTTCGCACTGCGCGCCGCCCCGATGGTCCGGATGCCGGTTACGGCAAGCGATTAATAGACGATGTCGGCACGACGGTTTTCCGCCCATGCCGCTTCGCCGCCACCGGTGGCTTTTGGCTTTTCTTCGCCCAGCGACACCGCTTCCATCTGCGACTCGGCTACGCCCAGCGAGGCCATCGACTTGCGCACTGCTTCAGCACGCTTCTGGCCCAGGGCCAGGTTGTACTCGGTGCCGCCGCGCTCATCGGTATTGCCCTGGATGATGATCTTGCGGGTCTTGTTCTTGCTCAGGTAGCCAGCGTGGTTCTGGACGATCGGCTTGCCATCTTCACGCACGACGTAGCTGTCGAGGTCGAAGTAGATGCTGCGGTTTGCCAGCACGCCTTTCGGATCGTTGATCGGATCGACCGAGCCGGTTTCGACGCTGTTGACTTCGCGCTTGTCGTCGGCGATCGGGGCCTTGGTGGCGACCGGTACTTCGGTCACTGGTGCCGGCGTATCCTTGACTGGGGTGCTGCAAGCCGAGAGCAGGGCGGCGCTCGTGACGATGACTGCGAGGGTTTTAAAATTGCGCATGGGTTCTTCTCCTGGACGGTGTTAAAAATAACGTGATTGACGTTGAGACTGCGATTACTTCATGAAGGGACCCCAGTTGGGCTCCCTGATGTTTCCTGCCTGGGTTGTTAAGCGCTGCTTGACCCTTCCATCGACCGACACCACAGCCAGCGAAGTACGGCCGCCGCCTTTGGTTGCGTACATGATGTATTTGCCGTTGGGCGAAAAACTCGGTTCGGTGGCCGCATCGGCCAGGCGAAGCTCCTGGCCGCTGGCCAGGTCCATCGCATAGAGGGAATAGCCACCGTCACGCTGGGAGACCCAGGCCAGGGTTTTGCCGTCCGAGGAGACGCGCGGGCTGATATTGTAACTGCCATTGAAGGTCACGCGCTGTGCGTTGCCGCCGGCAGCGGGCATTTTGTAGATTTGCGGACCGCCGCTGCGGTCGCTCGTGAAATAAATGGTCTGGCCGTCGGCCGAGAATTGCGGCTCGGTGTCGATGCCGTTGCTGTTCGAGACCCGGCGCAGGCCGCTGCCGTCGATGCCCACCACATACACCTGGGTGTGGCCGTCTTTCGACAGTGCCATCGTCAGGCGCGTGCCGTCGGGCGACCAGGACGGTGCCGAGTTGCTTCCTTTTTCGTTGACTACGATCTTGCGCCCGCCCGTCACCAGGTCCTGGACGTAGATGATCGGCTTGCGTTTTTCGAAGGAGACGTAGGCGACCTTGGTGCCGTCGGGCGACCAGGCCGGCGAGATGATCGGTTCGTTCGAGCGCACCGCCACCTGCACCGCTTCGCCATCGGCGTCGGCGATTTCGAGGCGGTAGTCGCGCGCGCCGCGGTTTTCATTCACATACGCCACGCGGGTGGCGAAGGCGCCGCGGCTGCCGGTCAGTTTTTCGTAGATGTCGTCGGCGATCTTGTGGGCCGACAGGCGCGTGTACTTCGCTTGCGCCGACTGGTTCATGCTCGACAACTGGCTGGTCTTGATGGTGTCGTGCAGCTTGTAGCGCACTTCGAAGCGCCCGTCGGCGAGCTTTTGCACGCTGCCGACGACCAGCGCATCGGCGCCGCGCGACTTCCAGCTGCCGTAATCGATGGAGGAGCTGTCCGACAGGCTGCTGCCGGCGTCGATGATCTTGAAAACGCCGCTGCGTTCCAGGTCGGCCCGGATAATGGCCGACACCTGGGCCGGCGCCACGCCTTCGTCGGCAAAAGCGGCAATGGCGATCGGGATCTGGTTGTTGCCGACGCCGGCAATTTCCACGCGCAGCTGGGCGTGCGCCGCGGCGCCGGCCAGCAGGGTCACGCTAAATAACAGGGTGTGTAATTTCTTCATGGTGTGATAGTTCCAAAAGTTCGTGGCGATGTGTCGGGATCAATTGAGCCGAATCAGTTCAGATCCTTCATCGAGAAACTGATTTCCAAAGTTCGCGCTACCGTACCATCTTTCTTCTTGGGTAGTGGTGACGATTTGGCAATCCCTTTTTCGACGGCATCGTCGAAGGCCGCGATACCGCTGCCCTTGATGAGCTTGATCGAGATGATTTCACCCGACGGCAACTGCTCGATCTTGAACAGCACGCGCGGGTTGCCTGGCACGTCGGTGCTGCCGGCATAGCTGGTGCTGCTCTTGATCTTGGTGTTGATGCTGGCCAGGTAGCCGGTATCGCTGCGCGGCGCGCTCGATTTCTCGGCCTCGCCGGTGCCGCCAGCGGCCCCCATGATGCGACGTAGTTCATCGGCGCGAGACTTGTCGATTTTTTTCTGCTCCTCGGCGGCCTTTTTATCCTTGGCGGCTTTGTCCGCTTTGGCGGCTTTTTCCTGGGCCAGTTTCTCGGCCTTTTCCTCAGCTTGCTTTTCGGCGGCCTGCTTTTGCTGCTCCTGCTTGGACTGCTCCTGTTTGAGCTGCTCCTGCTTCTGCGCCAGCTTTTTCTGGTCGAGTTTTTTCTGTTCCTCGAGTTTCTTCTGCTCGTCGAGTTTCTTCTGTTCGAGCTGTTTCTTCAGTTCCGCCTCTTCCTTGCGGGCTTTTTCGAGCTCGCGTTTTTCCTCAAGCAAGCGCTCCTGCTTGCGCTTTTCTTCCTTGAGCTTCTTTTCGCGTTCGAGCGCGATGTCCGGCCTGGCGACAGGCGGTTTTTCCACCGGTGGCGGTTCAACCGGCTTGGGCGGCGCTTTTTCGACCGGCTTCGGCGGCGGGGGCGGAGGAGGCGGCGTCTGGCGTGCCGGCGGTGGCGCCTCGCGCGGTTCTGGCGGCGCGGCGGCCGACTCGGTCTTCATGTCCCAGATTTCGGCTTCGGTCTCGGTCGGCACCGTGTTCTGCCAGCTGATGCCGGCCCACAAAAACAGCAGCAGGCCGGCGTGCACGGCCAGCGCCAGCACGACCGACGGCACGCGGCTCGGCTCGGGCGGCACGGTGTAGGGGCCGCCCGGAGTGGCGGCGGGAGTCAGGGGCGCCATCGTCTTCACTTTGTGGCGAGGCCGACCCGGGTGATGCCCATCTTTTTCGCTTCGGAAATGAGCTGGATCACGTCGTCATACTTGCTCTCGCGGTCGCCCGCGATCATCACCGGGTACTCGGGATGCTCGGCGTGCAAGATGCGCAGGCGGCGCATCACGGCGGCGCGGTTCGGCAATTGCTCGGCTGCGGCGCTGTTCTTGCCGTTGACGCCGATGCTCAGGCTGGCATTGGGTTTGAGCACGATCTGGATGTAGTCGTCCGGCGGCAGGGCGGATTTTTCCGCGCTCGGCAGGTTGATCACGCTCGGGCTGTTAGCAGGCGGCACGACCATGAAAATGATCAGCAACACCAGCATCACGTCGATGTAGGGGACGACGTTGATTTCGGACTTGAACTTGCGTTTGCGTCCGCCGCGCAGGCTGCTGGAAAACGATGCCATGAGTGCCTCCGATCAGCGCGACTGGCGCTGCAAGATGTTCGAGAATTCTTCGACGAAGCTCTCGAAGCGGATGGCCAGGCGGTCGATATCGTGCGTGAAGCGGTTGTAGGCGACGACAGCCGGAATGGCCGCGAACAGGCCGATGGCGGTCGCGATCAGCGCTTCGGCAATTCCGGGCGCGACCGCCGCCAGGGTCGCTTGCTGGACGTTGGCCAGGCCGCGAAAGGCGTTCATGATGCCCCACACGGTACCCAGCAGGCCGATGTAAGGCGAGACCGAACCGACCGACGCCAGAAAGTTCAGGTGCGCGTCGAGCGCGTCGAGTTCGCGCTGGAAGGCGGCGCGCATGGCGCGGCGGGCGCCATCGAGCACGGCGCCGGTGTCGAGCGGGTCGCGCTGCGAGGACGCCTGCTTGCCCTTGATGAATTCGCCCATGCCGGCTTCGAAGATGCGCGCCAGGGCGCCGCTTTGTTCGCGCGTGGTGCTGGCGTTCTGGTGCAGGGTGTGCAGGTTGCCGCCGGCCCAGAAGCTGCGTTCGAACTGTTCGGTCTGCTGACGGGCGGCGCGCACGGCGAAGGCCTTGCGGAAGATATACGTCCAGCTCATGATGGACAGGCCCAGCAACAGTGCCATGATCAATTGCACGATCAGGTGCGCGTTACCGATCAGGGCGATAAAGGAAAGGTCTTGGGCTGCATTCATTGGCGTTGGATTTTTCTAGGTGTGAAGTGTCAGGCGGCACGCATTTTAGCAGCGCTTGCGTCGGGCAGGGCGCGTGGACGCAGGGTGACTGCGTCGACGCAGCCCACTTTGACCGTCGCGCTGGCCAGCAATACGTCGCCGTGCCAGGCTTGCTGGAGGAACTGGACCGATGCGCGCCCCAGTTTTTCTATACTCAATGTCAAGTTTAATGCATCATCGAGCCGGGCTGGCGCGTGATAGTCGATGCTGGCGCTCTTGACCACGAAGATCGCGCCGTGTTCGTCGCGCAGCGCCTGTTGGCCGACGTCGGCCGCACGCAGCCACTCGGTCCGCGCGCGTTCGAAGAATTTGAGGTAGTTCGCGTAAAAGACGATGCCGCCGGCGTCCGTGTCTTCGTAATAGACCCGTACCGGCCAACTGAATACTGAGGGCATGTCATTTGCCATAAGTGAATATTGGAAACATTTTACGCGGTTTTTTGCTCTCAATGTACGCAAGCGTACATAAAGATGGGGCCGGCGGCCCGGATGGCGCACAAGTAGACGTGAGCCATGACGACGTGCCAAGTTCTGTAACAATCGCTTACATGCGGGCGTAGCTTTGTTACGTCCGCTTGATTGCAAACGGCGCGAATCCCTGGCAAGTCGGCATCATCTCGATCGTATTGATATTGATATGCGGCGGCAGGGTGGCGATCCAGAAGGCGGTCGCGGCAATATCCTTGGCCGTGAGCGGCTCGGTGCCTTCGTACACCTTGGCCGCCTTTTCGTCGTCGCCCTTGAAGCGCACGTTGGAAAACTCGGTGCCGCCGCACAAGCCAGGCGCCAGGTTGGTGGCGCGCACCCCGGTGCCGACCAGGTCGGCGCGCAGGTTCAGGGTGAACTGGTCCACGAAGGCCTTGGTCGCCCCGTACACATTGCCGCCCGGGTAAGGATAGTTGCCGGCCACCGACCCCAGGTTGATGATCAGCCCGCTTCCACGCTCGACCATGGCCGGCAGCAGCGCGCGCGTCATCGTCACCAGTCCGGTGCAATTGGTGGCGATCATGGTTTCCCAGTCGGCCAGCGGGGCTTCGTGGGCCGGCGCGGTGCCCAGCGCCAACCCCGCATTGTTGATCAGCACATCGACCTGGCGCCACGATTGCGGCAGCATCGACAAGGCTTCGTTGATGGATTCCTTGCAGGTAACATCCATGACGATCGGCAAGGCAAGGTCGCCCAGCTCGGCCGCGAGGGCATCCAGGCGGTCCTTGCGACGCCCGCTGATGACGACCTGATGGCCGTTGTTGACGAAGGTACGCGCCATTTCGGCGCCGAAGCCGGCGGAGGCGCCGGTGATGAAAACGATCATAGTGTGTCCTGGAGAAGTGCGAAGCTGTGCCGGATTGTAGCCCAAGTGACCATATTGGCTGCCACCTGACACTTATGCAATCCCATTCCTTGCCCTATTCGAGGACTTAACTTACAATTTGGGCTCCATTACGTCTCACGTAACTGGCGAAAAGTCGCGGCGCATTGCTGCCTGGCGGCGAAAGGTGGGCATCCACCGGGGAACGTGAGATTTCATCAGCCGTTCGCCTGGGCAGCCACCGATGGAAGCGCACGATGAGGCTGCCTGTTCCATTTCCGACGGCTCCCCTCATTCGATCCTTGCATATCAGGTGCCTCGCACTCTTATCGATTGGAGTTTTTTCATGTTTTCAAAAGAACACACGCTGGCCAATGTTGACCCGGAATTGTGGGGCGCGATCCAGAAGGAAAACGCACGCCAGCAAGATCACATCGAACTGATCGCGTCCGAGAACTACACGTCGCCGGCCGTCATGCAAGCCCAGGGCTCGCAACTGACCAATAAATATGCCGAAGGCTATCCGGGCAAGCGCTACTACGGCGGCTGCGAATTCGTCGACGTTGCGGAACAATTGGCGATCGACCGTGTCAAACTGCTGTTCGGCGCCGAAGCGGCCAACGTGCAGCCGAACTCCGGCTCCCAGGCCAACCAGGGCGTGTTCTTCGCCATGCTCAAGCCGGGCGATACCATCATGGGCATGTCGCTGGCCGAAGGCGGCCACCTGACCCACGGCATGGCGCTGAACATGTCGGGCAAGTGGTTCAACGTGGTCTCGTACGGGCTGACCGAACAGGAAGACATCGACTACGAGGCCATGGAGCGTCTTGCGCATGAGCATAAGCCAAAAATGATCATCGCCGGCGCATCGGCGTTTTCGCTGAAGATCGACTTCGAGCGTTTCGCCAAGGTTGCCAAGGCAGTGGGCGCCTACTTCATGGTCGACATGGCGCATTACGCCGGCCTGATCGCCGCCGGCGTGTACCCGAACCCGGTGCCGCATGCCGACTTCGTCACCTCGACCACGCACAAATCGTTGCGCGGCCCGCGCGGCGGCATCATCCTGATGAAGGCCGAGCACGAAAAGGCCATCAATTCGGCGATCTTCCCCGGCATCCAGGGCGGCCCGCTGATGCATGTGATCGCCGGTAAAGCTGTTGCTTTCAAGGAAGCGCTGGAGCCCTCGTTCACCGAGTACCAGGTACAGGTCGTCAAGAACGCCGACGCGCTGGCCAAGGCGCTGATCGCGCGCGGTCTGCGCATCGTCTCCGGCCGCACCGAGTCGCACGTGATGCTGGTCGACCTGCGCGCCAAGAACCTGACCGGCAAGGAAGCCGAAGCTCTGCTGGGCGCCGCCCACATGACCTGCAACAAGAACGGCATCCCGAACGATCCGCAAAAACCGTTCGTCACTTCCGGCATCCGCCTGGGCAGCCCGGCCTTCACCACGCGCGGCTTCAAGGAAGACGATGCAACCACGGTCGGCAACCTGATCGCGGACATCCTCGACAACCCGAACGACGCCGCCGTTGTCGAGCGCGTCAAGGCCGAAGTCAAGAAGCTGACCGACAAGTATCCGGTCTACGCGGCTTGATGTAACGTACAGCAGCCCGGCGCCCCATGAAATGTCCTTTCTGCCAGCATGAAGATACGCAGGTCCTCGATACGCGCGTATCCGAGGAGGGCGATTCGATCCGGCGCCGGCGCCGCTGCGTCAAGTGCGACAAGCGCTTCACCACCTATGAACGGATCGAATTGTCGATGCCGATCATCGTCAAGAAAAACGGCAGCCGCACCGAATATGCGTCGGTCAAGCTGCGCGGCAGCCTGATGCTGGCGCTGCGCAAGCGGCCCGTGTCGGCCGAGGCCATCGACAGCGCCGTCGCGTCGATCGAGGAAAAGCTGCTCACCAGCGGACAGCGCGAGGTCGATACCGGCCACGTGGGCGAGCTGGTCATGCAGGAACTCAAACGCCTCGACAAGATTGCCTACATCCGCTTCGCATCCGTGTATAAAAACTTCGAAGACCTGGCCGAGTTCCAGGAAGCCATTGCCGAAGTAGGCCACGAACGCAAACCGCGTAAATAGTTCAGCTCACACCCTTGAGGCAGGCCATGCGCGCCTGGCCGATCCGCTGTTAACGTAGCTCCCAAGCGATCCAGAACACCTCCACCGACCATGCAGCCCGTGCTGCCGGGCTGCGGCGGCATGACCGGGCGCGTCGTTTAACGTTGCGGGGGAGTCATGCGCTTACTGCGGAACAGTGTCGCCGGGGGATTCACGCTCATCGAAGTGCTGGTGGCGGTGCTGCTGCTGGCCGTGGGCATCCTCGGCGCGCTCGGCACCCAGGTCGCCGCGCTGCGCACCCGCCAGGAATCGAGCCTGATGTCGCGCGGGGTGCATCTGGCCACCAGCCTGGCCGAACGCATGCGCGCCAATGCCGCGCAAATGCAGCTGGGCGACGCCATCAATCCCTACCTTCAGCTTCGCTACGAGGCAGGCGAGGGCGCGCCGCCGCCCGCGCCCGCCCAGTGCTACGGCGCGGGCCGCTGCGACAGCGCGCAGCTGGCCCGGTTCGATATTGCCGATACGGTGGCCGCGCTGCATGCCGGCTTTCCGGGCGGGCGCATCGCGGTCTGCCGCGACGCTGTCGTGTGGGACGATGCGGGCCAGGCGCTGGCGTGGGAATGCGCCAGCGTTGCCGGGGCGCCTGTCGTTATCAAGCTCGGCTGGCAGGTGCGGCGCGCCGGCTCGGGCGCCGCTGCACCGGCGGCACCGGCCGTGGCGGTGATGCTCGGCACGGGGGCGCCATGAGGGCGCGCTCGCGTTCGTACCGGCTGCGCCAGGCCGGCCTGGGCCTGGTCGAACTGCTGGTCGCGCTGGTGCTTGGCCTCGTGGTGACGTTGGTGGCGGCATCGCTGCTGGTGTCCGCCCAGTCCGGCTACGCTGCGCAGAACGCGCTGGCGCAGACCGACGACGCCGGCCGCTTCGCGCTCGACGCCATCGAACGCGCGGTGCGCCAGGGTGCCTTCGTGGACCTCGACCGCGAAGAAGCGCCGCCATCGCCGGCAAGCAGCGCGGCCCGCATCAGCGGACTGGACAATCATCTGCTGGGGAGCGGCGGCTCGGGCGTCGCCAACGCGCGCCCGGGCGGCATCAACGGCAGCGACGTGCTGGTGCTGCGCTTCGATGGCGCGGGAGCCGGGCCCGATGGCGATGGCAGCGTGCTCAGCTGCGCAGGGTTCGCGGTCGGCGCGGGCAACGAGGGCTGGAGCATTTTCTACGTCGCCCCGGGCGTTGCCGGCGAGGCCGAACTGCGCTGCAGATACCGGGGCCAGAAGAACTGGAGCAGCGACGCGGTGGTGGATGGCGTCGATACGTTCCAGGTGCTGTACGGGATCGACACCGACGAGCCCGGCGACGGCTTGCCCAACCAGTACCTCGCCGCCACGGCCGTCGACGCGCTCGACGCCGCGCTCAAGCTCGATGGCGCGACCCAGGCCGAGCGCGAGCGCGACCTGCGCCGCAAGACTCACTGGAAGCGTGTCGCCAGCGTCCGGGTGGCGCTGCTGCTGCATGGCGCGCCCGGCGGCGCCGACGGGCGCGCGCCGTTCGCCTACGACCTGTTCGGCCCGGGCTACAGCGGCGATGACGACCCCGGCACCCGGATCGACGAAGCACGCCTGCCGCCGGCGCAGCGCTGGCGCGAACGGCGTACCTTCGCCACCACCATCGTGCTGCGCAACGCGGCGCTCTGACACCCCATGCGCCACGTTCCTTGCCACATCGACCGCCAGGATGGCGCCGTGCTGTTGACGGCGCTGTTCGTGCTGCTGGCGCTGATGATCCTCGGCGTCGCCACCGCCCGTAGCGCGCTGACGGGCGAAAAATCGGTCCGTCACGAGCGCGACCGGCAGATCGCATTCGGTGCGGCCGAGGCCGCGCTGGCCGATGCCGAGCACGATATCGAAGGCGGCAGCGATCCTTCGTCCCAGCGCGCGGCACTGTTTGCGCGTGGCAATGCCCTCGGCTTCGTCGAGGGCTGCGGCGCCGAGCGCGAGTCCAATGCCGGCTTGTGCCTGCATGTGCCCGCGCAACCAGCGTGGCAGGTTGCCGATCTGTCGGGCAGTGACGGGCCGCAGGCGGCCGGCGTGGCGTACGGACGCTTTACCGGTGCGCAGCTGCCCTCGGGCAAGGGAACCCTGCCGCTGCGCGCGCCGCGCTACCTGATCGAACTGTTGCCGCACACGCAGGCTGGCGCCGATGCCGCCCGTCCGCCCGGTAATTTTTACCGGATCACCGCCGTCGGCTTCGGCTCGCTCGACGCTACCCGGGTGGTGCTGCAAACGTTTTACCTCAAGGCAGCACCGGAGGAGGGGGCATGAGTGCGTTGCAGGCCTTCCTTCAGCGCTTGTTGGCGTTGCTGCTTACGTCGTTGCTTACGTCGTTGCTTGTCTGCCGGGCCTGCGTGGCGGGCGCTGCGCCGCCGCTGCTGGTGCCAGACGGCGTGCTGGGCATGCCCGGCCAGATTCCGCCCAACCTGCTGATCAATCTGTCGCTTAGCTTCGAAGATGCCGGCGCCGCCTATCGCGGCGACTATGCGGGCACGACCGATTATCCAGGCTACTTCAACCCGCGCCTGTGCTACCAGTACCCGATGAAGGCGCACTCGCGCTTGGTGCGCGAGCCCGATCTCGATGAACGCCTCGGGCATTTTGCACCGGTGGGGGCGGCGGCTGCGGACCATGGCTGCGGCGGCGATGCTTTCAGCGGCAATCTGTTGAACTGGGCCACGGCTTCCACGCTGGACCTGGTGCGGCTGGGCCTGACCGGCGGCGACCGCGTGATCGACGAGCCCGGCATCACCGTACTCCAGCGCGCCTGGCTGCCCGATGGCGCGGCGCATGTGGACTTTTACGCGAATTCCCTGCATTTTCCGCGCAAGATGCTGCCTGCCGCTGACAGCGCGGCCCTGACTCCATTCGGCAAGACCGATCTGTACATCGTGTCGTGCCGCAACCGGGTGCTGTTCAGCGGCACCAACAAAGGCCGCAATTGCGATGCACCGCGCTACGGCCAGGGCGGCAGGCGGTTGGTATCCGACAAATTCCACGGTGAATTTCTCGCACGTGTACGCGTGTGCACGGCGCAAGACAGCGCCAGCCGGCCAGCCTTGTGCCGGCCGTACGGCAGCGCATTCAAGCCGGAGGGCGCGCTCCAGCGGCATGCAGGAAGCGGGCGCATCGGCGTGATGGCCTACCCGGCTGGCGAGCGCGAGAAGGGCGGGGCGCCCGATGGCGGCGTCCTGCGCGCGCCCCTCAAGTTCATTGGTGCCACGGCCATCGACGCCCCGCGCTACGAGCCCAGGCCCAACCAGGGCGCCGAATGGAGCGACAAGACCGGCGTGTTCGTCCCGAATCCCGACCGTGGCAGCGGCGCGGCCAGCGGCAGCATCGCCGCCATCAACCTGGCGGGCAGGAGCAGGCCAACGGGCGCCGGCAGCTACGCCGCCAGCGACCCCGGCGCCGAGCTGCACTACGAAGCGCTGCGCTATTTACAAGGCCGCGAACCGGGCGCGGCGGCTGGCGGCGCGGGGCCCGATGGCTTGCCGGCGTGGTCGAGCCGCACCGACCCGGTAAGCGCTGCCTGCCAGCGCAATGTGATCGCGACCATCGGCCACCCGGCCTTTGTGGACGACCGCCACGTGCCGGGCAACACCCTGACCGAACGCAACGATGCCGCGCGCGCCGCCGATGCCTTCGCCCCGGTCCGTTTCGACGTCATGCAGGCAACGCGCCGCATCGGCGACATGGAAGCCGACCTGGGCGGCGCCTACGGCAATAGCGCGCCCCGGCCCGACTTGAGCGGGCTGGACATGCGCAGCGACGGGCCGAACGGCGCCGGCAGCCTGTACCTGGCGGGCGCGGCCTGGTGGGCGCACACCAATCCGATCCGGCGCGACAAGCCGGTGACGGTCACCAGCATGGCGCTTGAGCTGGGCGCAGCGGCAGGCCAGGGCGCCAGTGCGCTGTACCTGGCCGCCAAATATGGCGCCTTCGACGACCGCAATGGCGACGCCAATCCCTTCATTACCAAGGGCGACCGGCGCGACGACTCCGAATGGCGCGCCGGGGGCGGCAGTCCGTATGGCTTCTTTGCCGCCAGGGACGCGTCCGCCATCGGGCCCGCCGTCGACGCCCTGTTCGCCGCTGCGCTTGCCGGCGACGGCAACCTGCCCGGCGCGCTGGTTGCCGGTCCGGTCAGCAAGGGCCGTGGCTTTGTGCTGCAGGCCAGCGGCGACCTGTCCAGGGGCAGCGGCAACCTGCAGCGGCGCGCGTTGACGGTGAGCAAAGATGGCGCGCCGGCAATGTCGGACAAGGTGGACTGGGATGCCGCCGAACTCCTGAGCGGCGACGATGGCGCGCGGCCACCGCTGCCGCCCAAATTGAGTCCGGCAGCGCGCAAGATTTACACCTTGGCTTACCGGCCCGACAAAACGGTCACGATCCCGTTCGACTGGGCCAGCCTGCCGCAAGCATCGCGCGCCCTGCTTGACGTTGCCATTGCCGGCGGCGCGCCGGACGGGCTGGGCGAAGCGCGCACGGCCTTCCTGCGTGGCGAGCGCGGCATGGAAGCAGGCCATCCGGGCGGCGTGTTGCGGCGCCGTGCCAGCGTGCTCGGTGACGTGGTGCGCAGCGTGCCCTTGCTGGTCGGGCCGCCGCCGGCGGCGCGCGCGGATCCTGCTTACCTTGAATTCTACAAGCGCCAGCGCGGGCGGCCCGGCGTGGCCTATCTCGGCACCAACGACGGCATGCTGCACGCCTTCGACGCCGCCTCCGGCGCCGAACTGTTCGCCTACGTGCCGCACGCCTTGATGCCGGTGCTGGCGCTGCTGGCCGAGCCCGGCTACCGCCACCGGCCGTATGTCGACGCCAGCGCCGGCAGCGGGGAAGCGCTCGTCGGCGGGCGCTGGCGTACCGTTCTGGCCTCCGGTATGGGCATGGGGGCGCGCGGGGTGTTCGCGCTCGACATTTCCGATCCCGCCGCCTTCCATGCCGGCCTTGGCGCGCTGTGGGAATTTACCGGACGCGACGACCCGGCCATGGGGCACGTTAGCGCGCCGCCGCTGGTCGCCAGGTTCAGGACCGCCGTCAAGGATGGGGTGCCGCAGTACCGCGACTTTGTCGTCGTCGCCAGCGGCATCAACAATGGCGTCGCGGATGGTGGCGGCGCGCTGTTCCTGCTCGCGCTCGACAAACCGGCCTCGGAGCGCTGGCAGCGCGGCGTCAATTATTATCGTTTCATCACGCCGGCGTCCGATACGGCGCAGGCCAATGCGCTCTCGCCCCCGGCGCTGGCGATGGCGGGCGACGCCAGCGTGCGCCATGCCTACGCGGGTGACTTGCAGGGCCGGCTGTGGCGTTTCGATTTCAGCGGATCGGCGCCGTGGAGTTCGGCGGTATCTCCCCTGTTCGACGCGCGCGACGCCGGCGGCAGGCCCCAGCCCATCGCGCACGCGCCTCGCATTGTCTTTGCGCCCGGTGGCGGCTACCTCGTGCTGTTTGGCACCGGCAAGTTCATCGAACTGGCCGACACGCAGCCCGGCAGTTTTCTGCCGCAATCGTTTTACGCCGTCCACGATGCCTTGGGCAAGCAGGCGGTGCTGTCTCGCGCCCGGCTCGTGCCGCGCATCCTGAGCGGTACGGCGCGCTACGCGGTTGCCGGCGCGCCCGCCGAGCTGGACGGGCCAGGTGGGCCGGGTGGGCAATCAGCGCCGAAAGGCTGGTTTTTCGATTTCCCCCAGACCGCACTCGATGGCGAACGCGTCGCCGGCAGCCCGGTAGTGCGCGGGGGCACGCTGATCGTCGACACCTTGCTGCCCGGCGCCGACCTGTGCAGTGCGCCAAGGTCGCGCAGCTATGTGCTCGACGCGCTGAGCGGGCTGGCCATCGGTACCGACGGCCGGGTGCGTTCCGGCGAAAGCACGGGTGAGATCTACCCCGCGCTGGCCGGCGTGCCGCCGCTGCTGATCGAGACCAGCGCCGGTAGCGGCGCGCGCACCGCCACCGGCCGCGCCGAGGCGGCGCATACCTACGCCATCGTGCGCCCGCAAGACGGCGCCAAGGCCGGGCCGGCGCAGCAGCTCAGCATCCGCTACCCATCGCGGCGCCTCGGCTGGCGCGAGGTGCACAACTGGCAAGACTTGCACGATGCAGCGACGAAGAAATAATCACCCAGCCAAAGGAGCCGGCAATGAAACGCAGTCGAGGCTTTACCCTGATCGAAACCATGATCGTGATGACCATCATCGCCCTGCTTGCCGCCCTGGCTTACCCCGGTTACCAGGGATTCGTGGTCAAGGCACGCCGCGCCGAAGCCCAGGCGGTCCTGCTTGAACTGATGCAAAAGCAGGAGCGTTATTACACGCAGCATAATCGCTACCTTGCCTTCTCGGCCGACCAGAGCGGCCCGGAACAGGACCGCTTCAGGTGGTGGTCCGGCAGCAGCGCGCAGGCGAGCGCCTACGAACTGCGCGGCAAGCCCTGCGCCGGCCAGTCGATCGTGCGCTGCATCGTCATCGAAGCCGTTCCCGGCACCGACCGGGTCGACGCCACGTTCCGCGACGGCGAATGCCAGACCCTGACCTTGAACAGCGCCGGCGAACACACGGCCAGCGGCAGCGCCGCCGGTTGCTGGCCATGAAGTACGCCAAGGGGCTGGGGGCCGGCGCGTTTTCGCTGGTCGAGCTGATGGCGGTCGTGTGCATCGCCGCCATCGCCCTGGCCGTTGCCATGCCGGACATGCGCGCCATGATCCGCCTGTACCAGCTTAACGCCGCGGTCAACGATTTGTCCGGGGCCATCGGCATGGTGCGCGCGCAAGCGATGGCGCGCGGGCAGCGCGTCGTGCTCGCGCCGCTTGAACCTGCCGGCGCCGACTGGAGCCTGGGCTGGGTGGCGTTTGTCGACCGTGACGGCGACCGCCGGCCGGGCGCGTCCGACGAGCTGATCGCCACGCACGGCCCGGTAGGGAAGGGCATCGTTGTCAGTGCCGTATTTTCCAGCCAGAAATTGCCGGACTACCTGGCCTATAACAGCGCCGGACGCAGCTGTTCCGCGACCAGCAGCGCGGCGGCGCGCTGGGGCACGCTGTCGCTGTTCCAGGGCGAGCAGACGCGCCGCATCAAGATCAACATGCTCGGCCGGGCCCGCGTGTGTAATCCGGCCCGCGATGGCGCGGCCTGCGACGGGGAGGAGGCGGAACCGTAGACGTGGCGCTGAAGCCGGCGGGGCGTTTGCAGCGCTGCCGGCCGGTAGCTTGCTCTTCGTCGGCCTTGGGATTGCATCGTCACCGGCGCGGAGATGACATCGTCTTCGGCACGCGGCTTGCATTGTCGGCGCACAGCTAGCAGCGTCGCAGGCACCGGCAAAGGCGGCGCGCTGCCAGCCCGTTCAACAGCCGGCATCGCAGCCTGCCGGGCGAGAACGGCTGTCTTGGCGTAAAATCGCGGTCAGCCATTTACGCTGGGACACTTGTGCAATTACTTACAGATTCAGCAGCCATGACCCTGGCCCTCGACTGGGCCGCCGAAGGGCTGTACACCACGTCGCCGAACCCGCGCGTCGGCTGCGTTATCGTGCGCGACGGCGTGGTGATCGGCGCCGGACACACGCAACCGGCCGGCCAGGACCACGCCGAAATCCAGGCACTGCGCGACGCCGAAGCACGCGGCAACGACGTGCGCGGCGCCACCGCCTACGTCACCCTGGAGCCGTGCAATCATTTCGGACGCACGCCGCCGTGTTCGGACGCGCTGGTGCGCGCCGGCCTGGGCCGTGTCGTCGCCGCCATGGTCGACCCCAATCCCCTGGTCGCCGGGCAAGGGCTGGCCAAGCTGGCGGCGGCGGGCATCGCCGTCAGTTCCGGGCTGCACGAAGCCGAGGCGCGCGAACTGAACATTGGCTTCCTGTCGCGCATGCAGCGCGGCGTGCCATGGGTGCGCCTCAAGACCGCCGCCAGCCTCGACGGCATGACGGCGTTGCACAATGGCGCCAGTCAATGGATCACGGGCCCGGAAGCGCGTGCCGACGGCCATGCCTGGCGCGCGCGCGCCTGCGCCATTCTCACCGCCATCGGCACGGTCAAGGCCGACGACCCGCAACTGACGGTGCGTGCGGTCGAAACCACGCGCCAGCCGCGCCGCGTCATCGTCGACAGCAAGCTCGAGATCGACCCTGCCGCGCGCGTTCTCGCTGGCGCCCCCAGCTGGATCGTGGCCGCCGTGTCCGACCCGGCCAGGGAAGCCGTGCTGCGCGCCGCCGGACACGACGTCATTCTGTTGCCCAACGACAGCGGCAAGGTCGACCTGCCCGCGCTGATGCGCGAACTGGGCCGGCGCGACATCAACGAACTGCACGTCGAAGCCGGCGCCAAGCTCAACGGATCGATGATCCGCGAAGGCTGCGTCGACGAACTGCTGGTGTATCTCGCGCCGAGTCTGTTGGGCGAGGCCCAGGGCATGTTCGCACTGCCCGCGTTAACCAGCCTCGACCAGCAACAGCGCCTGCGCTTTCACGATATTGCCCCGCTGGGCGAGGATCTGCGCATCCTCGCCCGCTTTACCCATACCAAGGAATAAACCAGCATGTTTACAGGAATCGTCGCCGCCGTCGGCAAGATCAGCTCCGTCCAACCGCTCGAAGGCGGCCTCGATGCAGGCGTGCGCCTCGACATCGACGCCGGCGGCCTGCCGCTGGCCGACGTCGCCCTGGGCGACTCCATCGCCATCAACGGCGCCTGCATGACCGTCGTCGCCAGGACCGACACCGCCTTCAGCGTCGACGTCTCGCGCGAAAGCCTCAACTGCACGGCCGGCCTCGACGCCCCGGGCGAAGTCAACCTCGAAAAAGCGCTGACCCTGGCCGAACGCCTGGGCGGCCACCTGGTGTCCGGCCATGTCGACGGGCTGGGGCTGGTGCACCGCTTCGACGCCGTGGGCGAATCGTGGGAACTGGTCATCGACGCCCCGCACGAGCTGGCCAAGTTCCTCGCCTTCAAGGGCTCGGTCGTGGTCAACGGCGTGTCCTTGACGGTGAACCGGGTGGAAGACCTGGACGCCGCCTCGGGCAAGCTGTGCCGCTTCTCGATCAACCTGATTCCGCACACGATCTCGGTCACCACGCTCAAGCATTTGCGCGCCGGCAGCAAGGTCAACCTGGAAATCGACCTGATCGCCCGCTACGTCGAGCGCATGCTCTCGGTCGGCAAAGCCTGACCGGATCAAGGCATCCATCTGGCGGCGCCCAGGTCGCGCCGCCATTCCCAGCGCCACCGAAAGCCGCCGCATGACGATCACCCTGCAAGCCGTCACCGAACACAATTTCGACGCCATCACCGAGCTGCCCTTGCTGCCGGAGCAGCAGGACTACCTCGCCAGCAATGCCTACTCCATCGCCCAGGCAAGTTTTTATCCCGACAGCTTCTTTACGCGCGCCATCTGCTTGGACGACAAGCCGATAGGTTTCCTGATGTATGTGTCGCTGGCCGATGAAGGCCAACCGGGCGAGTATGCAATCTACCGTTTCATGATCGACAGCGGCGAGCAGGGCAAAGGCTACGGCCGCCGCGCGATCAACCTGGCACTCGACGAGATCCGCAGCCGTCCCGATGGCAGGGTCATCCAGATCTGCTACTGGCCGAGCAACCCGGTGGCGAAAGGTTTTTACGCCAGCCTGGGTTTTGTAGAAATCGGTCTGGACGAAGAGGGCGAGATGTATGCGCAAATCCGCCTCGACGGCGCCTGACTCAAGCCGGCCGAAAACTTTGCCGGTAATGTTGGGGACTGGTGCCGACCTGTTTGCCGAAACAGGCCCGCAAGGCGGCGCTGGTGCCGAATCCGGTTGCGTTGGCAACTTGCTCGATTGATAGCGCGCTCGTTTCCAGCAGATACTGGGCGCGCCGCACGCGTGCGCCAAGCAGCCACTGCAAGGGCGAGGTGCCGGTTTGCTCCAGAAAACGCCGGCTGAGCGTACGCTTGCTCAGCGCGGCATGCGCAGCGATGGCCTCCAGCGTCAACACGCGATGCAATTGCGATTCCATCCATTTGAGCACCGGCTGCAGCGCCAGCGATGACGATGGCTCCGGATGCATGATGAACTGGGCCTGGCCGCCGCCGCGTTCGAGCGGCATCACCGCCGCGCGCGCGGCGTCGGCGGCGACCGCGGCGCCGTAATCGCGCCGCACCAGGTGCAGGCACAGGTCGAGTCCGGCTGCGGCACCCGCCGAGGTCAGCAAGCTGCCGTTGTCGACGAACAGCACATTCGGGTCCACGCTCACGGTCGGAAAACGGCGCGCCAGTTCGCCTGCCACCATCCAGTGCGTCGTGGCGCGCTGGCCGTCCAGCAGGCCGCTTGCCGCGAGCAAAAAGGCGCCGGTGCAAATCGAGGCGACCCGTGCCCCGCTTGCGGCGGCGGCCCGGATCGTCACCAGTACGGCTTCCGACACGGGCGCGTCGATGTCGTCGATGCCCGGAATAATCAGCGTATGGGCACCGCCCGCATGGCTCAGATTGAATCGTGTGTGCAAATCGAACAGCCTGGCCGCGACCGACGGCGCTTCGCCGCAGACGATGACTTCGTAAGCCGCAGGCAAGCCCGGCACGCGCACGCGGCTGAACACTTCACAGGCAGTAGCTAGGTCGTAGGGGATGACGCCGTGCGGCGCCAGGATGACGATTTTATGCATGGCGCAATTCTAGCGGCCCTATGCTGTCGTGTCAGTGGCCGGATCGCGTTTGGCTCGATCCTTGCGCAATATGGCAATCCGGCCAATGTTCAGGCGGGAACGTGGCCGCCATAATCGTGCTTCTACAATGGCGGGGGTGGGCGATGGAATCACGATTGAAACAATATGGGCGCCTGCGCCAGGCCGCGCTGTGGGAAGGGGCAACCCTGGTGCTGCTGCTCGGGTTTGCAGTCCCGCTCAAGCATCTTGCCGGCCAACCGGGCGTGGTTACGCTGATGGGCCCGCTGCACGGCATGGCTTTTCTGTATTATCTCTGGACCATCGCCAACAACGTCACGGCCGACGAGTGGACCCGCACCGAGGTCGCGCAACTGATCGGCTGCGCCATGCTGCCGTTCGGCGCATGGTTCAGCATCGGCCTGATCAGGCGCAAGGCGGCCGCGATCGCCGGGCCGGCCGCATGATGTACCTGCTCCTGAAAGCGCTGCACATCGTCGCGGTGATAACCTGGATCGGCGGCGTGCTCATGCAGGCTTTTTTGTTGCGGACGGTAGCGCGCCAGCCTTTGCCGCTGTTGCCCGATGAGCGCAGCGTGATTGGCGCAGCGGTGCGTTGGGACCGGCGCCTGATCGTTCCAAGCATGTTATTGGCCTGGGCTTGCGGCCTCGCGCTGGCCATCCACGGACATTGGTGGATGGCGCCATGGCTGAGCTTGAAGCTGGCGCTGGTGGTTGCCCTGTCCGCCGTCCATGGCATCCAGGCAGGCAGCTTGCGGCGCATGGTCGACAGCCCGGTTCGCCGGCCGGCCGCGTGGCTGCGCTACGGCGCCGCCGTGGTTCTGTGCGGCGTGACGGCGATCGTCTTTCTGGTCGTACTAAAACCAGGCTGAGCTTGAAGCGACGCCGCAACCGCATGGCGGCACACAACGTATTTACTCAGCTCCCATTCGGCGATCCCTTTTTACGGGCGCGATATACGGCTCGATACAAAGAAAGACGCAGGCGCCCATGTAGCGCACTGCGCAATCGTATATATTGAAGCCGCTGAAAGTCTCGTCCCACTCATCCTGGCTGATTACATACACAAACTCACTATGGCACAACTCCACACAGTCCTGCTCTCGGCCATGATGGCCGCCGCCATGGTTCCCGCACTGGCCGCCGGGCCGGCGGCCCTGCGCGACTACCGCGCCCTGGCGATCACGCCCGACGGCAAGCGCATCGCCGCCCTCGAATCGCTCGACCCGGGCGGCCTGCCGCTGCGCCCGCACGCCGTCGTGGTCGTGCGCGACGCCGCCAGCGGCGCCATCGTCGCCCAGTACGACCCGTGCGCCACCTGCATCTACGACCATCCCGCCTGGTCGCCCGACCAGCAATCGTTGGCCTTCATCAGCGCCGACGCCAAGGCCGGCACCGCCACGCTGTACATCGCAGGCGCTGCCGGCGCCACGCCGGTCGCCGCCCTCAAGGGCGTGGCCAGCACCGCGCGCTGGTCGCCGGACGGCAAACGGATTGCGCTGCTCGCCACGCCGGGCGCCAAAAAGCTCGCCGGCGCGGTCGAAGCCGGGGCGCGCCAGGTCGGCGAAATCGGCGTGCATGAAGACGCCCAGCGTCTTGCCGTGGTTGCCGCGCACGGTGGCGAACTGGCCATGGTGTCGCCGCCCGACAGCTATATCTACGAATACGACTGGACGCCGGACGGCAAAGGCTTCGCCGTCACCAGCGCCAGGGGCAATGGCGACAACAACTGGTGGGTCGCCACGCTCGGCCACGTCGACATCGCCAGCGGCGCGCTGCGTGTGCTAGCCGCTCCCAAGATGCAGATGAATATTCCGCGCGTCTCGCCCGATGGGCGCAGCGTCGCCTTCATCGCGGGCCTCATGAGCGACTTCGGCTCGGTCGGCGGCGACGTCTTTACCGTGCCGCTGTCCGGGGGCGAGCCGCACAACGTCACGCCGCGCTTCGCCGGCTCCTTCAATGGGCTGGCGTGGCAGGGAAAGCAGCTGATCGCCTCGGCGCTGGTCGGCAGCGAACACGCGGTGCTCGCCATCGACCCGGTCAAACGCAGCACGCGCACGCTCTGGTCGGGCGCCGTCAGCGCATCGGGCTCGCGCCAGGGACGCTTCGTCTTCAGCGCCGACGGCGCCGTCGCCGCCTCCGTGCACGAAGACTTCGCGCGCGCGCCGCGCATCGTCGCCGGGCGCCTGCCGCAGCTGGCCGCCATCACGCACGATAACGACGGCTTCGCGCCCCAGGTGCGCGCCACCAGCGTCGAATGGACCAACGAGGGCTTGCGGATGCAGGGCTGGCTGCTTGCGCCGCTGGCCGTCGAACCGGGCAAAAAATATCCGATGGTGGTGCAGGTGCACGGCGGGCCGGCATCGGCCGCCTCGCCGCGCTTCGTCTCCGACGGCGAACAGGCCAATCCGCTGCTGCGCGACCTCGCGCGCAAGGGCTATTACGTGTTCCTGCCCAACCCGCGCGGCAGCTTCGGCCAGGGCGTCGCCTTCGGCAGCGCCAACAGGCGCGATTTCGGCGGCGGCGACTGGCGCGACATCCTGGCCGGCATCGACGCCGTCGCCAGGACCGCGCCGGTGGACCCGGGCCGCCTGGGCCTGATGGGGCACTCCTACGGCGGTTTCATGACCATGTGGGGCGTCACCCACAGCGACCGCTTCAAGGCCGCGGTGGCCGGCGCCGGCATCGCCAACTGGATCAGCTACTACGGCCAGAACGGCATCGACCAGTGGATGATTCCCTTCTTCGGCGCGTCGGCCTACGACGATCCGGCGGTGTACCGGGCCGCCTCGCCGATCGAATCGATCAAGTCCGCCAAGACCCCGACCTTGCTGTACGTGGGCGAGCGCGATGTGGAAACGCCGGCAGTGCAATCGATGGAGTTCTGGCACGGCCTGCGCGCCATGGGCACGCCGACCGCGCTGGTGATTTATGACGGCGAAGGCCACGCGATCCGCAAGCCCGAGCACCAGCGCGACCAGCGTGCGCGCACGGTGGCGTGGTTCGAGCGTTATCTCAAATAAGGATCGGCGCGCGCTGCTCGCAGCGCGTGTCAAACCTGGTGCGCAGATCCGGTTATTTGTTTTCCGGGTACAGCACCACCTGCACATAATTGTTCATGTCGAAGTAGCGCTGCGCCGCCTGTTTCAGCTGCTCCGGCGTGATGGCATTGACCTTTTGCGGATACGCCAGGATCTCGGCCGGATCGCTTCCCTGCAGTTGCGCCGATTGCAGGCGGTTGAGCCAGTAGCCGTTCTCGCGCAGCGATTTCTGGTGGTTCTGCAGCCAGTTTTGCTTGACCTTGTTCAGGTCCGCCAGGTCCGGTCCTTGCTCCTTCATGCGCGCAATTTCGGCCATCGTGGCGGCGATCACCTTGTCCACGTTCTCCGGCCCGGTCGGTAGCGAGGCCGTCACCACGTAATTCTCGTACGGGTATTTGCTCAAGCTGCCGTTCATGCCGCCGCCGTAAATGAGCGAGAGCTTCTCGCGCAGGATGTCGGTGATGCGGATGTTGATCACTTCCAGCATCGCCTGGAAGCGCATCGCTTCGTCGTCCGAATACGGGGCTTCGCCGCTGAAGTTGAGCGATACGCTGCTCTTCGCTTCCGTCCCGCTGCGCACTTCCTTCTTCACCACGCCGCGCACCGGACGCACGCCGGCATCCTTGTAGCCGAGCTCGATCTCGCCCACCGGCAGCGCGCCCAGGTAGGTCGCCAGCAGCGGCTTGACCTTGGCCAGGTCGAAACTGCCGACCAGGATGAAGGTCATGTCCCTGGCGCTGAAAAAGCGCGCGCGGTACACCGCCAGCGCGCGCTCCAGATCGAGCTTGTCGAAGTCGGCGGGGCGCGCGGTGCGTGCCACGCGCGGATGGTCCTGGTACATGGTGCTCACCAAGGTATCGCGAAATACCGATTCCGGCTGCGCCATCGCGTTGCGCGCCGCCTCGACCTGCTTGCCCACGAACGACTTGTACAAGTCCGCATCGCGCCGTACGCCCGTCATACGCAGGTACACCAGTTGCAGCATGGTCTCGATGTCGTCGTTGGCGGCGCTGCCGGTGATGGCGTCGATATGGTTACCCAGCGACAGGCTCACCGTCGCCGCTTTCCCGGCCAGGACCTTTTGCAGGTCGAGCGGGGAGTGGTCCTTCAGTCCCATCGTGCCCACCACCGCATTCGCGTAGCGCGCGTTGACGATGTCGGCGTCGCCAAACAGGGTCTGGCCGCCGAAGCGCACGGCGCTCATGACCACCTGGTCGTTGCGAAAGTCGGTCGGCTTGAGGATCACCTTCACGCCGTTCGACAAGGTCAAGCGGGTCAGCCCCAGCGCCTTGTCTTCGCTCTGCGCGACGATGCTGCCGCCCGCCGGCGGCTTGTCCATCAGCTCCGTGGCCAGCGTCTTTTGCTCCTGCGCGTGCACCGTCACTTTTTCGGCCGCGGCCACCGCCGCCAGCAACTGGGCGCTGGTCGGCGCCGGATTGCCTTCCTTGGCGCTGCCCATGTACACCACCAGCTTGGCCGATGCCGACGCGTCCGGAATGGTGGCGCGCGCATAGCGGTTCATGTCGTCCAGGGTAATGGCCGGCAGCAGTTCGCGCACGTAGGCGAATTCGTTGACGATGCCGGGAATGCTTTCCTGTTCCAGGAAGTTGCGCACGTATTCGCCGACATAGCTGCCCGAGTCGGTCTTCTCACGCTCGTTGTACGCCAGTTCGTAATGGCGCATCATGTTCTTGCGCGCCCGTTCGAATTCCTGCGCGCTAAAGCCGAACTGGCGGGTGCGCGCATTTTCCTGCACCAGCGCTTCGATGGCCGGGGTGGCGCCGCCCTTGCCCAGCGCCGCCGAGGCGTTGAACGAGGTGTAGCGCGGCGTCAGCTTGCCGACCGAGCTGGCGCCGGCCATGAATGGCGGATTGGCCTGCTGCGCCAGTTCCTGCATGCGCTGGCCGAGCATGCCGGTAAACAGCGCCTCGACCAGCTTCTCGCGGTAGGCGCCGAAGGTGCCCTTGTCGATCGATTCCTTGACCGGATAGCGGATCAGCAGCGCGTTCGACGACGCTTCCTTGTCGGTCACCACCAGCGCCTCGGTATGGGCGCGCGTGGGGATGGCGGCGTAGGTGCGCGCGCGCGGCCTGGCGGGGTTCTTCAGCTGTCCGAAGTGCTGCTTGACGAGGCGTTCGGCTTCGACCGGGTCGATGTCGCCCACCGCCACCACCGCCATCAGGTCGGGCCGGTACCAGTCCTTGTAGAAGCGCCGGATCGCTTCGTGCTTGAAGCCCTTGATCACGTGTTCCTGCCCGATCGGCATGCGCTGCGCGTAGCGCGAGCCGTTGTACAGCTTTGGCATGAGCACCTTGTTCATGCGGTCGGCGGCGCCTTTGCCAAGGCGTAGTTCCTCGAGGATGATGCCGCGTTCCTTGTCGATGTCGGCCGCGTTCATGGTCAGCCCGCCCGCCCAGTCCTGCAGCACCAAAAAGCCCTTGTCGATGTTGTCCCGGTTATCGGTGGGGATCGGCAGGATGTAGACCGTCTCGTCGAAGCTGGTGTAGGCATTCAGGTCGGCGCCGAACTTCACGCCGATCGACTGCAGGTACGACACCAGTTCGTGCTTCTTGAAGTTGGTCGAGCCGTTGAAGGCCATGTGCTCGGTGAAGTGGGCCAGGCCTTGCTGGTCGTCGTCTTCCAGGATCGAGCCGGCTTTCACGACCAGGCGCAGCTCGAGTTTTTTCTCGGGCTTGGCGTTTTTCTGGATGTAGTACGTCAGGCCGTTGGCCAGCTTGCCCACCTTGACCTGCGGCCCCACCGGTATCGCGTCGCCCAGCTTGAGTGCGGCCTGGGCGCTCAATGCATACGCCAGCAGGAGGGTGGCCGCACAAGCGGATCGAACGAAATACTTGGTCATTAACGTCTCTGCAATGTTTTTGGTGGAGCGCGGATTCTACTCCTTTGGGGACGCAGGTAGCGCGTCGGCTACCGGCACCGCTAGCCGGGCGGGCAGCGCCAGGCGCGCGTCGGACGTCATCAGATGCGCCATCGCGTCGGCCGCCAATGGCCGGCTGAACAGGTAGCCCTGCACCTCGTCGCAGCCGATGCGCTGCAGGAAGGCCAGCTGCTCCTGCGTCTCCACGCCTTCGGCCACCACCGACAGCGACAGCCCGTGCGCCAGCGCGATGGTGGCCTGGGCGATGGCCGCGCTGCGCGGGTCGGTGATGATATTGCGGACAAAACTCTGGTCGATCTTGAGCTTGTCGAGCATGAAGCGCGACAGGTAGCCGAGCGAGGAGTAGCCGGTGCCGAAGTCGTCGAGCGAGATCGACACCCCCATGCCGGTCAGTTCGGCCAGCTGCACTTCGGCCGCTTCGCTGTCGCGCATCATGACGCTTTCGGTCAGTTCGATCTCCAGGTACTGCGGCGCCAGGCCCGATTCGCGCAGCGCCTCGCGCACCACGGCCGGCACGGTGCCGGCGGTGAACTGGTGCGCCGAGACGTTGACCGCCACCCGCAGCGGCGCCAGCCCCGCGTCCTGCCACGCCTTGTTCTGCAGGCAGGCCTGGCGGATCACCCAGTTCCCGATCGGCAGGATCAGGCCCGTATCCTCGGCCAGCGCGATGAAGTCGCCCGGCCCGACCTGGCCCAGTTCCGGGCTGCTCCAGCGCAGCAGCGCTTCCATGCTGCAGATGCGGCCATCGTCCAGCGACACCTGCGGCTGGTAGTGCAGCGACAGTTCGTTGCGCTCGATGGCGCGGCGCAGGTGCGTTTCGAGCGCCATCCAGCGCAGCGCGTGCGCGTTCATCTCGCCTTTGAAGAAGCGGAAACCGTTGCGCCCCGCGTCCTTCATGTGCGACAGCGCCACGTCGGCCGCCTTGAGCAGTTCGCTCGGATTGGCGCCGTCGCGCGGGTAGATGCTGATGCCCACGCTGGTGGTGACGATCAGCTCATGGCCGCCGGCGTTGAACGGCTGCGCGATTTCGTCGATCAGGCGGCGCACCGCCACGATGATGGCGTCCGAGTCCAGGCATTCGGTCAGCAGCAGCACGAATTCGTCGCTGCCCAGGTGCGCCAGCGAATCGGCGGGACCGGCCAACAGGCCCGCGCGGCGCGCCACTTCCTGCAGCAGGGCGTCGCCGGCTTCGTGTCCCAGGCTGTCGTTGATGCGCTGCAGGCGGTCGATGTTAAACAGCAGCAGGGCGATCTGGCGGTCGCCGTGGCGCGCCGAGGCGATCGCCTGCTGCATCCGTTCCGTCAGCACCGAGCGGTTCGGCAGCAGGGTCAGCGGATCGTGGTTGCTGAGGAAGTCGACCTGGTGGTGCGCCGCTTTGAGCGCGCTGACGTCGCTCGACACCGACACGTACGCATCGACTTCGCCGGCGGCGCCGCGCACCGCGTTGATGCTGATGCGCTCAGGGTACACCTGGCCGTTCTTGCGGCGGTTCCAGATCTCGCCGCGCCATTGGCCGGTGCTGCTCAAGCTGGCCCAGATCGCGCGGTAAAAGGCGGTGTCGTGCCGGCCCGAACGCAGCAGGCTCGGATTGCGGCCCATGACATCGGCTTCGCTGTAGCCGGTAATGTGCTCGAAGGCCGGGTTGACGGCGATGATGTTCGCGTTCGCGTCCGTCATCATGATGCTTTCCTGCGTGCTTTCCAGGATGCGGGCCGACAGGCGCAGGCGCTGTTCGCTGTCGCGCAGGGCGCGGTCGGCCTGCTGGCGCGCGGCCGCTTCCAGCTGCAGCTGGGCCGCGTGGCGCTGCACCACTTCGTACAGGCACAGGTTTTCGTAGGCCACCGCCAGTTGCGCGCCGAGGGTGACGCCGATGCGTTCATCTTCATGGCTGAACGGGGCCGCACCGCTGCCGCGCGTGCAGTACATCCAGCCATAGAGCTGGTTGCGGTCGCGGATCGCCAGGCCCAGAAAGCCGTCCGCCGGCGGATGGCCGGCGGGCAGCGCGGCCTCGCCCTGCACGCGCAGCGCCAGCGGTTGGTGAAGCAGGGCGCCGGGCAGGCGCTGCGGGTCGAGCGCGGCGCCCATCAAGAGGCTGCCCTCGACCCCGCGCGTGCGCAGGTGGCGCACGCGCTGTTCGCCGCTGTCGAGCAGGCATACGGCCACGCAGTCGGCCTCCAGGATCGCGCCGGCCGCTTGCAGGAACACGTCGAGCATGGCGCCGGCATTGCGCTCGCCCGTCAGGCGCAGGCTCATTTCTTCCAGCGCCCCCAGGCGCGCGGCCAGGCTGCGCAAGCCGCGCATGCGCTCCCCGAGCAGGGTGGCCAGGTCGGACCCCAGCGCGGAATTGGCCACGTCGTGGCGATCGAGCAGGGCGCCGAGCGCCTGGCGTGCCGACACCAGCGCGTCGTCGACGCTGCTGCCCAGGTGCGCCCCGAGCGCCGCCGCGCCGAGCACCGCCGCGCCGGGCGCCGCCGCACTGGCGGCGAGCATGCCTGCGCGCTCGCTGGCCTGGTGCGCCAGTCCCAGTTCGCCGTGCACCGCGGCCAGGATGTCGTCCGGGTCCGCCGGCTTGGCCAGCACCCGCGACACGCCGCAGCTGCGCGCCAGGGCCATCGTTTCGCTGACCGCGTAGATGGCCGAGTAAAAAATCACGCGGGTGGCGGCCAGCTCGGGGTCGGCGCGCAGCTGCTGCACGAATTCGTAGCCGTCCATGGCCGGCATGAGAATGTCGGTGATGATCAGGTCCGGACGCTCGGCGCGTACCTGGGCCAGCGCGTGCGCGCCGTCGTAGGCTTCGAGCAGCCGGTGGCCCGTGTGGCCGAGCAGGGCGCTCAGGTAGCGCCGGTTCGACGGCCGGTCGTCGACGATCAGGATCGTGGACATGGGCCGCTCTCCGGTTGCCAGGATCGTGCGCGTGGGTGGTCGTGAAAGCGTGCTGGCATTAGTGGCTCCGGGCGACGCTCCGGCAGGCGAAAGACGGAAGGCGAGGCCTGCTGTGATAATAATGCAGGTCGGCGCGCGCTCCGGAAATTTGTTTCGGATCGTTTTGAAAAGCGTAACATTCCCTTATCATTTCAAGCATATTGTTGTCTGAGTGCAACGAATGCGGGTGCCGGCCTGTGGCGGCGGAGTGCCTCGCCCCTATCTTCCCAAGCTTAGCTCAGTTGAAGTCGGGTAAATCCTTTAAAATAGCGAATTACGCTCCAGCAGCTTTCCGTCTCCGAGGATCATTCATGTCAATCTCCAGTACCCCCGAAATCGTCGAAGAATTGCGCGCAGGGCGCATGGTCATCCTGGTCGATGAAGAAGACCGCGAAAATGAGGGGGACCTGGTGCTGGCGGCCGATTTCGTGACGCCCGAAGCCATCAATTTCATGGTCAAGCATGCGCGCGGCCTGGTCTGCCTGACGCTGACCGAAGAACGCTGCAAGCAGCTCAACCTGTCGATGATGACGTCGAGCAACGGTACCTTTTACGGTACCAACTTCACGGTCTCGATCGAAGCGGCCGAGGGCGTGACGACCGGCATTTCGGCGGCCGACCGCGCCAAGACCATCCAGGTGGCGGTGGCCAAGAACGCCAGCCCGGCAGATATCGTCCAGCCGGGCCACATTTTCCCGCTCAAGGCCCAGCGCGGCGGCGTGCTGATGCGCGCCGGCCACACCGAAGCCGGCTGCGACCTGACCGAGATGGCCGGCCTGACCCCGGCCTCGGTCATTTGCGAAATCCTCAAGGACGACGGCACCATGGCGCGCCTGCCGGACCTGCTCGAATTTGCCAAGGAACACAACCTGAAGATCGGCACCATTGCCGACCTGATCCACTATCGCGGGCAGAACGAGTGCCTGGTCGAACGCATCGCCGAGCGCAACATGCAGACCGCCTACGGCGAGTTCCGCCTGATCGCGTTCCGCGACAAGCCGAGCGGTTCGGCCCACCTGGCCATGGTGCATGGCGACCTGGCGCCGAACCTGGACGCGCTGGTGCGCGTGCACCAGCCGGTCTCCATCCTCGACCTGCTCGACAGCGAAGCGACCACCCACTCGTGGACCATGGCCTCGTCGATGCAGGCAATCAAGCAAGCCGACCGCGGCGTCATGGTGCTGCTCAACTGCGGCGAAACGGCCGAGCAGTTGTTCGCCCAGTTCGCCGCCCTCGACGCCAACAGCAAGCCGACCGGACGCGCCGCCAGCATGGACCTGCGCACCTACGGCATCGGCGCCCAGATCCTCAAGGACTTGGGCGTAGGCAAGATGGAATTGCTGGCCAGCCCGCGCAAGATGCCGTCCATGACCGGTTTCGACCTGGAAGTGACCGGTTACCGCGCCAAGCCGGACAGCGCGCCGACCGGCCAGCCGCACGGCGAGCCGTCCGCCAAGGCAGCCGCCTGAAGCGGTACACTCCACATTCAATCACACATACATAGAAGGGGTCTGCCATGACCGTAGGAACTTATGAAAGCAATCTGACCGGTGCAGGCCTGCGCGTTGGAATCGTCCAGGCGCGTTTTAACGCCAGTGTTGGCAATGGCCTGCTGTCGGCCTGCCTGGACAAACTGACGCAACTGGGCGTGAGCGACGAAGACGTGCTGCACGTGACCGTGCCCGGCGCGCTCGAAATTCCGCTGGCGCTGCAAAAGATGGCTGAAACCCAGCAGTTCGATGCCTTGATCGCGCTCGGCGCCGTCATTCGCGGCGAAACCTACCACTTCGAGCTGGTCTCGAACGAATCGGGCGCCGGCATCACCCGCATCGGCCTCGACTACGGCATCGCCATCGCCAATGCCGTCTTGACCACCGAGAACGACGAGCAGGCCGCGGCCCGCATGGCGGAAAAGGGTGCCGAAGCGGCCAGTTGCGCCGTCGAAATGGCCAACCTGCTGATCGCGCTCGAAGAGCTGCAAGCGGACGAAGACTGAGCCCGGCTTCTCAGCAATGCATCGCGCAATGCAGCGAGCAATACAGCGTCCAGAACATGTAATTAAGAATAAACGGTAACAAGAAGGTAAGAACACCATGACAGAGAAAATTTTGCACGCCAACCCCAGCAAGAACCGCACGCCGCGTCACCGGGCCCGCGAGTTCGCCTTGCAGGGGCTGTATCAATGGCTGCTGAACAATGAAGACGCCACCACGGTGGTGAACAACATCCGCGCGGCGCACGGCTTCGAAAAGGCCGATGCCGACCACTTTGCGGTCTTGCTGTACGGCGCGATCAAGGATTCGGTGGCCCTGCGCGAAGCGTTTGCGCCCCTGATCGACCGCGGCGTGGCCGAGCTGTCCCCGATCGAACACGCCGTGCTGCTGATCGGCGCGTTCGAGCTGAAGAACAACCTGGATATTCCTTATCGCGTCGTCATCAACGAAGCGGTCGAGCTGACCAAATCGTTCGGCGGTATCGACGGGCACAAGTACGTCAACGGCGTGCTCGACAAGCTGGCGCCGAAGCTGCGCGCCGACGAAGTCGCGGGCGACACGCGCCGCTAGGGGTCTGACCCCGGTTTTCCCTTTGGCAGGGCGAGGGGTCAGCAACTGTCTTGATCGATTTCAGGCAGTTGCCGACCAAGGTGTGTTGTTTTGCACCATCGCGTTCATGGTTGTCAGAAGTTTGCGCATGCATGCTACCAACGCTACCTTCTTCACTTTGCCGACGTTAAGCAG
>DASVVC010000141.1:0-10842 GCA_036386755.1 Telluria sp.
TCCGGCACTGCCGGAACCGACTTCCCGCGCGGGAGGTTGTCTCAAAAGGGCTGAAGGCTTAATTTCAACCACTTTTTTGACCGTCGTTCCTGCCACTGGCAGAAACGCCTCTCCGCGCCAAGGCGCGGGAAAGACGGTGGCGGCGCAAACGACGATGTAATGGAAACGACGTCGTCGTGATGCAAACGACAACATATCGTTCGCCGAGGCGCGCACGCCGGCGTTTATAGTTTTTCCAGCTGCTGCTTCACATACGCCGCACCCGCACTAGCCGGGGCCAGTTCCAGAAACGTCTTGTACGCCTGCTTCGCCTTCGCGGCATCGCCCGCCTGGGCATGCGCGTCGCCCAGGTTGCGGTACGCCACCGCGCGCGACGGGTCCATCTTCACGGTGTTGTCGAACCAGCGCGCCGCCTCGACGAATTTACCCTGCTTGTAATACACAAAACCCAGGTTATTGGCTGCCAGCGCGAAGTCGGCGCGCAGTTTCAGCGCCTCGGTGAACTCGGCCTCGGCCGCCGCATACTGCTTCTCCTTAAACAACTGCAAGCCGCGGTCGTTGGCGCGCTGGGCCAGCTGGCGCGCCGACGACGGCACCGCCAGCGGCGTAACCAGCTTTTGCTCCTTGCCCTGCAAATCCTTGACCGCCACCGGCGCCGTGGGCGCTGTCACACCCGGCTTGTCGTCCGCCTTGGGCGCGTCCGGCCGCACGGCGTCGAGCTTGGCGTTGAGCGCGATGGCTTCGGTCGACAACTGCGCCGTCTGCGGATTCAAGAACTCCGTCTCGATCGGCAGCTCGAACACGAAATCGCCCCCTTCCGATCCCGGCAGGCTGCCGAAGGCCGGCGTCTGGTTCGACACGCCCGCCACCGCCGGCGCCACGTAGGCCGCCAGTTCGGTGGCCGTGATCAGGCCGTCGCCGTTCAGGTCGCCCTTCCCCGCCAATCCCTGCAGCAAGGTCCAGGTGAACACCGAATGCCCGTTCGGCCCGCCGTCCGACACCAACTGGTCGGCGCCGCCGGCGGTCAGCATCTGGCGCCCGATGCGGCGTGCGTTGTCGCGCAAAAAGGCGCCGGCGCCGCCACCGCGCGTCAGGCCCAGCCCGCTGTAGCAGGCATCCATCACGAACAGCGCATGCTTGGCGGTCAGGCTCTCGGCGATGTTCTGGATCTCGCTCATCGGAATCGCATCGGTGGCGAACTGGGCCGGATCGGAATCGTAGGGCACGATGTAGCCGAGGTCGCGGCCCGAGCTGAGCTGCCGGGTGGCGCCATGGCCGGCGAAAAACACGAAAATCCGGTCGTTTTTCTGTACCCCTCCATGCGCCAGGCGGTCGTGAAAGGCGCCGAGGATGCCGGCGCGGGTGGCCTCGGCATTGTTGAGCGAGACCACGCGCTCGGCCGCGAAGCCGAACTTGCCGATCAACACTTCGCGCACGCCCTGGGCATCGCGCACCGCGTACTGCAGCTTGGGCCACTTGGGATAGCTGTCGATGCCGACCACGATGGCCCAGGAATTGGCGTAGCCGGTGCTCACCGCCACTTTCTCGGCGGGCGCGGCGGCCGTGTTGGCGCTGGTAAAATTGGCTCCATCCCAGCCGGCGAACTGGTAGCCCTCGGCGATCAGGCGGTCCAGTACGGCGGGCAGCGCCTTGACCGTGCGCGCGTGGATATCGTGGAACAGGATGATGCCGCGGCCCTCCTTGTCGACCGTACGCAGGACGCGTTCGGCGATCGAGGCCGGGACCGGGTCGGCCCAGTCGAGCGAATCGATATTCCACATCACCGAGCGCAGGTGCGCGCCTTCGAGCGCATGCATGCCCTCGCTGTTGCGCGCGCCGTAGGGAAAGCGGAACAGCGGGGCGCGGCCGGCGTCGATGGCTTTTAGCAGCACATCGGTGTTGAGGATTTCGGCCTTGAGCTTCTCGCCCGTTTCTTTCGACAGTTGCGCGTGGGTGTAGCTGTGGTTGGCCAGCGTATAGCCGCCCGCCTTGAGCTTGCGGCTGACGGCGGCGCCATCGGACAAGGTGGCGCGGCCGGCGGCGTCGACACTGCCGAGGTTGCGCCCGACGCTGAAAAACACGGCCGGCACGCCGTACTGCTTGAGGATGGCGGCGATTTCCTCGCTGTAGCGCTTGTGCGGGCCGTCGTCGAAGGTCAGCACCACGGTTTTCTTGGGCAGGGAATTGCCGAAGATCTCGTTGGAGTCGGCCACGGCCTTGGCCACGGCCTTTGCCTCGGGGGGCAGGGCCGACGCCGGATACGGCATGACCACGCCCTGCTCCTTGAGGATGGACTCGCGCGTGTACAGGGTTTTAAGGTAGGCCAGGTAGCTGTCCCAGCGCTCGCGTTTCAGTTCGATCGCGCGCGACTCGTAGCGGCCGAAGACCTGGCGGATTTCCTTCTCGTAATTGCGCTCGATCTCGGCCAAGGCGTCGAGATCTTCGGACAGGCGCTTGTGGATTTTAATGGCCGGCAAGCTCGAATCCTTGGCCACCTCGGCCAGCAAGCCTTGCAGCAGCTCGCGGAAAGCGAGGCGGTCGGCGTCGAACAGGGACTTGTCGGACTCGATAAAGCTGAGCAGGTCGCCGACCGCATCGAAGCGGTTCGGCTGGTTCGACGCCAGCAGCGCGGCCAAGTCGCGTTCGAGCGCCTCCGCGCGAGACTGGTTCTCGTGAAACAGATTCTGTCCCACGCGCTGCGCCTGCTCGCGCTCGTTGGCGGGCATGGATTTCTCGTCGGCGAGCAGCACGATGATCTTGCGGTAATTGGCCAGCAAGGCGTGCATGCCCGCGGTCAACGGCGCCGTATCGAAGCGTGGCGCGGCGATGGCGGCGGTTTTGACGGGCGGCGGTGGCGGCGTCGGCGGGGCAGGCTTACGCCCGGCAAACAGCAAGGTCGCCCCGGCCGCGCCCGCGATGGCAAGCGCAGCGGCGATTTTAATGGGAGTGGAAGTCACGACAGAGACACCTGTTGGAAGAAGTCCGTCGATTGTATTGCAAATGCTTAACACCGACAAAATTCCCACACCCGGACGTTCAAAACCCCGACAACCGGGGTCTGACCTCTGATTAGCAACAATGTTCGTTTCCCATCCCGGATCAGAGCTTTAACTCGAAACTTTGTAAAATAGCGAAAGCCGAAAAGTGGGCAACTTAGATGTACCGGGCCAAAACTCCTGCTATTGCTTGCAAGTACGTCGACTTGCCTTCAAAGCCCGCTTAACAATGTTTCGCGTTAAAGCTCTGCCCCCGGTTGAAAAAGGAAAGGAAGCGAACAAAAATTACGAATCAGAGGTCAGACCCCGGTTGGAGAGGTCAGACCCTGGTTGGGGAGTTCGGGCGTTTACTGGTAGCGGGCGAGGATGGCGGTGATGGCGTCGGCGGCGATCAGGCGGCCGATGGCCTTGTCGACGTCGGCCAGCTTGACCTTGCCCTTAGGAGAGACCGCGCACTGGCCCATGTAGCTCTTGACCGCCAGCGGCGGGTGCAGCGCCAGCACCGGATCGCCAAGTTTTTGGCGGTAATCGAGAAAGAATTTGGATGTGACCGCGTGCCGCACCCGCCCTACCGCCAGCTTGCGCAGGTTGATCAGCGAATTGGCGCTGTCGTCGCGGATGAATGCTTTGCCCAGCATCTCGTCGAGCTCGGGGTGCGAGTAGCCGAGCACGGTGCCGATCGGCTGCCCGGCCACGTCGGCCACGCTGCGTGGCCGCGCCGCACTGCGCGTGGTGATCAGTAGCTCGGTGATGGGAATAAACGCCTGGCTCCAGCGAAATGAGCCGTTGAGCCATTCGGGCACGTAGCTGCACAGCACGTCCGCACTGCCGTCTTCCAGCGCGCGCACAATCCGCTTGCGCGGCAGCGCCACGAACACGGCCGTACGGCCCATGGCGCCGGCGAGCGCCTGGCCAATGTCCTTGTGGATGCCTTCGGCCAGCCGGCCGCGCTCGAAACGCGCCATCGGCATGTCGGTACTGGTGTCGACCAGCACCGATAGTTCGGCGGCGTGCAATCCCAGCGGGATCGGTAGCAACATGGACAGCAGCAGCCTGGACATCGTCATGCCGCCGATGGTGCCTGTGAGGCCCAAGCCGTGATGCCCGCCGCTTTGTCGGAAACCACCCTGCCCACGCCTCAGCCCTTGTTCGGCGCGGTCAGGCGCCCGAGCACCTGATGCGTCATCGTGGCGGACGTGGAACGCTGGGCCGCGCCAGTGGCGCTTTCGCGTTTTTCGTCGTCGATCGCGTGCCGGGTGACCATCAGGGTGCGGGTGTCGGCTTCGAGGCGGCGCGCTTCGAGCGCGACCAGCTCGCGCCGGGCATCGGCCATTTCCTTGGTGGTGAGCGCGCTCTTGCGCTGCATGTCCGCTTGCGCCTGGGCGCTCTCGAGCAGCACGCGCTGGGCGTCGCGCTTGTCTTGCGCGGCCAGGGCGGCGATTTCTTGCGCGACCTGGAACTGGCGCGCCATGCTGGCCGCTTCGTGTTCGGCTTCGGCCCGCGTGCGCGCCGACAGGCAGGCCGCCTGTTCGGATGCCAGCCGCGCCGCAATCGCCTGCTCGGCGCGCTGGTCGGCCGCCAGTTGCTGGCGCTGGGTCGCCAGTTTTTGTTCGATCAGCGCCAGCGAGGCGCGCTCGGTCTGCACACTGGCCCGCTCGGTCTCGGCGCTGTCGCGCTCCAGCACCAGCGCTTCCTGGGCCAGCTTGAGTTTTTGCTGTTCGGCCTCGGCCCGCACTTGCTGGACCTGGGCGCGTTCGGTAGCCACGCGCGCCTGCGCGGCGACGGCGTCGGCGGCGCGCGTGGCCTGTTCGGTTTCGACCTGGGCCTGTTGCGCCAGCACGCGCGCAGCCTCGGCTTCGGTGCGGCGCGCTTGTTCGGCGCCGCTGGCGGCGAGCGCCAATTGGCGCTTGGCGGCCAGGGTCTGCTCGGCCAGCATGACGGCGGCGCGTTCGCTGTCGGCCAGCGCGCGTTCCTGCGCCAGCGTCTCTTCGGCCAGCGCCAGTTTTTGCTGTTCGGAGCGGGCCCGCTCGCGCTGCGCTTCGGCCAGTTCGGTGGCGGCGCGCGCCTGTGCTGCGGCGGCGTCGGCGGCGCCCTGCGCCTGCACGCTTTCGATTTCCGCCTGCTGCACCAGCGCGCGCGTGGCGTCGGCTTCGGCGCGCTTGGCTTGTTCGGCGTAGGCGGCGGCGACCGCCATCTGGCGCTGGTCGGCGGCCATCTGCTCGGCCAGCGCCAGGGCGGCGGCGGCGCTGTCGGCGCGTGCGCGTTCGTCGGCCAGGGTTTGCTCGGCCAGGGCCAGTTTTTGCTGCTCGGCGACGGCGCGCGCGCTCTCGGTCTGGGCCAGGTCGATGGCGGCTCTAGCCTGGGCGGCAATGGCGTCGGCGGCCGCTTGCGCCTGCACGCTTTCGATTTCGGCCTGCTGCACCAGGTGACGCGTGGCTTCCGCTTCGCGCCGTTTGGCTTGCTCGGTGCCCGCTGCCAATTCGGCCAGTTGACGCTGTTCGGTGGCGTGTTGTTCGGCCAGCGCCAGCGCGTTGCGCTCGCTCTCGGCGCGGGCGTTTTCGTTGGCCAAGGCTTCTTCGGCCAGCGCCAGTGCCTGTTCGGCCATGGCCAGCGCCTGCTGTTCGGCTTCGGCACGCGCGCTTTGCGCCTGCGCCAGTTCTTGCGCCACGCGCGCCTGTGCGGCGATGGCGTCGGCGGCGGCCCTGGCCTGCGCGCTCTCGACATCGGCCTGTTCGGTCAGCACGCGCAGTGCCTCGACCTCGCGTTGTTTCGCTTCGGCCAGGGTTTGTTCGGCATCGGCCTTCTGGCGCAGCAGCACGGCTTCGGTCTGTTCGGCGTCGGCGCGCGCTTGGGCGACGGCGGCGGCGTGGGTTTCGGCTTCCAGCCGCTCTTGCAGGCGCGCCAGCGCGGCTTGTTCGGCGTCGGCATGGGCCTGTTCGGCTTGCGCCAGCGCGGCGGCTTGCGCAGCCTTGTCGGCGGCCAGTTCGCTGGCGCGGCGCTGCAGCTCGACCTGTTCGGCGATCGACGCCACGGCGGCTTGTTCGGATGCGTTCTGGGCGGCGGCCAGGTCGGCCCCCGCTTGCGCCAGGCTGGCGCGTTCTTCGGCCAATGCGCGCGCGCGTTGCTGTTCTTCGGCTTCGGCCAAGGCGGCGGCGGTGGCCGCCTGGTCGGCCAGGGCGCGTTCGTTCGCTTGCGCGGTGGCCAGGGTTTCGGCGTCGACCTTCGCTTGCACCAGCAGGCTGGCGTCGGATTCGGCCTTGGCGCGCGCCAGGGCGACTTCGCGCAGGCGCTTGTCGACCTCGATGCGTTCTTCGGTGGCGGTCAGGATGCGCGCTTCGGCGTCGCGCCGGGCACAAGCGCCGGCGGCGGCCATCTTTTCCAGCCGTTCGCGGTGCACGGCGGCGTCGCGCAGTTCTTTTTCCGATTGCAGGCGCAGGTGAATCGACTGGGCCGCCACGCGCTCGGACTCGGCCTGGGCGATCGCAATGGCTTCGCGTTCCTGTTCGATGTGGGCCAGTGCGCGGGCTTCTTCGAGCGCGCGCGCTTCGGCCACGGCGCGGGCAAAGGCCGAGGCCAGCGCGATCTGGTCGGCTTTTTCGCGCTGCACGGTCAATTCCAGCGCTTCCGATTCGGCTTCGGCCAGCAGTTCGGCGGTCTGGCGCGCACCCTTGGCATGGCGCTCGCGTTCGCGTGCCAGGGTGGTCATGCGGGCATCGGCGTTGGCGATGTGCAGCACTTCTTCCTGGGCGGCGTGGACCGCGGCGACGCGCTCGACCGCTTGCAGGCGCGCCTGCTCGGTCTGGGCCAGCAGCGCTTCGGTCGCGCGCGCCGCTTGTTCGGCCAGCTCGGCTTCGGCGGCGATCTGCTCGGCGGTGCGGCGGCGCGCTTCTTCGTCGGCCTTCTGGCGCGATTCGGCGGCCAGTTTGATCTGGGTGTCGGCTTCGACGCGGGCGCGCAGTTCGGCGGTCTCTTGACGCACCGCTTCGAGCCGTTCCAGGCTGGCCTGGGCGGCGGCGCGCAGGGTTTCAAGGCGGTCGCGGTTCGCTTCGATGGCTTCTTCGGACGCTTGCGCGTTTTGCAGGGCGGCAGCAGCGGCGGCGGCGTCCATCGCGGCGCGTTCTTCGGCCAGGCCGCGCGCGCGCGCTTCGGCGTGGGCGCGGCTTTCGGCGGCGCAGGATGCCTTGGCTTCGGCTTCGACGCGGGCGATGGCTTCGTGGATGGCGCGCATTTCGGACTGGGCGCGGTCGGGAGCCGGTTCAGTGACAACAGGAGCCACGGCGGCAGCCGGGGGCACAGCGGCAGTCGAGGGCACGGGCGCGCCGTCGGGCGGCAGCGCGATGGTCAGATTGGCATCGTCGTGCGGGGCTGCTGTGGTTTCCATCTTGTTCTCGCTTGGGCTACCGTCCCGGCATGGGAAGGCCTGACGTTGATTATCTGTCAGGCCGGCCCGCTCCGGCGCACGGATCAGACGCGGAAAACCCGGTCAATTCGGCGCTTTGCTCGGCAGTAGCGCTACCACAGCGCCGGCTCATCCATGAGCGCGATCTGTTCGCGCAGTTCGAGAATGCGGTCTTGCCAGTAACGTTGTGTATTGAACCATGGGAAGGCGACCGGAAACGCCGGATCGTCCCAGCGCCGCGCCAGCCAGGCCGAGTAATGGATAAGGCGCAGGGTGCGCAGCGCTTCGATCAGGTTGAGCTGGCGCTCGTCGAAATCGGCGAAGTCTTCGTAGCCTGCCAGGATGTCGCTCATCTGGCGCACCATGTCGCGCCGCTCGCCCGAGAGCAGCATCCACAAGTCCTGGATGGCGGGACCGGTACGGCTGTCGTCGAAGTCGACGAAGTGCGGGCCGTCCGGCGTCCACAGCACATTGCCGACGTGGCAGTCGCCGTGCAGGCGCAGCCGGGCGTCGCTTGAGTCGCCCGCCCGCGCGTAGCAGTTGCGCACGCCGTCCAGGGCCTGGTCAACCACGCTGGTCCAGGCGGCCAGCAGGTCGGGCGGGATGAAGTCGTTGGCCAACAGGTAGTCGCGCGGTTCGCGCCCGAAGGTGTCGATGGTCAGCGCCGGGCGCTCGCTGTAGCTTGTCAAGGCGCCGACCGCGTGAATGCGCCCGATGAAGCGCCCGGTCCACTCCAGCACGGCCGGGTCGTCCAGCTCGGGCGCGCGTCCGCCCCGGCGCGGGAAGACGGCAAAGCTGAAGCCGCCGAAGCTGTGCAGGGTGCGCCCGTCCAGGGTAAGCGCAGGCACGACCGGGATTTCGCGTTCGGCCAGTTCCGCTACAAACGCGTGTTCTTCCAGGATGGCGGCGTCGCTCCAGCGCTCGGGGCGGTAGAACTTGGCCACGACCGGCGCGTCCTCTTCCATGCCGACCTGGTAGACGCGGTTTTCGTAGCTGTTCAGTGCCAGCAGGCGGCCGTCGGCGCGCAGGCCGACGCTATCTAAGGCGTCGAGCACGCATTCCGGGCTCAGGCTCGCGAACGGATGGGTGGCGGGGGTGTCGTGATCGGAAAATGGCGTCGTCATGATCGCTATTGTACGGCGGCTCGCATTTAACAGTACGTCCCGATGCGCGAACGCGTTAAACTAGCGGCTTCAACGATCAAGATAAGAGCACGCCATGCAACTCGACCAGCCCCTCTCAGAAAAAGAATTCGACGAACTCGACCAGTTCCTCCTGTCCGACCGCAGTGCGGAAGACGCCATGACCATGGACACCCTGCACGGTTACCTGACCGCCGTGGCGATGGGTCCGGAAACCATCATGCCGGCCGAATGGCTGCCGAAAGTCTGGGGCGAGGATGAAAAGAGCGTCCCCAAGTTCAAGAACGCCAAGGAAGAAGAGCGCATCGTCGAGCTGATCATGCGCTTCATGAACGAGGTGCTGGTGACGTTCGAAGTCGCGCCGAAGGAATTCGAGCCGCTGTTCTGCGAAGCCGAGCACGAAGGCACGATGCTGCTCGACGGCGAAGCCTGGTGCTGGGGCTTCTGGGAAGGCATGGAGCTGCGTCCGGGTTCGTGGGATCCGATCTGGGAATCGGACCTCGCACCGCTGATGCGCCCGATCTACCTGCTCGGCGCCGACGAGATCGAGGAAGAAGAACTGAAGGAAGTCGACACCCCGATGAAAGGCCACAAGCTGGCCCTGGACATCCAGGCCAACCTGCCGGCGATCCACCGTTTCTGGGTCCCGCTGCGCAAGGCGCCGGTGACCACCTTGAAGCGCGACGAGCCGAAAGTCGGCCGTAACGACGAATGCCCTTGCGGCAGCGGCAAGAAATACAAGAAGTGCTGCGGCGCCGATCCGGTTGCCGAGTAGCCGGTAATCGACCGGGTTCCTTCCAGTTAGCCTGGAAACCGTCGTTTAACACCGTTAGCCAGGAAACCGTCGTTTGACACCGTTAGCCAGGAAACCGTCTTCCCCGCGCAGGCGGGGATCCATAGCACCTTTACTCAGGGCTGGTGCTCCGGTGGCCTGAACGACGGCATGGTTCCCCCTTACGCCGCCGGCGCCAGTTCCGCCAATTCCGACAGCCGGCTCTGATACAGGGCCGCCACCAGATCCGACTGCGTGACGATGCCGGCAAACCGGTCTTCATCATCGACCACCGGAATATGGTGCAAGCCGGCGTTCGCCATCAGCGGCACCAGTTCCACGATCGGCGTGTGCACATGCGCCGTGGCCACCTTGGCCGTCATGATCTGCCCCACCACTTCCGGTTTGTCCGTATGCGTCAGCCCACTGCGTTGCAGCAGTGCGCGCAGGCGTTTTCCCAATCCGCTGTACACGTCCAGGTCGCTGTGACGCAGGAAATCGGTCTGGGTGACGATGCCGATCACCCGCCGCGCGCGGTTGAGCACCGGCAGCGCATGCACCTGGTGATGGCGCATCAGGCGCCAGGCGTCGGCCAGTGCAGTCCCGAATTCGAGCGTGACCACATCGGTCGACATGATCTGCCCGCAGCGGATCACGCCGAAGCGCCGTCCGTAGGCCGCCGTTTCGGTGGCCAGGATGATGCCTTCGAGGTCGTCCCGGCTGACGTCGAGCACCTGGTCGTAGCGCGCCAGCACGGCGTCCAGGTCGGCGCTGCGAAAGCCCAGGCGCGCGGTCGGCACCGTGTCGGCCGTGTCGTGCACGTTTTGCATGGCCGATTGCTGGCGGTGCGGATAGCGCCGGCCGGTCGCGTTGTTGACGACCAGCGCCGCGCCCACCATCAGCACGCAGTTGAGCGCGACCGGAATCAACGCAAAACCAAACCCGAGCTCGTGCACGGCGGGACCGGCCAGTACGGCCGTCAGCGCCACCGCGCCGCCCGGCGGATGCAGGCAGCGCAGCGCGAACATGGCGGCAATGGCCAGGCCGCCAGCCAGCGGCGCGGCAATCTGGGGCGCCAGGCCCGACTTGACGCAGGCCACGCCCACTATTGCCGAGACGACATTGCCGCCGACGACCGCCCACGGCTGGGCCAAGGGACTCGCGGGCAGGCAGAACAGCAGCACGGCGGAGGCGCCCATCGGGGCGATCAGCCACAGTCCCGCGGCGCCGCCGGTCCAGGTGCACAGTGCGCCGGTGAGGATCAGCGCGAGGAAGGCGGCGATGCTGGCGCGCCATTGCTCAAGGCGGCCGGCACTGTTGGGTGGGGGTAATAAGGCAGTCAGCCAAGCGGTGCGCGGGTCGGACATGAGGAGGGAAAAGAGCGGTGAAGCTGCAATTACATCACAGATGAGCCAAGAAGGTGCAGTGGCGCACTATTTTCGTGCGCTTCCTGGCAGAAACGGTGCGCTCCGGGCCTGCGTCCACAGTGTCTGGAACAGAGCCGCAGTCTTGCTTATCTTGCAACCTTGCTTG
>DASVVC010000142.1:0-1531 GCA_036386755.1 Telluria sp.
CGGCACGTCCAGGCCCAGCCGGTGGGCGATGGCGACGGTGGCCGCGGCCATGTCGTCGTTGCTGGCAAAGACGGCGGTGGGCCGCTTTTCCAGGCCCAGCAGGATTTCAGCCGCATCGAGGCCCGAGCGGTATGTAAACATGCCCTGCACCACCAGCTCGGGCGTGGCGTCGGCGCCCTTGTCCGCGATCGCGGCGCGGTAGCCTTCGAGGCGGCGCGCCGAGGCGGTCTGGTTCGGGTGGCCGATGATGAAGCCGATGCGGTGGTGGCCCAGCGCGATCAGGTGGCTCGTCATTTCATAGGCGGCATGGTAGTCGTCGATCGACACGGCGCCCACGCGCAGGTCCGGCTGGCCGCAGGCCACGGTGGCGGCCGGCATTTCGGCCTGGGTGATCAGTTCGATCAGCTCCGGCGTATCGCACAGCGGCGGCGGCAGGATGATGCCGTCGACGCCGTTTTCGATCAGCCGGCGCGAATGCGCCTCCCAGGTATGGCCGTCCTCGCAGTTTTCCACCACGAGCTGCACGTTGTGGATGCTGGCCTGGTTCAGCAGGCCAACCAGGAACTCGCTGAGGTAGCCGGCCGAGGGGTTCGAATACAGGAAGCCGATGCGGATCGCCCGCGCGCCGGCAAGGCGCCGCGCGGCCTGGTTCGGCACGTAGTTCAGCGCCGCCACGGCCTCGTCGACCTTGCGCCGGGTGGCCGGGCGCACGTTCGGGTCGCCGTTCATCACGCGCGATACCGTCATCGGCGACACGCCGGCCAGCTTGGCCACGTCGGACATCGTCGGCACGCCGGGCCTCTCGCCCTTGCGCACCGCCGGCGCCACCGCATCGCCTGGCGTGCTCTGCGCCTTCGCCTGTATTTTCGTCATTGGACTGGTCATATCGAATAGTTATTCGCGGACTCTAACATACGCCCTTGCGGGCGCCGCCGCATCTGCCGTGGGTCCCAGGCAGCTGTCACGCATTTGCCACGCGCTTGCCACGCGTTTTTCACGCACTTGCCATTCTAACATCCGGCAAGGCCGATGTTTGCGCACCCATCGGCGCTTTATCCGTTTTCAGTGATGCCCGGCGGCGTACGGGAACTTGATTGCCTGGTACTGTTCCAGCGTGCGTTCGGGCGGCTTAGCGCCGGGCGGCAGCGGCAGGCCGGAGACAGACTGGAAGTAGGCCACCGACGCATCGCGCCACCAGCGCGCTTCCTTCACCTGCGTATCGAGCCGCTGCGCGACTTCCTCATGGCGGCGCCCGTCCACCAGCGGCTTGAGTTTTTCCCAGCGCGCGCGCAAGCCTTCCGCTTCGCTCACGCCGCGGTCGTAGCGCGCCACCAGTTCGGTCCACAGCGTGCGGCCGGACGGCATCGCGTAGTCCCATGGCAGGTGGTGGAACCACAGCAGCAGCTGTTCCGGCGTGGTGCGCGGATCGGCCCAGCGTGCCGCGATGCCCGGCGCGTACTGCGCCAGCGCGTTGCTGCCACTTGCGGTGCGGTCGAAGCCGATGCCGTCCTTGCCGGCCTTGTGATAGTAG
>DASVVC010000143.1:0-10968 GCA_036386755.1 Telluria sp.
AGACCGCGCCCGATGGCGGCATCACCGTGTTCGATTACGACGCGGCGGGACGGCTGGAGGTCGTGGTCGACCCGCGCAACGTCAGGACCAGCTACGCCTACAACGGCTTCGGCGACATCACGGGCATATCCAGCCCGGATGCAGGGACGAGCACGTTCGAGTACGACGACCTTGGCCGGCGCATCAGCGAAACGCGCGCCGACCAGAAGACCATCCTTTATGGATGGGACGATCTGGGACGGATGCGCTGGCGCCACAGCGGCGGCACCACAGAATCGTTCAATTACGACGAAGGCAATTTCGGCAAGGGAAGACTGACCAGCATTGCCGACGCCACCGGACGCACCGATTACGCCTACGACTTCGCCGGCCGGCTCGTCAGTCAGAGAAACGATATCTACGGCAATTGATCCAGGAAATTTTGAGCGCAACGTCGTTCTTTTAGTGTTCATGTCGATCATTGCGGCAGGGTTTGCAACGGCCGTCAGGCTGTTTCTATTTCGGAACTAGAGCGCACCGAATTGTAGTGTATAAACCGCAACGTAGTTTTTGTGTGAGTCCGGTGTGGGACAGTGATGCTCATACGCGTTTTCGTTCCCCCGGATAGTCATCTTATGAAAACCGATGGAAATATCTCTTTCGGATAACGATGGACATGCGGTCATATGAGCCAGCGCATAACGAGAAGGTGATCGAGATATTTGCAGCCGATACCAAAGGCATTTGGTCTTATTGGACGAGTTCATTCTCGTCTTTGGGCAGATAGACGCCAACGCGGTTGGACGCAGGAGGACAAGTTGACTATCGAACTTTACGAGGTCGGAAATCCGACTGCTAGTGGCGCTTTCAATAAAGCCCTGTTGAAGCGGGGTCCCAAACTGATGCGGAAAGCCTCATATAATCCCGTTCGAGCTTTAACCAACCGGCGCTCCGCTAATCTTTCTGCGCCATGACTAGCGCAGTCGGGTGCTGCCGATTTTTCGCTGATGCTATAAACGCCGACACGGATTTCCCATCTTAAATGGCGTTTGGCCCGGTCGGTTTTTATTAAGCCAGCAACAAAAACACGGTCGGCTTCTTGTGGAAATCCGGTGCCTTGCCCGCCGCCAGCAGCGCCTTCCACTTGCCGCCATTCAAGGTGCGGATCGATTCCGTCGGCAGGCTCAGGTCGGTCGCAACGCAAATCAAGGTGCCCGGCTGGCAGGCGCCGACGAGCGCTTCGAGCATGGCGCCGTTGCGGTAGGGTGTTTCGATCAGCAGCTGGGTCTGCTTTTCCGCGCGCGAACGCGCCTCCAGCTCCTTGATGCGCTTGGTGCGCAGGGCGGCGTCGGTTGGCAGGTAGCCGTTGAAGGCAAAGCTTTGCCCATTCAAGCCGCTCGCCATCACGGCCAGCAGCAGCGACGACGGCCCCACCAGCGGACGCACCTGGATGCCGCGCTCGTGCGCCAGGCGCACCAGGTCGGCGCCGGGATCGGCTACCGCCGGCACGCCCGCTTCCGATATCAGTCCCGCATCGCGCCCGGCCAGCAAAGGTTCGAGCAAGCCGGCCAGCGCCTGCGCCGGCGTGTTCACGTTCAGTTCTGCGATCTCGATTTCCTGCAATGCCTTCGCCAGCGGGTGCCGCACCGCAATCAACTTCAAAAAGCCGCGCGCGGTCTTGGCGTTCTCGGCGACAAAATAATCGAGGCGCGCGGTCAATGCCTGGACTTGCTCCGGGATGATGTGCGCGAGCGCATCGCCGGCCGGGTCGGCCGCGCCGAGGGTGTTGGGAATCAGATATAAAGTGCCAGGCATAATGCTCACTGTGTAAAGAAGGTAAAACCGGCGCGCCGCAGCATGCCGGTCAGGGCGATCAGGGGCAAGCCGGTGAGGGCGGTGGGGTCGGTGCTGTCGATGCGCTCCAAAATCGCAATGCCGAGCGCTTCGTTCTTGGCGCTGCCGGCGCAGTCGTAGGGCTGTTCGATGCGCAGGTAAGCGTCCAGTTCGGCATCCGGCAGGTCGCGCACGGTGACGAAGGTCTGCACGTTCTCCACCTGCGCCGTGCCGGAGCGTCCATCCCACAGGCACAGCGCCGTATGGAACACCACGCGCCGTCCACGCATGGTCTGCAGCTGGGCCAGGGCGTTGGCGTGGTTGCCGGGTTTGCCGATCTGGATGCCGTCGAGCGTGGCGACCTGGTCGGAGCCGATCACCACGCTGCCGGGCGCGCGCGCCGCCACCGCTGCGGCCTTGGCCTGCGCCAGGCGCAGCGCGGTCGCTTCCGGCAATTCGCCGGCCAGCGGCGTTTCGTCGATATCGGGCACCAGCACGTCGAACGGCAGGCGCAGGCGCTCGAGCAATTCGCGCCGGTAAGCCGAACTCGATGCAAGAATTAGCCGCGGGGCGGCCGAAGTTGGTATCATGTCGTACGTTGGTCCTGTTGGCTGCTCCGGTTGCCGGGCGCAGCGGGATTCATCCGGCGGGCGCGGCATACGCGCGCCAGCAACAGCGCGCGGGTCCTTGCCCAAATAATCGCGCTAAGTCTTTGACTCCACAACGAGAAGCCTGTTATTATCGCAGGTTTTCCGGGGAAAATTTCTGCAATGAGTGCTTTTGTCATCGACGCTTTCGAGTTTAGTCGAAGCAACGGCCATCGCGAGGGCGTCACGCCTGTCGCTGAAATGAGCCGGTTGAACAAGGATTGTGCCGACCAGTCGGGCCAGATCGCCTGGACCATCGATGGGTCGACCAGCAAGCAGGGCTATCCGCAATTGACCTTGTCAGTGTCCGGCACGGTCCAGCTGGTATGCCAGCGTTGCCTGGCCCCGTTCGCTTACGAGATGGATTCGTCCACCGTGCTGGTGCTCGGCAAGGATGATGAACATGCGGACGAAATCGAAGAAGTCTTGGACGACGAGAGCATCGACGTCATCGTCGGCAGCCGCGAATGCGATGTGCGCGACCTGTTCGAGGACGAAGCCTTGCTGGCCCTGCCGCAGGTGCCGAAGCATGACGTGTGCCCGGACAACAAGCTGCTCGACGCGGTCAAGTCCGACAAGCCATCGCCGTTTGCGGGGCTGAAGAACCTCAAGCCTGAGTAGTTGGCAGCAGCAGGCGGCAAGCCGCAACCGGCTGGAATACAGAACAAGCAAGTGTAAAGAACGTGTCAAACGCGTGTTGTAGTCGAGTATGGCATTGGTAGTAAAGGTAGGTCGGCGTTAAACATGTCGGTAAAGAAATTTTGCCGCTGGGATACTCGATTCGCATGTATTTGCTGATCGATTGTGTTAGAATTTTAGAACTTATGTATTAGGAGTCATCATGGCTGTTCAGCAAAATAAGAAATCCCCTTCGAAGCGCGGTATGCACCGTTCGCACGACTTCCTGGTCGCGCCACAACTGGGCATCGAGCCAACCACCGGTGAAACGCACCTGCGTCACCACATCAGCCCTAACGGCTTTTACCGTGGTCGCAAAGTTCTCAAAACCAAAAACGACGAGTAATCGACGGTTTAGTTTGAGTAAGATAAAAGCGGTGCAACGACTTTTTTGTGCGTCGCACCGCTTTTTCTTTGTCCCCGGCTGCAAACCAGCTTTGCACACCGTCATTTCGAATTACGCAGACTCTGCTTGGCGTTCGTCCACATACAGATCGCATCCTGCCGCCACACGCTGTTGAGTCGCGGTACGAATCCACAAAATGACAATTAAAATTTCCATTGACTGCATGGGCGGCGATCATGGCCCGTCAGTTACTATCCCCGCAGCACTTTCTTTCCTCACCAGCGAACCTGAAGCAGAACTGATTCTGGTCGGCCTGCAGGACGAGTTGCGCGCTGAACTGAAAAAACACAAAGCCGACAGCCATCCGCGCCTGTCGATCCTGCATGCGTCCGAGGTGGTGACGATGGACGATCCCATCGAAATCGCGCTGCGCCGCAAGAAGGATTCGTCGATGCGCGTGGCGATCGAGCTGGTCAAGGATGGCAAGGCCCAGGCCTGCGTGTCGGCCGGCAATACCGGCGCCCTGATGGCGGTCTCGCGCTATGTGCTCAAGACCATGGCCGGGGTCGACCGTCCCGCCATCTGCTCGATCCTTCCCAACCAGAAAGACGGCCCGACCTACATGCTGGATCTTGGCGCGAACGTCGACTGCGAGCCGCATCACCTGCACCAGTTCGCCATCATGGGTTCGGTCCTGGTCTCGGCCATGGAAGGCATCAAGCGCCCCACCATCGGCCTGCTCAATGTGGGCACCGAGGAAATCAAGGGCAATGAAGTGGTCAAGGCCACTGCCAAGCTGCTGCGCGAAGACCACGAGCGCGGCGCCTTGAATTTCTTCGGCAACGTCGAAGGCAACGATATTTTCAAGGGCACCACCGACATCGTCGTGTGCGACGGTTTCGTCGGCAACGTCACGCTCAAGGCGGCCGAGGGACTGGGCCGCTTCGTCAAGGATGCCTTGACCACCGAGTTCAAGCGTAATCCGCTGACCATGCTCGGGGCCCTGATCGGGCGCGGCGCGCTGAAGAAATTTTCCAACAGGTTCAATCCTTCCCGCTACAACGGCGCCAGCCTGCTCGGTTTGCGCGGCCTGGTGTTCAAGAGCCATGGCGGCGCCGATGCGTACTCGTATGAGTGGGCGATCAAAAGGGCGTTCGACGCGGCAAAATACAATGTGCAGGAGCAGCTCTCGGCGATGATCACCGAATTGATGCCCCGCACCCCTGACCCGGAAGTGCCAGGAATAACCCACTCGTAGGACGGCCAGCATGACCTTGTACAGCAAAATTATCGGCACCGGCAGTTATCTGCCGGCCAAGCGCGTCTCCAACGGCGACCTGACCGAGCAACTGGCGGCCAAGGGCATCGAAACCTCGGACGAGTGGATCGTCTCGCGCAGCGGCATTTCGAACCGGCATTACGCGGCGCCCGACGAGCTGTCCTCGGACTTGGCGGTCGCGGCCGCCAAACAGGCGCTCGAGATGGCCGGCAAGCATGCCGAGGACATCGACCTCGTCATCGTGGCCAGCTCGACCCCGGATTTTCACGGCAGCTTTCCCAGCACCGCCTGCATCGTCCAGCGCAAACTCGGCATGCACAACAACAGCGCCGCCTTCGACGTGCAGGCCGTCTGCAGCGGCTTCGTGTATGCGGTCTCGGTGGCGGACGCCTTCATCAAGTCGGGCGCGCACAAGAACGTGCTGGTGATCGGCGCGGAAGTGTTTTCGCGCATTCTCGACTTTAACGACCGCACCACCTGCGTGCTGTTCGGCGACGGCGCCGGTGCCATCGTCCTGACCGCGTCGGAAGAGCCGGGTATCTTGTCGACCAAGCTGCATGCGGACGGACGTTATTCGGACATCCTGAGCGTGCCGGGCACCCTGGCCGGCGGCGCCATCGCCGGCAGCGGTTTTCTGTACATGGATGGCCCGGCGGTGTTCAAGCTTGCCGTCACCGTGCTCGAACAGGTGGCCAACGAAGTGCTGGAACACGCCGGCATGACCCCCGCCCAGGTCGACTGGCTGGTGCCGCACCAGGCCAATATCCGCATCATGAAAAGCACGGCCAAAAAGCTCGGCTTGCCGCTTGAAAAAATGGTGGTCACGGTCGACCAGCATGGCAACACCTCGGCCGCCTCGATCCCGCTGGCGCTCGACATCGCCGTGCGCGACGGCCGCATCAAGGCCGGCGAGACGGTCATGATGGAAGGCGTCGGCGGCGGCTTTACCTGGGGCGCGGTGCTGGTGCGCATGTAAGCGGGCTGCGGCGGCGTCGAGGGTAGCGCCGCCCACCGCCGTTCTCAACTTTCTTGCCCGCACCAGTCCTTGGTGCGGATGCCACCATAAAAACAAAACAGGAGGACATCATCCCATGAATAAATTCGCGTTCGTATTTCCCGGCCAGGGTTCGCAAGCCATCGGCATGCTGGGCGGCTTCGCCGGCAACGCGGTGGTGGCGCACACCATCGCCGAAGCCAGCGAGGCGCTCGGATTCGACCTCGGCAAGCTCATTGCCGACGGTCCCAAGGAAGAGCTGGACCTGACCACCAACACCCAGCCGATCATGCTGACCGCGTCCGTCGCCGTGTACCGCGCCTGGATCGCGGCCGGCGGCGCGCTGCCGTCGGTGGTGGCCGGCCACAGCGTGGGCGAGTATTCGGCCCTGGTGGCGGCCGGCGTGATCGCCTTCAAGGATGCGGTGCCGCTGGTGCGTTTTCGCGCCCAGGCCATGCAGGAAGCGGTGCCGGTCGGGCAGGGCGGCATGGCCGTCATTCTCGGCCTTCCCGCCGACGAGGTGCGTGCGCTGTGCGCCGAGGCCGCCGCCGCCAGTCCGGGCGAAGTGGTCGAGGCCGTCAATTTTAATGAGCTGACCCAGATCGTGATCGCCGGCCACAATGGCGCCGTCGAGCGCGCCTGCGAACTGGCCAAGGCCAAGGGCGCCAAGCGCGCCATGAAACTGGCGGTGTCGGCGCCGTTCCATTCCTCGCTGCTCAAACCGGCATCGGACCGCCTGCGCGACTACCTGAAGGACGTGCCGTTCGCCGTTCCGCAGATCGACTTGATCAACAACGTCGACGTGACTATCCTAAACGATCCCGAGGCGATCAAGGATGCGCTGGTGCGCCAGGCGGCCGGCGCGGTGCGCTGGGTCGAAACCATGCAGAAAATGGCGGCCGACGGCGTTACCCAGGTGATCGAATCGGCACCGAGCAAGGTGCTGATCGGCATGGCCAAGCGCATCGATGCGCAACTGGTGGGCGAGGCGCTTGTGGATCAGGCTTCGCTGGAGCGCGTATTGAGCAGTCTCAATCAGGCGTAAGCCAGTTAGTGCAGCATCGCAGAACATCAGCATAAAAGGAACGCAATGAAACTGGAAAATCAAGTCGCCCTCGTTACGGGCGCCTCGCGCGGCATCGGCAAGGCCATCGCACTCGAACTGGCCCGCCAGGGCGCCAAGGTGGTCGGCACCGCCACCACCGAGAGCGGCGCCGGGGCGATCAGCGCCTACCTGGCCGAGTTCGGCGGCAAGGGCGCCGTGCTCAACGTGACCGATGCGGCTGCCTGCGCCGCCATCATCGACGATGTGCAAAAGGGCTTCGGCAGCCTGTCGATCCTGGTCAACAATGCCGGCATTACCCAAGATCAATTAGCCATGCGCATGAAGGACGAGGAATGGGACAGCGTCATCGCCACCAACCTGTCGGCCGTGGGGCGCCTGTCGCGCGCGGTCCTGCGCGGCATGATGAAAGCGAAGCATGGGCGTATCATTAATATCACGTCGGTGGTCGGCTCGGCCGGCAATGCGGGACAGATGAATTACGCGGCGGCCAAGGCCGGCGTGGCCGGCATGAGCCGGGCGCTGGCGCGCGAGATCGGCAGCCGCAACATCACGGTCAACTGCATCGCGCCGGGCTTCATCGATACCGACATGACGAAAGCCCTGAGTGCCGAGCAGCACGCGGGTTTGCTGACGCAGATTCCGCTGGGGCGCCTGGGCGCGCCGGAAGACATCGCGCATGCGGTGGCCTTCCTGGCGGGACCGCAGGCGGCGTATATCACGGGCACGACCCTGCACGTGAATGGCGGGATGTATATGAATTGATGTTGAAATCCCCTTGTCCGGTCCCATTTGCGGGCCTGCGCACGGATCAGATCAAGGGAATTCTCGTCATTTAGCAGTACGTTCGGTGGAATTTGCGGCAGACACCGAAATTAGTTTTTCGCCGCGCAAACCTGATAAAATGCGCGCACTTTCCGTAACACACACAATGGAGCCATAACATGTCGGATATCGAACAACGCGTTAAAAAAATCGTCGCTGAGCAACTGGGCGTTGCAGAAGTAGACATCAAAATCGAATCCTCGTTCGTTGACGACCTCGGCGCAGATTCCCTCGACACGGTCGAACTGGTGATGGCGCTGGAAGACGAATTCGAAATGGAAATCCCTGACGAACAAGCTGAAAAGATCACCACCGTGAAACAGGCAATCGACTACGCCACGGCGCACGTCAAGGCCTAAGTTTTACAATTTCTCGGGAGAATCGCTTGAGCCGTTCACGAAATCGTCGTGTCGTCATCACCGGGCTGGGCTGCGTTTCACCGATCGGCAACACGGTTGCCGAAACGTGGAGCGCGGCGCTGGCCGGCAAGTCGGGCATTGCCAACATCACCAGGTTCGATGCGCAGCCTTTTTCGACCCACTTCGCGGGCGAAGTCAAGGGTTTCAATATCGAGGATTACATCTCGGCCAAGGATGCCCGCCACATGGATACGTTTATCCATTACGGCATGGCGGCGGGCATGCAGGCCATGCGCGATAGCGGCCTGGTCGTCACCGAAGAGAATGCCGACCGCATCGGCGTCATCGTCGGGTCCGGCATCGGCGGCTTGCCGCTGATCGAAGACACCAAGGAAGATTACAGCAAGCGCGGCCCGCGCCGCATCTCGCCGTTCTTCGTCCCGGCCTCGATCATTAACATGATTTCGGGCAACCTGTCGATCGAGTACGGCTTGCGCGGTCCCAACCTGGCCATCGTCACGGCCTGCACCACCGGCCTGCACAGCATCGGCGCGGCCGGCCGCCTGATCGAATACGGCGACGCCGACGTGATGATCGCCGGCGGCGCCGAAGCGACCATTTCGCCGCTGGGCCTGGGCGGTTTCGCCTCGGCACGCGCGCTGTCGTCGCGCAACGACGATCCGGCCACCGCCTCGCGTCCGTGGGATATCGACCGCGACGGCTTCGTGCTCGGCGAAGGCGCCGGCGTGATGGTGCTCGAAGAGTACGAGCACGCCAAGGCGCGCGGCGCGACAATCTACGCCGAACTGCTGGGTTTTGGCATGAGCGCCGACGCCTACCACATGACGGCTCCGGTCGAGGACGGCAGTGGCGCGAGCCGCTGCATGCAGTCGGCCCTGGCCAATGCCGGCATCAACGCCGATCAGGTCAATTACGTCAATGCGCACGGTACCTCGACGCCGCAGGGCGACGTGGCCGAAGTGCAGGGCCTGAAGAAGACCTTCGGCGCGCATGCCTCCAAGCTGGTGGTCAATTCGACCAAGTCGATGACCGGCCACCTGCTGGGCGGCGCCGGCGGCCTGGAAGCGGTGTTTACCGTGCTGGCGATGCATCACCAGATCTCGCCGCCGACGATCAACATCTTCAACCAGGATCCCGCTTGCGACCTGGACTTCTGCGCCAACACGGCGCGCGAAATGAAGATCGATATCGCGGTGAAGAACTCGTTCGGCTTCGGTGGCACCAACGGCACCCTGGTATTCGGCAAGGCGTAAGCTGTTATCAAACGCCATATCCATGGTGCAATGACGCGCAGGAAAATATTCGCGTCCTAGTATGAACTTTCGGCGCCTGCACTTGTCTCAAGTGTGGGCGTCGATGAAACGCCGGCGGCACTCGCCGGGGTCCGATTTGCCCAGTGCACCGTTACGCACTGGCGCCCCGCAGCACCTTTCCTACTGATTATGTCGATTGCGGTCTCCGCCTGCATTAACCCGTCGCGCTTGTTGCGTCTGGTTCTGCTTGGCTATGCCGCGCTCAATCTCGCTGTGGCTCTTGCGCTCGTCGGGCGCTGGGCCGCGGGCATTGGCGCGGCCAGCGTTTGGACGGCAGTGTCCGCTGTGGCTTGCGCCTTGGCAGCATTGCTTGCATGGACGGCATCGAAGCAGGGGGAAATGCGGCGCAGGATTGATATTTCTGGACTCGGCGAGATTCGCCTGACGGTACAACAGAGCTTGAGCGCAGTACCGGCGCAAGCGGATGTGCTGCAATTGCTTCCCGGATCGACTATTTGGCCGCACAGCCTGCTCCTGCTGCTGGGTTCACCCGACGGCAAGCTCATCATTGTGCAGCTCATCTGGCCGGACAGCGTGCCCCGTGAGCAGTTCCGGGCTTTATCGGTCGCCGTAAGGGCCATTGCCGGGCGGGACAAACAATTTGTCGGAAATAACAAAATACTTTGAACTTATTGCAAGCGGCCAACTCTATAGACATAGGGACGGTTCGCTGCTGCAGCCAAGAGGGCAGGGTCAGTGACGACAGAACGCGAGTGTGATCAACTGCTGGTTGAGCGCGTCCAGGCTGGCGAGAGGCAGGCGTTCGACCTGCTGGTCAGCAAATATCAGCGCAGGCTGATGCGGCTGGTGTCGCGTCTGGTGCATGATCCGGCCGAGGCCGAGGACGTAGTACAGGAAACATTTATCAAGGCTTATCGTGCCTTGCGGCACTTTAGGGGGGATTCCGCTTTTTATACCTGGCTGTACCGGATCGGAATCAATACGGCGAAGAATTTTCTCGTCACACAGGGCAGGCGTGCCCCGACCTCGACCGAGGCCGATGCCGAGCGCGCCGAAGCGTTTGACGATGCGGAAAGTTTGCGAGATATCAACACCCCAGAATCGGTGTTGGCCAGCAAGCAGATCGCGTATACGGTCAATGCCGCGATGGAAGCGTTGCCGCTGGAACTGCGGACCGCGATTGTCCTGCGCGAAATTGAAGGCTTGAGCTACGAGGAAATATCTGAAGTCATGTCATGCCCTATCGGAACAGTGCGCAGCAGGATTTTTCGGGCGCGCGAAGTCATTGCCGAGAAGTTGAGGCCCTTGCTCGACTACCCGGTTGACAAACGACGTTAGGTGAAGCAATGATCGCTCTAATCGGTTAACTTTTGGTCACACCCACAGTGATGGAAATATCGATGGACACCCCGAAAACCATCCGGGAGCAGATCTCGGCGTTCAGCGACCACGAACTGTCGCCATCCACGCTCCCCGACGACGCGCTGCGCTCGGCCGAGGGCGAGCACGCGTGGCATGCCTATCACCGCATCGGCGACATCATCCGCGAGCAGGATGCGCCGCACCTGTCGGCCGGTTTTGCCGACAAGCTGGCCGCGCGCCTGGCGGCCGAGCCCCTGCCGGGCAAGCGCCTGCTGCGCGCCTCGGCCGTGGCGCTGGGGCGCTGCGCA
>DASVVC010000144.1:0-36472 GCA_036386755.1 Telluria sp.
CTGCGCGGGAACGACGACATGTCCACGCCATTGGGAACATACCGGTCATTTTAGAGCAGTCTGTCCGGCCGCGTCCGTTAAAATGGCGGCATGAATACCATCGCTACCCCATCACTTCCCCTCGATACCAGCGAGGTCGACTTCGAACGCCGTTTCGGCGGCATCGGCCGCCTGTACGGCGACGCCGCGCTGGCGCGCTTTCGCGGCGCGCATGTGTGCGTGATCGGCGTCGGCGGCGTCGGCTCCTGGATCGTCGAGGCGCTGGCCCGCTCCGCCATCGGCCAGCTGACCCTGATCGACCTCGACAACGTGGCCGAATCGAACATCAACCGCCAGATCCAGGCCCTTTCCGGCACCATCGGCCAGGCCAAGATCGGCGCGCTGGCCGAGCGCATCGCCCAGATCAATCCCTTCTGCAAGGTCAACCTGATCGAAGAGTTCATCGATCCGGGCAACCTCGACCAGATGATCGGCGCGCACCAGTATGACTACGTGGTCGACGCCATCGACAACGTCAAGGCCAAGGCCGCGCTGATCGCGTATTGCCGCGACCACCAGTTGCCGATGGTGATCATCGGCAGTGCGGGCGGCAAGACCGACCCGGCCCGCATCGAACTGCGCGACCTGTCCAAGACCGAACAGGAGCCGCTGCTGAAACTGGTGCGCAAGCGCTTGCGCAACGACTACGGCTTTCCGCGCAGCCTGAAAACCAAATTCAACGTCGATGCCGTATTCTCGATGGAACCGGTGAGCATGCCGGAAGGCGACGACAGCTGCGCCATCGATGGCGACGGCATCACCGGCCTGAACTGCGCCGGCTTCGGATCGAGCATGGTCGTCACCGCGACCTTCGGCATGCTGGCCGCCGGGCACGTGCTGCGCCGCCTTGCCGACAGTGCCATTCACGTGCCTGCTGTGCAGGTGCCCGAGGCCTTGCTATCATAGCGTTGCAGAATTATCCAGTTTGACCGTTGTTCATTGAATCTTACTGAAAGAGATCACCTCATGCGCCGTCCTATTTCCCTATTCCTGATGTGCGCCGCGGCGGCATCCATGTCACAGGCCGCCGGCCAGACGCCGCCTGCCGCCGAGACGCCGCCGGCAGCGACCGCGCCCGCCGCCCAGGCCACGCCGCCCGCTCCCGATGCGCCGGCCGCACCAGCGGCCACGGCCCAGCCGCCCGCGCAAGCGCAGCCTGCCACGCCGCCAGGCACCGTGGTGCTGGCCGAGCCGGTCCTCGATCCGCTCGTTGCCACCGACACCAAGGTCGGCACCGGCGCCGAAGCGACCGCCGGCAGCAAGGTATTCGTGCATTACACCGGCTGGCTGTACAAGCCGATGGCGACGCGCCAGCGCGGCCGCCAGTTCGATTCCTCGCTCTCGCGCGGCGCGCCGCTCGAATTCGTGCTCGGCACCGGCCGCGTGATCAAGGGCTGGGACCAGGGCGTCGTGGGCATGAAAGTGGGCGGCAAGCGCACCCTGGTCATCCCGAGCTACCTGGCCTACGGCAAGCGCGGCGCGCCGGGCGGCGGCATTCCGCCGGACGCCGATCTGATCTTCGACGTGGAACTCGTGAACGTCAAATAAGTCCAATCCATTACAGCGGGAGAGTGAGCATGAGAATCGCAAACGACGTCACTGAGTTAATCGGTAACACCCCGCTGGTCCGGATCCGCAAGCTGGCGCATGGCGCCGGCGCCGACATCCTCGCCAAGCTGGAGTTCTACAACCCGGCCCACAGCGTCAAGGACCGGATCGGCCTGGCCATGGTGCAAGCGGCCGAGGCGGCCGGCAAGATCGGTCCCGACACCGTCATCGTCGAGCCGACCAGCGGCAACACCGGCATCGCGCTGGCGATGGTGTGCGCGGCGCGCGGCTACCGCTGCAAGCTGGTCATGCCCGAGACCATGAGCAGCGAGCGGCGCATGCTGCTGCGCGCCTACGGCGCCGAGCTGGTGCTCACGCCCGGACCGGAAGGCATGCTTGGCGCCATCAGGGTGGCGGAGGAACTGGTCGCGGCCAACCCCAACTACTTCATGCCGCAGCAATTTAACAATCCCGCCAATCCCGAGGTGCACCGCCGCACCACGGCCGAGGAAATCTGGCGCGACACCGACGGCAAGGTCGATATTCTCGTGGCCGGGGTCGGCACCGGCGGCACCATTACCGGCGTGGGCGAAGTGCTCAAGGCGCGCAAACCGGGTTTCCAGGCCATCGCGGTCGAGCCGGAAGCGTCGCCCATGCTGTCCAAGGGCACCAAGGGCCCGCATCCGATCCAGGGCATCGGCGCCGGTTTCGTGCCGGACGTGCTCAATCGCGCGGCCTTCGACGAAGTCATCTGCGTGAGCAACGACGCCGCCTTCGAGACCGCGCGGGCAGCCGCGCGCGAAGAAGGGCTGCTGGTCGGCATTTCGTCGGGCGCGGCGCTGTGGGCCGCAGTGCAGGTGGCGCGCCGTCCCGAAAACGCGGGCAAGGTGATCGTGACGATCATTCCGTCGTTCGGCGAGCGTTATCTGTCGACGCCGCTGTTCGCCAATTTGGCGGGCTGAGGTGGCGAGCGGCGCCGCCTGATCCGGCAAGCGCTTCGTGTTCTTGCTGTTTCTCTGCGTCTTTCTCGCCACGCCGTTTGCCAGCCCGCTGGCGGCGTGGTGTGCGACTACCTGCCCCTGACGGCGCAAGCGGCCGCATGACGGCCGCGCACATCGTCGACATCGGCTGGACCAAGGCCAGCCGTGGCGCGCCGCGCGTCAACAAACGGGCAAGGTGCCCTTGCGCCGGCTAAGCCGGCCGGGCTTGCCCGGCATGCAGCGCGCAGCTGTGCTCGCTCGTCCCCAGTTCCACCTGCAAGGTGCAATGCGCAATCGCATAATCGGCCTTGAGCGCGGCCACGATGGCATCCAGCGCGGCGTCGCCCGGATAGCCGCCGGGCATGACCAGATGCGCGGTCAGGGCCGTCTCGGTCGTGCTCATGGCCCAGATATGCAGGTCGTGCATGCCGCTCACGCCCGGCCGCGCCAACAGAAAATTGCCCACCGCATCGGCATCGACATTGGCCGGCACCGCCGCCAGCACCAGGTCGAGCGACTCGCGCAGCAAGCCCCAGGTGGTGACCAAAATCAGCAGCACGATCACGATGCTGACGGCCGGGTCGAGCCAGGTCCAGCCGGTGAAGATGATCGCCACGCCCGACACCACCACGCCCAGCGAAATGGCGGCGTCGGCCGCCATGTGCTGGTAGGCGCCGCGGATGTTCAGGTCGTCCTTGCTGCCGGCCATGAACAGCCAGGCCGAAAAGCCGTTGACCAGCACGCCGATCCCGGCCACCACCGACATCGTCATGCCCTGCACCGGTGCCGGATTGGCGAAGCGGTGCACCGCTTCCCAGCCGATCGCGCCGCAGGCGAGCATCAGCAGCAGGGCGTTGAGCAGCGCCGCCAGGATCGACGAACTGCGCAGGCCGTAGGTGTAGCGTCCGTTCGGCGCGCGCCGGGTGAGCATGGCCGCGCCCCAGGCCAGCATCAGGCCCAGCACATCCGACAGGTTGTGGCCGGCGTCGGCCATCAGCGCCGTCGAGTTGGCCAGGAAGCCATAAAAGAACTCGATGCCGACAAACACCGTGTTCAGGCCGATCGCCAGCGCGAAGGCGCGCCCGTTGCCGTTCGGATCGAGCTGGTGGTGATGGTGGCCGTGGCCATGGCCGTGATCGTGCCCGTGGTCGTGCGCCGCTTTGGCCGCCTTGGCGGGCGCATGCGCGTGGCCGTGGCCGGCGTGGTCATGGTCGTGATCGTGGTCGTGGGCGCTGGTCATGGGTCGATTCCATTGGTGGGTTCGGCGATGTGCTCGAGCATGTCGGTCAGTACGCCGCTGATGTGGGCGTCCGCCGTCGAATAGAACACTTGCTTGCCCTGCCGCTCGGCCTTGACGATGCGGGCGGCGCGCAGCAGGCGCAAGTGGTGGCTGACGAGCGAACTGCTCAATTGCAGGCCGGCGGCGATGTCGCCCACCGCAATCGGCCCGGCCAGGCACGACAGTACAATGCGCAGCCGCGTCGGGTCGCCCAGCAGATGGAACAGGTCGGCCAGCTGGGCGATCGAGGCGTCGTTATCGGGAGAAGGTTTCATAGTCAACATGTGAAGATATGTAGATATGATAGCGCATATCGCACCGAAAGTGCTGCGCCTGCCTGATTTACGGTTTTTTCATCTCGGCGGCGATGGCCGCCCGAGTCTTGGGATCGAGCTTGGCGACGATGTTCGCCAGTTTCTCGCCATCGCGCAGGGCGGCGCTTTGTTCAAGCGTCAGTTCCCTGGCCACGATCGGCGGCGCGGCAGCGGGCGCGGGCCGGAACAGGAGCGCCTGGCCGGCCAGCACCACGAACGCGCACAGCAGCGCGGCGCCGCCCGCAACGGCGACCAAGCGTTGCTGCGACGCTGGCGCGCCGTGCACGACCGGGGGCGCGGCCGACACCAGCGCCGCCGCCGGACGCGGCTCGGCCGCGTGGCCGGGGGGATTGAGCAAACCGCTGTCGTGCAGCGCCTGGACCTGGTCGGCCAGGTCGGCGGTGGCGTCGTCGAGCAGTTGCACGTGGCGCTCGACCGCTTCGGCCAGCACCGCCTCGTTCAAGGCCACCAGCGCGAAAATCGGATCGTCGATATCGATCCGTACGCCGGTTTTTTCAAAGACGAGGGTGCGCAGTTTTTGCTGGTCCATGCCGGCTTACCACTGGACTTTGTCGAGCTGCTCGAACAGGTCGCGGAACACGACCTTGATGCGCTGCTTTTCCATGACGTTGAATTTGTCGCTTTCGCGCACTTCATTGGCGGTCAGGCGCGCGATATTCATCTTTTTGATGTCGGCGCCGAAGGTGTCGGCGTTGCGTTGCGACAGCACCACGCGCCCGCACACGCGCGCGGCGTTGTCGGAGTAGGTTTGCGATTCGGTAAATACCTTGCCGCTGGCCGATTGCAGCGGGCCAAAGTGCTCGTTTTCCCACAGCACCAGCGGCACGCTGGTCGACTTGGCGGTCGAGACGAATCCCATCGCCGTGTCGTGCAAGGTGTCGCCGCCGCCGACGATGGTGTGGATGTACACCTTGCGCCCCGATTCCTTGAGCAGGTCGAAGCAATCGTTTTCCAGCAGGTAGCCCATCAGCGGCGAAAACGTGTTGGCGCCGTTATCGATGACGCAGTTGCCTTCTTCTTCCAGCAGGTCGATCATCAACGCGTCGAAACGCTTGGGGTCGATGTTGCGCGCATCAGTCATGACCGGCACGTGTTTCACGTCCATCGCCTTGTAGCGCGAAAAGGTGGCGTTTTCCTGGTCGGTATCGTAGCAGCGCAGGGGCCGCTCGGCGTCCTTGCCCGCCAGCCATTGCGCGAGGATGGTCGAGACCAGGGTCTTGCCGATGCCGCCCTTGCCCTGCAGGATGAAATGAACCGTATTGTGCATCGAATTGCTCCAGAAAAGACCGGCGCCGGTGCGCGCGCCGGCCCGGCCGGTGTCAGGCAGGGGGTAAACATGGCGATGGCACCGCAGCCATCCGGGTCTTGTTCGCGCTATTCGATGATGCGCAGCAATCCTTGCAGCGCATGCACCACGGTCTGCTCGCGCACCGCCTGGCGGTCCCCGGCAAACACCAGGCGTTCGGTCTGGACCGTGTCGCCCTTGGCCCAGCCGAAGCAGACCGTGCCGACCGGTTTGCCCGGTACCGCGCCGCTCGGGCCGGCGATGCCGGTGGTCGACAGCGCCACGTGCGCGTTGCTGTTTGCTAAAGCGCCGGTGGCCATGGCGGACGCCACTTCCTCGCTGACGGTGCCCAGCTGCGCGATCAGCGCGGCCGACACATCGAGCAGCTCGGTCTTGGAGGCGTTCGAATAGGTCACGAAGCCGCAATCGAACCAGGCGGTCGAGCCGGCCACCTCGGTGACCGCCTGCGCCACGCCGCCGCCGGTGCACGATTCGGCCGTTACCAGCAGCAAGCCTTTCGCTTGCAGCGCGCGGCCGACTCTGGCGGAAAGATCGAGAATGTCGTTCGTCACGTGTTGCTCCTTTTGGACGGTAATCGGGGGATCGGGTGACAGATCGGAATGCGGATCGGTCGAGGGCGCGCACCATGGCGCGGCCCTGCGATTCTACTTTACCATGCCGCATGCAACCCTGTTCGTCCACCCTGTTGCAATGTTTCACAAGGGATATCCAAGAGCACCAAAAAAGCGTAGAGTAGGCTTGGAGAATCGTCGCGCGCGCTCGGCCGTCCTGCCGTGCGCCGCCAGCCTGTTGCTCTGATATGCTGGCCTTTACCGCTGAGTTTGCTTTTTGTCTGATCCGGATTGGAGTTTCATGTCCCCGATTCTCTTGCTGGCCGAACTGCCATGGCGGGCCTGAGCCGGCTTGCATTGCGCCGGCGCGCGGGACGCTGGCTGGCGCTCGCTCTGCTGGCCTGGGGCGGCGTGGCCGCGGCCCAGGCGCAGCCCAGCGTCGAAAACCAGGTCAAGGCCGCCTACCTGTTCAAATTCGCCGGCTTCGTCGAGTGGCCCGAGGGCAGCTTCGCGCGCGCCGACAGCCCGCTCCAGATCGGCGTGGCCGGCAATGAAGGCCTGGCCGACCAGCTCGAACAAATGGTGGCCGGGCGCACCGTCGGCGGGCACGCCGTCATGGTGCGCAAACTGCGCCGCGGCGACGCCGTCGCCGGCATCCACATCCTCTTTATCGGCGCCGGCGAACGCGCCGCCGTGATCGACATGCTGGCCGCCGCGCGCGGCCAGTCGGTACTGACCGTCTCCGACGCCGACGACGGCATCGCCCTGGGCTGCATGATCGCCTTCGTGGTGGCCCAGGACCGCCTGCGTTTCGACGTCGCCCTCGGCCAGGTCAACTCCAGCCGCCTGCGCATCAGCGCGCGCATGCTGGCTGCCGCCAACCGTGTGCAGGGGGTCACATGATCGTGCGCTCGATCCGTGAAAAACTGGTTACCGTGGTCATGCTCACCACCCTGGCGGCGCTGCTGGTGTCGATCGGCACCGTGATCGCCTACGACCTGCGCAACTACCACAAGGCCCTGCTGGGCGACATGGCGACCCAGGCCGAACTGCTCGGCCACATGACCTCGGCCGCGCTGACGTTCGACGACGCCCGCCTGGCCACCGAAAACCTGGCGCTGCTGCGCATCCGCCCGTCGGTGCGGGCCGGCGCCATCTACGACGCCAAGGGCGCGCTGTTCGCTTCCTACCGCGCGCCGGGCGAGCAGCAGGCGTTCCCGGTCAGCCCCCAGACCGACGACCTGCGCGTCTCCGGCGACGACCTGCTGCTGTACCGGCGCGTGGTCGAAAACGGCGAGCTGCTCGGCACCGTGTACCTGCGCGCCGAATACACCCTGGTCGCGCGCGCGATCGACTACCTGAGCATCGCCGCCGGCGTGATCGCGCTGGCCATGCTGATCGCCTGGCTGATGACGCGCCGCCTGGGGCGCATCGTCACCGCGCCGATCGTCGCGCTCACCGAAACGGCGCGCGAAGTGGTCAGCACGCGCGACTACTCGCGCCGCGCGCCGCGCATCAGCGACGACGAGGCGGGCGAACTGGTCGACTCCTTCAACGCCATGCTGGGCGAGATCGAGCAGCGCACGGGCGCCCTCGAAACGTCGCACCACGCGATTGCGCGCGAAGCCGAGGAACGCGCCCGCGCCCAGCAGGAGATCATGGACCTGAACGAGCGGCTCGAGGTGCGCGTGCACGAACGTACCATGCAGCTGGAACTGACCAACGCCGAGCTGGAAGTGGCCATGGCGGCGGCCAAGAACGCCAACCAGGCCAAGTCGGCCTTCCTGTCGTCGATGAGCCACGAGCTGCGCACGCCGCTCAACGCCATTCTCGGCTTCGCGCAGATATTGACGTCCGAATCGCTGCCGTCCACCTTGCCGCAAAAGAAGGAGTTCGCCGGCCACATTCTCAAGTCGGGACGTCACCTGCTTACCCTGATCAACGAAATCCTCGACCTGGCCAAGGTCGAATCGGGCACCGTGACCTTGTCGATGGAACCGGTGGCGCTGGCCGACATGCTGGTCGAGTGCCGCAACATGACCGAACCGCTGGCGCAGCAGCGCAAGATCCGCATGCTGTTCCCGGACGCGCCGCCGGCCGTGGTGCAGGCCGACCGCACGCGCCTCAAACAAGTGCTATTGAATTTGCTCTCGAACGCCATCAAGTACAACCGCGAGATGGGCGCGGTGGTGTGCGACTGCAGCGTCGTCACTGCCAACCGCGTGCGCCTGTCGGTGCAGGATACCGGCTTGGGCCTGCGCCCCGAGCAGATCGATGCGCTGTTCCAGCCGTTTAACCGCCTGGGCCAGGAAAACGGCAGCGAAGAAGGCACCGGCATCGGCCTGGTGGTCACGCGCCGCCTGGTCGAACTGATGGGTGGCGAGATCGGCGTGTCGAGCAGCGTCGGCGTGGGCACCGTGTTCTGGATCGAACTCGGACTGACCCAGCCGGTGCCGTCGGTCATGGGCGAAGCGACCGTGCTGGCGCTCGAGCACAAGGCGGCGCCCGTGCCGCTGGCCGAGCACACCTTGCTGTATGTCGAAGACAACCCGGCCAACCTGAAGCTGGTGCAGGAGATCGTGCGCTACCGGCCCGACCTGCATCTCTTGAGCGCGCCCGACGGCCACCTTGGCATCGAACTGGCCAAGGCGCACCTGCCGGACGTGATCCTGATGGACCTGAACCTGCCCTGCGTGAGCGGCGCCGACGCGCTCAAGGAATTGCGCAGCGATCCGCGCACGGCCCACATTCCCGTCATCGCGCTGACCGCAAGCGCCATGCCGCGCGACGTCGAGCGCGGGCTGGCCAGCGGTTTTGCGCGTTATCTCACCAAACCGATCAACATTGACGAATTCAACGAGGCGATCGACAGTACCCTCGCACTCGCCGACACGCGGCAGCTTGCACAGAAAGCGCGGAACCCATGATATCGCTCGAAGACATCCATCACGCCGCGATCCTGATCGTCGACGACCAGCTGGTCAACGTCCAGCTGCTCGAGTACCTGCTTACCACCACCGGCTACACCAACGTGAGCAGCACCACCGACCCGCGCCAGGTGGCGGCGATGCACCTCGCGCACCGCTACGACCTGATCATCCTCGATTTGCACATGCCGGGCATGAACGGCTTCCAGGTGATGGAGGCGCTCGCGCCGATGGAAACCGAGGCCTACCTGCCGGTGCTGGTGGTGACGGCGGAACCGGACAAAAAGCTCGCCGCGCTCGACGCCGGCGCGCGCGACTTTGTCGGTAAACCGTTCGATCCGGTCGAAGTACTCACGCGCATCCGCAACATGCTGGAAGTGCGCCTGCTGCACCGCGAGTCGAAAAACTACGGCACCGTGCTCGAACAGACGGTGCGCGAGCGCACCGCCGAACTGCAGCGCTTTCGCAGCGCCATGGACGCGACCGACGACGCCATCTTCCTGATCGACATCGACGCCATGGACGTGGTCGACGTCAACGACGGCGCCTGCCGCATGCTCGGCTACCGGCGCGAGGAACTGCTGCGCCTGGACCCCACCGTGTACGGCCTGGCCGCGCGCGGCCAGCTGGCCTGCCAGGCCGACCCCGCGCGCGACGTGCTGCGCTACCCGGACCTGGTCGAAGACCAGCTCACGCGCGCCGACCTGCGCGAAGTGGCGGTCGAAATCTACTGGCAGACCCAGAGCGTGGGCGGCACGCGCATGCTCATCGCGGTGGCGCGCGACATCAGCGAGCGGCTGGCCGCGCGCCAGCGCCTGGCGCACCTGGCCAGCTACGACAGCCTGACCGGCCTGCCCAACCGCACCTTGTTCTACCAGACCTTGCGCGAAGCGATCGAGCTGGCGCAGGACAAGCACTGGCGCATCGTGGTGCTGTTCATCGCGCTGGACCGCTTCAAGACCGTCAACGATTCGCTCGGCTCGGCGCTGGGCGACGAACTGCTGCGCCAGTTCAGCACGCGCCTGGTGCAGTGCGTGCGCATCCGCGACACGGTCGGGCGCCTGGGCGGCGACGAATTCGCGCTCATCCTCACCATGACGCGCAACCAGCAGGATGCCGTCAACGTCGCCAACGAAGTGCGCGACGCCCTGCGCGCGCCGTTCGACTTGCATGGCAAGCAGGCGGGCCTGACGGCCAGCATCGGCATCGCCATGTATCCGGACGACGCCACCGATCCGGAGACGCTGATCAAGTACGCCGACACGGCCATGGGCCGCGCCAAGGAAGCGGGGCGCGACGGCTACCGCTTCTTCACCGCCGGGATGAACGTGCAGGTGCTGGCCCGGCTCGACCTGGAACTGGCGCTGCGCCACGCGCTCGAACACGACGAGTTTTTGCTGTACTACCAGCCCAAGGTGAATTTGCGCACCGGGCGCATCGCCGGCGCCGAAGCGCTGCTGCGCTGGGAGCGGCCCGGCTTCGGCCTGGTGTTCCCGGCCGAATTCGTGCCGGTGATGGAAGAAACCGGCTTGATCGTGCGCGTCGGCGCGTGGGTGATCGACGAAGCCTGCCGCCAGATCGCGCAGTGGTCGGCCGGCGAGGTAGGCGACGTGCGCGTGGCCGTCAACGTATCGAGCCGCCAGTTCGTCGAGGGCGACCTGGAAGGCGAGATCCGCGCCGCGATCGGCAAGCACGGGATCGACCCGTCGCTGCTGGAGCTGGAACTGACCGAAAGCGCGCTGATGTCCAACGCCGAGCATACGATCGCGGTGCTGGGCAACCTCAAGCAATTGGGCATCACGATCGCCATCGACGACTTCGGCACCGGTTATTCGAGCCTGGCGTACCTGAAGCGCTTCCCGATCGACAAACTCAAGATCGACATCGCGTTTGTGCGCGACGTGACGGTCAATCCGGACGACGCGGCCATCGCGCTGGCCATCATCGGCATGGCGCACTCGCTGCACATGCACGTCATCGCCGAAGGGGTGGAGACGGCGGCGCAGATGGCCTACCTGCGGCGCCATCGCTGCGACGAAGTGCAGGGTTTTCATTTCAGCCGCCCGTTGCCGGTCAAGGAGTTCGGTGCGATGGTGCTGGCCAACCTGGCGCAGCCGCAGGAGCCGGAGTCGCCCGACAATCACCGCCAGACCTTGCTGATCGTGGACGACGACATCAATGTGCTCTCGGCGCTGCACCGCCTGTTCAAGCGCGATAACTACCGGATCTTGACGGCGGTGTCGCCGGCCGAAGGGTTCGAGCTGTTGGCGCTGCACTCGGTGCAGGTGATCGTGTGCGACCAGCGCATGCCGGTCATGAGCGGCACCGAATTTTTGAGCAAGGTCAAGGAGCTGTATCCGGACACGATACGGATCATCCTGTCGGGCTACACGGGGCTCGAAGCGGTGCTCGACTCGATCAACCGCGGGGCGATTTACCGGTTCTACACCAAACCGTGGGACGAGACGCAATTGCGCGATAACGTGAGGCTGGCGTTTCATCACTATTGGCTGATGAACGGGCCGAAGGACGACTCGCATAACGCGCATTTTGCCGAAGCCGGCGTCGCAGCTGCCTCCGACTAGTATTCAATGGCTGACATTCAGGGCACTTCCTTTGCATAGGAAGTGACTGCGAAGTTACCTCTTGGAAGATGTGAAGAGACAGCGATTCGGGCACGACGCCAGGACAAGTCGCCGTCCACGACTGGGTCTTGTGCCGGCGATAACTATGATGGTTCTTGGAGCGAGATTCGTATGGCTATTCCGAATGGTGAAAAAATTTCGAATCAAAAGCTTGCCGTCCTGATCGACGCTGATAACGCCCAAGCCGCCATCATCCAAGAGCTCTTGGCGGAGGTTTCCCGTTATGGAGTGGCCAGCGTGAAGCGTGCATATGGCGACTGGACGACCACTAATCTGAAAGGATGGAAGGAAACGCTACACAGGATGGCGATCCAGCCCATGCAACAATTTAGCTATACCATAGGAAAGAATTCCACTGATTCATCTTTAATCATCGATGCGATGGATCTGCTTCATTCGGAGAAGCTCGACGGGTTTTGTCTGGTGTCGTCGGACAGTGATTTTACTAGGCTAGCGACAAGAATCAGGGAAGCGGGCCTAGTCGTCTATGGTTTTGGCGAAAAAAAGACGCCAGAGGCATTTGTTGCAGCATGCGATAAGTTTGTCTACACCGAAATATTGAGGGCGCCGGCACCCGCATCCTTAGAAAAGGTTGTAGTTACGCCCGTTCCCCCGCCCGCGCAAGATCTGCAGTCTATGATTCTCCAGGCCATCGACGCTGCTGCTCGCGAGGACGGCTGGGCGCCGCTAGCGTCGGTGGGCAGTTTGATCTTGAAGACAAATCCATCGTTTGATCCGCGTAACTATGGGTGCCAGAAGCTCGGCGAGTTGATGAGGCAGCAGAAATACTTGGAGGTTAAGAGTGCTCCCAGCGGAGACAGCGCTGGAAACGCGCACTTACACGTCAAGGTCAAAGTTGCCGAGCGCGGTTTGGCGCAAGGCTAGACTGCTTTATCGGAAGAGTTCCGGCTCACCTTGCGCAGGCGTCACCGAGGGTGATTCCGAATGCAAAGTCAATACTTTTCTAAGTGTCTCCGCATGGGGAAAACGATTTTTTGCTACATTTTCAGCAAACTATTTTCTCGCGTTGGTCAGGCGCTGGCAAAGTGGTCGAAGCCGGCCAGTTGCAGGTCGAGCGCTTGGCCCTGCGCGTCGACCAGGCGCACGCCCGGCGCCGCGTCGATGGTTCCCACGCGCGTCACCGCCGTGCCGCATGCGATGCCGGCGGCCAGGATCGCCGCGCGCTGTTCTGGCGCGGCGGTGAAGCACAACTCGTAATCGTCGCCGCCGGCGGCGCAGAAGCGGCGCCGCAGCGCTTGCGGCTGGGCGGCCAGCACGGGGCCCGCCGGCAGGGCGTCGACGTCCAGGGTGGCGCCGGCGTGCGAGGCGGCCAGGATATGCCCCAGGTCGCCCACCAGCCCGTCGGAGATATCGATGGCCGCGCGGGCCAGCCGCGCGCTGGCCAGCGCCAGTCCCAGCGCCACGCGGGGCGCAGGCATGTGCATGCGCGTGCCCGCCATCCGCTGCGCGGCATCGTCTAGCGCATATTCCTTACGGTAGCCGGCCAGCGCCAGGCGCGCGTCGCCCAGCGTGCCCGAGATCCAGATATCGTCGCCTGGCATGGCCGCATCGCGCCGCAGCGCATGGCCCGGCGCCAGTTCGCCGAAGATGGTGATGCAGATGTTCAGCGGGCCTTTGGTGGTGTCGCCCCCGATCAGTTCACAGCCATGCTGGTCGGCCAGGGCGAACAGGCCGGCCGCAAAGTCGCCCAGCCACGCCGGATCGGCCGCCGGCAGCGCGAGCGCCAGCGTAAACGCCACCGGCCGGGCGCCCATGGCCGCCAGGTCCGACAGATTCACCGCCAGGCACTTGTGGCCCAGCATGCGCGCATCGGCGCCGGCGAAGAAGTGGCGGTCCTCCACCAGCATGTCGGACGAGATCGCCATCTGCATGCCGGGGGAGGGCGCGAGCAGCGCGCAATCGTCGCCGATGCCGAGCGCTGCCCGGCCGGGCGAAGGCCGCTTGAAGTATTGCTTGATAAGGTCGAATTCGGAGAGCATGCGTGATTGTACAGCCATGCCGGCTCCGCATCGGCAGCTTACAGCCGGCCCAGCTTGACCTCCACCAGGCGCCCCTTTTTCTGGAACTCTTCGTTGACCGTGGCCAGGATGCGCCCTTGCGCGTCTTGCGCGATCGAGGTCACCTGGCCGGTCGCGTCGGCGTTGGTGCGCTTGTAGCCCGGCAGCAGGGTCGACAGGTCGGTCCACTTCTCGCCGTTGTCGCCCGACCATGCCAGATACGGCAAGCCCCTAGCTTTGTCGAAGCCCGCCGCGACGATCACGTTCGGTTTGCCGGCGGGCGAGAGCAGCTGGGTGATGTAGGGATAGTTGGCGCTGCCCGACAGCGGCTGCTTGAGCACGAATTTGTAGCTCTTGCCGTTGTCGTCGCTGCGCAGCAAGCCGCCCTCGACGCCGATGAACACGCTCTTGCCGACGGTGGTGATGAACTGCACATTGCGGTTTTCCAGTTCCGGCACGCTGATCGGCTCGGCGACTGTCGACGCCAGCGCGGAAACGTCGGCGTTCATGGCATAGGCGCGCACGTAGGCCATGTCGAGCGGGCATTCGCCGCCGGTCAGCAGGCGTCCTCCCACCATCTCGAACGCCTGGTGCGTGCAGCTCATGCTGTCCATGGTGCCCATGACCGGGCGCCAGCTCAGGCCCTGGTCACTTGATACTTGCAGGTTGTGCCCGGCGCCGCCGTTGGCGAACCAGCGCTTGCCGACCGCTTTCACGTCGCCCACGTGCATGCGCTCGCAGTAGGTCTGGTAGCAGATGCGAAAGTCCTTGTCCTTGGGCACGAAGCTCATCTTCGCCTGGTCCAGCTCGCACAAGGTGTGTTCGTCGGCGCTGCCCCAGGCCGGCTGCATCATCAGCGTCCTGCCGTCCACCTGCTTCAGTTCGGCCGCGCGCCGCGTTTCGACCTCGGTGCTGGCGGGCAGCCTGCATTCGCCCAGGGCGAGCGCCTGCCAGCTCGACTTGGCCGTGACCGCGCGCGCGGTGGCGATGATGGCCGTGCCTTCGATGTCGGTATTGGTCAGCGCGACGTAGGCGTTCTTGTCGTCGATGCTGACCGAGTTCATGCCGCGCTCGTTACTCATCAAGACATCGACGCGCGCGACCGGGTCCGGCGCCGGCTCGGGAAGGAAGCTGTCGTTGTTGCCGCCGCAACCGGCCAGCAGGGTGGCGGCGAGCAGGCCGGCGGGAAAGCATTTCTGGAATTCGTTCATGAGGCACTCTTTGGACAGGGTTGGCGAAGGTGCGCGCCGTGCAGGGATGGAGGACCGGAGCGGCGCCGCGATGGCCTGCATTGTCTGGCCGGCCGGTCCCAGGGTCTATGGCGTTTGTGTCTTGGATTTGTATCAACTGTCGGCAATCTGTAGTTGCTTGCGGATGTAGAGCGAGCGTTCGCTTTGTTTTCCTGGGCGCGAAAAAAGCATGTTTTTAGGCAATTGAACCGATGTTGGTGAAAATACGTACTTTGTTGAAAGATCACGTCTGATAAAATCGTCAGTCCCCGACAGTACACAGGAAGGCCGTACCAGCATGGATTCGTCACCAGAGAAGAAGGAAGAACTGCGCCAGCAGCTGCGCCTCGCAGCGCTCGAATATCACGAGTGCCCCCGTCCCGGCAAGATCAGCGTCACCCCCACCAAGCAACTGCTGAACCAGCGCGACCTGGCCCTGGCGTATTCGCCGGGCGTGGCCGCGCCGTGCGAAGAGATCGTCAAGGATCCGGGCAACGCCTATAAATACACGGCGCGCGGCAACCTGGTGGCGGTCATCACCAACGGCACCGCCGTGCTGGGTCTGGGCAATATCGGTCCGCTGGCGTCCAAGCCGGTGATGGAAGGCAAGGGCGTGCTGTTCAAGAAGTTCGCCGGCATCGATGTGTTCGATATCGAGATCAACGAGCAGGACCCGGACAAGCTGGTCGACATCATCGCGTCGCTGGAGCCGACGTTCGGCGGCATCAACCTGGAAGACATCAAGGCGCCCGAGTGCTTCTATATCGAGCGCCAGTTGCGCAGCCGTATGAAGATTCCGGTGTTCCACGATGACCAGCACGGTACCGCGATCATCGTCGGCGCCGCCATCCTGAACGGCATCAAGGTCGTCGGCAAGGATATCCGCGAGTGCAAGCTGGTAGTGTCGGGTGCCGGCGCGGCGGCCCTGGCCTGCCTGGAACTGATCGTCGACCTGGGTTTCCCGATCGAGAACATCTACGTCACCGACCTGGCCGGCGTGGTCTACAAGGGCCGGGTCGAACTGATGGACCCGGACAAGGCGCGCTTCGCGCAAGAGACGCCTTACCGCACCCTGGCCGAAGTCATGCCGGGCGCCGACATCTTCCTGGGCTTGTCCGCCGGCGGCGTGCTCAAGCAGGATATGGTCAAGGCCATGGCGGCCAATCCGCTGATCCTGGCGCTGGCCAATCCGACCCCGGAAATCCTGCCGGAAGACGTCAAGGCCGTGCGCGGCGACGCCATCATCGCCACCGGCCGTTCGGACTATCCGAACCAGGTCAACAATGTGCTGTGCTTCCCGTACATTTTCCGCGGTGCCCTCGATTGCGGCGCCACCACCATCACGCGCGAGATGGAAATTGCGGTCGTGCACGCAATTGCCGACCTGGCCCACGCCGAGCAGTCGGACGTGGTGGCCACCACCTACGGCATCAGCAACCTCTCGTTCGGCCCGGAATACCTGATCCCGATGCCGTTCGATCCGCGCCTGTTGATCCACATCGCCCCGGCCGTGGCCAAGGCCGCCTTCGAGTCGGGCGTGGCGACGCGTCCGATCGCCAACCTGGAAGCCTACGCCGACAGCCTGCAGCAGTTCGTGTACCGCAGCGGCACCTTCATGAAGCCGCTGTTCGCGGTGGCCAAGGCGGCCCCGCCCGAACTCAAGCGCATCGTCTACGCCGAAGGCGAAGAAGAGCGCGTGCTGCGCGCGGTGCAAGTGGTGGTCGACGAAAAACTGGCGCGCCCGATCCTGGTCGGCCGTCCGAGCGTGCTCGAGCAGCGCATCGAAAAATTCGGCCTGCGCTTGAAGCAAGGCGAGCATTTCGACGTCATCAACCCGGACCACGAAGACCGCTACCGCGATTACTGGCAGACCTATTACGCCATGACCATGCGTAAAGGCGTGACCCAGGAATACGCCAAGCTGGAAATGCGCCGCCGCCACAGCCTGATCGGCGCGATGATGATCCACAAGGGCGACGCCGACGGCATGATCTGCGGCACCTTCGGCACCACCAGTTTGCACCTGCACTATATCGACCAGGTATTGGGCAAGCGCGACGGCGCCAATGTGTACGCGGCCATGAACTTCCTGATCCTGCCGGAACGCCAGATGGCGATCGTCGACACCCACGTCAACGAGAACCCGAGCGCCGAGCAACTGGCCGAGATCACCATCATGGCGGCCGACGAGATGACCCGTTTCGGGCTGATTCCGCGCGCGGCCTTGTTGTCGCACTCGAACTTCGGTTCGGCCAACAGCGCTTCGGCCCAGAAGATGCGCGCCGCGCTGGCGCTGGTGCAGCAAAAGGCGCCGCAGCTGGAAATCGATGGCGAAATGCACGGCGACGTGGCGCTCGACGCCAAGCTGCGCAAGCAGCTCATGCCGCACTCGACCCTGCAGGGCGAAGCGAACCTGCTAGTCATGCCCAATATCGACAGCGCCAACATCGCCTACAACCTGCTCAAGACCGCGGCCGGTAACGGCATCGCGATCGGCCCGGTGCTGCTCGGCTGCGCCAAGCCGGTGCACATCCTGACGCCATCGGCCACCGTGCGCCGCATCGTCAACATGACCGCGCTGTGCGTGGTCGACGCGGTGTCGGAGCGCTGATGTTCAGGTAGCCTCGCACGCAACCCCGCGCTGCATTTGCGCGACAGAACGGCCGCCATCGTCACCGATCGCGGCCGTTTTTTTGTAGTAACAATGAGCTCGATTGCCGTGTATTACTACATTTCATTACAGTTCAAGATAGTCGTAACAATGCGTAAGGTGCCGCCCAGGTGCATGGAAAACAGGCATAATATCCACGCAAGTCGTTGTTTATATTGCACGTCTTTCTTTTGCATAAAGAATAGTCAAGGCGATTCTGTTACAATGCTGAGTTGTTAACTGCGAGTTGGATGTGCAGATCAATGCTCTCCAACTACACACGAATATCACGAATATGCAAAAAACAACAAAAAAAGCCCTGATTACCGGAATCACCGGGCAAGATGGCGCCTACCTTGCGCAGTTGTTGCTTGAAAAGGGCTACGAGGTCACCGGCACGTATCGCCGCACCAGTTCGGTGAACTTCTGGCGTATCGAAGAGCTGGGCATCGAAGCGCATCCGAACCTGCGCCTGGTCGAATACGACTTGACCGACCTGTCTTCCAGCATTCGCCTGATGCAGAGCGCCGAGCCGGATGAGGTGTACAACCTCGCGGCCCAGAGTTTCGTTGGTGTGTCGTTCGAGCAGCCGGTCGCTACCGCAAGCATTACCGGTCTGGGGGCAGTTAACCTGTTGGAAGCGATTCGCATCGTCAACCCGAAAGCGCGCTTTTACCAGGCATCGACGTCCGAAATGTTCGGCAAGGTCCAGGCCATCCCGCAAGTCGAAGATACTCCGTTCTACCCGCGCAGCCCGTACGGCGTGGCCAAGCTGTACGCTCACTGGATGACGGTCAATTACCGCGAGTCGTATGGCATCTTCGGTTCCAGCGGCATCCTGTTCAATCACGAATCGCCCCTGCGCGGCCGTGAATTCGTCACCCGCAAGATTACCGACTCGGTCGCCAAGATCGTGCTCAACAAGCTCGACGTGCTGGAACTGGGCAACCTCGACGCCAAGCGCGACTGGGGTTATGCCAAGGAATACGTCGAAGGCATGTGGCGCATCCTGCAGGCCGAGCAGCCCGACACCTTCATCCTGGCCACCAACCGTACCGAAACCGTGCGCGACTTCGTCAGCATGGCGTTCAAGGGCGCCGGCATCGATATCGACTTCACGGGCAGCGGCGAAGCCGAGACCGGCCATTGCGCCCGCACCGGCAAGCTGCTGGTGCGCATCAGTCCCAAGTTCTACCGTCCCGCCGAAGTCGAGTTGCTGATCGGCGACCCGGCCAAGGCCATGCGCGAACTGGGCTGGGCCCCGAAAACCACGCTGGAACAGTTGTGCCAGATGATGGTCGAGGCCGACATGCGCCGCAACGAACAGGGTTTTTCGTTCTGATATGACGGCCATGGTCACGGAAACGTCTCCCGCGCCCGGCGTCGAAGGGCAGGGCAAGCGTGCCCTGATCACCGGCCTGCACGGCTTTACGGGGCGCTACGTGGCGCGCGAACTGGCCGCCGCCGGCTACCGCGTGTTCGGCACCGTGGTGCCGGGCCATGCCGCCAGCGAACGCGAGGCCGATGCGCCTGGGGCTGATGTGTTCGAGGCCGATGTATTGGCGGTCGACCTGCTCGACCGCGCCGGCGTGGCCGCCATGGTCGAACAGGTGCAGCCGGACGTGGTGGTGCACCTGGCCGGCATCGCTTTTGTGGCGCATGCCAACGCCGAACTGATTTATCGCGTCAACATCGTCGGCACCCGCAACCTGCTCGAAGCGCTGGCCGCCCAGCGCCACCAGCCGTCCGCGGTGCTGCTGGCATCGTCCGCCAATGTCTACGGCAACGCCAGCGTCGGCCAGATCGACGAATCCCTGGCGCCCGCGCCGGCCAACGATTACGCCGTCAGCAAGCTGGCTATGGAACACATGGCCCAGTTGTGGAGCGACAAGCTGCCGATCATCATAGCGCGGCCATTCAACTATACCGGCGTCGGCCAGGACGAAAACTTCCTGCTGCCCAAGATCGTCGCCCATTTCCGCAAGGCCGCGCCCGTGATCGAATTGGGCAACCAAGCCATCGCGCGCGATTTTTCCGATGTGCGCATGGTGGCCAATAGCTACCGCCGCCTGCTGGTGGCCGATGTGGCCGGCCAGGCCTTCAATATCTGCTCCGGCCAGGCGCACTCGCTGGGCGAGGTCATCGCGCTGATGGAGTCGATTGCCGGCTACAAGATCGAGGTCAGGGTCAACCCGGCCTTCGTGCGCGCCAAGGATGTGCTGGTCCTGATGGGCAACAATGAAAAACTGCGCGGCGCGATCGGCGGCCTGTCCCCGGTTCCGCTGGCCGACACGCTGCGCTGGATGCATCAAGCGTGATTCTGCCAGGCGTGAGCCGCCTGCGCGTCGGCCTGGGAACGACCATGATCGAACCGGGCCTGACCGGCGGACGGCTGGACGGGATCGGGGTCTACACCCAGGCGCTGCTGCAGCATTTGCCGGGCGCCGGCTGCGACGTGGCCGCGTATTCGTATCCGCGTGCGCGCGGCGACGCCACGGCCATCAAGGTGGGCCGGGCCATGCCGCAATCGTTCGAAGCGGCCAGCCTGACCGACCTGTTGACGCCCAAGGCGCACCGGGTGCACATGCCGGCCGATCTTTTTCACGCGACCGATTACCGCATCGTGCGCATGGATTGCCCGGTCGTGGCGACGCTGCACGATGCGCTGCCGATCAAGTATCCGCAGTGGTGCAGCCCCGGCATGCGGCGCGCCAAGAACTGGATGCAGCAAAAAGCGGCGCGCAAGGCGCAACATGTGATCGCGGTGTCGAACTTCGCCATCGGTGAACTGGTCGAATGCTTCGGGGTCGATGAAAACCGCATCAGCGTGGTGCCCAACGGCGTCGACGCGGCGTGGCTGCAAGCGCCCGATGCGTCGGCGGTGGCGCAGACCTTGCAGCAGAACGGCCTGCGTGCGGGCTATTTTTTGTTTGTCGGTACTTTGCAGCCGCGCAAGAACGTCGAGCGCCTGCTCAGTGCCTACCTGAGTCTGCCGGACGCCTTGCGCGCCGAGCGCCAGCTGGTCATTGTCGGCGCCGCGGGCTGGCGCTGCGAAGAATTGATCGCGCGTATCAAGGCGGCGCGGCAACATGGCGAGCAGGTCGTGTGGCTGGACCAGCTGACCGGCGCCGATGGCTTGCGCCATGTATATGCGGGCGCGGGCGTGTTTGTGTTTCCGTCCTTGTATGAAGGTTTCGGTATTCCCGTGGTCGAGGCGTTTGCGTCGGGGGTGCCGGTGGTGGCCTCGAATAGCAGTTCCTTGCCGGAAGTAACCCGGGGCGCGGCGCTCGATGTCGATCCGGGCAACACCGGCGAGATCGCCGCGGCGATGCAGGCGCTGGCGCGCGACGACGCGCTGCGGCAGCAATGCATCGCGGCGGGCCGCGCCCGCGCAGCCCAGTTGACCTGGCACGACACCGCGCTGCAGACCGCCGCCGTGTATCGTGCCGTCCTTTCCCAATAATCTGACGTCGTCCTTTGCCACTTGCGAATCTATGCGTGTCCTACATTTCTATAAAACCTATTTCCCGGAATCGGTGGGCGGCGTCGAGCAGGTCATCCGGCAAATGTGCGTCGGCACCGGCCGCCTGGGCGTGCGCAACGAGGTGCTGACGCTGACGCGCCAGAAGGAAAAGCGCGACGTCGAGTTCGAAGGCCACAAGGTGCGCCTGCTGCCGCTCGACTTCGAAATTTCCTCGACCGGGTTTTCGGTGGCCGCGTTTCGCGAGCTGGCGCGCATGGCGCAAGATGCGGACGTGGTGCATTATCACTTCCCGTGGCCGTTCATGGACCTGGCGCACTTTATTTCGCGCATCAAGAAGCCGAGCCTGGTGACCTACCACTCCGACATCGTGCGCCAGAAACAGTTGCTGCGCCTGTACCAGCCGCTCAAGCACCGCTTTTTGCAAAGCGTGGATACCATCGTCGCCACCTCCCCGAACTACATGGCGTCGTCTGCCGTGCTGGACCGTTACCGCGACAAGACGCGTGTGATCACCTACGGACTGGACAAGACGATTTATCCGGAACCGGAACAGGCGCGCATGGACAAATGGCGCACGCAGATCGGCGAGCGTTTCTTTTTGTTCGTCGGCGTGCTGCGCTATTACAAGGGCTTGCATATCCTGCTCGACGCGGTTGCCAATACCGATTATCCGGTGGTGATCGTCGGCGCCGGGCCGATCGAGAACGAACTGAAGGCGCACGCCGAACGGCTTGGCTTGACGCATGTGCTGTTCGTCGGCGCGCTGGACGAGGCCGACAAGGTGGCGCTGCTGACCTTGTGCTACGCGCTGGTGTTCCCGTCGCATCTGCGCTCGGAAGCGTTTGGTATTTCGCTGCTGGAAGGGGCAATGTACGGCAAACCGATGATTTCGAGCGAGATCGGCACCGGCACGACGTATATCAACATCGATGCCGAAACGGGTTTGGTGGTGCCCCCGAGCGATCCGCAAGCCTTTGGCGACGCCATGCGCAAGCTGTGGGACAACCCGGAACTGGCGCAAGCGATGGGCAAGCGTGCCGAGGCGCGGTATTGGGAGTTGTTCACTGCCGAGCAGATGGCCAAGAGTTATACGGCGCTGTATCACGAACTGGTGGCGCGCCATGCCACGGTGGCGCTGGCGCAAGTGCAGGCGTAAAACCGGTCCTGCTGTCGGTTTTCGTTACATCCGTCATCGTTTTTCGTGCGGAGGACGACAGAAGTGCGTCCCGGCACGAACTTCCTTCGCCCTGATTCGGCTCCATCACTGCGGCGCAGCAACGCGCCGCGGTAACTCCCATTCATGCTCGACAGCACGATTGCCGTCAAAACCCGGGAACTGGTATGCTTTGACGAGCGAATCGTAAAGGCCAGCCATGGTGAAGCAGTTATTACTTGTTACGGGAGTGCTGGCCATGGCGCCCGGCTACGCCGCCGTGCCGCCGGCGCCGCCACAGCTCCTCATCACAACCGAACATTCACCGCCGGCCATCATGCTGGAGGGCGAGCGCGTGGTGGGGTATTCCACCGACAAGATCCACGAAATCATGGCGCGTACCGGGTTGAGCTATTCGATTGACGTGCTGCCCTGGAAACGCGCCTACACCTCGGCTGTGCAGCGTCCCAACGGTTGCGTCTACGCAACAACGCGCACGCCCGAGCGCGAGGCGCTGTTTAAATGGGTGGGACCGACCGACGAGGGTGCATGGGTATTGCTGGGCCGGGCCGACCGCAACTTCCGGCTGACCACGCTCGACGATGCGCGTGGGCTGCGCATCGGTACCTACAATGGCGATGTGCGCGACGACTATCTGCGCGCGCGCGGCTTCAAGGTCGACCCGGCGCCGAACGACATGCTCAACCCGCAAAAGCTGCTGATGAACCGGATCGACCTGTGGGCGACCGGCCTGCGTCCGGGCGGCGGCGTGCTCGAACAAAATGGCTGGGCCGGGAAGATCATTCCCGTGCTGGTGTTTAACCGGGTCAAGGCGTATCTCGCCTGCAACCGCGCCGTTCCCGACGCACTCATCGACAAGATGAACGCCGCGCTCGACGCCATGAACCGCGACGGCACCGCACGCCGCATCGAGCAAAGGTATGACAACTGGATGCCGCGCAAGGCCCCCGGTGCGCAAGCCGGGCAAACCGGTCAGACGCGCTGAACGACGCCCGGCAGGCACGGGCCGGCGCGGGTAGCGGCGCGTTCATGGAACCGGCGCAATGGAGCCAGCGCAATCCGGCCAGGCCATTGTGGCCCGCGCAATGCGGCCAGCGCATTGTGGCCAGCGCAATGCGGCCAGCGCAATGTAAACAGCGCGCGGTCGTGCAACCGCCGCCATCGCTAACGAGGCCGGCGCACCACAGTCAGGACGCGTCGGCGCGGGCGATCGCAATCGTCCGGCGCGCCGGGGCCGCAGCGCGTGCGCGCAGTTGCCCGCAGCCGCCATCGACATCTTGCCCGGCCGAATCGCGCAGCTTGGTCAGCACCCCGCGCTGATGCAAGGTGGCCGCAATCGCCCGCGCGCTCTCCCAGCTCGGCCGCTTGAACGCCAGGTCCGGGATGGTGTTGTACGGGATCATGTTCAGCACGGCGTACTTGCCTTTTAACAGGCGTACGATGCCGTCGATCTCGTCTTCTCCATCGTTGACGCCTTCAAGCAAGGTCCACTGGTACTGCACCGGATAGCCGGTCAGGCGCGCATACGTTTCCCCCGCCTCCACCAGTTGCTCGGGCGTGATGCGCGGCGCGCGCGGCAGCAACAGCTCGCGCAAGGCCGGCTTGGTCGTGTGCAGCGAGAGCGCCAACGCAGGTTTGACCACGCCCTGCGCCAGACGTTCGAACACGCGCGCATCGCCCACGGTCGAAAACACCAGGTTCTTGTGGCCGATATTGCCTTCCGTGCCCAGCAGATCGATGGCGTCGAGCACATTGTCGAGATTGTGGGCCGGCTCGCCCATTCCCATGAACACTACTTTTTTCACCAGGCGCTGGGTGCGCGCCAGCACCACCTGGGCAATGATCTCGCCGCTGCTGACCTGGCGGATCAGCCCCTCGCGCCCGGTCATGCAGAACTGGCAGCCGACCGCGCAGCCGACCTGGCTCGACACGCACAGCCCGTCGCGCGGCAGCAGCACGCTTTCGACCGCCTGGCCGTCGGCCAGTCCGACCAGCAGGCGGGCCGAGCCATCTTCACCGGGATGCGAGGAAATCAGGCGCGCCATGCCTTGCAGCTCGGCGTCGAGCCCGGGCAGGGCGGTGCGTACGCCAAGGGGCAGGAAGTCGTTGGGACGGCGGCGTCCCTGGTCGTAGGGGCGGCCCTGGACCCAGTCGCGCAGCACGCGCTGTTCGTGCAAGGGCAGGGCGCCCAAGGCGCGCAGGCGCTGGCGGATCGTTGTAAGTTGCATCGCGCTATTTTATTGCATAACGCGGAGAGAATCGGGTAAAGCGGCGAAAACGGCGCGATTGCCCGCGCCGTCGTGCACGTCCCGCTAGTTTTGAACTACACCGGAATGATTATTGCTGCCATTCTGGTTCAAGGTCGCGGCGAAGCCATTGCCCGTCTGGATAATAAACGAGGTATTGGCCAGTCCCTTGGCATTGTTGGTGCCGGTCTGGTTCACGCTCGCCTTGTTGGCGATGCCGTTTTGCGTCACTTGCGACTGGTTCGCACCGAGGCTCTGGGCCAGGGTGGTCAGGTTGTTGTTGCCTTTCTGGTTGATGGCGCTGATATTCTTGTCGCCCGACTGGTCGGTCAGCGCATTGTTGCCGCTGCCATTCTGGGTAACGATTGACTCGACGTTATTGGCGTTTTTTTGAACCGCCTTGACGATATTGGACGTGCCGGTCTGGTTGACCGTCACGTTGGCAAAATCGGTTTTCGTCTGCGCCACCGTCACGCCATTCAAGGTGCCGTTCTGGGTGATGTAGGCACCCTGATGGCCTGAATCGAGCTGGTTGACGGCGATCTTGTTATCGGTTCCGGTCTGCTTGGCCAGGATCTCGAAATCGACGACATTTTGCTGGTCGAAGACGGCGCTGTTTTTCTGGCCGTTCTGCGACAGCGCGGCGTTCGACTGCCAGGCATTATCCTGGCGCACCGTGGCGTTGTTCTGGGTACCGGTTTGCGCCAGTGTGGCGGTGGTGCGGGTCGATTTTTCCTGGCGAATGGCGGCCGAATTCTGGTTACCGTTCTGTGCGATCTCGGCGGTGATATTGTTGTTCTTTCCAATCTGCTGGATGCCGGCGACTTTCGCAAGTGGGTCGCCCGCCTTGTTGTTGTCGCCAACTTGCGAAATCGTGGCCTTGATCAAGCCGTCCGAGTTTTGCTGCACCGTATAGGCGCTGTTGCCAGTGCCTTTTTGCGCGGTGATCGATTGGAGTTCAGCCTGGGCCGACGTAGCGGCAAATGCCAGCGTCAGCGCGCTTGCCAGGGCGGATAAATGAAGTTTCATGAAATGCCTCCGTAAATGAACAGGGTCAGGATGGATATTATTCAGCGACCCGGTTAGCTGAATACTGTCTGGTTCTGATGAACGCCGGCCTGGCCACCGCGGCCGGGACGGACAAGGCGATGCCGGCGGCCAGCGCCGGTAAAATGGTTCTCATGGGATGCTCCGGGAGTGGAAAGGGGCGCGGTACAGGATGAATTCAGCGCCCCTGGTGCTGGATCAGCGTGGCAGTTTTTCCACTGCCCGATTGGGTCAACCGCGCGCTGCCTTCGCGCCCGTATTGCTCGATGCGCGCCGTGTTCAGGCTGCCGTGCTGGTCGACGTTGGCGCGGTGGCCGCTGCCATCCTGCACGATGCTGGCCTGGTTGTCCTGCCCCGCCTGGCCGACGCTGGCGTGGTTGCCGTCGCCGCTTTGCAGCAAGTCGAGCGTGTTGGCGCTGCCTTCCTGCACCAGCGTGGCACGCTGCAACGATCCGCGCTGCACGAGCCTGGCGCGCTGGTCCGCCCCGGCCTGGACGCCATCGACGACATGCTGCTGCCCGGACTGCTCGATGGCGGCGCCATTGCCGCTGCCTTGCTGGCGCAGCACCAGGGCATGCCCTTGCGGCGCTGCGGCGGCCAGTTCGGACGGCGCCAGGTCGCCCGCGCTCGCCAGGCTGGCGACGTACAGGCTGGCAAAGGCGACAGCGGCGCGCAGCCGCGGTGTCATACTCGTTGTCATGCGCGGGTTCATGGCTTCGCTCCAGCGCCGCTGGCGGCCTGTTTTGCCGGCGCAAAAGGCGCGCGTTCGGCGAGGTAACGTTGCACTACCGGATTACTCCATTGCGACTCGTCCTGCAGCGCCCAGCTGCCTTCGCGCAGACCCTCGACGATCAGGTGGGCAACGCCGGCTTCGATCGCTTCGCTGACGCACAACTGGGTCGGCTCATTGCGCGTCATCCCGCCTTCCAGCTCAAGTAAATTTTTCACATTCACGAACTTGAAGACGCTCGGATGGATCTCATAGGAGTAGATCGTTTTGGTGGTCGACACGCTCTGCAGCACTTGCCCGCCCCGAATATCGATGCTGCGCAGGTTCACCGTGACCTGGTCGACCCGGTATTGCGTGCTCATGCCAATACCGAGGAAGCGTGCGCCCGCGCCGCCGGTGCGTACATTGCTCTCGTAGGCCACGATGCCGCCCTCGATCAGGACCGAGGCGGCCAGCAGCGGAGGAATCTGCACCGGCGCCGCGTCGGCCGGTTGCGGCATTTCCAGCGCGCGCACGATCTTGCGTTCGGTCAGCAGGTTTTGCAGGTTCTCGCGCTCGACCGGAATGAACCAGCCCGATTCCTTGAGCGCCTTGACCAGCATCGACGAGGCGCCCTGCGTGACGGCGGTGGAGAACGAGCTGTCCGGGGCCGGCTTGTACTGCCCGGTCTGGTCGCGAATGCCGTACACGGCGACGGCCACCTTGCCTTTCGGGGCGGGCAGGTTCAGCAGGTCGCGTGTGACCGGCGTGGCGGGCGCCAGCTGCGCGCCGGCTGTCACGGCCGATGGCGGATGGCGCCACGCGCAACCGGCGAGCAGGCTTGCTCCCGCCGCAGCGGCAATCGCCCAGTGCCGGGCGTTCATTGCGCCACCTCGAAGGTGGTGGCGGCGCCCGTGGCCTTGTCGATCGTGGTGATGCGCAACATGCCACCGCCGAGGTCGATGACGGTGATGGTGAAGTTGGCGGTGGTAAAAGTTCCAGGCACCAGCTTGCCATCCTGGCCCATCAATTTGGACGTGGCTGCGGAGGCGAGTTGACTTAGCACAGTGCGTTCGAGAGTTTGATTGAACTGTGCCAGCGGCGACTGGTCGAACAAGGACGAACCACCGAGACCCGTGCTCTCCTTGTGCTTGTTCGTTGCCGTTGCACCCGCCAGCAGATTGGCGCCGTTGGCGGGGTAGCCGCCGAACGACGGGTTCACTGGTTGATACACGAGTTCGGTCGCGCTGGCGCTGCTCGCCAGTACGGCCAGGCATAGCATGGCGGCGCGAGAAATGGAATGGAATGGCATGGCTGATTTCCTTACATAGACAAAGTGGATGGAGGCAGCGGGCAGCGTCAGAATTCGTCGGGCGCGAGGTCGGCGTCGTTGATGCTCTTGCGCTCGGCGTCGGCTTCCAGGACCGACTGCCAGGTTCTTTCGGCAGCGTCTTCGCTGAGCGATTTGATGGCCGCGCGGGCGGCGGGCAGGCGCGTTTCGAACATGCGGCGCTGGGCGAAGTCGATGCGCACTTCGCTGCCGCGCCGTGCCGACGGGCGCTCGACGATGGCGAGGGTGAAGCGTTCGCTGCCTTCCTTCTCGCGCCATGCGGCGATGAAGTACTGGCAGAAATCGTGGCCGGCGACGGTGATGGCCTGGCTGGTGACGACGCCGCTGTCGGTGTCGGATGCGAGCGTGCGCTTGGCCTTGTTGAGCGTGTCCATCCCGTCTTGCGGGTTCGCTTGCTGGGCTGCCGCGCTGAGCACGCAGCCGAGCGACAGCGCGCACAGGGCGAGTAAGGTGGTGTTCTTGGGCATGACGGCCTCGCGGTTTGTTGTTCTTGTGTTGTGGCCAGAAAAATCGGTGACGACGGCGCTGATGAGATTCGAGTTTATCGAGCGAGACCCCGCTGGCTTTGATGACTGTCAAAAGTTCAAGGTCGGGATATCAAGCGCTCTGGCTGGCTAAAAATCAATGCTGGCGCGCGGAAATTTGAACGGAACAAGAGCTGTCCCAAAAGTAAGCGTGCTGCTCGGTCAGGGCAGCGCTATCACGGAGAAGATGAGATGACCCGAAAAATGCAGGCAGGGCAGGCTGGCAAAAATCGGAAAGAAAAGAATTACCCGCGGCGGTTAAGGCACAGGCCGAAGGCCTTGGTGCGCTGCTAGTGGCGTGCAGGGACATAGCCGCTTGGCTGACCAGCGCGTAGCCAGGGACCTGGCGGCCCGAGTGGGTGCGCAGAGGCATGGAGATGATCTTGCCGGTGCGCCGGCATGGCGCGCATCAAACCCGCGCAGGCAACAAAAAACCCGCGTTCTCAAGGCGAGAATCGCGGGTCAGTGGGCCTTGCTGTACTTCTTGAAGCCTATTCTTTGGTGCCGGGAGCCGGAATCGAACCGGCACGCTGTTTCCAGCGCGGGATTTTGAGTCCCGTGCGTCTACCTATTCCGCCATCCCGGCAACGCGACCCGCATTATGGCTGATTTGCCGGATTCAGGCAACTTTTTCGCATTTGCGCGCCGGGCTGTCATGACGCCAGCCCGGTGAACGGCGTATGATCTCGTCTACCTTGGGCTACCACGCCGTCCGCACGGGCCGCGCGCACGATGAATAACAAGAAAATCCGCGAACTCCTGCTCGGCAAAGCGCTCGACCCGATGAAAAGCGAAACGCGCCACTCGATGGCGCTGGTCGCCTTCCTGGCCTGGGTCGGCCTCGGTGCGGACGGCCTCTCGTCCTCCGCCTACGGCCCCGAAGAAACCTTCCGCGCGCTCGGCGGCCATACCCATCTCGGGCTGTACCTGGTGCTGGCCACGGCGGTCACGGTGTTCGTCATCGCGCTGGCCTACAACCAGGTCATCGAACTGTTCCCCACGGGTGGCGGCGGTTACCGCGTCGCCACCAAGCTCGTCGGCCCGTACATGGGACTTATTTCGGGCTGCGCGCTGATCCTCGACTACGTGCTGACCATCGCCATCTCGATCGCCTCCGGCGTCGACGCGCTGGCCTCGTTCCTGCCGCTCGGCTTCCAGCCATATAAACTCTGGGCCGAAGCGTTTTTCATCGGCCTGCTGATCGTGATGAACCTGCGCGGGCTGAAGGAAGCGATCCAGATCCTGCTGCCGATCTTCCTCGGCTTTGTCGCCACCCACCTGGTCCTGATCGTGTACGGCATCGTCGCGCATGCATCCTACCTGCCGCAGCTGGTCCCCACCACCATGATCGAAACGCGCGAACTGGCCGGCAGCATCGGCTGGACCGGCGTGGCCGGCATGCTGCTGCTGGCCTATTCGCAGGGCGGCGGCACCTACACCGGCCTCGAAGCGGTGTCGAACAACGTCAACCTGCTGGCCGAACCGCGCGTACGCACCGGGAAGATGACGATGCTGTACATGGCGCTGTCGCTGGCCTTCACCGCCTCGGGCATCATCCTCTTGTACCTGCTGTGGGATGCGCAGCACGTGCCCGGCCAGACCCTCAACGCCTCCACCTTCAAGGCCATCATCGACAGCATGGGCCTGGGCGGGCCGCTGCTCAATCAGGTGCTGCTGGTGATCGTGCTGGCGTTCGAAGCCGGCCTGCTGTTCGTGGCCGCCAATACGGGCTTTCTCGGTGGGCCGTCGGTGCTGTCGAACATGGCTGGCGACTCCTGGGTGCCGCACAAATTCCGTTATCTGTCGACGCGCCTGGTGACGCAGAACGGCATCCTCGTGATGGGCATCGCCGCGCTGGCGATCCTGTTCTGGACCGAAGGGAAGGTGACCTTGCTGGTGGTGCTGTATTCGATTTCGGTGTTCCTGACCTTTGCGGTGTCGCTGTTCGGCTTGGGCCGCTACTGGTGGCAGAGCCGCAAGGACGAAGGCCAGCGCTGGCTGGGGCGCTTTCTGCTGTCGCTCACCGGCTTTGTGATCTGCGCCGGCATCCTGGCGATTTTGCTGTACGAGCGGTTTGCCGAAGGCGGCTGGGCGACCATCGTCATCATCGCGGCCATCGCCGCGCTGTGCGTCACCATCCGCAATCACTACCGCGAAACCAAGGCGGCGATTCACTCGGTCGACGAGGTGTTCGCCAACCAGCCTTTCGGGCCCGTGACCGAACCGGTCGAACCGAAGGCCCACGACCAGACGGCGGTGTTCATCGTCGGCTCCTCGCGCGGCGGCGGGCTGCACGCCTTGCTGTGGGTGCTGCGCATGTTCCCGGGCCACTTCAAGAACTTCCTGTTTGTGAACGCGCGCACGGTCGATTCGCACGCCTACGGCGGCATCGGCGCGCTGGAGAAAATGCGCGAGGAGGCGGCCGGCACGCTCGAGTATTTTGTCGACTTCTGCCAGAGCCATGGCATGGCCGCGTCGTCGTACATCAGCTTCGGCACCGATGCGGTCGACGAGGTGACCAGGCAGTGCGAGGAGATCAACCGCGAATATCCGAGTTCGATTTTCTTCACCAGCAAACTGATTTTCGCGACCGATAACTGGTTCACCCGCCTGCTGCACAACCAGGCCGCGCTGGCGGTACAGCGCCGGCTGCATCTGGAAGGATTGCAGATGGTGATTTTGCCGATGAAGGTCTAGCGGGCGGCGATGTGCGCTCGTCTCGGTCGCAGCCCGCGACGCGGCCGCGCCGAAGGACGTACGCTACTTCAGCGCCGGCGCAGCAGCTGGTTGCGGCACGGTGATGATGATGGGTGCTGCGGCTGCCGTGGGCGCTGGCTTTGGCGTTGGGTTGTTGAGTACAAATGTCATCACGGTGATTCCAGCGACGCCGAGCCCTGACACCGTTCCGACAATCCACTTGATTATCGTCGCTTCAAGTTCGTGCATGTCTGCCTTGGTGGCAGTCTGGTCGAGGCGCGTCTCGATGCGCATCAAACGTTCGCGCGTCTCCACGGCAAAAGCTTCAAGTTGTACGATGCGATCTTCCATGCCAAGCAAGTTCATTTCTGCACTCAAATTAGATATCAGCCACTGTCGTTTGTTCCGGCCATGTATGAGCTTTGCTGATCGAAATGCTGTTTTCAACACGCACCAACCCCCGTGCTACATTGTGATTTTTTTAATGTAGCCATCCATGAAACAACGCATCGTCGGCTTCGACCTGGCCCGCGCCCTTGCCGTCATCGGCATGGTGATCGTCAACTTCAAAGTGGTCATGCACGCCGGCGGGCCCGACGCACCTGATGCGCCATGGTGGCTCGCGATCTTCGACGCCCTCGATGGACGTGCCTCGGCCCTGTTCGTGGTCCTTGCCGGCATTGGCCTGTCGCTGCTGTCGAAGCGCGCGCGCGAATCCGGCGACGCGGCGGCACTGCGCGCCGACCGCATCGGCATCGTCAAACGCGCCGCTTTCCTGTTCGTCGCCGGCCTGCTGTACGTGCACATCTGGCCGGCCGACATCCTCCACTATTACGGCGCCTACATGATCATCGGCGCGGCCGCGCTGTCGTGGCGCAGCGGCGCATTGGTTGCCGCCGCCGTCGCCATGGTGGCCGGTTTCGTCCTGCTCGCCGCGAACCTCGACTACGGCGCCGGCTGGAATTGGGAAACGCTGGCCTACACCGGTTTCTGGACGCCGGCCGGCTTTGCGCGCAACCTGTTTTTCAACGGCTTTCACCCGGTATTCCCGTGGGCCGGCTTCCTGTTGCTGGGCATGGCCGCCGGCCGCCTCGACATGCAATCGCCCGCCGTGCTGCACCGGATCTTCATCACCGGCCTTGTGATGGGCATCGCGGCCGAATCGGCGATGTTGATTGGCGCCCTGGTTGCCGCGCCTGGCACCGGGGTGTGGGCGCACCTGTGGTCATCCGGCCCGCTGCCGCCGCTGCCGCTGTACTGGATCGCCGCCGCCGGTGACGCATTGGCCGTGATCGCGGCCTGCGTCTGGATCGGCCGGCGCTGGCCCGGCACGTGGCTGCTCATGCCCCTGGTGCATACCGGCCAGCTCGCGCTCACGCTCTATATCGCCCACGTCGTCGTCGGCATGGGCGTGCTCGACGCGCTTGGCCTGCTGGAGGGGCGCACGCTCGCCTTTGCGCTCGGCAGCGCGCTGCTCTTCTCGGCCGGCGCGGTGCTGTGCGCGCACCTATGGCGCCGGCGCTTCGCGCTTGGCCCTGCCGAGTGGCTGATGCGGCGCTGTAGCGCGTAAGCGCGCGCTTACTATTACGCCACGCCGCCGTTGGCGCGCAGGACCTGGCCGTTGACCCAGCCGCCGTCGGGCCCGGCCAAAAAGCTCACCACCCTGGCGATATCATCCGGCTGGCCGAGGCGTCCGAGCGGCGCCATGCTGGCAAGCTGGGCGACCAGCGCGTCGCTTTTCCCATGCAAAAACAGCTCGGTCTCCACCGGTCCCGGCGCGACCGCGTTGACGGTGATGTCGCGTCCGCGCAGCTCCTTGGCGAAGACGCGGGTGAACGCTTCCACCGCCGCCTTGCTGCCGTTGTAGATCGCGTATCCCGGCATGTTGAGCGCCAGCGCCGTGGTCGAAAAATTGATGATGCGGCCGCCCTGGCGCAGGCGCTGGCCCGCTTCGCGCAACATATTGAAGGTGCCCTTGGTATTGACCGTGAAGTGGCGTTCGAACTGCTCGTCGGTCGCATCGACAAGCGGCACCGCCGCCATGATGCCGGCGTTGTTGACCAAGACGTCGACCTTGCCGAATGCCTGCTCGGTTTCCTCGAACAGGCGCCGCGCGTCCTCCGGTTTCGATACATCGCCCTGCACCGCGATCGCCCGCGCGCCCTGCGCCTGCAAGGCTGCCACCAGCGCGCCCGCCTCGCCGGCGCGGCTGGCGTAGTTGACGGCGACCGCGAAGCCGTCGCCGGCCAGGCGCTGCGCGATCACGGCGCCGATGCCGCGCGAGGCGCCGGTCACGATGGCTACTTTGGTGTTGTCCGTTTGGTTCATGCTGTTCTCCGTGTTGGTTAGGTGCTTGCATGATGACCCAGTTCGGCCCCGGGATAATCGGGTTAAACTTGCCATCACTATTCGAGAAGCTACAACAAAGAGGCACAAATGGACCGTTTCGACGACATGCGCATATTCGTTCGCATCCTGGAGCGGCGCAGTTTTACGGCGGCTGCCGACGATCTGCAGCTGCCCCGCGCCACCGTGACCAATGCGCTCCAGCGGCTCGAAGCGCGCTTAGGCACGCGCCTGCTGGAGCGCACCACGCGCCAGGTCGCGCCCACGCTCGACGGCGAAGCGCACTACCGGCGCTGCGTGCGGCTGCTGGCCGACATGGAGGAAGCCGAAGGCGCCTTTCGCAGCGCCGCGCCCAAGGGCCTGCTGCGGGTGAACCTGCAGGCGACCCTGGCGCGCCACTTCGTGCTGCCCGCGCTGCCGGTTTTTTTGCAGCGCTATCCGGACATCGAACTGCAGATCGGCGAAGGCGACCGCCTGGTCGACCTGGTGCGCGAAGGCGTCGATTGCGTGCTGCGCGCGGGCGAACTGCAGGATTCGACGATGGTCGCGCGCCGCGTGGCCCTGCTCGAGCAGGTGACGGTGGCCAGTCCCGCCTACCTGGCGCGCCACGGCGAGCCGCGCACCCTGGCCGATTTGTCCGGCCACAAGGCGGTCGATTACCTGTCGACGGTGACGGGTAAACCGTACCCGTTCGACTTCACCGTGGACGGGCAATCGCGGGTGGTCGAGCTGCCGGCGCAGGTGTCGGTGACGGGGGCGGAGATGTACAAGGGCGCCTGCCTGGCGGGCCTGGGGCTGGTGCAGGTGCCGCGCTACGGCGTGGCGCAGTACCTGGCCGACGGCGCGCTCAAGGAGGTCCTGCCCGGCATGGCGCCGCGGCCGATGCCGGTCAGCGTGCTCTATCCGCACAACCGGCAGCTGTCGGCGCGGGTGCGCACCTTTGCCGGCTGGCTGAAAGAGGTGTTCGCCGCTGCCGCCTGACCCTGGTGGACGTCAGGGCCGGCGGTGTTCGACGACATGCAAGCGGCGTGGAACTCAGGGCGCGCGCTGGTACAGGCGGAAGCGCTCGTCGCGGTCGGCGGCGCGCCGGCCTTCCCACAGCAGGCGCCACTCGGCGCCCGGCGGCGGCTTGGCCAGCTCGCGCTCGTCGTGCACTTTCACGCTGTCCTGCAGCAGGATCAGGTCGCACTTGCCGGCGCCGATTTTATCGAACGGCAGCTTGCCGTAAAACGCCAGCGACGCGCGCTGCGGCGCCCCCACGTTCGAAGTGATGCAGCCGGAACCGGCCGGCAGCGAGCCGGCGATCTGGCGCGCCACGACGGCGTAGCTCTTGCTGTAATTGAAGTCGGGCAGGAACAAGGTCATGAGCAGCACCCACAGCAAAATCAGGCCGCCCGAAGACAGCACCACGGCGCGCCACAGAACCGCCGGCTGGCGCGAAATGCGCCAGTGGACCAGCGCGATCCAGCCGATGGTGGCCCCAAGCGCCACCACGAACGCCAGCACCTCGACTTCCGGCCGGAAGCCCGGCAGCAGCTTGAGCGCGTTCTTGGCCAGCTGCGCCGGCCAGCCGGTCAGCTTGGCGATCCAGAACAGCCACACGATCGCGCCCAGCATGGTCAGCACCATCACCGAGAACCAGTCGATGGCGTTGATGGCGCCGCGCTTCATGGTCGGCAGCCCGAACGCGGCCATGATGGCCAGCGGCGGCAGCAGCTTGAGCAGGTCGCCGTTTTCCGGCAGCGGATCGCACAGGATCAGCAGGGTGAGCGCGCCGACGAAAAACAGCGGCAGCACGATGTGCAGCAGGTGGTCCTGGCGGCGCCACGCGTAAATGGCCCAGCCGGCGAACGGCCAGGCCGGCCAGAAGAACCAAATTCCGACCCGGAAGAAGGTCTTGATCGAGACCCAGCTAGGCAGGCCGATCTGGCTCGCGGTCCAGGCCAGCCAGCCGCTCACCGGGTTCAAACCGTAGGGCTGCACCAGCACGGCCGGCAGCACCCAGAGCATGGCGATCGCGCTCGCCGTCAGCACGGCCAGGCCCAGGTGGCGCAAGGTCGACATCAAGGGCACCGACAAGAAGCGCGTGCACGCGAACAGCGCCAGCAGCAGGGTGATCGGGGTCAGGAGGCCGCGCGTGAGCACCAGCGCGCCCAGCGACAGGCCGATCAGCACGGCATTGCGCACGGTCTGCGCTTCCACGTAGCGCACCGCGCGGTACAGGAAGTAGGCGACCAGGCCGCCCTGCAGGGTGACGGCCAGCGTTTCGTGGCTGAACATCAGCAGGCCCAGGCAGCCGAGATAGATCAGCGCGGCGGTGTCGGCCAGGGTGCGGCCATAGTCGTCCGGCTCGGGCTGGCCGCCGAAGGCCAGGCGCAGCGGCTGCGCATCCTGGCGCCGCCCCAGGTGGAAGGCGGTCCACCAGACCGAGGCCGTGCCGGCCAAAAAGATGCCGATGGTCGACATGCGCGCCGCCATCATGTCGCCCATCAGCGTACCGAACAGCTTGATGCACAGCGCACCCAGCCAGAAGGCCAGCGGGCCGTCGTCCGGCACCCGCATGCCGGCGATATTGGGCAACAGCCAGTCGGCCAGGCCGCCGTGGGCCATGGTCCACATGATGCCGAAACTGCCGGCGTCATCTTTCCAGTCAGCACGCCCGATCAGGCCTGGCAGGATGTACAGCAGGCCCAGCGCGAACAAGGCCCAGCGCGGCAGGGCGAGGGTGGCGGCAGCGGAAAGACGGACGGGTTTCATCGACAAAGGCGGCATCGGGGATGGGGAAAAGGCATAGTATCAACGAAAAAAAAGCAGCCGGGGCTGCTTTTTAGGACTGCATGGCAAAAACTTAGCCGTTTGCAACTGCGGTTTTGGAGCCGACGGCGCCAAATTTCTGACGGAATTTCTCGACGCGACCAGCGGTGTCGACGATTTTGTGCTTGCCGGTGTAGAACGGGTGCGATTCAGCCGAGACCTCGATCTTCACCAGTGGGTATTCAGCGCCCTCGTGGGTGATTTTTTCGCGGGTCTGGATGGTCGAACGGGTAACGAATTTGAAATCGCACGACAGGTCGTGGAATACAACGTCGCGGTATTCTGGATGGATATCTTTACGCATGGTCTTGCCTCGGTTAGTTTGGTAGCCAAACTGCACTTCGTCGGTCGTCTTGCCTCGTGACCCGATTGCCGCTCACTTGCCAGGGGTTAAATACTGCAACCGGCGATTATACAGCGCTTTTGGCGCGTAGGGGTCAGCAACTGTCTTGATCGATTTCAGGCAGTTGCCGACCAAGGTGTGTTGTTTTGCACCATCGCGTTCATGGTTGTCAGAAGTTTGCGCATGCATGCTACCAACGCTACCTTCTTCACTTTGCCGACGTTAAGCAG
>DASVVC010000145.1:0-39186 GCA_036386755.1 Telluria sp.
TGGCTATACCTATAGCACATATAAATTGGGTTCCCGCCTGCGCGGTAACGACGTTAACCAACTGAAGTGATCAAGAAAAAATGACAACCGTATTTGCGATGCCCGTGTTCGATGCCACGGTAATCTTTGAAGGAAATGAACTGTTCAAGGGAAAAGGTTCGGCCAGCATGTGGGCCGAAAAACTCGCCGCCGAGATTGGCGGCGAGGTCGGTGTCCAGAAAATCGGCACCGGCTGGGTCATCACCGGCCGCGTCGATGGCGACGACTGCCAGTGGGGCATCCACGGGCAGCGCCTCAAGCGCGTGGTCAGTGCACCTGCGCAATAGCGTCGCTGCGGACCTTTAACAGCTTTTCCAGCGCCGGATCGCGTTTGTACACGTCTTCCGGAAACAGTGCCAGGCCTTCGCGGTCGGTCACCGCCGTCGAATAGAACAGCACGACCGGAATCGGCGTCTTGATGCCGACGGTTTTCATCGGCGCCGGCTTCATCAGCGTCTCGATGACGGCCGGGGTCATCTGCGGCTGGTCGCCGAACACGAACTTGGCCAGGCCGAGCGGGTTTTCGACCCGGATGCAGCCGTGGCTCAGGTCGCGCCGGCCGCGCTTGAACAAACTCTGCGCCGAGGTCGAGTGCAGGTAGATATTGTCGGAATTGGGCATGGCAAATTTGATCGCGCCGAGCGCGTTGCGCGGGCCCGGCCGCTGGCGCACGCGATACTGCCCGGCGCGCAGGCCGTCCAGCGTGGCCGCGTCGACCGCCGTCACCGGCGCACCGCCGCCCAGCGGCACCAATTCCATCTCGTTCTTGCCCAGGTAGCCCGGATCGCGCGCCAGCTTGGGAATGATTTCGCCTTTTTCGATACTGCGCGGCACGTTCCAGTACGGGTTGAATTCCACATAGCGCATCGAGCCGACGAACAGCGGGGTCGGCGTCTTGGCCGACGCGCCGACGATCACGCGCATCTCGATCAGCGGATTTTTCGCATTCGGACCCAGTTCCAGCGCCCACAGGCGAAACGAGGGCAGGTTGACGGCAATCAGGCGCCCGTCCGGGAAGTCGGGCAGCCAGCGCAGGCGCTCCAGGCCCAGTTCGAGCTGGCGCACGCGGCGCGTGAGCGGCACGTTCAGCGCGGCCAGGGTGCCGGCGCCGATCACGCCATCGTCGTTGAGCGCGTGGCGCGCCTGGAAATGCTTGACGCCGTCGGCCAGTGCCTCGGTATAGATGCCGGCCTTGGCGGCCGGCACGGCCGGGGCGGCGGCGCTCAGGTCGCCGAGCTGCACCAGGCGCGCGCGCAGCACGGCCGCGCCGGCGTATGGCGCACCCGGTTCGAGCTTCTTGACGCCGTCCGGCAGCGGCGGCAGCGCCGTAAACGGCTGCTCGGCCAGCTTGCGGTAGGTCGCCAGGGTCGCCATCACGCGCCGGTACAGCGGAATGCGCGGTTCGGACGCGGCCACGGCCTGTTCCAGGCGCTGGCCCAGCAGCGCGGCGCGCAGCTGCTCGACCGGATCGGTCTTGGCCAGGCGCGGATCGGGCAGGGTGGTGTGGTATTCGGACTTGACGCGGCCCACGCGCAGATCGGCCAGGTAGTGCAGCATGGCTTGCGTCATACCGGCGTCGAAGCGGGCGCTGGTGCGCTGGGCCGGATCGGCCAGCTGGCGCGCCAGGCCATCGACGTCGTATTCGGCTGGCGAGAGGCCGTGCACGCCGGCGTTTTGCAGCAGCGACAAGGCCGCGCTGGCCTGCTTGTAGCCGCGGTCCTGCCAGACCGGCGCGTAGGCGCGCGGCACATAGAAACGGGCCAGCCAGTCGCGCTCGTCGTAGGGGCGCGAGCCGCGCGTCGGCACCGCCGCGGCGCTGATCGCCAGCGTGCGCAGCTCGGCCGCGATGCCGTTCAGCGCCGGGGCGGCGGCCGCTGGCGCTGCTGGAGCCGCCGCGCTGGCCGCACCGTGGGGAAGCCAGACCACAAGCGCCAGCGCAATGGCGCCAAGGCGGAAGCTTCGTTTGCCGACGATCATTTTAGTTTCCAGACAGTAAAAATCCGACCATCTTAATCGAACACGTACCTGATGACATAACTGTTGCCGGAAAAGTTATAAAAAAGGTAGCGTCAGCGCAACAAACGGTCGATGGTTGTCGGATCCCGCTAGTGTAAGACACCACCGAACTGGCGTGGTGTGAGGCCTGCCGCGCCGGCTGGCGCGCCTGCGAGCAAGCGGTTTTCCGCAGCGCGGGCCAAAGCATCGTTTCAGCGCCTTCGATGTTGTCTGTATGTTATTTAAATGATGGCGGCACCGCCACGACGCGGTTCAGGGCGCACACAAAAACATGATGGGTTGCTTGACCGTTCGTGACTCCGCAAGCAGAACCTCGTCTTTCAGGTCGGGCAGCGCCTGTTTGCGGGCCTGCTCGAACGCCTTCAGGTCGCGCCGCAATTCCATGCGATTGTCACGCGTGTAGATGAAGTCGCCGAGATAGACGGTGCGTCCGGCCGGGGCGATGAAGGCCGTCGCCATGCCGCGCGGCTCGCCGTAGAGGCTGTTGTAGGTATAGCTGCCGGCCGGAACGTCGAACGCGACATACTGCACCGGCCCCGGCACCGATGGAATACTTGCTTCGGTCCGGTTATAAAAAAAGCAGCCGCCGGTGATGGCCTGGTTCGTTAGGCTGTATTCCTGGAGATCGGCGTCTAGCCGCCGTGCGTCCCGCTTGCCCTCCACGCCAATGCCGTAGACCACGACCGCACGCCAGAAGTTGGGCGTCCCCCCGGTCGGCAGGGGTCGGGTGGAATTCATCAGGCAACCGCTGAGCAGCAAACACGCCGCAAGCGGCGCCAACAGGTATCGAAAATTGTGCATCGGGTCCTTGAAAGATGCGGGGCCATGCGGCAGAGGTGCCGCTCGCTCCCGATGCCAATTAGACAACAGCGGCCGCTGACGCCCTAGTAGCCGATCTCTTTCAGGTAATCGGCGCGCGCGGCCAGCGCCGTATCGGCGAAGTCCGCAAACACGCCGTCCACGCCGAGCGCGTAGAACTGCTTGTATTCGAGCTTCGGGTCGCCCTTGTAGTCGAGCGCCAGGCGGCGTTTTTCGTTGCGGAAGGTGTAGGGATGGACCAGCAGGCCGGCCTTGTGGGCGTCGGCCACCAGGGTGGTCGGCGCGGTGGTCGTGGTATCGGCCTCGTTGACCTTGCCGTCGCCATTGACGTCGACCAGCTTGCCGTCGGCACCAAGCGTGCCCTTGCTGCTGACGATATAGCGCTTCCACGGGCCGATGGCGTCGGCGTAGGTCTTGATCTCGGCCAGCCCGGCCGGCGTGACCATGGCGCTGAACAGGCGCTTGTCGCCCGCCACGGCCCAGTCGTACGGACGGTCGAATGGCGCGGCGTAGGTGAGGGCGCCGGTTTTCAGGTCGACATCGTCGGCGTCGATCAGTTGCACCATGCGCACGGTCGAACCCTTGCCGCGCATGTACTTCAGGCTGCCCGGCTCGAACGATTGCACGAACACCGGCGCGGTGCGGCTGTTCCAGCCGGCGGCGGTGAGCAGGGTCAAGAGCTTGTCTTCGAGCGGCAGGCCCGCTTCGCGGTGGAAGGTCGGGTTCTTGGTTTCCGGATACATGATGATGTTGCGGCCGCTCTTCTTGATCATGTCGACGATTTCCTGGATCGTCGCGATCTTGTAGCGCCCGTTGAACTGCTGCGGCCGCTCGGCGTCGGTGGAAATGCCGCCCAGGGTCTTGATTTCGGCCAGGGTGAAGTCGCCGGCGAACCAGCCTTCCTCGACCAGGCCGTCCACGCTCATCTTGCGCTTGCGGCTGGCGAACTCCGGATGCGAGGCGACGTCGGTGCTGTAGACCAGGTTCGGATCGTGGCGCGCGATCAGCACGCCATCCTTGGTCGAGACCACGTCCGGCTCGATCGCGTCGGCGCCTTGCTCGATGGCCATGGCGTAGGCTTCGACGGTTTCTTCGGGCAGGTAGCCGCCGGCGCCGCGGTGCGCCACCACCAGCGGCGCCTTGCCGTCGAGGGTGTTGAGGACGACCGGGTCGTTGCTGTTGCATGCGCCGAGCGCCAGGGTTGCCGCGCAGAGCGCTGCCAGATTCCTTTTGATTGCCATTACAAAGCCTCCGAGTTGAAACGCGCCATTCTAGGTGGTGGAAATGACAAGCTGATGACTGAGCAATAGTACTACTTTTGTAACAGCCATAACCGGACAATGACGGTCGCAAATGACGTGCGCCAAGGCCGCGCACAGGCTATGATGCTTGTGCATACCAGCACTCATCCAGCCGGGCAGCGTCCGGCCTCGACCAGGGCGGACCTTATGAAAATACGGCGTTGTGCAGTGCTGTTCATCGAACCGCGCGAAGACCTTGGCATCGACTGGGCGGCTTTGTTCTCGGGCGCCGGAGCGCTCAGCGCGACGCTGCGCTGGGTGGCGCTGGCGCCGCACCTGGACCGCGAAACGACCATCGACGGCGCCCAGGTGGCCGCCCTCGGCGCCATCGGCCAGACCGCCTGGACCGAACGCGTTGACGCCGACGGCCAGCTCGGCGCCGCCATGGTCGACAGCCTGCTCGCGCTCGGCCTGCTGCTCGACGACGGCAGCAGCGACGACACCGGCAGCGGCAACAACCCCGCGCGCGAACGCGACGCCGTGCTGCGCGCCGGCCACTGGCGCCCGCTCTCGGCCGCCGCCCACATGTTCAGCCGCTGGGACGGCATGGAGGTCGACAAGGGCATGCACTTCCCCAGCTTCGAGGAACTGGTCCAGTCCTACGGCACGCCGCCCGAGCCAGCCGTCGGGCGCGGCGACGGCGAGGGCGCCATCGCACTGCCGGCCGCGCAGCAGGGGCCGCTCGACGCCCAGCTCCTGCAACGCTATACCGGCCGCAATTACGATCCCGACGCGCCACTGCCGCTCGACGTGCTGGCGCGCCTGCTGCAACGCACCTTCGGCGTCCAGGCCGAACGCATGGTGGCGCAGGAAGCGCTGGTGTTCAAGAAAACCAGCCCGTCTGCCGGGGGCCTGCATCCGACCGAAGCGTACGTGCTGGTGCAGCGCGTGCCGGGCGTGGCGCCCGGGCTGTACCACTACCATGCCGTGCGCCACGCGCTCGAACCGATGGCCTCGCTCGAGCCCGCCGCCGCGCGCGAACTCATGCGCCAGTTTGTGGCGGACCAGCACTGGTTCGTCGACGCCCCGGTGATGGTGGTGATGGCGGCGCGGGTGGCGCGCAACTTCTGGAAGTACCGCAACCATGCCAAGGCCTACCGCGCCCTGATGCTCGACGCCGGTCACTTGTCGCAAACGTTCTATCTGCTGGCCACCGAAGCGGGCATGCCGGCTTTTGTGACGGCGGCGGTGAACGAGAAGGTGATCGAACGCGCGTTCGGACTCGATCCCTTGTCCGACGCGGTGGTGGCGGTGTGCGGCTGCGGTGTTGCAGCCGCCGGGCAGACTACCTTGGAATTACGCTTTGAACAGTGACGGCCGCTTACGCGGTGCCCGATAAAAAGAAGGGAATCGCGCCGGCGGCGCTGTCGAGCTTGGACATGAAGGCCATGCGGTCGAGCGCGATCGCATCCTTGGCAGGCAGGCAACGTTGCGATGGAATCTGTCCCGGCGCCAGCGCAATGCCGAGGCTGCCCAAAGCCGCTACCGGGTCACCCAGCAGTCGCGCGCGGAAGACGTCGTCGCTGGACAATTTGTGCAGCAGGGAGTCGAGATCGCTATGCAGGTGAGTAGTCATGATGGGGGACCTTTTCGTGTAGGAGAAAGACGAGTCACGTAGGAGAAGCACCCAACCATCGTAGGACAATTATTGATCAGTATCAAGGTTTAGTGAGCATAGCTATGTATTATTTTCATCCTTGTTGGCACCATCCATCACTTCGTCAAATAGTTGCATAAACGCTGGTAACAATTGCGCGGCGGCAGCACTATCGCGCGCCATCAGGCGCTCTTCCAGCTCGCCGGCGGCGCGGTACAGGCCTTGCGCCGACAGGTTGCCGGCCGCGCCCTTGATCTTGTGGACCATCAGTCCCGCCTGTTCAAGTTCTCCGCTGCCGATTGCCTGTTCGATGGCGGCGCGGCTGGCGCCGAAGTCCTTGGCGAACATGGCCAGCAAGCGCGTGAGCAGCGGGCCGTTGTGGCCCAGGCGCGCCATGGCGGCCTCGACGTCGATGCCGGGCAGGTGGGCCGGCACCTCGTCGCCAGCGGCCGGCTCGGGGCCGGCCGGCGCCGCCACGCGCGTGGAATCGGGGCCGATCCATCCGGCCAGCACGGTATACAGGATGGCCGGCTCGATCGGCTTGGACAGGTAATCGTTCATGCCCATCGCCAGGCAGCTGTCGCGGTAGCCGGCCACCGCGTGCGCCGTCATGGCGATGATCGGCAGGTCGGCGTGGCGCGGGTTGGCGCGGATGCGCGCGCTGGCCTGGTAGCCGTCCATTTCCGGCATCTGGATATCCATCAGCACCGCGTCGTATTCGCCCTGGTCGACCAGGCGCACCGCATCGACCCCGTTGCCCGCCAGGTCCACATGCACGCCGGCGCGGCGCAGGATTTCGCTGGCCACCTGCTGGTTGACCAGGTTGTCGTCCACCACCAGCACGCGCGCGCCCGCAATGTGCTCGGCCGCCTGCGACGGGAACGGCGCCGCATCGCGCGACGGCACGGCGGCGTCGAAGCCCATGGTCGCCAGCACGCTGTCGAGCAGTTGCGACGCCGTCACCGGCTTGACCAGAAAGGCGCCGATCCCGGCTTCCTCGGCCGCCGCCTTGATATGGTCGCGCGCAAACGCCGTGACCATGATGATCGACGGGATCGCGGCCAGGGTCGGGTCGTCCTTGATGCGGCGCGCCGTTTCCAGGCCGTCCATGTCGGGCATGTTCCAGTCCATCAGCACCAGGTCGTAGGCGTCGAGCTGCAGCGCGAACAGGGCCGCCGCGCCCGAGCCGACCGCGCTGGCGTCGAAGCCGAAGCTGCGCAGCTGGAGTTCGAGCATTTCGCGCGTGGGCGCGCTGTCGTCCACCACCAGCACCTTCTTGCCGCGCGCCCCGGCGCCGGCCTGCAGGCGCGCCACGCCCTGCGCCGGCGCCACGTTCAGGATCAGCGTGAAGTGGAAGCGGCTGCCCGCGCCAAGTTCGCTGTCAACCTTGATTTCGCCGCCCATCTTGCGCACCAGCTGCTGCGAAATCGCCAGTCCCAGGCCGGTCCCGCCGTAGATGCGGGTGGTGCTGGCGTCGGCCTGGGCGAAGGCCTGGAACAATCGCTCCTGCTGCTCGGCGCTGATGCCGACCCCGGAGTCTTCCACCGAAAAGCACAGGCGCACCTGCGTGGCGTCGCCGCGCCGGTCCCGGTCCCAGTCCGTATCGCGTTCCACGCGCAGCTGGATGTGGCCGTGCGCGGTGAACTTGAGCGCGTTGCCGACCAGGTTGATGAGCACCTGGCCGAGCCGCAGCGGGTCGCCCATCAGGATCTGCGGCACGTCCGGCGCGGCCCAGATCACCAGTTCGAGTTCCTTTTCGGCGGCGCGCCAGGCGAACAGGTCGACGATATTGGTCAAGGTGTCGGGCAGGTCGAACGGCACCACTTCCAGTTCCAGCTTGCCCGCTTCGATCTTGGAAAAATCGAGGATGTCGTTGATGATGTCGAGCAGGTTGTTGCCGGCGCGGGCGATCTTGCGGAAGTAGTCGCGCGGCTTGGCCGCCAGTTCCAGGTGCGTGCCCAGGCCCGCGAAACCGAGGATGGCGTTCATCGGCGTGCGGATTTCGTGGCTGATATTGGCCAGGAACTCGCTCTTGGCGCGCGTGGCCGCTTCGGCCCGGGCGCGCGCCTGTTCGATCAGGCGCAGCGCGTTGGCTTTCTGGAAGGCCGACACGAACGGCTCCTTGAGCGCCTTGAGCAGTTCCAGGTCGCCGTCCTGCAGCGGCACCTGCGGCGCGCGGTTTTCGAACACCAGAAAGCCTTCGACGCGGTGCTCGATGCAGATGCGCACCGCCAGTTGCGCGTGGCCGGCGTGGAGCGCCGGGTTGCCACCCCTGGCGCCGGCGCGGGTGAGGTAAATGTCGGCGGTGATCATCTCGGCCGCGTCGACATAGCGCGCCTGGGCCTCGCCCAGCTCGATCCGTTCTTCGACCGGCACGCCGCCGTCGCGGTCCCAGACGGCGCGCACGGTCAGGGTGTCGGTATCGGCCTCGCGCACCAGCGCCCAGGCGGCGTCGATGCCCTTGATGAACATCGATTCGCGCAGGATGGTCTGCAGCAGCGCGTCGAAGTCGAGCTGCTCGTTGATCGACTTGACGATGGCGTTGAGTTTTTCCAGGTGCTGGGTGCGCGAATAGACCAGCGCCTGCAGCGCCGCGCGGCTGCGCTCCAACTGGCGGATGCGCCAGCGGTACAGCCCATACATGGCCGCCAGCGCGGCCAGCGCGTACGCCAGGTAAGCCCACCAGGTCTGGTGCCAGGCCGGCAGCACGCGCACCCGGATCGACAGTTCTTCGTCGGCCCACACGCCATCGCGGTTGGCGCCGCGCACGCGCAGGCGGTAGCTGCCCGGCGCCAGGTTGCTGTAGGCCGCCACGCGCCGGTTGGCGTCGTTCTCGACCCAGGCCTGGTCGTAGCCCTCCAGCAGAAAGGCGTAGCGGTTGCGCTTGGCATCGGAAAAATCGAGGGCCGCCACTTCGATCTCGAAGCCCTTGATCCCGGGCGGCAGGATCAGGCGGCTGTCGCGCTGCGCCAGCACCTGCGCGCCCGGCACCGGGTGGCCGTCGGTACGCAGGGAACTGATCGCCAGCGGCGGGCGGTATTCCCAGTTGGCCAGGCGCTCCGGGTGCACCACCGTCAGCCCGCCGGTGGCACCGAACAGCAGGTCGTTTTCCGGCGTGGCGGCGGCCGCGCCGATGAAGTAGGTCGGAAAGCCCAGTCCCTCGGCGCGCGCCAGCGGACGTGCCTTCAGGCTGCCGCTGTCGATGACGGCGATGCCGTTGCCGGTGGCGGCCCACATGCGCGCGCTGCGGTCCAGGCGCAGGGCCGCCACCGCGCTGCTGGGCAGGCCGTCGGCCAGCCCCAGGCGCCGGAACACGGGCACGCCGAGCGGCGTGCGCATTTCCAGCACGTTGATGCCGCCGCCGTGGGTGGCCACCCACAGCCGTCCGCGTCCGTCCATGGCCAGTGCGCTGATCACCGGGTCCGACAGGGCGCTCTCGTTGCTCGGGTTGGCGAGGATCTGCTCGACCTTGCCGGTGACCGGGTCGAGCCGGTTCAAGCCGTTGCGGGTGCCGATCCAGAGCGCGCCGCCGGGGTCCGCCATGAGGGCCTGGATGCGGTTGTCGGTCAGCCCCCCGGGGCCGCTGGCGTAGGTGGCGAGCGTGTTGGCGGCCGGATCGTAGCGCAGCAAGCCGTCGAAGGTGCCGAGCCACAGCTGGCCGCCCTGCGGGACGATGGTGCCGATGCGCGGATAGGCGTTCGCCTGGGGCAGCGCGATGCGCGCGACGCTGCGGCCGTGGTCGGCGGTGCGGTACAGGCCCAGTTGGGTGCCGATCCAGGCTTCCTGCGGGCTCGCTTCGGCCATCGCCAGCAGCATGCGGTTGGGCAGGGCGCTGTCCAGGCGCGCCGGATCGGGGCGCAGGGCGGCGCTGCGGGCGCCGTCCGGCTCGATCAGGTCCACCCCCTGGTCGGCCAGGCCGAGCCAGACACGCCCGCCGGAATCGGTCATCAGGGCGCTGACCGCCGCTTCCGGCAAATCCTTGGCGCCGAAGACGGCGGCGATGGCGCGGTTGTTGGGGTCGTGAAAATCGACGCTGCGTTCGTTGCTGACCCAGATCAGCCCACTGCGGTCGCGCAGCAGCGCCGCCGCGCGGTCGTTGGCCAGGCTGGCCGGCACCGCCGCCTGGTGCACGATGCGGCGCGCGCGCCCGTTGCCGGCGTCGATGTCGATGATGCCGCCGCCGTAGGTGCTGGCCCACCAGCGCCCCGGCACGATCTCGGAAATGGCCAGCACCATGTTGGCATGGGCGTCGCTGATGCCGTCGAGGATCATCAGGCGCGCCCGCGTGGCGCCGGGGTCGACCACGCCGATGCCGCTTTTCAACGTGCCGAAAGCGATCTGGCCGCCGCTGTTCTCGCCGAACGAGAGCACCGCGTCGCGCCATGGGCCGTCGGGGCCGTTTTCGCCCACCGCGCCCACCGCCACCGGCTCGAAGCGGCCGCTGACCGCGTCGCGCCGCGCCAGGCCGCTGTTGGTGCCGATCCACAGGTTGCCCTGGCGGTCCAGGTGCAGCGCGCGCACGCGGGCGTCGGGCAGGGCGCCGGGCACGCCCGGGTCGGCCCGGTAGTGGCGCACGGCGGCGCGCGCCGGGTCGATGTAGTCCAGGCCCGACGGCGTGCCGACCCAGACCCCGCCCAGGCCGTCGCTGGCAATGGCGTTGATGGCGGCATCGGCCAGGCCGGCCGCGCCGGCCGGAAAGCGGATGAAGCGCTCGCGCACCCGGTCGTACATGGCCAGCCCGCCGGTGGCGGTGCCGACCCACAGGCGCCCGCGCCGGTCCACGTGCAGGGCCTGGATGAAATCGGCGGGAATCGAGTACTGGTCGGCGGCGTTATGCAGGAACGAGAGCATGCGGTAGCCGTCCCAGCGCGCCAGGCCGCGCTGGGTGCCGATCCAGATAAAGCCGTCGCCGTCCTGCGCCAGCGCCATCGATACCGGGTGCGGCAAGCCCTGCTCCAGGCCAATGTGCTCGAACAGCGGGGTGGCCAGCTTTTCCCAGCGCTGCGTGCCGCCCGCCGCCGCCAGCGCCGTGCCGGCGAACAGGTACAGCGCGGCGAGCAATGGCGCCAGCCAGCGGCGCTGGTGCGCGCGGTCGGTGCGGGACGTCGGGGTCATCGCCGGACCGTCGCCGGTGAACGGAGATGGCGCAGGAAGGCGTGGGTGGGGCGACGGATGGATGTAGCGTGAACGTTCAAGTCGGGACGCGCTCCTGTCGGTAAAATCAGATGCCGCGGCGTCTCCCGGGACGGGCCCGCCTTTCCTGAAAGCATACGCACTTGTCCGGAGACTGTCTATTCAGCGCACTGTTGGCGTATTCCTTTGGCAATATTGCAGCCGCGTTTAGCGCCCAAGTTGTTGCGATAATCCAAAACGATGCCGGAACGGCAAGCCGCACGCGACGTCGCCTGGGTTATTGCTTCAAATTATTGCCTCTAATTATTGCTAAAAAAAACTTCGCAGAAAATCCGAACCTTGCCGCTTGAGCAGCCTCAAACCAAGCCATTCACGCTTTTGGAAGAGGAACGTCGCATGAGTAAGATTACCTTGATCACTTTGGAGCATCGAGCCGTGACACTTGCCTGCAGCAGTTTCGCGTTGTTACTGGGTGCCTGCGGCGGCGGTGGGTCCGACCGCGCACCGGTCCAGGCGCAAACGGCGGCCAGCGCAACCGTCCCGCAGCAGGCCAGGCCGCCAGATCCGGTCGCTCCGGTCGCTGCGCTCGCTCCCGTCGCGGCCGGCGGCGGGCAGGCCGATGCCGACGGCCCCGACGCCGCGCAAGCAGACGCGCACTTGGCCGACGTGGCGCCGGAATCGTTCGCCATGGCCGGCTATGCGGCGGCGTGGGACGACGATGCGCAGGCGCGCGCCGCGGCCAGGCCGGGCAGCGCGCTGTACGTTTCCCCGCAGGGGTCCGACAACCATCCCGGCAGCGCCACGCGCCCCTTCCGCACCCTGGCGCGGGCCGTGCGCGCGGTGGCGCCCGGTGTGACCGTGTACGTCGCGCCGGGCACCTACAGCGGCGGCATCTTCACCAGCGCCAGCGGCCGGGCCGACGCGCGCATTGCCTTCGTGTCCACCGAACGCTGGGGCGCCAAGATCGTGCCGCCGGCCCGCTCGGCCAGCAGGAGCGCCTGGGACAACCGCGGCGACTACGTCGACATCGTCGGCTTCGACATCGACGGCAGCGCCCACCGCGACGGCGTGCGCTGGACCAGCGGCATCTACAACGGCGGCTCGCACGACACGATCCGCAGCAACCATGTGCACCACGTCGCGCAGCACGCCGGCTGCAGCAGCGCCGGCGGCGCCGGCATCGGCGTGGACGGTTACTACCGCGGCGTGCAGTCGCACGTCATCGCCAACCTGGTGCACGACATCGGGCCGGCCGGCTGCCGCTTCGTGCAGGGCATTTACGTGAGCACCACGGGCAGCGTGAAGAACAACGTGGTGTACCGCGTGGCCGAAGCGGGCATCCACCTGTGGCACGACGCGCGCGACGTGATCGTCTCGAACAACACCGTGACCGGCTCGAACACCGGCATCGTCGTCGGCGGCGGCGACTTTTATCACACGTCCGGCCCGAACGATCATACGGCGGTGTACAACAACATCGTCTACGACAACAAGATGGGCATTTCGGAGCAGGGCCGCACGGGCCGCAACAACAGCTACCGCAATAACCTGGTCTACAAGAACAGCACCTACGACTGGCGCCTGAAGAACGGCCTGACGCACAGCGGCACGGTCAGTTCGGCGCCGCTGTTCGTCGGCGACACCCATGTGGCCTTGCCGAACTTTAGCCTGAGCGCCAGTTCGCCGGCGATCGGGCGCGCCACGCCGCAGCATGCCGCCGTCACCGACTTCAACGGCCGGCCGCGCACGGTGTTTTCCGGCTACGACATCGGCGCGTACCAGCATTGACCGCGCGCGGCGCCTGCGCTGGCCTCGATGCGCGATAGCCGGCGCCGCGCGTTCACATTCTTCTTTACATCCGTGTAAAAGGCGGGGTAGACTCCGTGCCTTCGCAAAATAACGCATTACTGAATCGAGAACCTGACGTGCCTGTACACAGCCAACCTATCTGCTGACGATATCGGATTGACCCGCGCGGGGTGCAGCTTTAGCTGGCGCCCGGCAGGCTGTGCATACCGCTTTCCCACGACCTTGCTATCGTGGCGTAGTTCTCCTTTCGTCGTCAGCTCCCGTCTACAACATGGAGCGCCTCATGACGAACTTCGTCCACAATCTGGAATTACATAAATACCCGTCCACCCGCCACCTGGAAGGCTCGCAGCTGCAGCAGGGCGACGACGGTTTCGGCAAGCCGCACAAGCGCCGCGATCCGCGCGCGGCCTATGCCTCGCTGGCCGGCCGTACCATCGTCGTCGAAGAAAAACTCGACGGCGCCAATGCGGGCCTGAGCTTTTCCGAAGGCGCCGAACTGCTGCTGCAAAGCCGCGGCCACTACCTGGCCGGCGGTGGGCGCGAACGCCAGTTCAGCATCTTCAAGCGCTGGGCCGCCGCCCACGAAAGCGCGCTGCTCGAACGCCTGGGCGACCGCTACGTCATGTACGGCGAGTGGATGGGCAAGAAGCACAGCGTCTTCTACAACCGCTTGCCGCATCTGTTCTGCGAATTCGACATCTACGACCGCCACAAGGCGGTATTCCTGTCGACCGCCGCGCGCGCGGCCCTGCTGGGCGACGCACCCGTGCTGGCGGTGCCGGTGCTGTACGCCGGCGTTGCGCCGCCAAGGCTGGCCGACCTGAAGGCGTTGATCCGCTGTTCGCTGGCCAAGTCCGATCGCTGGCGCCACGACTTCGAGGCGACGGTCGCACGCGAAGGCCTGGACCTGGCCACATGCTGGGCCCAGGCCGACAAGTCCGACCTGGCCGAAGGCCTGTACATCAAGGTCGAAGAAGACGGCGTGGTCACGGCGCGCTACAAATGGGTGCGCGGCGACTTCGTGCAGGCGATCCTGGACGCGAAGATGCATCACTCGCAGCAGCCCTACGTGCCGAACCAGCTCGCGCCCGGGGTCGATATCTACGCACCGCGCCTGACGACGACATGGGAAGACCTGGGCCTGGTCACCGAAGGAGCCACATGATGGACAAACTGACTTACAAGGCCATGGCCGCGCACGTACCGGCGCCCGGCCAGGCGCCCGACTGGGCCTGGTTCCTGCATGCGATCCCCGCGCTGGCTTTACTGGCCTCGACGCCGCAGGACCCGTACTACCACGCCGAAGGCGACGTCTGGATTCACACGCGCATGGTCATCGAGGCCTTGACGCGCGGTGGCGACTACATCGACGGCAGCGACGAGGAACGCTTCATCCTGTTCTATGCGGCGCTGCTGCACGACATCGCCAAGCCGGCCACCACGGTGATCGATCCTGACAGCGGGCGCATCGGGCAGCCGGGGCATTCGAAGCGCGGCGCGATCGACGCGCGCATCCTGTGCTGGCATGCGGGCGTGCCGTTCGCGCTGCGCGAGCATCTGTGCCGCATCATCACCGTGCACCAGCTGCCGTTTTTTGCGCTGGGCGGGAACAAGAACGGCCAGCCGGCCGAATTCTTGATCCGCAAGCTGTCGCACGAACTGGACCTGCGCTTGCTGTCGGCGATGGCGCAGGCCGACATGGAAGGGCGCTGGTACGAGAAGAAGGACGACTGCCTGGTCGACATCGAACTGTTTCGCGAGATGGCGCGCGATGAAGGCTGCTACGGCGCGCCCAAGGCGTTCGCCGATGCGCATACGCGCCTGTCGTACATGCGCGGGGCCGGCATTGCGCCCGGTTTCGTGCATCACCAGAACGCCGGTTCGCGCGTGACGGTCATGTCGGGCTTGCCGGCGTCGGGCAAGAACCACTGGGTGGCGGCCAACCGGGCGCGTTTGCCGGTGGTGTCGATCGACGACGCGCGCGAAGAGCTCGGGCTGCGTCACGGCGCCAACGAAGGCGCGGTCGCGCACCGGGCGGTCGATTTCGCCAAGGAGATGCTGCGCGAAAAAGCGCCGTTCGTGTGGAATACCACCCACCTGAGCGCGCAGATGCGCAAGAAGACGCTCGACCTGCTGTATGCCTACGACGCCGAGGTTGAGCTGGTGTACCTGGAACAGCCGCCGCAGGTGATCTTCAAGCGCAATACCCAGCGCGATACCAGCCTGTCGAACAAGGCGATCGAGCGCATGCTGTTCAAATGGGAGGTGCCGCTGCCGACCGAGGCGCACGTGGTGCACTATCCGCTGGCGTGACGCCATCTCCAACACCATCTCTTGCGTGCGGCAGGCAAAAAAGGGCCGGAAATCGCTTTCCGGCCCCGGACTACTTTATAACGTGATTACGCGGCCATCGCCTCGCTGCGACCTTGCATGCGCGGCGCGTGCCGTGCATACACCGCGCTGGCGAACGCACGTCCCTGCGTCAGCGACCGCAAACTGGTCGTGTGACCGAACAGGTTCGCCAGCGGCACGTCGGCCACCACGTCAACGCGCCCAAGCTGCTCCTCGATGCCGAGCACCCGGCCGCCGCGGCGCTGCAGGTCGCCGATGACGTCGCCGGCATTGACCGCCGGCGCGTCGACATTGACCGTCATGACAGGTTCCAGCATCAAAGGATGCGCTCGCTTCAGACCAGCCAGCGTACCTTCCTTGGCCGCCACCGTGAACGCCATGTCGTTGCTGTCGACGGTGTGGTAATCACCATCGAGCAGGGTTACCCTGACGCCCGTCACCGGATAGCCGAGAGGACCTTGCGCCAGCGCCTGGCGCACGCCTTTTTCGATGGCCGGAACGAAGTTCGCAGGCACCACGCCGCCCTTGATCGCATTTTCGAAGGCAAACACGCCATCGAACGGTTCCACCCGCAAGACGACCCGTGCATACTGCCCGCTGCCGCCGTTTTGCTTCGACACTTTGCCTTCCAGTTCCACTGCCGGCCCGGCGATGGTTTCGCGATACGCCACCTGTGGCGCGCCAACCGTCACTTCGACCCCGGTTTCGCGGCGCACGCGTTCCAGCACCACGTCCAGATGCAGTTCGCCCATGCCCCACAGCACCGTTTCGCCGCTGAGCGGATCGCTTTCCAGGCGCAAGGACGGATCCTCGCGCCGGAAGCGGTCGAGCGCGGCCAGCATCTTGCCACGGTCGCCGCCCTTGCCGGGCTCGATCGCCAGCGCCACCACCGGTTCGCCGGCGTGGATGGTTTCGAGCACCAGCGGCACGGCCCTGGTCGAGAGCGTGTGCCCGGTCAGCGCATCCTTCAGGCCGGCGATGGCGATGATGCTGCCAGTCTGAGCCTGGCCGACGCCGGTGCGGCGGTCCGCATGGATCACATACAGGCGGCCCACGCGCACGGCAGCGCCGAGCGAGGCATTCCACACCACGTCGCCTTCGCGCAGGGTGCCGCCGTACAGCCGCACGTACGACAGCGAACAGTGCTCGTCGTGCACCACCTTGAACACCAGCGCCGCCAGCGGATCGGCGTCGCCGGTGCCGACCGCCACCTGGGCGTCGTCCAGGCGCGCCATGGGAGGGGCGCGCTCGTCGGGCGAAGGCAGCCAGTCGATGACGGCGTCGAGCAGCGGCTCGATGCCGGCGTTGCGGTAGGCGGAGCCGGCCAGCACCGGCACCGCGCGGCGCGCCAGGGTCATGGCGCGCAGCCCGGCACGCACGTGCGCCGCCGACAAGGTGTCGTCAGCCAGGAAGGCGAGCGTGAGCGCGTCGCTGGCGTCCGCCGCCACCGCTGCGGCGTGGGCGTAGGCCGCTGTCGCCTGTGCCTGCAGCGGCGCGGGCAGGGCAGCCGACGTCATCAGGCCCGCCGCATCCCACGACAGGAAACGCTGGCCCAGCACGTCGATGACGCCTTCGAAAGCGTCGCCGGCACCGACCGGAATCGTCAACGGCACGGGCAGGGCGTTCAGGCGCGACGAGACCTGCGCGAGCACGCGGCCGAAGTCGGCCCCGCCGCGGTCCATCTTGTTGATGAACACGATGGTCGGCACGCCATGCTTTTGCGCCTGGCGCCAGACGGTTTCGGTCTGGGGCTGGATGCCGGCCACGCCGCACAGCACGGTTACGGCGCCATCGAGCACGCGCAGCGAACGTTCGACTTCGATGGCAAAGTCGATGTGGCCGGGCGTGTCGATCAAGGTAAAGGCGTGAGCGTTCCAGAAAACGCGCGTTGCGGCGGCGCCGATCGTGATGCCGCGTTCTTTTTCGAGCTCCATGCTGTCCATGGTGGCGGTGCCCTCATGGACTTCGCCGGTGCGGTGGATCTCGCCGGTTTTCAGGAGGATGCGTTCGGACAGGGTGGTTTTGCCGGCGTCGATGTGGGCAATGATACCGAAGTTGCGCGAGTTGGCGCGAAGGATTGTCGCAGTCATGATGGTGCTTTCTAAACATGGCGGGCGGTCGTGGTTTGTCTGTGAGACAAGCGCCGCGGGAGCCATGCGACCACCCTTGGTCAGTGATCCCGCGCGCGTTCTTCGTCGGCTGACTTCATGATATATATGCTCCTAAGCAACTATTAAATGTGGGTGTGATAAAGCGGCACTGCAAAAACAAAAAAGGCCCGAGTGGGCCTTTGTGATGGGTGCTCGTTACGAGCGAATCAAGGGCGCACTATCGCGGCCCGGGACGTTGTGGCAACGTGCCGGGAAGGGCGAAGGTAAAAAAGAGAATGTCCATTGAGTTCATGGCCGCAAGCTTATGACCGCGTTTGAGAAATGTCAAGTATTTATTATGTTGCTGATCCGGCACGCAGATGGCGCGTCAAGCCGGCTTCAAGCACATCGCGGCGGTTATTTTGCGTAAAACATTGAATTTAGCCAACATTTCCGTCAGCACTGATGTAAAAATACCGCTCTGTTGCACAAACACTATTTCGACTGGCGCGCAGCGGCGCGCGAGTTTCCGACTACACAGCAAAAAGAGCAGGAATCTGACTATGAACACCTTCACCAGCCGCTACGCGGGCGGCCTGATCGCCCTGGTACTGCTTTCCGCCTGCGCCACGCAGGAATCCGGCACCGCCGATGCGGCGGCGGGCGGCAGCGGCGCCGCATCCGGCAGCCTGGTCGCCAACGGCAAACTGACGACGGAAGGCGAGGCCAGGCGCGAACGCGCGTTCAAGGCCTACCAGGCGGGGAACAAGGCGCTGGCGTATTCCGAATGGCTGGGGATCGCCGAGCAAGGCTTTGCCGAGTCGCAGTTCAACCTCAGCGTGATGGAAAGCGACGGCGACGCCGGCGCGCCGAACGCGGCCAAGGCGCTCGCGTGGCTGCAAAAGGCGGCCGACGGCAACTATCCCGAAGCCCAGTTCCAGCTGGCGCAGCGCTACAACAAGGGCGATGGCGTGGGCAAGGATGTCCCCAAGGCCCTGCTGTACTGGCGCAAATGCGCGGCGCTCGGTGAAAAACGCTGTTCGTTCAACGCGGCGGTGGCACTCGCAGGCGGCGTGGGCGTGGCGCAGGATGAAGCTGCCGCGCGCACCCTGTTTGCCGAAGCCGGCAGCGGAGCGGGGGCGCTCGTGGCCGCCCAGTCCGAACTGGGCAAGATGTACCTGCAGGATAACAAGGAGCGCGACTACGCCAAGGCGCGCCAGTGGCTCGAACAGGCGGCCGCCGGCAACGATCCCGAAGCCCAGTACAACCTGGCCCTGATCTACAGCAACGGCTACGGCGTCAAGGCCGACAAGCGCAAGGCATTGGCGCTGTACCAGCGCGCCGCCAAGCAAGGCGCGCCGGCGGCCTTGAACAACCTGGGCGGCATGTACCGCTTCGGCGAGGGCGTGCCGAAGGACCAGAAAAAGGCGGTTGCCATGTTCAAGCAGGCGCATGACGGCGGCAACATGCAGGCCACGGTCAACCTGGCCGACATGACCTTCAAGGGCTGGGGCGTGCGCGCCAACAAGACAGCGGCGGCGGAGCTGTACAAGGTCGCCGCCGATGCCGGTCATCCGGCCGGGCGCTGCCGTTACGCGCAGGCGCTGCGCCACGGCGACGGCGTGACGCGCAATCCGGGCCAGGCCAACCGCTTGCAGGAAGCCGCCAACAACGCCAGCATTCCGTGCGACAGCGACGCGCCGCTTGGCGCTTACCTGGTCAACCGCCGGGTCAAGGGCGGCAATTGACGTGAACTGGCGGGCGTTGTCCTCTGACCGGCATTAAACATTCCGACGTGCAACGCTGTCAAGCTGCTGATCGGTTCCAACAACGGGGCGGGCGCCGCCGATGTCATGGCCAGCATCGGGCTTGGCATCGGCACGGCATATGCAATCCGGTTGCATTTGAGCCGGGCTTGGGCTATCATCTTGTTTTGCAACACAGTTGCACCAAGCGGCGCAAGTCTGGTCAGGTCGATGATAAAACGAGTAATTGGAGTGGCGGACTACGCCGGGATGACGGCGGCCGCGCTGTGCCTGCTGCATTGCCTCGGCCCGCCGCTGTTGCTGGCCGCCTTTCCCCTCATAAACTGGTTCCCGCATGACGACGGCCTGCACGCTTGGTTGCTGATCCTGGTCGCGCTGCCGGCGCTGGTCGCCCTTGTGGCCGGCTTTCGCCAGCACCGGCGCGCCCTCGTGCTGGGACTGGGAGCATGCGGTTTTGCCTGCTGCTGCGCGGCGGTGCTGCTCGCCGGTCCCCGTTACGGGCACGGCGCCGAAGCCATCCTGACCAGCATCGGCGGCCTGTTCATCTTCGCCGCCCACCTGAAAAACCGTTCGTTCTGCGCCGGTTGCGCGCTGACCAAACAAGCCGGCTGCTGCTGACCCCGCAGCCCTGCGGTGCGCGGCCGGCCCGGCCCCATACCCATCCCCGCATGCATTTCCTTGCGACGTACAACGCTAGCCGAGCGCGCCGCAGTCCCATGCGCACCCTTGCGCTTCGATAGCGCTACGCGACGTGCCCATGCCGCTACCGCGAGCGGTTGTCCAAACGCAGCCGGAGAATGTCGGCATCCCTTACGATGAAACGACTCTACTGCTGCCGGCGCCACGGTTCCTGCTGAACATGCTGGGGAACTACTTTGCCAGCCAGCACCTTGTCCGTTGACAGCGTGACCAAACATCGTGAGGCAACCATGAACTTTGCACCAAACGACATGGCAGGTACGCAGACCCCCACCACGGCAACCATGAACCCCGCCGAGGTGGAACAGGGGCCGCCGAACGCGATGGAGCATGTGCGCGACATGAATGGACATTCGCCGATGAACGCCGGGGTCTCGTCGACGCCCGCGCCAGTTCAGGATACGGCAAACAGGTCGGGCTTGACTCGTCCCGCTGGTATCGCCTCGACCAACGTGCAGGATGCCATCGAGGAAGTCAATTCCCGCATGATGCAAGAAAGCGGACCCGGCGCGCCGTCAGGCAAGTTCACTTTTAATACCCGCACTGGCGAGGTTGTTATCACCAATGATGAGGCCCCGGATGGCGCGCCTGCCGATACGGTCATCAATGTCGCGGCCCTGCGGGCGGTCAATCGCACCGGTGTGACTGTGATGAGCACACGGGGCTATTACACAGCGCGCGATGGCGGCGGCGCCACTTATTATCTGGACCCCGCGGACGTCGATTCTCCCGACGATGGCGGTGCCGTGATTGTGGCGAATAATGGCGGCCGGTGGAAACTGGTCACCGGTGGAAACTATTCGGCCCGGCAGTTCGGGGCGCGTGGTAACAGCACCATCTCGTTTGCCGGTGCGGACGACACAGTTGCCCTGCAACGCTTCATTAACTTCCTCTCCACCGGCGGCTACAAAGGTTACCTTCCTGGCGGTCGTTACCGCATCACCAGGCGTCTGGATATGCCGGATACCTGCGCACTGTTTGGTGACGGTTGGAAGGACGTCCGCGATATTACCGGTTACAACACCCGTGACTGGGCCGCCAGCGAGGTGTACGGCACCATCATCTACGCCGATTACGTTGATACCAGTCCCGAAAAGAGTGCGGTGCTGTATGTGACGGGAAACAGCTGCATTATCGAGGATATGGAATTCGAGTGTCTTCAACCCTATCCGGCGGATAATTGGGCGTCCAATGAAACGCCTACGGCAATCTGGTGCTTCCGCGATGAATATGCGGAGCAGGGCGGTAACGGCATCGTCTTGCGCAATCTGATGATTCGCAACTTCAAGCACGGCGTGAGGATGTTCGGTGCTGCTCGCGGAACCATCGATGGCTTGTTTGGACAGTGCTTTGGCAACTTCATCGACATTACAGCGAACTACGATGTGGTCCGTATCGAGCACCTGCATGCCAACTTCCCGTTTTTTTCCGGGCATCCGGCTGTTTTTCGTCATCTGGGCGAGAATGCGGTGGGTATTGTCTTTGGCCGTTCGGATAATCCGATATGGAGTGACATTTTCATTTTCTATGCCCGTACGGGCATCCGGTTTTATACCGATACAACGCCCACGGGCGGGTTTGAAGGAGGCATCACACAGCGCCTTCAAATTACCAACCTGGGCATCGACCTGTGTAACACCGGTCTTTACGCGACAGATGCCTTGAGACTGTCCATCGCCAATTTTTATGTCTTGTGCCGCAGTGACCCGACAGAATCGTTCAACAACGAGAGCCGCTGCTTCCATAGCGCTCGGGCGCTTGGCGGCGGGTATGTCCCGCTCAGCCTGAACCTGGTCAACGGAGACTTCGGAGGCGCTGCCCTGGAAGCATTGCGTTTCGAGGTGCCAGGCGTGATCAATCTGAGTAACGTGGTAATCCGTAACTTCGGTTTGGCCAATACCGGCGTTCCCGGCATTTCGGTGGGCGACGGCGTTCGGGTGTTTGCGGCAAATGTCGGCCTGGAAGAAGCCAACGCCGCGCCCATGTATCAAACGTTCGGCACCGGCACCTACAGCGATGCGCATTCGCCTAGCGGCGAAGGCGGTGCGGCGGGAGTGCGTTCTTTTAATAACCGGACCGGCGCGGTGATTCTGACGGGCGATGACATTGTCGGCGCGATCGCTAGCGCCACGGCGCCTGTGAGCACAGCGGCCACCATCCGGGCTACCGGCCGCACTGTGCCTGCCGGTGGCGCCGGTACTGAACTTGCTTATGATCCCGATGCATCGGCAGGATACCTGATGGCCTACGACCGTTCTGCTGGTCAATACCGGGATTTGACGATCGCAGGCAGCAACCTTACTTTCAGGGCCGGGAGTGGGGACGTTGCGGCCTCGTTCGATACCAACGGCGCGCTGCTGCTTGCTTACCCGGCCAGCAATGGATTGCGGTATCGCCTTCAGGTAAATGGCCAGATTTATACGACATCGGCGCTGATCGCTACGTCGGATCGGCGCGTCATGCGCAACGTCACGCCGCTGCAAAACGCGCTGGCCGACATCATGACGCTCAAGCCGGTCAGCTATTCGTTCGTGCCCCACCCGATTCACCATTTTCCAAAGGGGACGCACATCGGATTTCTCGCCCAGGACCTTGAACAATCGTTGCGCAACGTGGACTATGGGGATGCCATCGTGGCGACCGGCGACGATGGCCTGAAAGGCCTTGCAGAGGTCAAGCTGGTCCCGCTATTGGTGAAAGCCTTGCAAGAGCTAAACGATAAATTCGAGGCTTACGTAAAACTTCATCCGTGAGCATCGCAAATCGCTCATCCAGGCACGGCGCTTTCTTGTATGATGAGCCGCTTTTATGGATGCCGATAGCAATGGACGCGCGTCGCGCAGCAGCGCCGCCATCCAGCAATGTTTACAGAAAGAGGAAGACCCAGATGGTGCGTGACCGACGTTGGATCGCTGCGGGATGCGTGATCGTGATTGCCTGCGGCATGGCGACGCGCCGCTATCCCTCGGTGCTGTCGCATTACTTCGGCAACTACCCTGGCGATGCGCTGTGGGCCTTGATGGTATTTTTGCTGTGGGCGTTCTGCCTGCCGCGCGCCAAGACCGGCACCCTGGTCATGCTCGCGCTGGCCACCGCTTTCGCGATCGAATTTTCCCAGCTGTACCAGGCGCCCTGGATCCGGCATCTGCGCGCAACCAAAATAGGGTATCTGGTCCTCGGCAGCGGCTTCGACTGGCGCGACCTGGTCGCCTACGTCGTGGGCGTGGGCATCGGTGGCTTGCTTGACCGGGCGCGCGGCATGCTGCGCTAGCAATGGCGCGCTCGTACATCCACATAGGCCCTGAAGAATATCTCGATGGCCCGATCGGCAACCAGGTGGATGGTGCGCACCGCCGCGATCTGTTCGCCGAACATGGCGCGATCGAGCAGTTCGCCTTGTAACAAGCCCTTCAGATGCATTGCCGCCACCCAGCTGTCGCAGGGAGCGATCGCACCGCACTGCATGTGATGATCGAGGTATTTCTGCATCAGGCTCCAGCCGGCGCGCGGCCCGGCTTCGTAGAACTGCTTGCCGCGCCCGGTGTGATGCGCATGTTGCTGCGCCATCCGCAATGCCGACAGCATTTCCGGCGTCAGCAGCTGCACCAGGTACGCGCGGCCGAACTGGCGCAGTATGTCCCGTAACGGCCGGTCCGGGTCCAGCGCGGTAAACGCCTGCTGGAGCCTGATTTCGGCGGTATGGGCAAGCACGGCTTGCACCAGGATGTCTTTTGAAGAGAAGTAGCTATAGAGAGTGGCCTTGGAGCCGCCGAGGCGCGAGACAATCTCGGACATCGTTGTGTTCTCGAAACCGAGTTCGCTGAAAGTCGCCGCAGCTACCTGCAAGATGTGATGACGCCGCTCTTCGGATTTTGTTCTCATGTGTGTAGTAAAGACTGTTGCAAGCCCTACAGGATACTAAACAAATGGCGGTAGCAGGCGATACGGCAAGTCGCCATCGGGCCGCTAGCGGTTCGCCGGTTAGCGGCATCCGGGCCGTACTCCCGGCCAAGGCCTTGCCGCGTTACTGCGGTTTGCCGACCAGATATAAATCGAGCTCGTCGATTTTTTTCAGGACGCGGTCGAAACGCAGCGGCCCCGGCTTTTGCGGGAACACGTGCGGCTGGTACGGATCGCCGATCGTACGGAAGAAATCGTCGAACACGCCCGGCGTCAGGAAACCGATGAACTTCGTATAGTGCTTGTTCATCTGGTAGGCGTGGACCGTCCCGGCCGGGATGTGCACGATATCGCCGGGTTCGGCCACCAGCTTCTGCGCGTTCCCGATCATGTTCAGCGTTCCCTCCAGCGGGAAGAAAATTTCCGTGTGCAAGGCGTGGAAATGCGGTGGGATCATGTCGCCGGCAGGGCCTTCCGTCATCACGGCCAGGAACTTGCCAGCGCTGCCGTTGCCGTTGCCGAGGTAGGTGAAGACCTGGTCGCCGGCAACGAAGCGCTCGCCTTCGCCTGAAGCGAGTACGTAGGGTCCTAGCTTGGCCGGCAGAACCGCATTCGTGACGGCCACTGCGTTCGATGCGCGCGGCTTGCCTGCCCAGCGCAGCTCGCCACTTTCCTGCGAAGCCTTGATCGCAGCCGCAGGCAGGGGCGCTGCCGCTATTTCGGGCTGGACGTGGCCGCTGTACGGACTGCCCAGGCCGCTCATCAACGCGGTACTGACCGAGCCGGTAGCCCAATTCAGCACTTTGGTGCGGTACGAGCGCATCTCGAAGGCGAATGGCACGCCGGGCGGGATGCTTGCATAGTCGCCCTTGTTCATCAGCCAATGCTCATTGCCCAGCCACAGTTCGAGCTGGCCATCCATCACATAGAGGGCGTGATGAGACGTGGTAAAGGAATGGCGCGGCAGGCCCGCGCCTTTTTCACCTGTCCAGGTCATGACTTCATACAGCCCGCCCGTATCTTGCCCTCGCGCCATGACCGACATGGCCATGCCGGCCACGAGGTGCCGCTCGCCTTCGTCGGCCTTGATAAAGAAGGGGATGGCGCGGCCCGGCAGTTCGTTGCGCAGCTCGACGCGCTGGATGTCGGAAAAGTCGCGCGGCGGCTTGTGCTCGGCCGCGTTGGCGCCGAGAGCCCAGACGGTGGCGAGGAAGGCGGCTGCGATGGATTTGCGTAGCGTGGAAGACATGTTTGATCGCGATCTAAAGTGTACTTAAGGGTACAGTTTAGAACGGAGTCCGTGGCTTTGCAATCTTTTTTAAGTACGGCAAAGCGGAAACGTTGCCTGGCGAGGACGCTAAAAATTCGCTTAACTGTACGTATGAGTACATTTAAGGCGATGATCTCGCGCGGGATTCTATTGCGCCGCAAGCGCGGCTGCGGCGTTGGTGGCGGTCACGCGCTGTAGGCAGCAGGAGCGCATGCGGCCCGCAGGTGACCGCAGGCTGTGGGCGGCAAGGCGAGGTTGCCGTGATGGTGTGGATTATGGCGGGGCGTTTCGCGATGGCGGCGGCGCTGCCGTACCCGCCCGAACAATATGTTCGTCTACCCGGCCGCCCTGCGCCTGGCCGGCGGCTCCTGCAAGCGCTGCTGCAAAAACGCCACCACGGCCGCTTCTTCCGGCTGCAGGTCGTGCAACTCATCCATCAGCTCGCGCCGCGTGCTCTCGCGCATCGCTTCGAGCACGGTGCCATCCAGGTACGCTTCCAGGATCGCCGGGTGCACATAGCACTTGCGGCAGATCGACGGCGTGTTGCCCAGCTTTTCGGCCACCGATTCAATCGCCCGCACGATGTTTTTCTTGGCCTGCGCTTCCGAATCGAACTTTTCGAATTCCTGCAGCGCGAGCGCGGCCAGCACCGTGCCCGACCAGGTGCGGAAATCCTTGGCCGTGTACTCTTCGCCGGTGATCTCGCGCAGGTATTCGTTCACGTCGGACGAGTCGACCGTGTGCGCATTGCCGTCGTCATCCTCGTAATGAAACAGTTCCTGTCCCGGCAAATCGCGGATGCGGCTGATGATGCGCGCCACGCGCTTGTCTTCCACCTTGACGTTATGGAACACGCCGCTCTTGCCGCGAAAGCGGAACTCGACCGCCTTGCCGTCGATGCGCACATGGCGGTCGCGCAAGGTGGTCAGCCCGAACGATTTGTTCGTGCGGGCATATTCCTCGTTACCGATCCGCATCATGGTCGCTTCGAGCAGGTACACGATGGTGGCAAGCACCTTTTCGCGCGGCAGGCCGGTCCGCTTGAGGTCGGCGTCGACGGTGCGGCGGATCGCGGGCAGGGCCTTGCCGAAGCTGATCATGCGCTCGTATTTGACTTCGTCGCGCAGGTTGCGCCATTTGGCGTGGTAGCGGTACTGCTTGCGCTTCTTGGCGTCGCGTCCGGTGGCTTGCAGGTGGCCGTTGGGCTGCTTGCAGATCCACACGTCTGTCCAGGCCGGCGGAATGGCAAGCGCGCGGATGCGTGCCAGCGTGTCTTCATCGGTGACCGCGTCGCCGGAGGCATCGAGGTAGACGACGTTTTTCCCGCGTGCCTGGCGCGTGATGCCGGGCGCGCTGTCGCTGACATAACGCAGTCCGGCGGATTTGGCGGCGGCGAGCACATCGCCGGATGGCGCCGGGCTTGCGGCGCTGGGTTCATCTCTTTTCATCGTTGACTCGGTCGTTGAGGGACAGGCGGGGTGCTGTCGATGGCATGCCAAATACTACACGGGCCGGCCCCGGGAAGCGGTTCGCTTGACCAGGGGCAGACGGCATGGCGGTATCCGCCGGGCTGTGCGCCACGCGCCAGGCGATAAAACAATCACGACATCGTCGATCGCGGACAAAGCGTGCAGATGCGGGCTGCTGAATTCGAAAAGTAACACAGCTGCATGGAAAACATTGCTAATATTGCAAACTGGACTTCTGGTACTCCGCATAGCTGACCGGTGTCCGTTCCGATGCCGTTGCGACGGCTTATTTCCCACTTTAAGGATCACCATGTTTAAAAAATCGCTGTTGGCGCTCGCATTGATGAGCGGCGCACTGTCCGCAAGCGCCGCAGAGCAGGGATATGATTGGTCGTTCCAGGGGTTCATGTCGGATGACGTCTTCGACCCCAGTGTACAAATTAAAGGCCGCTTCGTGGTTGACGACGTGAACGCTGACGGCATATTCAGCAACGACGAGGTCGTGTCCTTCGTTTTCGAGAATAATGAGTTCACGCGATGCTGCGACAGTACTTATCTAGACAACTTTTCATACACCCCGGGTGGCAAACTGGATTTCAGACTGAGCGTTACCTGGTACGAGTTTGGAAACAGGGCGACGTTCGTCACCGCCAATAAAGAGATCATGCGTTTGCGGGGGGGATGGGGCGATTCCACTCACATGTATTCCGAAGACTACAAATGGACCGATCAGACCAGACTGACCGTCAGTGCGGTGCCTGAGCCGCAAACCTGGCTGATGCTGGGCGCCGGTTTGCTGCTGACAGCAGGCGCAGCCCGTCGGCGTCGGAAGCAGGCCTCGCGGTAAGCGACGACCCTGCAGTGCCGTAAAGCGTCCGGATGCGAATCGGCGACCTTGACCTGAACGTCCGCTCGGCGGGCAGCGGTGCGCCCTTTATCTGGGCGCACGGCTTGATGTCGTCCATGGAGGCGGAAGACGCGCTCGATATTCTCCAGTGGCAGCATTTTCCCGCCTCGCTGCGGCTAGTGCGCTACGACGCGCGCGGCCATGGCGGCAGCCCGGCGGGTGCGCCGCTGACTTGGGAACAGCTCGGGCACGACATGCTGGCGCTCGCCGACGCCATGGGGGAGGGCAGCTTCATCACCGGCGGCTGGTCGATGGGCTGTGCCAGCGCGCTGCACGCCGCATTGCAGGAACCGTCGCGCGTCGAGGGCCTGGTGCTGGTCCTGCCGCCAACCCTGTGGGAGGCGCGCATTGCCCAGGCCGCCCTGTACCGGCGTGCCATCACCCTGGCGCAGTCCGTGGGCGCGGCGCGCTTCGCCAGACTCGTCGCCACGGACGCTGCCGCGCTGCCTGGGTGGCTGCTCACGGCCGCTCCGCACCTGGCCGCAGTCCGCGCGCGCGCGCCGGACACAGCGGCCCTGCTGGCGCTGTATGAAGGTGCGGCATTGTCCGACCTGCCGCCGCGCGCATCCCTGGCGGCGCTGGCGGCCACCCCGGCCCTGATCGTGGCATGGGCCGATGACCCGACCCACCCGCTGGCCTCGGCGCATGAGCTGCACCGCCTGCTTCCCAAGTCAAGCTTGTTCATTGCACATGATTACCAGGACGTCCTGTCCATCCCTGCCCGGGTGCGCGCGTTCGCCGAGGCGATCACAGCCAGCCGCTGAGCGCCCAAGCTTGGCTTGCAGCAATATTTAATGCCGAAGCTGTTGTTGTTATGTCCTATGAAGATATTTTCCATGGGAAATAATGTACACTCAAGAGCATAACTACTCCGGCGCCACACCCTTGCGCCGGCAGTGTTCGGGGCGGACGCGCAGTCGTGGCGGCCACCCGGTTCCCCGGCCCAGCCCCGCCGATTCGTCGTCCACAACTCGCCCCGACAATCGCCAACGTTCATGTTTACTCGCCGCCGCCTGATTCCTGGCCCCGTCTCGCTGAAAGCGCGTTTTTCGCTGGCCGTGGGCATGCTGATCGTCCTGACCGCGACGGTGCTGACCGTCGCCGCCGTGCTGATCGTCCAGCGCGCTATCGAAACCGTGGCCGGCGAGCGCGAAGCGTCGCTGATCAGCCAGGTCGCGCGCGGCCTCGACAATAAATTCCTGATCCGCCAGCAAGCCCTGGTGAGCCTCGCGCACGACCTGGAGCTGCGTGCGCACCCGTCCGCCGCCTACCAGGACAAGCTGGAGCAGTATCACAGCATGGATGGCTTTTTTACCAACATATCGGTGCTCGACGCCCAGGGCGAGCACGTCGCCAACATGGACTATCCGGACACGCGCGGCCAGGGCAATTTCGCCACGCGCAACTATTTCCTCGATACCATCCGTCGCGACGGCCCTGTCATTTCGCGTCCGCTGCGCAGCCAGATCACCGGCCGTCCGGTGGTGATCATGACCGCGCCCATCCATGGCAAGGATGGCGCGATCAGCCACATCCTGCTCGGGACGATCGACCTGGGCAAGGACAGCTTTATCAGGGAACTGTCGATCGACCAGGTCGGCAAGACCGGTTACTTCTATCTGCTCAGCCGCGAAGGCGAATTCGTCTCGCACCCCGACGAGGCGCGCCTGCTGCAGCGCATCGGCGAGAGCGGCAAGCGCGCCCCCTCGGTCGACCAGGCCCTGGCCGGCTTCGAAGGCACGCTGCGCTCGACGGCCGAGAACGGCGCCGACGCGCTGGTCTCGTACAAGCGGCTGGCGAGCACCGGCTGGCTGCTGTGCGGCGTCTATCCGACCGCCGAAGCGTTCGCTTTTGCCAACGAGATGCGCCGCAACGCGGCCATCATCGCCGCCTTGCTGCTGATGGTGGTCGGCCCGCTGGCCTGGCTGATGATCGATCGCCAGCTGCAGCCACTCAAACGCCTGGGCCAGCAAATGGCGGCCGGACGCAGCGCGCAAGCGCCCGGTGCGCCGTACGCGGCCGATGAAATCGGCGAGCTGCGGCGCGCCTTCGACACGTTGATGTGCGAGCGCGACCAGGCCGAGCGCGCCGTCGCCGACAGCGAGCGCAACCTGCGCATGGTGGCCGACAACGTGCCGGCGCTGGTCGGCTATGTCGACAAGCACGAGCGTTTTGTCTTCGGCAACGAGCGCTACAGCACCTTTTTCGGCATTTCGGCGCATCAGCTGCCGGGCAAGAGCGTGCGCGAGGTGGTCGGCGAGGCGCTCTACAAGGTCAGCAAACCCTACCTGGACGCGGCCCTGAGCGGGCGTGCGGTGCGCTTCGAGCGCCAGGTGCAGCGCCACGGGGTCACGCAGTGGGACCGGGTCGCCTACAACCCCGACATCGACGAGCACGGCGTGGTGCAGGGTTATTTCGTGCTGGTCGACGACATCACCGAACTGAAGGCGACCCAGCAAGTGCTGGCGTTCAGCGAAAAGCGCATCCGCACCATCGCTGACAACATGCCGGCGCTGATCGGCTATGTCGACACCGAATACCGCTACGCCTTCTGCAACCGCGCCTACACCACCATCACCGACATCGCCCCGTCCGAGATCGTCGGGCGCACCGTCAGCGACGTGTTCGGCCCCAGGGTGTTCGCGGCGGTGGCGGCGCAGATGGCGGCCGCGCTGGCCGGACGGCGCGTGTCGTTCGAGCGGCCCGCCACCGAACTCAAGGGCGAGCGCTACTTGCAAACCGAGTACATTCCCGACATCGGCGCGGACGGCAAGGTGGCCGGCTTTTACACGATGGTGATGGACATCACCGAGCGCAAGGCGGCCGAGCTGGCCCTGGCCGCGCAGCAGCGCCTGTTGCACACGGTCACCGACAACCTGCCGGCGCTGGTCAACTTCATGGACCGCGACGGGCGCTTCGGCTTTGTCAACCGCCATCACGAAAGCTGGTTCGGCGTGCCGCTGGCGCGCATCCACGGCCGCCTGGTGAACAGCCTGTTCAACGAGGCAGAAGCCGAGATCCACCAGCGCGCCTTCGACGAGGCCATGACCGGACGCACCGTCAGGTTCGATTTTGCCCGCATGCAGGGCAACGAGAAGCGCCATTACCACGCCACCTACATCCCGCAGTTCGACGCCGCCGGGCACGCGGCCGGGGTGACCGGCCTGGTCAATGATGTGACCGATTCCAAGCTGCTCGAAGAACAGCTGAGCGCACTGGCCCGTTTCGACGCGCTCACGGGCTTGCCGAACCGCACCCACCTGACCGAGCGCATCGGCCGCGCCCAGACCCGCAGCGCCCGCAACGGCACGGTGATGGCGGTGATGTACCTGGACCTGGACAAATTCAAGTCGATCAACGACAGCTTCGGCCACAGCGGCGGCGACACCGTGCTGATCGAATTCGGCCGGCGCCTGACCGCCTGCGTGCGCCAGAGCGACACGGTGGGCCGGCTGGCCGGCGACGAATTCGTGATCCTGCTCGAAGGCTTGCAAAACGTGGCCGAATGCGCGGTCGTGGCGCGCAAGATCATCAAGGTCATGGAAAAACCGTTCGACATCGACGGCGTGGCGCGCATCGTCAGCACCAGCATCGGTGTGGCGACGGCCGAAAACGGGCTGGCCGGGGTCGATACCTTGCTCAAGCATGCCGATGACGCCTTGTACCGTGCCAAGGATTCCGGACGCAACCGCTATGCGATGACGTCGGTGAAATAAATGCAGCGCCTGGCCGTTATCGATTATCCGGTCGGAATGATTTCTGATGTTTTATGCAAGAAATTCAATAATCGGGCATGCTGCCATTTTGAACAGCGGCTTGAAGAAACAGAAACGACATGAATTATCTCGCTCATATTTACCTTGCCCGCTACAGCGACGAAGCCATGCTCGGCGCCTTGCTGGGCGACTTCGTCAAGCCGGGTGGGGACGCGCAGTTCAGCGCCACCACGCGCGCCGAAATCCTGATTCACCGCAAGGTCGACACCTTTACCGACAGTCACCCTGTGGTGTTGGCCGCCAAAAGCCTGTTCGATGGTCCGGGCCGCCGTTATTCCTGCATTTTGCTCGACGTGTTTTACGACCATGTCCTGGCATTGCGCTGGGCGCGCTATTCCGAGGTGCCGCTGGCCGATTTTATCGCCGGGTTTTACCGCACGTTGACGCGCCATGCCGCCGTGCTGCCGCCCACATTGTCGGAACTGGCGCCCTATATGATCGAACAGGACTGGCTCGGCTCGTATTCAACGTATGCCGGCGTCGATCGGGCGCTGCGGCGCATCTCGACCCGGCTGTCGAAAAACGGCGACGTGATGCGCGACGCCCTGGGCGACCTGGAACGGCATGCCGCGGCAATTGCCGACGGCTTCGACGTGTTTTTCCCCGAATTAATCACTTTTGTAGAAAGCCAGCGCAATGAAAGACAATAAACACTACGCGGCGATTTGCCGGTTCTATGGTGATGACCGGGCCGACCGTTCGGGCGTGCCGCTGATCGCGCATATCGATGAAGGCCTGGCGCTGCTCGACGAAATCGGCGCGCCGCAGCGCGCCAAGGAAGCGTTTTGCCTGCATCCCTTGATCCAGGACGGCGGCGCGCTGCTTGCCGCGCTGGCGCCGGACTCGATGTTTTCCGAATGCCAGCCCGACCCCGTGGTCGTGCTGCTGGCGATGGAATACCGGCGCGTGGCCAACGACTACCTGTTGCACCATTGCGAGGGCGAGCATGACGCCATTGAATTGAGCTGCGTGGACGAAGTGAACCAGATGCTAATCGCCGACAAGATCCAGAACCGCAAGGATTTCGAGCGTTTTCACCGCGGCAAACATAAGAACAGCGCGGTCCTGGAGCGGTATTTCGCCAATTGGCTGCGCCGGCTCGGCGTGTCGGAAGAACGCTACGCGCAGTTGTGCGAGCGCGTGCCCGGCGCGCTTATTTCGGACGTGGCGGTGGCGGCGCCGGGTTAAATTCCATGGACCAGATCACCGAATTAATTTTCCAGCCGTCGACCGTGCGCACCAGGTGCCAGGCTTCCTGGCCCCAGTTCTGCTTGTAGCCGTCGGCGACATAGCTGTAATCGAACCAGACCTGGGCGATATCGCCGTTCGAATCGATGCGCACGTTTTCGACCGTCTCTTCGATCGGATAATCGCTCTGCACGATGTGATCGATAAACGCGGTTGCGCTGCCGGTGCCCGAAATTTTCTTGAAGCCGGGTTTGGACTTGTCCTTGCGCCGTTCGTCGACCATCTTCACGCTGTTGTCGGTCGCCACGCCGATCCAGGCGATCGTGGGCGAATACAGCAGGCCCATGAAAGTGGGTTTATCCTTTTTTATCACGGCCACGCGAAACGTCTCGACCACTTGTTCGAGCGCCGCGATATCGGCCTTGGAGGTCGTGGCGGTGGCGTTGGCGGCCAATGCCGGCATGGACGAGAAAACCAGTGCGGCGAAAATCCAGTGTTTCATGACATCCTTTGCGTTCAATTCGTCAGGGTGGAGCCGCAATGTAGCATGAAGCTTACTGGCAAGATTGTTTTTTCGATATGCATATCCGCGCCGTTCATGTCATCTGCACGCGGCGCGAAAAGTTCAGCGCCACCGCCAGCAAGCCAAGCGCGCCGCCGACCAGCAGCGCCGCCGTCCCCACGTGCGCCAGCAGCAGTCCGGCCACGCCCACGCCCACGGCCTGGCCCATGAAAAAGCAGGATGCGAAGGCCGACACCGCCGCGCCGCGCCGTTCCGGCGCCATCTGGGTGGCATTGGTCTGCAAGGTGTTGTGCAGCATGTAAAAGCCCAGACCGGCGCAAAAACTGGCGGGCATGGCCAGCCACCACAGCGGCGCCAGGCCGACGCCGGCCAGCGACAGGGCTAGCACGATGCCGCCCCAGCGCGCCAGGCCGCCTTCGCCCAGGCGCGCCAGCATGCTTTTCGAGCCCATCGCAAAGGCAAAGCCGCCGAAGCCGAACAGCATGATCACGGCCCCGGCGAGCGCCAGCGAAATGCCGTGCCGGTGGTGCAGGTGGCTGGCGATGAAAGCAAACGGCCCGTACAGCAAGCCGCCTTCCAGGAACGCAGTCAGCAGCACCAGGCGGGCCCAGGGCAGGGCGGCGATATGGCCGAACTCGGCGAGCATGTGGCGCACGGCGCCACCCGCGGTCGGGCGCACTGTTTTGGCATGCGGAGGCAGGCGCCGGTTCAGTGCCAGCAGTCCCAGGCCGACCAGCAGGAAAATTGCCGCCACCAGCAGGAACGGCAGGCGCCACTGGTGCGCGTCCGCCGCAAAGCCGCCGACCAGCACGCCGGCCGACACGCCCAGGATTTGCCCGATCAAAAAGCGCGCCAGCACCGGCTGGCGATGTTCGTAGTCGATCACATCGCCGATCCACGCCATCGAGAGGGGAATGATGGCGGCGGCGCTGGCGCCGGCCAGCAGGCGCACGGCCAGCAGCGCAGGCAGGCTGGTGGCGGCGGCGCACAGCAGCGCGGTGGCGCAGCTGGCCAGCGCGGCCAGCGCGATGACGAGGTATTTGCCGTAGCGGTCGCCCAGCGGACCAAAACCGAGTTGCGAGACGCCGTAGGCAATCGAAAACACGGTGATGACCAGCGAAGCGTCGCCCAGCGGCACCTTAAATTCCCTCGACAGCAGCGGCAGCAGCGGGTCCAAGGCGCGCATCGAGATGCCGCTGCCGAAGGCGGCCAGGGACAGCAGCGGCACGGCGCTGGCCGGAATCGGGGAGGGGTGGGTCATCGGCGTGCCATTATTTTCAAATGCGCAATTATCCGCGCAATGGGGCGCGCTTGCAGGCGGCGCCTGGAATAGCTGGCGCCATGCGTCCCCGCCCGGCGCTAGACTGGAGCGCAATTTCACTTCACGGCGCGGGAGAAGACGATGAACTTACTGGGTGGATGTTGCTGCGGCGCGGTGCGCTACGAAACGTCAGGGCAGGTGTTCCATCAAACGATTTGCCACTGTCCGACCTGCCGGCGCGCTTGCGCGGCGCCGCACGTGGCGTGGTTCAGCGTGGCGCGCGCGCACTATCGCGTCACGGCCGGCACGCCGGCCCGGTTTGAATCGAGCCCGGGCGTCACGCGCAGCTTTTGCGGCGCCTGCGGCACCCAGCTGACGTACGCGCGCAGCGATTGTCCGGGCGAGATCGACATCACCACCTGCAGCTTGGACGACCCGGAACCGCTGGCCCCGCGCGACCATACCTTCACCATCCATCGCCTCGGATGGGACCGGGGCGAGGACGGCACGCCGCAGTACGCGCGCCTGCGCGCCGAAGGGTAGTCAGAACGAGTAGACCAGGGTCAGCGAGGTCTGGGTATCGGTGTTCTTCTTGTCGGCCGGCACGTTGGTATCGTTGCGGGCGATAAATGCCGCCTTCATCTGCATGGTGCCGTTGATCTTGGTGCTCAGGGCCGCCTCGGCAATCGAGTGGACGTTCGATGTGCCGCGCTCGACGCTGACGATTTGCGAGAACTGCGCGCTCTGGCTGACTTGCCAGCGCATGGCGGCGGCGCCACGGACGGTAAAGCCGCTCTCCGGCTCGCCGGTGGCGCGCTCGCCGCTGAAGTAGCCGGGGCCGATTTCGACATCGACGCTGGCCGCCGGCGAGCTGTACCAGCGCGTGCTGCGCCCGACCGCCATGGTGGTGTAGGTCGAGTAAGCGCCGAACTTGTCGCCCACGTGGGCCGCCAGCACGAACAGTTTTTCGTTGTCCTTGACCAGTTTGTAGGCCGCCTTGGCCGACAGCGAATAACGTTCGGCCGAGCGTTTCGAGGTGCGGTTGCCGTCGCGGTCGTCCGTTTCGTCTTCCTTGAAGTGGCCGGCCACGATGTACTGGTTGCTCCAGTCGTCGAGTTCCTGGCGCGCATCGATCTTGCCCGAGACGGACGTGCCGGCGGTGTTGCCTGAGGTGCTGATGGCGCCCAGTTCGGCGGAGGTATGCCAACTGTCGTCGATGCGGTCGCTGGCAAGGGCGGGGGCGCAGGCCACGGCCAGTGCGATGAGCGGTAAGAGTTTCATGAGCTTGCTGCGGGTGAAAGATTGCCCGCATTGTAACCGAGCTCAGCTTTGTCCGCCCGCCGGCTGCCGATCTGATGGCCCTTCCTGTCGCCAGCCTGGCGGCGCCATGGCGGCACCTGCCTGGCGTTGTCGCGAACCGATAATTATTGCAAGCCGGCCAGCCGCTGCGAACGCGCCGCCTGGGCCGCGCTGTCTTGCAGCATCAGGCTGTGACGGGCCGCCTTGAGCGTGGCCACGTCGCGCGCCAGCGCGCCGCCGGCGTGCTTGCGCACCCCCGGCAATTCACGCTTGGACCAGGCGGACGCGTTGTTGTAGCGCTCGATCGTAGGCGCGGTCACCGCCGCCGGCGTCACCGGCGTGGACGATTCGCCGCTGATCAGCGCCATCTCGTTCTCGCCGCCCGCTTCTTCACGGTCGGCCGGCTCGGTGCCGCCCGCCACCACCGCCACCATCTGCGCCGCCGCCGGGCAACGCGTGTCGGTCAAGGTCACCTTGCCGTCGCCGTCGATGCATTTGACGATCTCGGGGTCGGCAAACACGGCTGACGACAACATCAGGCCGGCGAAGAACATGCTGCGGGTAAGGGCTCGGTGAATCATGGTGGTACTCCTGTTTGCGAATGAGTCCATTTTGCGCAGTTCGCCGTTCCCTATCTGTTCGTTACCACACGCTGTTGTTTTTACATTGAACTTTCACTGATGAAATTTCTATTTCCGACGCAAACAGGCGCGCACGGTTGGATGCGGCGAGAACAATATTGATAATGAAAGTACAATGTTTCCATTGGCGGACTCAGCTACCGCTCTCAATTGCAGGCGGCAATTCACATGCATATTCGCGCTTACCTGTTCCTGATGGCCGCCGGCATCCTGGTGCCGGTGATCGTGTTCGCCGGCCTGGCCTTGGCCATGCTGCAAAATGCCGAGCGCGACGCAGCCCTGCGCGGGCTCAAGGAAACCTCGAACAGCATCGCCTTGCTGGTCGACCGCGAGCTCTACAGCGCGGAAGCGGGCCTGCGCGTGCTGGGCGGCTCGCCATCCCTGGCCGAAGTCGACCTGAAGGCCTTCTATGCCCAGGCGCGGCGCGCCAACCGCGGCAGCACCGGCTGGACCGTCCTGCTCGACGCGCAGGGCCGGCAACTGATCAATACCTATCTTCCCTACGGCAGCGAGCTGCCCAAGCCGCACGCCGCCGAACTGGTGCGCCACGTCGTCGCTACCCAGAAAACCTATGTGTCGGATGTGATGTCCGGCCCTGTCGCCAGGGGACTGGTCACCACGGTGAGCGTGCCGGTCCCGCTCGACGATGGCAAGCGCTACGTGCTGACAGTGGCATTTTCCACCGACCATTTCACGCGCCTGATCGCCAGCGTGGACATTCCCCCAGGCTGGCTGGTCGCCATCCTCGACAGCGAGGGCCGCTTTATCGCGCGCAACCTCAACCCTAGCGAACTGATCGGCAAGCAGGGGCGTCCCGAACTGGTGGCGGCGGCGGCCAGGGCGCATACCGGGCAGATCCGCCACACCACCATCGAGGGCATCGAAGTCTACGACGTGTTCACCCATTCCACCTTATCGGGCTGGACCCTGGCCGTGGCCGCGCCGGTCGAGCTGATCGAGCGCTCGGCGCGCCACGCCGCGTTCGTCGCCGCCATGGGGCTGCTGGCGGCGATGCTGTGCGCGGGGGCGCTGGCCGTGTATTTCGGGCGCCAGCACGTGCGCTCGATCGCGCGCGCGGTCAAGGCCGCCACTGACCTCGGCGCCGGCCAGCTTCCCACCCCGGTCGCCTCGCGCGTGGTGGAAATGAACGAGTTGCACGCGGCCCTGCACGCGGCCGGCGAGCAGATGCTGCAGGCGCAGGCGTACCGGCGCCATGCCGAGGCCGACCGCCAGGCCTTGCTCGAAGGCGAAAAAAAGGCGCGCCAGATGGCCGAGCAGCAAAACAGCGCCAAGGACCAGTTCCTGGCCATGCTCGGCCACGAGCTGCGCAATCCGCTCGCCCCGATCAGCACCGCCGCCCAGCTGCTGCGCCTGCAGCCGGGCGACGCACGCCGGGTGCGCTACGCCAGCGACGTGATTTCGCGCCAGGTCGAGCACATGAACAGCTTGCTGGGCGACATGCTCGACGTCTCGCGCGTCACGCGCGGCCTGGTCACCCTGAGCCTGGACGACATCGAACTCGACACCGTCATCGAGCGTGCGCTGGAGCAGACCCACAGCCTGGTCGAGTCCGCAAACCACCGGGTCGAGGTCATGTTGCCGCCGACCCCGATCCGCATGCGCGGCGACAAGACGCGCCTAGTGCAGGTTTTCGCCAACCTGCTTAACAACGCGGCCAAGTACACCCCGCCGGGCGGGCGCATCGGCATCGATGCGCGCCTGGAAGGCGAGCAGGTCGTGGTGGTGGTCAGCGACACCGGCGAGGGACTGGCGCCGGAGCTGGCGCCGCGCGTGTTCGACCTGTTTTCGCAGGGCGAGCGCAAGCCGGACCGGGCCCAGGGCGGGCTCGGGCTGGGACTGGCCCTGGTGCGCAGCCTGGTCGAGCTGCACGGCGGCAGCGTGACGGCAAGCAGCCCGGGGCCAGGGCTGGGCAGCACCTTTACCGTCACGCTGCCGTGCGAGCCCGGCGCGGCCGGACCGGTGCTGCCGAAGCGGCGCCGCGGCGACGCGCGCGGCCCGTCCCTGCGCGTGATGATCGTGGACGACAATGTCGACGGCGCGATCAGCCTGTCGCTGTTCCTGGAGGCGGCCGGCGGGCACAACGTGTGCACCTATTACGATGCCGGCGCGGCGCTGGCCTGGGCCGAGTCGGAAGGCCCGGACGCGTTCATCCTCGACATCGGCCTGCCCGACATCACCGGCTACGAGCTGGCGCGCCGCCTGCGCGCGCTGCCGCAGTTCGGCGATTGCCTGTTCATCGCCCTGACCGGCTACGGCCAGCCGCAGGACCAGCAGCTGGCGCGCGACGCCGGCTTCGACCATCACCTGGCCAAGCCGGCCGATCCGCAGTACGTGCTCGAACTGCTGCGCCTGCCGCGCAAGGCGGGCCCGCGCAGCGCTTCCGGCAAAAGCGCTTAGCGGCCGCGCTGCCAATTTGTTACCATGTCGCCTCATTAGCCACCGATCCGTCTCCCCATGCCCAAAAACAAGCGCCCCGTTCCCCGCAAGTCCGCCGTCCCGCCGCAGGAAGATGACGATGTGCTGGCCCAGCAGCTGGCCGACGCCGCGCTGGCCGTCGCCAATGAAGAGGGCGACCCCGCCGCCATCGCCCTGCGCGACGTCGAATTCGCGCGCCTGGTGCGCAACGCCTTGCGCAAGAAGAACGACGACGTCCTGTACGGCGCCATCGAACGCGCGCGCTACACCGACGCGGTGGCCTACCAGCTGCTGCGCGAGCGCATCGACGAAGCGGCCGGCACCGTCACCCTGCGCCGCGAGAATGGCCCGGAGATGGAAATCAACGCCTTTGCGCTGCCGGTATTCGTCCACAGCACGGGCGGGCTGAAGGAAGCGGAAGGGTTCAACGACGGCGACGCGTTCGAGCAGCTGGTCGAGAGCATCAAGCAGGGCGGCCTGGAGAGCCCCCAGGCGACGGTGGTGATGATCAGCCATGCCTACGACCTGGACGAAGTCGACGCCATCACCTACAGCCACCTGAACGACATGGTGCGCGACGCGGCCGGCTCGATGACCGAGAAAAAACTGGTGGCGCGCCCGGCGCTCGAGCGCAGCATGACCGGCTGGGCCGCGACCCACTTCGGCCCCGGCGACACGGCGGTCGAACTGCGCTTTTTGCTCGGCTTTGCGATGAAGCGCGCCGACGACCCGTTCTACGCCGCGCCGGAAGACGAAGCGCAGGCCGACGCTTATTTTGAAGCGCGCATGGAGCGTTACCGCGCCTGGACCGTGGCGGCCGGGCCGCTGGTCAAGCGTTGCCTGGCGAGCGACCCGGCCTCGCTGCAACTGCACTTCCTGTACCAGGACCTGT
>DASVVC010000146.1:0-217030 GCA_036386755.1 Telluria sp.
CCGAACGCGTCGAAACGGCGGGGGTGCAAGCATGAACGCGACCATGGCCACCAAACTGCAAGCGTTCGACAAGAACCTGCCGAAACTGATCCTGCCGGCGCTGATGCTGCTGGCGCTGCCGCTGCTGCCCAGCCTGCCGACCTGGATCACGCTGACCGTCGCCGGCCTGGCGATGGGCATGATGATCTTCATCATGGCCAGCGGCCTGACCGTCGTGTTCGGGCTGATGGACGTGCTCAACTTCGGCCACGGCGCCTTCGTCTCGGTCGGCGCCTACGCCGCCACCATGGTCCTCATTCCCATGCGCGGCTGGCTCGACGTCGATTCCCTGCCGCTCAACCTGGGCGTGCTTGGCCTGGCGATCGCGGTGGCGATGCTCTCGACCGCCCTGCTCGGCTGGGCGTTCGAGCGCATCATCATCGCGCCGGTGTACGGCCAGCATCTCAAGCAGATCCTGATCACCATGGGCGGCATGATCGTGGCCGAGCAACTGATCAGCGTGATCTGGGGCGCCGAGCAGATTGCCCTGCCGCTGCCGGCCAGCCTGCGCGGCGCCGTGCTGCTGGGCGACGCCGCGGTCGAGAAATACCGGCTGGTGGCGGTCGTGATCGGCCTCTTGGTGTTCGCCGCCATGTTCCTCGTGCTCAACCGCACCAAGATCGGCCTGTTGATCCGCGCCGGCGTCGAAAACCGCGAGATGGTCGAAGCCATGGGCTACCGCATCCGCCGCCTGTTCGTGGCCGTGTTCGCCGCCGGCTCGGCGCTGGCGGGACTGGGCGGCGTGCTCTGGGGCCTGTACAAGGAAACCCTGAACGCCGCCATGGGCGGCGAAATGATGGTGATGATTTTTATCGTCGTCATCATCGGCGGACTCGGTTCGGTCGGCGGCTGCTTCATCGGCGCATTGCTGATGGCGCTGGTGGCCAACTATGCCGGCTTTTTGCTGCCGAAATTCGCGCTGGTGTCGAACATCGCCCTGATGATCGCCATCTTGCTGTGGCGCCCGGCCGGCCTGTATTCCAACCTGCGCCGCTAAGGAAAACTTCATGCTCAATCAATTGCTATCGGGCGATATGCCGCGCAGCCGGGCCTTGTCCGCCACCCTGCTGCTGATCCTGCTGGGACTGGCGCTCGCGCCCTTTCTCACCAGCGGCGCGCGCCCGCTCAACACCGCCGCCACCATCTGCGTCTACATCGTGCTGGTGGCCTCCTACGACTTGCTGCTCGGTTACACCGGGATCGTGTCCTTCGCCCACACCATGTTCTTCGGCATCGGCGCCTACGGGGTCGGACTGGGCTTGTCGAGCGGCGAGCCGACCTGGAGCGCGATGTTCATCGGCATCGCGCTGGCCCTGCTGCTCACGCTCGTGCTGGCCCTGGTCGTGGGCCTGTTCGCGCTGCGCGTGCGCGCCATCTTCTACGCCATGATCACGCTCGCGGTGGCGGCCTCGTTCGCCGTGCTGGCCTCGCAACTGTCCGACCTGACAGGCGGCGAAGACGGCAAGACCTTCAGCGTGCCGGAACTGCTCACGCCCGGTTTCCGGCTGTTCGAGGCCGAGGTGTTCGGGCGCGCCATCGACGGTAAACTCATCACCTACTACATCGTGTTCGGCGGCTGCCTGCTGCTGTTCCTGTTTTTGCTGCGGCTGGTCAATTCGCCGTTCGGACGCGTGTTGCAGGCGATCCGCGAAAACGAGTTCCGCGCCGAGGCGCTGGGCTACCGCACCGTGCTGTACCGCATCTGGGCCAACGTGCTGGCGGCCCTGGTGGCGGCGCTGGCCGGCGCGCTGATGGCGCTGTGGCTGCGCTATGTCGGCCCCAAGACCATGCTCGGCTTCGAGGTGATGACCGACATCCTGCTGATCGTGGTGATCGGCGGCATGGGCACCATGTACGGCGCGGTGGTGGGCGCGACCTTGTTCATCATCGCCCAGAACTACCTCAAGTCGCTGATGGCCGAAGGCTCGGCCGCGCTGGAGGGCGTGCCCGTGCTGGCCCAGGCGCTGCATCCCGACCGCTGGATGCTGTGGCTGGGCGTGCTGTTCGTGCTGTCGATTTACTTTTTCCCTATCGGCATCGTCGGGAAACTTCGTTTGCGCAGAATCGCTGCGCGCTCCGCCAGCCGTTGATGATTTTTCCTTGGGGCGTCCCTGTGTGCGCAGGGACGCTTTTTTTTCGTCCGCCTCCCCCGCTCCGTCAAGCTTCGTCGCGCTTGTTCATTTAAGTTCCCCGGAATAGCCCGAAAACGCCCCCTGTTCATTAAGCGCACATCAATGCTGGTGCCGCGTCCACTCCTATGATGAGTCAACCGTGGCCTCGCGCCTGCCAGCGCGAGTGGAACTGCCATCCTTCTGGCAATTGCTGAAAGAGCGACAATGAAACTCCATCACAAACTGATTGCCATGGCGGCATTCGCCGTGGCCGCCGCGCTGCCGGCCGCTTCGCACGCCATCGAACCCATCGTCGTCCTCAACGAAAACTTCAACGACATCAGTACCCTCGCCAACTGGGAGCTCGTCAACAAGAGCGTGCCGCCCGGCCAGGCCTGGTCGCAAGGCAATGCCGGCGTCTTCCCGGCCCCGTCCGGCCCGGCGTCGTCCTACATCGCCGCCAATTACCTGAGCGCACAGAACGGCATGGGCAGCATCGACAACTGGCTGATCACGCCGGTCGTGACCCTGCTCGGCCCCAGCGAGCTCTCGTTCTTCACGCGCTCGGCCAGCGCCTCGGGCTTCGGCGACACGCTCGAAGTGCGCTTCTCGCCCGGTGCGGGCACCGGTACCGGCGGCTTCGATACCGTGCTCGGCGTGCTGGGCGGTATCTCGGACTATCCGACTGCCTGGCAGCAAGTCATTTCGGGCATCGACTATGACGGCAAGGGCCGTTTCGCATTTCGTTACATCGGAGATGCCTCGGCGGCGAACTATATCGGCATCGACGCTGTCGTAGTCACTACGGTGCCCGAACCTGGTACCTACCTGATGCTGCTGGCCGGCTTGGGCAGTCTGGTATTGCTTCGCCGCAGGCAGATAACGTGAACTAACCCAGGAGATTCCCGATATGTTGAGTAAAACCCTGATCACCTGCTGTGCGCTGGCTGCCATCACGACGGCAGCCGTGGCGGCAGAGCAATCCGCCGGCATGGCCGTGGTACGCGACAAGCAAACCGGACAGCTACGTCCGGCCACCGCGGCCGAACTGCGCGCCATGCAGGGCAACCTGCCGCAACCGCAAGTGGCGCGCCCGCGCCCGCAGGTCAGCGTGCGCGCCGACGGCACCCACGGCGCGCTGCTCGGCGAGCGCGGCATGGTGTATTCCGTGGTCGCGCGCACGCCGGAGGGCAAGCTGGTCCAGCGCTGCGTGGAGGGCGAAAGCGCTGCCCTCCACGCCACCCATCAAGACGCCGCCCATCAGGACGCCGCAAAAACAGCCGGGGAGCGCCAGAATGAGCAATAAGCGCACCTTCCTGCGGCGGGCTGCCGCCATCCTCGCGCTGGCCTGCTGCGCCATCGGCGGCGCCCATGCTGCGGCGACGATCACGATCGTCAACAGCAACAAGCCCGGCATCGGCTTCAATGACCCCACGCCGGCGCAGCCGGTCGGCGGCAACAACGGCCGCACGCTTGGCGCGCAACGCCTGATCGCGTTCCAGCACGCGGCCGACATCTGGGCCCGCACCCTCACCAGCCCGGTCCCGATCAGGGTGGAAGCCTCGTTCGAGCCGCTCGCCTGCAGCGCCGACGGCGCGGTGCTCGGTTCGGCCGGCGCGATCGAGGTGTTCCGCGACTTCCCCCATGCGCCCAAGGCCGGCACCTGGTATCCGGGTGCGCTGGCCAGCAAACTGGCCGGTACCGACCTGGCGTCGGAAGGCCGCGGGCACATCCACGCGCGCTTCAACTCGCGCCTCGGCCTGTTCCCCGACTGTATGCCCGGCTCCGGCTTTTACCTCGGACTCGACCGCAAGGCAGGCGAGCGGATCGACCTGGTGGCCGTGCTGCTGCACGAACTGGCGCATGGACTCGGGTTCCAGAACTTTACCGACGAAGGCACCGGCGAATTTTTTGATGGCACGCCATCGATCTGGGACTACTTCCTGGTCGACATCCGCAACAACAAAGCCTGGGTCAACATGAAGAATGAAGAACGGCGCCTGTCGGCCATCGGCGGGGCCACCCTGTCCTGGAACGGCGAGCGCGTCTACAAAGCCGCCTCGGGGATCCTCGCGCCCCAGCCGCAACTGCTCATCAGCGGCATGGCGGCGGGCAAGGTCAGCGGCGAGCACCCGATGGGCGATGCCTCGTTCGGCCCGCAGCTGGGGCAAAACGCGGTGACGGGCGAGCTGATGCCGGTGATCGACCAGCCCAACGGCAGCGGCCTGGCCTGCACCCCGCTCAGCCCCATCAACGCCATGGCCGTCAGGGGCAATATCGCCCTGGTCGACCGCGGCGGCTGTCCCTTCGTGACCAAGGCGCGCATTTTGCAAAATGCGGGCGCGCGCGGCATGCTGGTGATGGAAAACACCAACGATCCGGTCAGCCCGCTGGGCGGCAGCGACCCGGAAGTGCGCATCCCGGCGGTGCGCATCGACAAGGCGACCGGCCAGCAGCTCAAGTCGGCCATGTACCGGCGCTCGCGCACCTCGTCGGGCGTGATCGCCAGCCTGGGCATCGATCCGCTCCGGCTGTCGGGCACGGACTGGGTGCGGCGGGTGCGCATGTACAGTCCGGAAGAGTACTCGGCGGGCTCGTCGGTATCGCACTACTCGGTCGATACCAAGCCGAACCAGCTGATGGAGCCGGCCATCAACGCCGACCTGATGCACGACGTCACGCCGCCGCACGACCTGACCCTTCCCTTGCTGCAAGATATCGGTTGGTAAAGCCGATCGGTTGGTAACGCCGTTCAGCCAGGGAAACTGGCTGTAAACGCACGACGCGCTCCATGGGGAGCGCGTCGGGTACTGCCGGACGCCACCGCTGCCACTGGCAGCGGTGGTGGAAGGCTTATGCTTTTGCGGCCTTGTCTTTGTCGTACGCGGCGATGCCGCTCATGATTTCTGCTTTGGCATCCTCAGGACCGCCCCAGCCTTCGACCTTGACCCACTTGCCTGGCTCCAGGTCTTTGTAGTGCTCGAAGAAGTGCTGGATCTGCTGCAGGCGCAGCTCGTTCATGTCTTCCGGCTTTTGCCAGTGCTTGTAAATCGGCAGGATTTTGTCGACTGGAACGGCCAGCACCTTGGCGTCGCCGCCGGCTTCGTCGGTCATTTTCAGCACGCCGATGGCGCGGCAACGGACCACGACGCCAGGAATGAGCGGAAACGGGGTGATCACCAGCACGTCGCACGGGTCGCCGTCGTCGGCGATGGTGTTCGGCACGTAGCCGTAGTTGCACGGATAGTGCATGGCGGTGCCCATGAAGCGGTCGACGAAGATCGCGCCCGATTCCTTGTCCACTTCGTACTTGATCGGATCGGCATTCATCGGGATTTCGATGATCACGTTGAAATCGTTCGGCACGTCGCGGCCGGAGGAGACTTTATTCAAACTCATGGGATTTCCTTAGATTGCTGAGGTGGTCAATGGCCGACATTATAACGAAGTTTCACGCTAGCTTGTGCATTGCAGCAAGCGGGGGGCCATGTCGCGCGCGAGAAAATCTACAGGTAAGGTAGGAAAAAACGGTTGTGGGAGTCCGCGACATTGGCCGCGAATGCAGTACCGCTGTCCTTGAAACCGTCGCCCCCGCAACGGCGGGGGCCCAAGTTCTTAGCTCAGTTGTCGGTTACGCAGAAAACTTGGCCCCCGCGGAGTGCCGCCTTGGCGCGGGGACGACGGTTTCATGGTTATCGAGCGATCAAAAATGCTAACAGCCAGCGACACTGTTTACAAGATACTGGCCAGCGCACACTGCCTGAAATGCGCGTTCGCTTCGTCCTGCTGGCCCAGCGCTTCGTGCATCTGCGCCAGTTTCAGGTGCGCCTCGCGCACCATGCGCGGCTCGGTCGCGTCCGACAATGCCTGCTCCAGGTAACGCTGCGCCTTGCCCCACAGTTTCTGTTTCAGGCACAGCGAGCCGAGCGTGAGCGCCAGTTCGGCATCGGTCGGACGCTGTTTCATCCACGCTTCGCAATGCTCGATCTGGGCCAGCAGCGCCGGCGAGCCGGCCTGCGCGGCGGACTCGCGGTAGGCGCGCACCACGCGGTCGTCCCAGTCGGCGCGCAGCGCTTCCTCGGCGCTGGCGCGCGCTTCGTCATGCAAGCCGCGTGCGTTCAGGGCCGCCGCGGCGCGCGCGGCGATGTACGGCTTGACCCGGTCGGCCGTCGGCACGGTCGCCCACACGCGCAGGATCGATTCGGCGTCGTGCGAACTGTCCGACAGCAAGGCGTCGTACGCCAGCTCGCGCAGCCGCGCCGACAGGGCTGGATGGAGCGCCTTGTGCTTGTCGAGCGAACGCACCAGGCGCAGCACTTCCGGCCAGTTCTTGGCTTGCTGGTGCGCCTTCATCGACCATTGCAGCGCGTGGATGTGGCGCGTGCCGCTGGCATTGAGTTCGGCCACGGCGGCGAGCGCCGCCTGCGGCTGGTGGTCGTCCACCAGCAGTTCGGTCATGGTCATCAGGCGCGCGGTTTTCAGCGCGTTGTCGTGCACCACGCCGGCCAGCCAGTTGTCGCGCCGCGCGCCCTGGCGCATGCGGTGCGCCGCGCGGGCGCCGATCAGGGCGGCGATGCCGGCGTTTTCGGGCAGTTCGGCGGCGCGCATGGCGGCTTTTTCGGCGTGGCCAAAACGGCCTTCGAACAGCGCCTTGAGCGCATCGCGCAAGCCCTTGTTGCCATCGCGTTCGCGCTTGGCTTTGCGGTAAGCGGCGACCCGGGCCGGCATGCCGAAGGTGGCGCGCGCCGCGCGCAGCAGCGCGTACACGACCAGGAACAGCAGCGCCACGACCACCACGAAGAAATTGAGCGACATGTCGATCCGGTGCGGCGGGTAGAAAAACACCACGTTGCCCGGATTGAAGCGTGCCGTCACGGCAATGCCGATGGCCGCGGCCATCAGCGCGACTAACCAGAGAAGAAGACGCATGTTAAGGCTTCGCTTTGTAGTTGCGCACGGCGTTCAGGCTGTCGGACAGGGACGGCATTTCGATCGCGAGATTGCTGGCCTGGACCTGGCGCAGCAGCGCTTGCGCGGTCTGGGTACTGCCGGCGCGCGTGTCGAAATACTTGGCGAGGGCGTCCTGCGCCGCCACCAGATCGTTGCGGAAGGCCGCTTCATTCCTTGCCAGCAGCGCCATGCGCGCGTTCAGCAGGCGCAGCTTGACGTTTTCGCGCACAAAATAGGTTTCCGACGGCGAGAGCATCAGCGCTTCCGGCGTGTCGACGCGGCGCACCCGGATCAACTGGCGCATCTCATCCCACATTTCGTCGGTCCAGCTCTGCCATACGTCCTGGACCCGGTCCAGCACCGATTCCCTGGCCGCGACCGCGGCGGCGCCAGCTGCCGCCGGCGCAGCGGCCACCTTGGCCGCCCGGGCCGGCTTGGCCGGCAGCGCAGGTTGTTCGTCGGCCAGCATCGGCAGCGTATTGACCTGGTTAATCACGTTGTCCAGGCGCAGCGCCACGCCGGTCAGGTCCAGCGCCGGCAGGGCCTTGAGCTTGTCGATGTCGCCCGCAATGGCGCGGCGGATCGTGATGAATTGCGGCTTGTCCGAGCGCGACAGCGAACGGTCGGCGTTTTGCAGCGCGATCAGCGCGCCCTGCACATTGCCGGCCAGCTGCAATTGCTGGCTGGCGGTCGAGAGCACCTGTTCGATTTCGGCCAGCGCCCACTCGTCGCGGTTCTTCGACAGATCCTGGTACAGCTGCTCCAGCGCCAGTTGCTGGCTCTGGGCTTCGACCTGGCGGTTTTCGAGCTGGCTCACCTTGGCCTGCAACTCCTTGGTCTGGTCCTGCACGGAGCGCGCCAGCACGCTCGTTTCGGTATTGACCACTTCGCCCTTTTGCAGGCGGTTGGCCATTTCCATGCGCAGCTTGAGCAGATTGCTGCGCGTCGACCAGGCGTGCGCGGCCAGCAGCAGCGCCAGCAGGATCACCACCACCGTCATCGGACGCTGCAGGATTTCGCTCATGCTGTCGCCACCCGATGCGCGCGCGCGGGGCGCCCTGTACTGGTCTGCCGGAGCAGGCTGGGGTGCAGCGCCGGGCGCTGCGTTGTGGTCAGGTAATGTAGGCAATTCGTTCATGCTCGTGATTGTAACGCGGCAAGCAAACGTTCGTCGCCTGATCCGCACAGCGTCAACCGGCGCAAGCCCAGGCCGCTTGCCGTTTCGGCAATACGGGCGTGCGGCACGATCAGGTGCTGTTGTTGCATTTTTTCCACAAGGGCCGGGTCGCCGATCTGCGCAACCAGCGCCACCAGGCCGCGCAGCGCTTCGGAACTGGTGATGATCCAGTCGTTGTCAACCTGCAAAAGCGTGCGCAGCTGCTGCGCCAGCGCGGGGGTCAGCGGCGGCACGCTGCGCCGGTAGGCCGGCACGGTCGCGACGATCACGCCGGCCGCGCGCAGCCCGTCGGCCATCAGCTCGCGCCCGCTTTCGCCGCGCACGATCAGCACTTTCTGGCCGGCCAGCTCTGCCAGGTCGAGCGTCTCGAGCAGGTTTTCCGAGTCGCTGCGGGCCGGGTCGCGCGGACTGACGATGGTCGCCGTGTCGTTGTTGATGCCATGCCGCTCCAGCGCCGCGCGGCTGCCCTCGCCCAGCACCGCCAGCGTCACCCAGGTCGGCCACACGGTGATGTGGGCAAACGCCGCATCGATCGCGTTGGGCGACACAAAAGCCACCATGGCGCAGTCGTGCATGCCGGCCAGCGCCGCCTTGAGCGGACCCTGGTCGTCCAGCGGCGCAATGTCGAGCAGCGGCAGCAGCACCGCTTCGCGCCCGAGCGCCCTCACCTGCTCGGCCAGCGCGCCGGCTTGCGCCAGCGGACGGGTGATGATGACAGGATCAGGCATCGGGAACGCGGGTCGCGGCGGGCGCGGCGGCAGGTGCCGCCACGGGGCTGGCGGCGGAGCCGGCTGCATCGTCCGCCGCGGCGGCGTCGGCCTTGCACTCGGCCAGGATCGCGCGCGCGTCCTGCGTGTCGAGCAAGTCCGACACTTGCTGCCCGAGCAACTCCGGATTGTCGGCCGGCCCGCGCAGTTCGGCGTGCGCGCTGCGCTTGCCGTCGGGCGTGGCGACCATGGCGCGCAGGTGCATCACGCCGTCAAGGATGGTGGCGAACGCCGCCAGCGGAATCTGGCAGCTGCCGCCGAATACTTTGGACACCTTGCGTTCGGCCGCTACCCGCTGCGCCGTCGGCACATGGTTCAGGGGCGCCAGCACGGCGCGCAGGTCGATGCCGTTGGTGCGGCCCGAAACGATTTCGATCGCCATCGCGCCCTGCCCGGCGGCCGGCAGCGAATGCGCCGGGTCCATCAGCGAGCGGATGCGCTGCGGCAGCCCCAGGCGCTTGAGCCCGGCGGCGGCCAGGATGATGGCCGAGTAATCGCCGCGATCGAGCTTGCCCAGGCGCGTATCGAGGTTGCCGCGCAGCGGCTTGATCACCAGGTGCGGGTAGCGCGCCGCGATCAGCGACTGGCGCCGCAGGCTGCTGGTGCCCACCACCGCGCCCGGCGGCAATGCGTCCAGGCTGGCGAAGTCGTTCGAGACAAAAGCGTCGCGCGGGTCTTCCCGTTCCAGCACGGCGGCCAGTTCGAACCCTTCGGGCAAGTCCATCGGCACGTCCTTGAGCGAATGCACGGCCAGGTCGGCCCGTCCTTCGGCCATGGCCACCTCGAGTTCCTTGACGAACAGGCCCTTGCCGCCGACCTTTGATAAAGTGCGGTCCAGGATCTGATCGCCGCGGGTGGTCATTCCCAGAATCTCGATGCTGCACTGCGGATATAATAAAGATAATTGCGCGCGAACATGCTCGGCCTGCCACATGGCGAGCCGGCTTTCGCGCGAAGCGATAATGAGCTTGGAGGGCTGCTGCGGACGCGAAGGCGTACCAGTCAATTCAGTTGCTTTCAAAACGGATTCTTTCACTGTCGTAAAACCTCAAACCGGTTATGGCAGTCATCGGCACATGCATAAGATCACAAATTTTATCATGCGTCCCCTTTGCAGAACCTGGCCAGAAGCCTTTGCACCAACTTTCACTCTGTGGTCCAACATGGTAAATTCATCTGCTGCACAAGAAAACCCTCCAGTCCTCGACAAGGACGCCCCGCTGAAAGAAGATATCCGCCTGCTCGGCCGCCTGCTCGGCGACGTGCTGCGCGACCAGGAAGGCGAAGCCGTCTTCGATGTCGTCGAGACCATCCGCCAGACGGCGGTGCGCTTCCGGCGCGAAGACGACGCCCAGGCCGGCCAGGACCTGACCGCCCTGCTGCACAAGCTCACGCGCGAGCAAACCATTTCGGTGGTGCGCGCGTTTTCGTATTTTTCGCACCTGGCCAACATCGCCGAGGACCAGCACCACATCCGCCGCCGCCGCGCCCACCTGCTGGCCGGCTCGGCGCCGCAACAGGGCAGCGTGGGCTTTGCGCTGTCCAAGCTCAAGGCGGCCGGCGTGGCCGGCGAGACGGTGCGCACCTTCTTCGGCGACGCCCTGATCGCGCCCGTCCTGACGGCGCACCCGACCGAAGTGCAGCGCAAGAGCATTCTCGACGCCGAGCATGACATCGCGCGCCTGCTGGCCGAACGCGACCTGCCGCTCACCCCGCGCGAGCGCGTGGCCAACATGCAGTTGCTGCACGCCCGCATCGCCACGCTCTGGCAAACGCGCATGCTGCGCTACTCCAAGCTGACCGTGGCCGACGAAATCGACAACGCCCTGTCCTACTACCGCATCACCTTCCTGCGCGAGCTGCCCGGCCTGTACGACGACATCGAAGAAGAAATCGGCGCCCACTATCCGGACGATGCCGCGCTGGACAATGCGAACTCCTACGTCCAGATGGGCAGCTGGATCGGCGGCGACCGCGATGGCAACCCGAACGTCAACGCCGGCACCATGCAGCACGCGCTGGTGCGCCAGGCCACCACGATCCTCGATTTTTATCTCGACGAAGTACACGCGCTCGGCGCCGAGCTGTCGATTTCGACCCTGATGGTCGGCGCCAGCGACGCCCTGCAAGCGCTGGCCGACGCCTCGCCCGACCAGTCGCCGCACCGCAGCGACGAGCCGTACCGGCGCGCCCTGATCGGCATCTACGCGCGCCTGGCCGCGACCGCCCGTTCGCTGGGTGCGACCAATATCTTGCGCAAGGAAGTCGGACACGCCGCCCCGTACGCGGATGCGGCGGAATTCTGTGCCGACCTGCAGGTGCTGGCCGACTCGCTGCACGCCAATCACGGGCAGTTGCTGGTCAAGCCGCGCCTGGCCACGGTGCAGCGCGCCGCCGCCATCTTCGGCTTTCACCTGGCGTCCCTCGACATGCGCCAGACTTCCGACGTGCACGAACGCGTGCTGGCCGAACTGTTCGCCGGCGCCGGCGTCGAAGCCGACTACAGCCGCCTGACCGAAGAACAGAAGGTGCAGCTGCTGCTGGCCGAACTGGCGCAACCGCGCCTGCTGTATTCGCCGTATGCCGAGTTGAGCGAGGAGACCGCGTCCGAACTGGCGATCCTGCGCGCGGCCAAGGATATCCGCCAGCGCTACGGCAAGCGGGCAATCCGCAACTACATCATCTCGCACACCGAAACCGTCTCCGACCTGCTCGAAGTGCTGCTGCTGCAAAAGGAAACGGGTTTGCTGCGAGCGCGCGACAAGCAGCTCGACGCCATGGTCATTCCGCTGTTCGAAACCATTCCCGACCTGCAGCGCGCGGCCGGCATCATGAACGAGTGGATGGCGCTGCCGCTGGTAAAAGAACTGATCGCGCACCAGGGCCAGCTTCAGGAAGTCATGCTCGGCTACTCGGACTCGAACAAGGACGGCGGCTTCCTGACGTCGAACTGGGAGCTGTACAAGGCCGAAATCCACCTGGTCAAGGTGTTCGCCGACGCGGGCGTCAAGCTGCGCCTGTTCCATGGCCGCGGCGGCACGGTCGGGCGCGGCGGGGGGCCGTCGTACGAGGCGATCCTGGCGCAGCCGCCGGGCACGGTCAATGGCCAGATCCGCCTGACCGAACAGGGCGAAATCATCGCCTCCAAGTTCTCGAACGCCGAAATCGGCCGCCGCAACCTGGAGCTGCTGGTCGCCGCGACGCTTGAAGCGAGCCTGATGCCGCACGCCCCCGAAGGCGCCAAGGCGCAGCGCCTGGGCGGCTTCGAGGCCATCATGGCGGACCTGTCCGAGCGCGCCTACAAGGCGTACCGCAACCTGGTCTACGAAACGCCGGGCTTCACCGACTACTTTTTCTCGGCCACGCCGATCGCTGAAATCGCCGAACTCAATCTCGGTTCGCGGCCGGCCTCGCGCAAGTCGACCAAGCGCATCGAAGACTTGCGCGCCATTCCGTGGGGCTTCTCATGGGGCCAGTGCCGTCTGCTGCTGCCGGGCTGGTACGGCTTCGGCTCGGCCATCACGCAATGGGTCGAGGAAGGCAACCGCGACGAAAAAATCGCGACCCTGCAAGCCATGTTCAAGGAGTGGCCGTTTTTTGCCACGCTGCTGTCGAACATGGACATGGTGCTGGCCAAGACCGACCTGGCGATCGCCTCGCGCTACGCCGGGCTGGTGGCCGACGTGGAACTGCGCGAGCGCATCTTCAAGCGCATCGCGGCCGAACATGGCACCACCTTGCGCTGCCTGGAAATGATCACCGGCGCGCACGAACGCCTGGCCGGCAATCCGCTGCTGGCGCGCTCGATCCAGAACCGCTTCGCCTACCTCGATCCGCTGAACCACTTGCAGGTCGAGCTGATCCACCGCCACCGCGCCCTGTCGGGCGAGCCGGGCAAGGTCGACGAGCGGGTGCACCGCGGCATCCACCTGTCGATCAACGGCGTGGCCGCCGGCCTGCGCAACACCGGGTAATACCGGACGGGCGGCGCGCTGCATGGCGTGCCGCCCGCTCTTCACTTTCACTTACAGGTGTCGGCGACCCGTTGCGCGGCCTGCGCGATCTCGGCCGCCCGGCGCTTTGCATCGGCAACCTGCATGTCTCCCCTGCCACCTCGAACGATCATCGTTTCAGATTCCTTCAGCACGCTCAAATTCTTGCGGTGGACCTCACACATGCGCGCGCGCATCCGCTCGTGAAAGGCGGCCATGTCGGCCTGTTCCGCCGATACGGGGGCTGTATGCGGCGTCGTGGCGTTGCCGGTCTTTTGCGCCGGCGCGGCCATTTTCTGCTCGCGGCCACCCTGCGCGAGCGCGCACGGTGTGCTTTGGTAACTGGTGCGCCCGCTCGCATCGGTGCACTTGATCACCTGTGCGTGCGTGGTGGCGTGGAGGGCGGCGAGTAACAGCGCAAGGTAAACGGAACGTGTCGTCATGCTGATTTTTATCGTTGTGGCGGGGCTGAAGATGCCACCTAGTCTGGCAGCAAACCGATGGTTGAGCAATCAGCCACTTTCCATGATGCAATTTTCCAACACAAGATGCAGCGGGCATACAGCCGATTCGCTTGTCCCGTACAAATAATGCTTCTTCCCAAAAGCTGGCATAGAATGAATTCACCAACAACCTGACAGAAACACAAGGGGGTGCGCATGAAGACGTGGAGCGTGGCGTCGCTTTGCCTTGCGGTAGCCGCCATCGTCCTGGTGCTGGCCTCGCTGGTAGCCCTGATCGCCCTGGGCGACGCCCACGCGATGCCGCGCTGGCTGTTCTCCCTTACCATTGCGCTCTCCGGCGCGGCCCTGGCGGCCAGCCTGCGCATCCGCGCGCTGGCCATGGCGCGCAACAGTGCCCAGAGCCGCTACCGCCACTTCATCGACACCGCCCACGAAGGCGTCTGGACGCTCGACGGCGAGGCCCGCACCACCTTCGCCAACGCCCGCCTGGCCCAGATGTTCGGGACCACGCCCGCTACCTTGCTGGGACGCCCGCTGCACGACTTCCTGGGCGACAATCCCCGCCGCGACCTCGACGAAATGACCAGCGCCGACGCCGCCCACGTCGGCTGCACCCACGACCTGTCGTACCGCCGGGTGGACGGCACGATCGGCTGGGCCATCGTGAGCGGACGGCCGATGCTGGACGACGATGGCGTGGCCGAGGGCACCCTGCTGATGCTGACCGACATCAGCGCACGCAAGGCAGCCGAACTGGAGCTGGCGGCGGTGCAGATCGGCCTGGAAGTGCGCATCCGCATGCGCACGGCCGAACTGGAGCGCAGCAACGCCCAGCTGCGCATCGAGGTGGCCGAGCGCCAGAGGGCCGAGCACGCGCTGGCCGAATCGTTCCGCGAACTGCGCCAGTTGAGCTCCCATATGGAAACGATCAAGGAAGAAGAGCGCAAGCGCATCGCCAAGGGCATCCACGACGAGCTGGGGCAAAACCTGATGGCGCTCAAGATCGATGTGGAAATGCTGCACGCGCGCGCCAGCCAGCGCCATCCCCTGCTCAAGCGCAAGGTTGGCGACGTGCTCGACACCATCGACCTGACCATCCGCTCGGTGCGCGCGATCATGAACGACCTGCATCCAAGCACCCTGGAACTGGGTTTGCCGGCGGCGGCCGAGTGGCTGGTGCGGCAGTTCGAAAAGCGCAGCGGCATCAAAACCTCGCTGATGGTGGTCGAGGGCGACGGGCCGCTGCCCGACAGTCACCGCACCGAAGTCATTTTCCGCATCATCCAGGAGTGCCTGCTCAACATTTTGCGCCACGCCAAGGCGACCCGGGTCGAGGTCGGGCTCGATATCGGCATGGAATACCTGACCATCACCATTGTCGATAATGGCGTGGGCATGGGGCCGGGGGATGCGGCCAAGGTAGCGTCGTTCGGGCTGCGCGGGATCCGGGAACGGGTCGATGTGTTCGGCGGGCAGATGGTGATCGACAGCCGGCCGGGCGGCGGCACCACCCTGGCGATGATGGTTCCGTTGGAAAGCCATGCGACGGCCAGCCTGGATTAGCGCAGATACAACAATACAAAAAATGTAACAGCCGTCACGTCTGTACATAGGTAAAATGAACCCGAATAAATCGGGCGAGACATGTTCGTCCCGGTTTATTGACTACCCCTGTTTGCGCGTCCGGGCTTTCCGGATGCGCATTTTTTTCGCCGGCGCGGCGACATTGTTAAACTGGCATGGCTGCGCCACGTATTCTCCAATATTTCCGGACATCCAGTCCATCGGGTCGCTGAGTTCCTGCCATGGAATCTCCCAGCGCTACAAACGCCAGCTGAATCCCCTGCCAATTGAACCACGAACGCCAGCCAAGACCGTGCCGGTTCGATGCTTACCTCCGATGCCTGACACAGCTTATTCTGAGGAGAAATAGGGGAGGTTCCCAGCACGGAATTTCTCGATGCACTTTTCAATGAGTGGCCAAGCCGTCGCAGATTTCATATACCCGGCCTCGGGCCATACCCCATAATCTTCTTCAATCAGCCAACCTGGCAGGTCACCAACAACCGGCAGCTGCTCCGGATCAATGCTTTCATCATCGACAATTTCCATCGACCAAGCTGCGCCGCGCGCACGAAAATACCACGCAAGACCGTCAACTCGACCGTGTCCTTGAAGCGGACACTCCCCTTCCACAAATCCGTGCCATCCTGGGCCTGACCGTTCTCCCATCAGTTGACTCCATTTCCCCAAATGTTGAAAGATTCGACGCTTGACTTCGTGCATAGTATGACCGGGCAGCACAACGCTGCCGAGAGCCAACCGTACAAGGGTCTAGCTGATATCGCAAGTAGCGCCGAGCACAGGTCGGTTCTGGTAGTACCGGACCGGTGCCCCGAGCAGCCCCTCACGCTACGGGGTTTGCGCCATGCAAAAAGCTGATTGGCGTTGACATCGTGCGCGCGATGAGCGGCACGGATACGCCAGCGGCCAGCGTCAGCTCAACAACGGTACGGTTGAACACGGTGGTGTGGTTGCGGTACGTCCGGCGCTTTTCGGTCCGTTTGACTGTTCAACGATTGTGTCCATGATTGAAATTGTGGATACGACCAAGTTGTATCACTCAATGCCATTTTGCTGCCGTGGGCGCAAATCGCCGACACGGTACTGAGCCGACGCTTACCCTTGGCGGGCGATCAAGAAAGCTGATGCTGCCGCGCGCGGACGTAAAAAAACCGTGCGCACCCGACGGGTGGACACGGTTTTTTGTCGTCGCCCCGGCCAAGGCCCGAGGCAACAAGCGCACATTAATGGTTGTGCAGGAAGCTCTTGAGCTTGTCCGAACGCGACGGCTGGCGCAGCTTGCTCATCGCTTTCGCTTCGATCTGGCGAATCCGCTCGCGCGTCACGTCGAACTGCTTGCCCACTTCTTCCAGGGTGTGGTCGTTCGACATCTCGACACCGTAGCGCATACGCAACACTTTTGCTTCGCGCGGGGTCAGCGAATCGAGCACTTCCTTGATCACATTGCGCATCGACGCGTGCAGCGCGGCGTCCAGCGGTGCCAGGGTCGCGTTGTCCTCGATGAAGTCGCCCAGTTGCGAATCGCCATCCTCGCCCATCGGCGTTTCCATCGAAATCGGCTCTTTGGCGATCTTCATGATCTCGCGGACTTTGTTCTCCGGCATTTCCATCTTCAAGGCCAGGGTCGCCAGGTCCGGCTCGCTGCCGGTTTCCTGCATGATCTGACGCGAAATACGGTTCATCTTGTTGATCGTCTCGATCATGTGCACCGGCACGCGGATGGTGCGCGCCATGTCGGCGATCGAACGCGTGATGGCCTGGCGAATCCACCACGTCGCATACGTCGAGAACTTATAGCCGCGGCGATATTCGAACTTGTCGACCGCCTTCAACAGGCCGATATTGCCTTCCTGGATCAAATCGAGGAACTGCAAACCGCGGTTGATGTACTTCTTCGCAATCGAAATCACCAGGCGCAAGTTGGCAACCGTCATCTCGCGCTTGGCGTGGCGCGCGCGTTTTTCGCCGGCAGCCATCTGCTTGTTGATCTTGCGCAGGTCGGCCAGCGGCAAGGCCACGCGCGCCTGCAGGTCGATCATGCGCTGTTGCAGTTCCTTGATCGCCGGCACGTTACGGCTGAGCACCACGCTGTACGGATAAGCGCAGTCGACTTCGCGGTCGACCCAGGCCAGGTCCGTCTCGTTGCCCGGGAAGACCTTGATGAAGTGGGCGCGCGGCATGCCGCAGCGGTCCACGCAGATCGCCAGCACGGCTTTTTCGATATGGCGCACTTCATCCATCTGGCCGCGCAGGGTGTCGCACAGCTTCTCGACGACCTTGGCGGTGAAGCGGATGCCGAGCAGCTCGTTGGAGATGACTTCCTGCGCCTTGACGTAGTTCTTGGTGCCGTAGCCATCCTTCTCGAAGGCCTTGGCCATCTTGTCGAATTCGATTTCGATGATCTTGAACTTGTCGAGTGCGTTCTTGCGCAGCTGGACCAATTGCTCGGCCGAGAAACCGGCCGCGCCGCCATTGGCGTCGCCGTCTTCTTCCTCGACTTCTTCTTCCTCTTCTTCATCGTCTTCCGATGGCGCGGCGTGCACCACGGGCGCGGCCGGGGCCGAGCTCTCGTTGTGGTCCACGAAACCGTCCACCACTTCGTCGACCTTGAGGTCGTCGTTGGCGATCTTGTGCGACAGCGCGATGATTTCGGCGATCGTGGTCGGGCAAGCCGAAATGGCCTGGACCATGTCCTTCAGGCCGCCCTCGATGCGCTTGGCGATTTCGATTTCGCCTTCGCGCGTGAGCAGCGCGACCGCGCCCATTTCGCGCATGTACATGCGCACCGGGTCGGTGGTGCGGCCGAAGTCGGAATCGACCGTCGACAGCGCCGTGGCCGCAGCCGCTTCGACTTCGTCGTCGCTGGTGGCGGTGGCGACCGTGTCGGTCAGCAGCATCATTTCGGCGTCGGGGGCGCGCTCGTAGACGGCGATGCCCATGTCGTTGAAGGTGGCGATGATGCCTTCGACCGCTTCCGGATCGATGATGTTTTCCGGCAGCTGGTCGTTGATCTCGGCGTACGTCAGGTAGCCGCGCTCCTTGCCCATGTTGATCAGGTTCTTGATCTGCTGGCGGCGCCGTTCCATATCCGCTTCCGACGCTTTCGGGTCGGCCGCCAGCATGCCGTTCACGCCGCCCTTGGCCTTGCGTTCCTTGGCTTTCGACACGGCCTTCAGCTCGGCGCGCTCGACCGCGTTGAGCGCGGCCACTTCGTCGTTTTCCGGCGTGAATTCGCTTGGCTTACGGCCGCGGCGGCCCGGTACCTTGACCGATGGCAGCAGGTAGCCGGAGGTATCGATCGCGGCCAGCGCGGCCGCGTCCGTGGTCTGGCTGACGGCCTGGCCGGCGGTCTGGATCATGGTCGGCTCCGGGTCCATCCTCTTGACCGCGGTGCGCGCTTTCGGCGCCACTTTCATGCCCGGCACCAGGTCGGCGTCGACTTCGGCGGCCAGGTCCGGCCGCACGGCCAGCTTGGAGCGCTTGCGCACCACCACCGGCACGGCGGCGCCGTCGGCGACCGGCGCGGACGCCAGCATGGTCTCGGCGCTGGCCGCGCCTGCTTCCTGGAGCGCGTCCTCGGTGGTCTGGGCACCGGCAGGCATGCCCACTTCAACCAGCTCGACCGGATCGGCGGCAGCCATCACCGCGGCCAGGCGCGAACCCTTCTTGACCACCGTGACCTTGGCCGCCGCTTCCGTTTCGAGGAAGTAGGAGGTTGCGGTTTTCGGTACGGCCAGCTGGGCACTGCTCTTGCGCGGCGCTTTGGTGGCGGTCAGGGTTAAGGTCTTAGCGGTGTTCTTCATTAAAACTCCAGTCAATAATCCACCCGAGCCCGGCGTACCGCGCTCGATGGAACGTGTATCAGGATTGCCCTAGCTAAGGGCGATGGAGCCGAATTGCAAGCACGACCGACTGCATCGATGGCCCAGGTGGGCGTGCCCCGTGCGGGGCTGCAGTGGTGCATGTGCTATGATCAAAATGGCCCTATGCATGGCGGAACGAAAAAAAGCCCGTGGCAAAACGGGCTTGAATCTATTTTCAGATGAAGAATAGAGGAGACAGTCACCATTATGCACCATGGAGAGATATCGCGATAATTGATATATCGAATACCAGATATAAGCCACAGATATAATCATGACCCATACCGCCGGTGCCGGGACGCCCTCTTCCTACTGGCTGAACCTTCTGCGCTTCGTCAACCCGCGCGCAGGACAAGAGGAGCATCATACACGATTTCCCGGTCTTCCGCGCATGCGCGCAATGCCCAAAAGCGAATAAAATCCGCGCACGCGCCTATGGCCGCATGCTATCCTTCCGGTTCCAGCTCTTACAATGAAGTCAATGAATACAACTAGTCTTGCCGCCGAGTCCGCGGACGTTCCCGTCACCGCGCCGACCCAGGCTCCGGCACCCGCGCAAAGCGCGCGCTCCCTGCTCAAGCAATTGCAACAACAGTTCCCCGCTTTCCGCGACTGCCTGCCCCTGGCCATCGGCATCGACAAGCAACTGCTGGCACGCGTTCCCGGCCTGGACCGCAAGACCATGCGCGCCGCGCTGGGCATCCATACCGGTTCCCTGCGCTATCTGCGCGCGATGGAAAAAGCCACGGTCCGCTACGACCTCGACGGCGTCGCCGGCGCGGAAGTGACCGACATCCACCGCACCCACGCCAAGGAAACCTTGCAGCAGCGCTTCAAGAAAGAAGCCGAGCGCAAGAAGGCCGAACGCGACGCCGCCCAGGCTGACGAAGCGAATCGCCTGCGCCAGGAAAAACTCCTCCAGCTCGCCTCCAAATTCTCGCGCAACGGTTGATTCCGGGCTCAATGACGACCGATCCGGACGCGCTGCTGCCGCCTTACGACGGCATCACGATGGAGAGCGTGCGCATGGTCCGCTCCGAGCAGGATGCGGCCGAGGCGCTGGCGGCGCTCGCGTCAACCGACGTGCTCGGTTTTGACACCGAATCGAAGCCGACCTTCCTCAAGGGAGAACAGTCGACCGGCCCGCACCTGGTGCAGCTGGCAACTGACGAGGTCGCTTACCTGTTCCAGATCGGCGCCAGGCCGGCCGCTGATGCAGCCGTCGGCGTGCTCAAGGCCGTGCTCGAATCGAAGACCATCCTCAAGGTGGGTTTTGGTTTGAAAGATGACATCCTGCGCCTGCAAAGCAAACTCGGCATCGACGCGCACAATGTGCTCGACCTGTCGAACGCGCTGCGCAAGGGCGAACGCAACACCCTCGGCGCCAAGACGGCGGTGGCGCGCTTCTTTGGGCAGAAGCTGCAGAAATCCAAGAAAATCACCACCACCAACTGGTCGCTGGCGCGTTTGAGCGACAAGCAGATCCTGTATGCGGCCGACGATGCGCACGTGGCCTTGCGCGTGTACCGGCGCTGGCGTGCGGACCAGGCAGCGGCCAAGGCCGCGCTGTAGGCTTCATGGCCGACGGGGAAACCTCCCCGATTCCGAAAACAGTTAAACAGGCTTGCCCGTCAATCATCGACGCGCAAGCCCGCTTTCCATTTACGGCTTCAACGTTACTTTCCACAGCTTCGTGTTCGTATTGTTCGGCACGCTATCCTTGTCGCCGGCGGCATCGCTGTTGGCCATCCACAAATGACCGTCGATCGTCGGTTCCACTGTGCGCAGGCGGTCATAGGTGCCGACAAAAAATTGCCGTGCATTGGTCAGCTTGTCGCCGCTGATCTCGCTGCGGTACAAACGCTTGCCGGCCAGGCAGGCAACGTACAGCGCATCGCGCACGATGGCGATGCCGCTGCACGATCCTTCCGAATTGCGATAGGTCGTCTTGGGCGCGACGTAGCCCGCCGTCGCACAGCCGGCGCCAGCGCGCGAAGTGACGCCTTCGCAATTGGGCCAGCCGTAGTTGCCGCCTCGGACGATCAGGTTGGTCTCGTCCTGCGAATCGCCGAACTCCTGTTCCCACAGGCGGCCGCGCGAGTCGAAGGCAAGTCCCTGCGGATTGCGGTGCCCATAACTCCACACATAGTTTCCGAACGGATTATCGGCCGGCGGCGTGCCGTTGGGATTCAAGCGCAGGACTTTGCCGGCGAGGTTCTTGGTGTCTTGCGCATACGCGCCGTTTTGCGCGTCGCCGGTGGTGGCATACAGTTTGCCGTCCGGACCGAAGCGCAGGCGCCCGCCATTATGATATTTGTTGCGGCCGATTCCCTTGAGCAGAACCTCGAGCGATGCGACATCGAGCGTGCCGTTCTGATACCGGATCCGGACGATCCGGTTGTCCGTCGGGCTGGTGTGATAGACGTACAGCCAGGAATCCTTGTCCGGGAATCCGGGCGGGATGGCCAGGCCAAGCAGCCCGCCTTCGCCATCGGTCCCCTGGACGTTGGGAATCACGCCGACGGTCTTCTTGACGCCGGAAACCGGGTTCAACAAGATGATGTCGTGCGCGTCGCGGCGGCTATACAACACCGTTCCGTCCGGCAGCGTGGCCAGGCCCCAAGGAATATCCGTGTCGACCGCTACCTGCGCTGCCGAGCAAATGACGTCGGCGCAGGCACTGCCGGACGTCAACGACAAGGTCGTCCCGCGCGGCGAGACGTTGCCCTGCGCATCGCGCGCAGCCACGTTGTATTGGTAAGTCGTGTTGGCGGCCAGCCCGGTGTCGGTGTAGCCGAGCGTGTTGGTGCTGCCGACAAGGATGTTGTTGCGATAGACGTCGTAAGCGGCCACGGCGACGTTGTCGCTGGAGGCAGCCCAGTTCAACGTCGCCGTCGTCCCGGCAACCGTGCCCCGCAATTCGGTCGGGACGGATGGCGGCTGGTTGTCCGCCTGGCATTGCGGCACCTTGACCTGGAGCGAGGCGCTGGCCTGCGACACGTTGCCGGCCGCATCGCGGGCGTTGACGTACACGCCCCAGGTCGCGCCCGGCGTCAGTACCAGCTGGGCCGTGAGCGTGCTGGCGTTGACCGTGCCGAGGGCCTGTCCGTCGCGATAGATGTCGTAATAAGCAATACCGACGTTGTCGGTCGACGCCTTCCATGCGAGCGTGGCGGAGCGGCACGCCAGGGCACTGATCGCCAGCCCGCTCGGCGGCGTCGGCGCCTGCGTATCGGCCGGCGGGGGCGTGACGGTACCGACTGTCCATTGCTGGTGGGTGCTGCCTTCGCACCGCCACATATCGATGCCGGTTGCATTGGCGGTGGCGCCGCCTTTCACGGTCAGGCACAGCCCGGACTGCGTATTGACGATGGTTTTATCCGGCTTGAGCGTCCATTGTTGATTGGCGCCGCCATGGCATGTGTACGATTGCACGACGGCCTGTGGCTGGGTGCTCGCACCGCGCACATCCAGGCAACGGGTGCCGTCGAAGATCTTTAATTGACCCGTGGCAGAAAATTCCCATTTCTGATTGGCGGCGCCGTGACAGTCGAAGATGATCGCGGCCGTGCCGGGCTGCTGGCTGCCGTCGGCGATGTCCAGGCAACGTTGCGAAGCGCTGCTGACCAGCGTTGCGGGGGCGGCCGCATACGCCGGCAGGACACTGAATGCTCCGAGGCCGATAATCGCCTGCATCACCGCAAAGCGGCTTGCCTTGCGCTGAGCGGTGAACCGATGCGAGGGCGCGCGGATCGCGGGTTGAACTTGCAAATAACGAAAACTCGAGTCGTTCAGGACAGGCTTCATTGATGTCATCCTCAGGAATGCGGTGGGGGCGGTACGCCGGGGCAAAGTTGGCGCAGTGTGAAGCGAAAGCGGCACGGTTCATGAGGACCGCAACAAAGCGTCACTGTTCAAATAACAACTTTGTACATGAACTTTTTATAACTGTACAGCCCCAATGGCGGCCGCAACCGCCTGATGCAAGCCAACCGGCACCTCAGCGGCATGAATCCAGAATCTCCCCCAGCCCGATTCCCGCACGTTACTTACTCATCGCACACCCTCGCTACCGCCTCAATTTCAATCAAAGTTTCCCGCGAGGCCAGCGAGGCGACGCCGATGCCGGTGAGCGCCGGACGCGATGCGCCAAAGTACTTGCTCATCAACGGCGCCAGCGCATCCATATGGTCGGCCAGTTCGCCGCGCACATAGATGCGCAGCTGCAGTACGTTGTCCGCGGACGAACCTGCCTCGGCCAGCACCGTCAACAGGTTCTGCAGGGCGCTCTCGGCCTGCGCTTCGATGCTGCCGTGTTTGACCTGGTAATCGGTATCCCAATCGACCTGCCCCGACACGAAGACCAGGCCCCTGGCAGCATCGACCGTGGCTTGCGACATGCCGAACGGCGCACCGTCATACAAGGCGGCGGGATTGATATGTTTGATATGCATGAACGACCTCACTGGAAATGATTGAGGCCGCAGTATGCTGGCGCGGGCCGAGCCCATCAATCGCGCTGCGCTTGTAAGCGATACAAGCAAAAGCATCTTGACCGATGAGCCCGGTGCGCTGGCCGCCAGCGCGCCCTTACATTGTTCGCCTGGCGCGCGACCGGCGTGCCCGCGCCCCAACGAGCGCAAGGCCGGCCAGCAGCATCGCGTACGTCGACGGTTCCGGAACCGCCGTCACATTCACCAGCGTGTCGATCTTGCCGGACATATAAGTGTAACCGCCATCTCCCGCGCTGGGCCGCCAACTGGCACCCACACTGGCGCCTTGCGTGGTCAGAACGACAGGCTGGCCCGGTGTGCGCAGGCCGGCGACCTTAAATGCAAAGTTCACATACTCACCGTTCAAGAAAAAACCTGGATTGTTGCCGCCGTAGTGATAGATCTTCTTGTCGAGCGCCATCGCGTCTTCGCCATTGTCGAACCGGATCGAATACGAGCCGGTACCCCCGGTCGTCTTGACCAGCGCATCATCGAAGATGAACGTGCCGCTGAAGCGCTCACCTTCGCTGATGCCTTTATAGGTCCAGGATTGGTCGCTGGTGATGTCGTACCTCACTGGCTCCGGGCCCCATTCCCCTGGTACCATCGTTACGTGATGCATATCTTCAACAAAACCCGAAAACGAGTAGGTCTGGATAGCGGCCGACGCACCGTGGCTGACCATGGCGCCGACGACAAAAACTGCTGCGAGTAATTTTTTCATGATTTTCCTTTGGTGTCATATAAAAACCAGGAAATATTATCAGGAAAATATTATCGATCATTAAACAGTTACACTTTTATCTATCCGGTCCGTACACTGGCGCAATGCCGTCATGCAGCCAGTACCCGCCTTACCCGGCCCAGCAGCCAGCGCATGAAAGGATCGTTCAGGGCGCTCGGATGATAGGCCGCCACCACGGCATACCCCGGCGGGTATTTTTCCAGCGCGATATCAAACAGTCCCTCGCACGGCAGCAGGCGCGATGGAAGAAAAGCCACCATGTCCGATTGCTTCAGATACGCCTGCGCCATGAAAAACGATGGCGCCGACATCACCACGTTGCGGCGCAAGCCCTGCCGTTCGAACCACGTGTCCGCCGATCCCTTGAAACTGCCGATGCCGGGCGAGGTGATAATAAAGTCATGCCCGATCAGTTTTTCCAGCGCCATGGCGCCGCCGGCGGCAAGGCTGGAATCGGCCGACACGCAGCGGTACTGTTCGATAAACAGCGGCTCGGAAATCAGCCCGACCGGCACGTAACCGTCGGACGTGAAGGCCAGGTCGATCTCGCCGCGCTGCATTTTTTGCGTCAGGTTATTGACCTCGATACCGCTGACGATGATTTTCACCTTGGGCGCCGACGCGCGCAGCTCGCGGATCAAAGGGCCGACGATGACTTGTTGCGTGTAGTCCGTGGCGCTGATCGCCAGCGTGCGTTCGATTTGCGCCGGCGTGACCGAATCGGGCAACGGAATCGCACTGATGCTCACCAGCACTTGCTCGATATGCGGTTCGATCAACCTGGCGTACGGCGTGGCCACCATGCCGTGTCCGGTGCGCACGAACAGCGGGTCGTGCAACAGGTCGCGCAGCTTCTTCAACTGCAGGCTGATCGCCTGCTGCGACACGCCCAGGTGCTCGGCCGCCGTCGACAGCTTGCCGAGCTTGTACAAGGCGCCGAGCATTCTTAAGTGATTGATCTCCAGCTTGTCGATCATGAACGCGTTTCCTGCCTTTCCTGAATGGTTACTGCCGCAGTGACGACACCTGATGGGCATGCCGCCGGCCGGTACTGATCCGCTTTTTCGCTTCGCGCTGCACCTGTCGTGCCCTGCCCCGACGCGCTATGATGCTGTCACCGGTCACCTTATCAGAGAATCATCCATGCGAAACACCCCTACCCGCTCGCGCATGCTCGGCGCGCTCGCGTTCGCAGCGTTGGCGGCGAGCGCAGCGGCCCCGCTGCATGCCGCCGAGCGCCCGGCCGTGCTGCCGGACACGATGGCCCAGCGCCTGCTGGCCTGCGCCTCCTGCCACGCCAAGAAGGACGTCAACGATGCCTACTTCCCGCGCATTTCGGGCAAGCCGGCCGGCTACCTGTACAACCAGCTGGTCAACTTCCGCGAAGGCCGGCGCCAGTATCCGTTGATGACCTACATGGTCGACCACCTGCCCGACGCCTACCTGCACGAGATCGCCGGCCACTTCGCCGCCGAACACTTGCCGCCACCGCCGCCGCAAGCCACGCCGGCCACGCCCGCCGTGCTCGCGCGCGGGCGCCAACTGGCCCTGCAAGGCGATGCGGCCATCAAGGTACCGGCCTGCATCGCCTGCCACGGCGAAAAACTGACCGGCGTCACCCCAGCGATTCCCGGCCTGGCCGGCTTGCCGCGCGACTATATCAACGCCCAGTTCGGCGCCTGGCGCAACAAGACGCGCCGTGCCCACGCGCCCGACTGCATGGCCGTCGTCACCGAACGCATGAGCCTGGACGACATGAACGCCATCTCGGCCTGGCTCGGTACCCAGCAGGTGGCGCCGGAAGCCCGACCCGCCGCCGCCATCGCGCGCCCGCTGCCGATCCAATGCGGCAGCGCCCCGGACTAAGCCAGGAACCGATCCATGAAAAAGAAAATACTCATCAGCCTGGCGGCGCTGGCCGCCGTGCTTGGCGTGGCCGTGGCAGTGGCGTGGCCGCGCAACGACTTCATCGCCTCCAAATCGCCGGCCGACTTCGCGCCGACCGCCCAGAACATTGCCCGTGGTGCTTATCTGGCCAAGGCGGGCGACTGCATGGCCTGCCACACCGTGCGCGGCGGGGCCGAATACGCCGGCGGGCGGGCGCTCGAAACGCCCTTCGGCAGCCTGGTCGCGCCCAACATCACCTCCGACCGCGAAACCGGCATCGGCGCCTGGAGCGCCGACGACTTCTGGAACGCGCTGCACAACGGCAAATCGCGCGATGGCCGCCTGCTGTATCCGGCCTTCCCGTACACCAACTACACCAAGGTCAGCCGCGCCGATGCGGACGCGCTGTACGCCTTCATGCAGAGCATTCCCGCACAGAAAGCGCCGAACCAGCCGCACCGCCTGTCGTTCCCGTACAACCAGCAGATCATGCTGGCCGGCTGGCGCCTGCTGTACTTCAAGCCGGGCGAATACGTGCCGGCCGGCACCCAGAACGCCCAGTGGAACCGGGGCGCCTACCTGGTCGAGGGCCTGGGCCACTGCGCCGCCTGCCACAGCACGCGCAACAGCTTCGGCGCCAGCGAAGAAGGCTTGTCCGGCGGCTTGATTCCGATGATCGGCTGGTACGCGCCGTCGCTCACGTCCGACGCCGAAGCGGGCCTGGGCAGCTGGGAAGTGCCGCACATCGTCGACCTGCTAAAAACCGGCATCTCGCCGCGCGCGACCGTGTTCGGACCGATGGCCGAAGTGGTGCAGCGCAGCCTGCAGCACCTGGAGACCGAGGACGTGACGGCGATGGCGGTGTACCTGAAGTCGCTGCCGGCCACGCCGGCGCCGCCGGTGGAGGTATCGACCGATCCGCGCGTGGTCGAGGTGATTGCGCAAGGGAAGAAACTGTACGAAGCGAACTGCATCGAATGCCACGGCGCCGACGGCAAAGGCTTGCCGCCCCACTATCCGCCGCTCGACGGCAACCGCGCGCTGACCATGAAGGAAGCGGTCAATCCGATCCGCATCGTGCTCAACGGCGGCTTTGCGCCCGGCACGGCCGGCAATCCGCGTCCGTACGGCATGCCGCCGTACAGCCACGTCATGAACGATCAGGAGGTGGCGGCCGTGGTCAGTTACCTGCGCAATAGCTGGAGCAACAAGGCGCCGCCGGTGACGGCGTCGGAGGTCAACCGGTACCGGGGCGTGCCGCTCGATTGAGGCGCCTGTCGGACGAGCTCTACGGCCGCCCCGCGTCGAAGCGTGCCGACAGCACATCGCGGTAGTACACGCCGGCCGCGTCATTGCCGCCAATCACGAACAGGCGACCGTCCACTTCGACCCCGCCCAGGCCGGCGCGTCCGTTCGGCAGTTTGCCGGTCGGGGCGATGCGCCAGCGGCCCAGCGCATCGGGCAAGCTTTCGTTGCGCTGGACGTAGTTGTAATTGATCCAGTTGGCGTAGGCACCCGTGCCCGGCTGGCCTCCGACAGTCAGCAGCATCGGCGCCTGCGGCCCTTGTGGCGAGGGCACGAACAGCGCAGCGTGGCCGTACAAGCCCGAGGTCAGGCGCGCGGGCGAGGTTTGCCATGGGGCCAGGGTACCATCCGGACGCGGCGTTGCCAGTTGCACGTCGTCATGCACGTCGTACAGATCCAGGTCGCCCCAGCCGCCGACCACCACGATGTTCTTGCGCACGGCCAGCGCCTGCGGCGAACTGCGCCCGCCTTTCATGTGGAAATTCGCACTCTGCCACGGACCGAGCGCGCAATCGTTGCCGATTTTGGCAATTTCCACATCATCGAGGTGCACTGTATCGGCGCCGATCTGGGCCACTCCCGCCACCGCATACAGGAACGCGCCCTGCTCGCCGTTGATGGCCAGCAGGCTGTGGTTCGAACGAGGTGTTTTCAGGCGTACCGGGCTGGTGGTCCAGGCCGACAAGTGGCCGTCGGCCTGGATGCGCGCGAACTGGATATCGTCGTAGTAGTTGAGCGAGGCCGGCGTCGAGGAGCTGCCGCCGGCCAGGAACAGGCAGTTGCCAGCCTGGGCTAGTGCCGTTCCAGCGCGCGCCGTGGCAAACGCCGGTTCGACGCTCCACGCGCCAAGCCGGCCGTTGGCGCCGACGCGCGACAGCAGCACGCTGTTGTAGTACGTCACAACGCCGGTCAATGCCGTGAACTGGTAGCCGCCCGCCACGTAGACGTTCTTTCCAACATTTGTTACCGCGTGGTAAGTGCGCGCTTCCGGCAGCGACGGCTCGGATTCGAACGGGCAGAAGGCGGGGGCGTCGGGCGGCATCCACGATTGCCGACACTCGCTGTGCTGGGCAAAGGCGGCAGGGAGGATGAAGGCGGCGAGGATGGGCGCATACAACGGTTTCATGGTCTGCTCCTGTTCGATGCCATGCCGTGATGCGCGGAGAAAAAGCTGTGCCAAGGCGCCTGCTCCGCCGGCATGTCCACAGAAGCGAGCTGCGCAATATCTGCCAAGTCGACCTTGATGCTAGACCGCAAGGGATGACGATGTTTGCGCTATGTCAAACATCGGATGGAAAACTGGGCGGAGCAACAAGGCGCCGCCGGTGGCGGCACCGGAGTGCAACCGGTATCGGGGCGTGCCGCCCCAGGCAGGTATTGCCGGTGCCTACGGTTAAATGGGAGTCAGAGCACGATCCAGGAGATCGGTCAACGAATCAAGTCGACAATGGTATGCGGCGATGTTGGCATCGACCCATTCCTTCCGGTCAATTGGCTCCCAGCGAACTTCAAAGCCAGCATTAATCCCTATCAACTCAAACATCAGCCGTTGCGCCCGTCCATTCCCATCGCGAAACGGATGAAGGATATTGAGTTCGCAGTAGTAATGCGCCAATCGGGCAGTGAATTGCGCACGCGGCAAACCAATAAGACACCTTTCTTGTTCAAGCTGGCGAAAGAGCTTATCCGCCTCAGGCTCGATTCGGCGGACATTCGCGAACCGTGTGCTGCCTTTGCTGATGTCGACCGTCCGAAGTGCGCCAGCCCAGTCATACAGGTCCTGAAACAGATGGAAGTGAATTGCCCGCAGAGCCTGCAGGGAAAAATCATCGAAGTTCGGCTCGAACTGTTCAATACGTGCCTGGGTCAGCGCGATTTCAGCCGCGTCCAGGGCATCCGCGTCAGTCAGGCCAAGCTTATTGACCAGTACGTTAGATCGCGGATAGCAATATTGAACATCCTGGCCTGTGCCGTACTTATCGGACATGCTTCTTCTTGAACGCGGCCGCAGTTGGTTCAACGGCCGGCATGGCGGGGATTACCGGACGCGGAACCAGCCCTTCGAGGCGAAGGCTGGCGCGATAGTTCTCAGAACGCAACTTGAGAAAAATCCGCCGCTTCGTTTCATTCGTCAACATTTGAATTCTCCCACGAGACTGGGCACGGAGCCCTCAGACATTGTACCTGAGGGCTCTCTCTGCCGCGCTGCGCGGTGCCAGGCGAAACCCCGCCTTTACGCCGCGTCCAGCATCCCGCTATAACACGCATCGGCAAAGCCGATCCGGTCGGTCGTCGCATTGCGCGCATCCTCAACGCTGATCTTCTTCTCGCGCAGCAGGTTCACCAGCGCCGTGTTCATCGAATGGCAGCCCGCGTTGAACTTGCCGGTGCCGCCATCCATCAGCGAGCGCACTTCGCCCACCCGGCCCGATTCGATCATGCGCACCACTTCCGGATTTGAACTCAGGCACTCGGTGGCCAGGTAATAGCGCTCGCCGCCGACCGACGGCAGCAAGGCCTGGCACAACACGCCGCGCAAGGCGCTCGCCAGGGCCTGCGCCTGCGCATCCGAATTCCCCAGCAGGCGCAGCATCTTCTGCAAACCCAGCTCGGTCGAGCGTGCGTGCAGCGTGGCCAGCACCAGCGGCCCCGATTCGGCCAGCGCCAGCGCTTCCTGCGCAGTCTGGGCGTCGCGGATCTCGCCGATGACGATCACGTCGGGCCGCTCGCGCAGCGCGTCCAGCGCGCCGAGGTAATAGCTCTCGACGTCGCCGTCAAAACCCACTTCGCGCTGGGTGATGATGCATTTACGCTGCGGGATCAAGGTCTCGACCGGGTCTTCGATGGTGATGATGTGGCCCGAACGCGTCTTGTTGATCTGGTCGATCATCGAGGCGATGGTGGTCGACTTGCCCTGGCAGGTGTCGCCGATGATCAGCACCAGGCCGCTGGTGAGCAGCGCAAAGTCCTGCTCGGCCGCGCGCAGGCCCAGTTCATTGAGCGGCAGCGGTTCGCGCGGAAAGCGCCGCACCACGCAGCCGAGCCGCTTCTTGCCCTGGAACGTAAAGCAGTTGGCGCGGATGCGCGCCGTATGCAGGTCGATCGAGCGGTCGAACGCACGGTCGGAGATGCGCTCGGCCCAATCGGGTTCGATCACTTCGAAGAACTCTTCCAGCTCCTCCTTGGTGATCGGCGAATCGGTCACCGCCACCAGCCCTTTCGGCTGGCGCAGCATCAGCGGACTATTCTGATGAATGATGATGTCGCTGAAAATGAGCTTCGAATTGAGCAGGTGAAGAATCTGTTCGACCAGGGTGCCGAACACCGGATGGTCTTCGTTCTCCACATAGGACAGGGTACGGATCTGCGAGGACTGGTGGTTTTCCATCTGGCTCTTGGCGTGGTCAATAGTGCCGATAATTATAAGACCAGTCCCCGTAAAAAATTGCAATCATGAAAGATAATTTTTCTCGATCGTGCCATCCGTGTCTTTCCAGCCTCACTCCAGCGCAACAGCGCGGCGCGCACCGGCCAGCCGCGCCAGTCCGCCAGCGACGCCCACGGCGATCACGGCCGCCAGCGCCGCCACCGGCGCCATGCCGGTCAGGCGCCCGTCCGCCGCCTCGCCAAGCTGCCAGCTGGTCACCAGCGCGGCCGCGCCGATGGCCACATCCTGCACCAGGCTTTGCAGCGACATGAACCCGGCCCGCTCGTGCGGCGACGGCACCTGGCTGACGGTGGCCGCCATGGTCACGTTGCGCCCTGCGTTCCCGGCCATGAACAGTACAAAAAACAGGATCGGCAGCGCCGCGCCCAGGCCGAAAAACGGCGCCAGGCCGGCGCAGAACGCGCTCGATGCCAACGCCGCGGCCAGCACCGGGCCGGCGCGGTCGGCCAGGCGCCCGAGCAGCTGCACCGTCAGCAGCGCCACCACGCCGCCGGCGAAATACAGCATGCCCAGTTGCGCACGCGGAAAGCCCAGGTTCAGCAGAAAGTACGCCGAAAAATGCGGGATCACCAGAAAGGCCGAGAACGCGCTGCCGGCCTGCAGCAGCATCGCCAGGCGCACTGCCGGGCGCGCCAAGAGGACGCGCGCCGAGACCCGCGCTGATTCCTTATGGCGCGCGTTCAGGTGCCCTTCCAGCGCCGGCAGCAGGCATGCCATCGCCACCAGCACCAGTCCCGCCAGCGCCGCCACCATGTAGAACGGCGCCTGCCAGCCGCCGGCGCGCGCCAGCTCCAGGCCGAGCGGCACGCCCGCGATCGCCGCCAGCGAAAAGCCCAGCATTACCTTGGCCATCGCCTTGCCGCGCTGTTCGGGCGGCGTCATGTCGATCACGATGGCCATGCCGATCGCCACCGCCGGCCCGCCGAAGGCGCCGGTCAGCGCGCGCGCGACCATCAAGGCTGGCAAGCCGTGGCAGAACGTCGTGGCGAACGTGGCCAGCGCCAGCAAACCAAAGGTAAGCAGCAGCGCCGGCTTGCGGTCGAACCGGTCCAGCAGGCGGAACGTGACCAGGCCAGAGAGCGCAGACGCCAGCGTGTAGGCCGCCGCCAGCCACCCCAGGCGGTCCAGCGCAAAGCCATGCTCGCGCGCCAGGTCGGGCCCGAGCGGCAGCACCATCATGAAGTCGACCAGGTACACGAACTGCAGCGCCGCCACCAGCAAAATTGCGCGGGAAGCCTTAGACATCGCCACCTCTCCGGCGCGCCGCCACATCGTCGCGCAAGGCTTCGCGGGCCGCGCGCAGCATGGCGGCCGTCTCGTCCCAGTCGACGCACGGATCGGTCACCGAGCAGCCGTAGCGCAGCGACGACAGTTCGGCGGGAATGGCCTGGTTGCCCGCTTCGATGAAGCTCTCGACCATCACCCCGGCCACGCTGCGGTTGCCCGCCAGGCGCTGGCGCACCACGTCGGCCATCACGCCGGCCTGCAAGGTGTGGTTCTTGTTCGAGTTGTCGTGCGCGCAGTCGATGACGATGTTCGGCGGCTGCCCGCCCTTTTCGAGCGCCTGCACGGCCAGGGCCACGCTGGCCGCATCGTAGTTCGGCCGCCCGCCGCCACCGCGCAGCACCAGGTGTCCATACGGGTTGCCCGGCGTGCGGACCACCGCCGCCCGGCCGTCGGCATCGATGCCGAGAAAGGCATGCGGATGCGAGGCCGACGCAATGGCATTGACGGCCGTATCGACCTTGCCGTCGGTGCCGTTCTTGAAGCCCACCGGCATGCCCAGGCCGGACGCCATCTCGCGGTGGGTCTGCGACTCGGTGGTGCGCGCGCCGATCGCGGCCCAGCTGATCAACTCACCGACGTAATGGGGCGAGACCGGGTCGAGCGTCTCGGTCGCCGCCGGCAAACCCAGGTCGGCCACCTCGATCAGGAAACGCCGCGCCAGCGCCAGGCCTTCGTCGATGCGGAACGAGCCGTCCATGCGCGGATCGTTGATCAGCCCTTTCCAGCCGACGCGCGTGCGCGGTTTTTCGAAGTACACGCGCATGACCACGAACAGCGTGTCGGCCACCTCGTCGGCCAGCGCCTTGAGCCGGCGCGCGTAATCGCGTCCGGCGTGAATGTCGTGGATCGAACAGGGACCGACCACCACCATCAGGCGTGGATCGCGGCGGTCGAGGATATCGCGCACGCTCTGGCGCGCGGCGCCAATGACCAGGGCGCCCGTGTCGGACAGCGGCAGCTGCGCGCGCAACTGGGCCGGCGACGGCAGGGGGCTGGGCGTGTCGTGCGACAGCGGAGACAGGTCGCGCTTCATGCGTGGGCGCCGCGGTGGTTGGCGTGGGCGGCATGGGCCGGCGCGGCGGGCGATGGGGCGACCGCCTGGCGAACGGCGAAGTGAAGTGCGGGCATGGTAGGTCTTCTCAAGTGGGATGAATAATTGCCATCGTTGACAGGTGTGAAACTTCAGCATACCATACTACCGAAATGCGAATCAATCTCATTTGCATTAATATTTAGGTTGTAAATGATTATCGTTTCGATCTATAGTTCGGCCGCGCCTACCCGGCGAAACGCTCCGACTGCCCTCCTAACGCAAGGAACTTCAACATGAATGACAGACTGCACGGCCACTACCTGAGCCGCACCAGCGCGGCCGACCTGTGCGCGCACTACGAAGCTGGCGCCACCCTGTTTTCGTCGCCCGGCCACACGCTGCTCGCCAGCGGCAAGCGCAGCATCCTGGCGCCGCAGTCCGGAGCCGCGCTCGCCGGCGCCGCCGCCGCGCTCCTGCGCGCGGCGCGGCGCGACGGCGAAGCGCTGCCGGTGATGATCGGCGCGGTGCCCTTTCTGGCCGACGCGCCGGCCCACCTGTTCATCCCCGAGCACGTGATGATGGCCACCGGCCCGGCCCACCCGCCGGCCGCCACGCCGCAAGCACCGGCGGCGCGCGCCAGCTTCCCGCGCACCATCGCCGCCGTTCCCAGCCAGGACCAGTATCGCCGCGCCGTGGCCCGGGCGGTCGAACGCATCCGCGCCGGCCAGCTGGAAAAGGTGGTCCTGTCGCGCTCACTGACCCTGGAAACCGAGATCGATGTCGCCGCCCTGCTGGCGCGCCTGGGTGCGCGCAACGCGCACGGCTACACCTTCGCCATCAACCTGGCGCCGAACCAGGACGGACGGCGCACGCTGATCGGCGCCAGTCCCGAGCTGCTGCTCTCGCGCCATGGCTCACGCGTGCGTTGCCATCCGCTGGCCGGCTCGATCCCGCGCAGCCCCGACCCGATTGAAGACCAGCGCCGCGCGCAAGGCCTGCTGGCGTCGCAAAAAGACCTGCACGAACACGCGCTGGTGGCCGACATGGTGGCCGACTCGCTGCGTCCCTGGTGCCACTCGGTGAGCGTGCCGGCCGTACCCTCGCTGATCGCCACGCCCACCATGTGGCACCTGGGCAGCGAAGTGACCGCGCAGCTGAACGAGCCCGATATGACCTCGCTCGCCCTGGCGATGGCGCTGCATCCCACGCCCGCCGTCTGCGGCCACCCGGCAGCAACGGCGCGCGCGTTCATCAACGAGGTAGAAGGTTTTGAGCGTGGCTTTTTCGCCGGCCTGGTCGGCTGGATGGACGCCAACGGCGACGGCGAATGGGCCGTGACCCTGCGCTGCGCCGATGTGGGCGCCCACAGCGCCACCGTGTACGCAGGCGCCGGCATCGTGGCCGGTTCCGATCCCGAACTCGAATATCTCGAAACGTCCGGCAAGCTGCGCACCATGCTGCGCGCGATGGGCCTCGAAGCGGTGCTGGAGGACGCGCAATGAGCGGCGACTATCTGCCCGGTTTCACCCCCGGTGTCACCCCATACCCCGACGACTTTGCGGCGCGCTATCGCGAAGCCGGCTACTGGACTGGCGAAACCTTCGGTTCCCTGCTGCGCGAGCGCGCGGGTCTTCACCCCGACAGCACCGCCCTGGTGTGCGGCACGCGCCGCTGGAGCTACGCCGAACTCGATCGACGCGCCGACCGCTTCGCCGCCGGCTTGATTGGCCTGGGCATCGCCCCGCGCGACCGCGTGGTCGTGCAACTGCCCAACGTGGCCGAATTCTTTGTCGCCTGCTTCGCCCTGTTCCGCATCGGCGCACTGCCCGTATTCGCCCTGCCCGCGCACCGCCGCCACGAAATCGGCCACCTGTGCGCCTTCACCGATGCCGCTGCATACGTCATCGCCGACAGCGACGCCGGTTTCGACTACCGCACGCTGGCACGCGAAGTACAGGCCGAAGTGCCGGGCCTGGCGAGGGTGATCGTGCTCGGCGATTGCGCCGAATTCATCGCCTTCGATGCGCTCTACGCCGATCCGGTGCCGCTTGCAGGTCCGCAGCCCGGCGACGTCGCCTTTTTGCAGCTCTCCGGCGGCACCACCGGCCTCCCCAAGCTGATTCCGCGCACCCACGACGACTATTTATATAGTGTGCGCGCCAGCGCCGACATCTGCGAACTCGATCGCAGCAGCGTGTATTTATGCGCCCTGCCGGTCGCGCACAACTTCCCGATGAGTTCTCCGGGTTCCTTCGGCGTGTTCCATGCCGGTGGCTGCGTCGTGCTGGCGCGCCGCCCCTCGCCCGACGAAGCATTTCCGCTGATCGAAGCCGAAGCGGTGACCATCACCGCGCTGGTGCCGCCGCTGGCCATGATCTGGCTCGACGCCGCCGGCGCAACGCGTTACAAACTCGATAGCCTCAAACTGCTGCAAGTGGGCGGCGCGCGCCTCTCGGCCGAAGCGGCCTGCCGCGTCAAGCCGGTGCTCGGCTGCGCCTTGCAGCAGGTATTCGGCATGGCTGAAGGCCTGGTCAACTACACCCGTCCGGAAGATTCACCGGAACTGACCGCCAACACGCAAGGCCGCCCGATCTCGCCCGCCGACGAAGTACGCATCGTGGACGACGAAGACCGCGACCTGCCGGACGGCCAGATCGGGCACCTGCTCACGCGCGGCCCGTACACCATTCGCGGCTACTACCGCGCCGAAGAACATAACCAGCGCGCCTTCACCAGCGACGGTTTTTACCGCACCGGCGACCTGGTGATGCGCCTGCCGTCCGGCCACCTGGTGGTCGAAGGCCGCGCCAAGGACCAGATCAACCGCGGCGGCGACAAGGTGGCGGCCGAAGAAGTCGAAAACCACCTGCTGGCCCATCCCGCCGTGCACGACGCCGCGCTGGTGTCGATGCCGGACGCGTACCTGGGCGAGCGCAGTTGCGCCTTCATCGTCACGCGCGGCGTGCCGGTGCGGGCCATCGAGCTCACACGCTTCCTGCGCGAACGCGGCGTGGCGCAGTACAAAATCCCCGACCGCATCGAATTCGTCGAGCGCTTCCCTACCACGGGCGTCGGCAAAGTCAACAAACGCCAGCTGCGCGAACAGATCGCCCAGCTGATCGGCACTCCTTTATAAAAACGGCTAGCACCATGACCATCCCCAAAATCGCCTCCTACCCCATGCCCACGGCCATGCCGGACAACCGCGTCACCTGGATGCCCGACGCCAAACGCGCCGTGCTGCTCATTCACGACATGCAGGAGTACTTCCTCGACTTTTACGACACTGCGGCCGCGCCGATTCCCGAGCTGATCGCCCACATCCGGCAGCTGCGCGATGCCGCCGATGCCGCCGGCGTACCGGTCGTCTACACCGCGCAGCCGGCCGAACAATCGCCCGAGGACCGCGGCCTGCTCACCGACTGGTGGGGTCCCGGCCTGACCGCGCGCCCCGAGCGCGCCCCCGTAGTCGCCGCCCTGGCGCCGCGCCAGCAGGACGTGGTGCTGACCAAATGGCGCTACAGCGCGTTCTTTCGCAGCGACCTGCTGGCGCGCATGCGCGAGCAGGGCCGCGACCAGTTGATCGTATGCGGCGTGTACGCTCACATCGGCTGCCTGATGACGGCCGCCGACGCCTTCATGAGCGACATCCAGCCGTTCCTGGTGGGTGACGCGCTGGCAGACTTCTCGGCCGAACAGCACCAGATGGGGCTCGACTATGTGTCGCAGCGTTGCGGCGTGGTCGCCAGCACGGCTACCGTGACCGGCGCGCTCAAACCCACGGCGACCTGGCACGCCACGCGCACCGCCCTGCAAGCGGAAGTGGCGGAACTACTAAGCGTTCCCGCGTCCGACCTGCTCCCGGACGATAACCTGCTCTACGCCGGCCTCGATTCGATCCGTTTAATGAGCCTGATCGAACGCTGGCGCCGCGCCGGCATCGAAACCACCTTCGTCGAACTGGCCGAGCGGCCGACTCTGGCCGACTGGTGGGAACTGCTCGACGCGCGCCGGGTGAGCAAGTGAGCGGCGCGCGCCTGGCGCTGACCAATGCCCAATATGGCATCTGGCTCGGCCAGCAGTTGGATGCCGCCAGCCCCGCCTACTGGACGGCGGAAGCGGTCGAACTGAGCGGCCCGCTGGACGCCGCCCTGTTCGAAGCGGCGCTGCGCCAGGCCGTGCGCGAATGCGACGCCCTGCACATGCGCTTTGCCAGCGACGGCGACGCGCTTTGGCAAACGCTTGATCCGCACGATGACTGGCCGTTCGCGCACCACGCCATGAGCGACGCCGACGCGCATCTGTGGATGCAGGATGACTTGAAACAGCCGGCCGACCTGGCGCGCGGCCCGCTGTTCGCCAGCGCGCTGCTGCAAACCGGTCCGGATAAAACCCTGTGGTACCTGCGCGCCCACCACATCGCCCTCGACGGCTTTGCCTATGCGATGCTGGCGCAACGCGTGGCGGCCCTGTATTCGGCCCGCTGCGCCAATACCGACGCACCGCCAGCACGCCCCGGCAAGCTCGATCCGGTGGTGGCGGAAGATGCCGCCTACGTCGCTTCGCCCGCCTACGCGCGCGACCGCGACTTCTGGATGGCGCGCATGATGGACGCCGGCGCGCCGGCCATGCTGGCGCCGCCGGCGAGCGTGGCGCGCGGCGTGCGCCGTGTGCGCGGCAGCATCGCCACCAGCATCATCGAACGCTGCCAGTGCGTCGCTGCCGCCGCAGGCGTGGACTGGGCCGCCGTACTGATCGCCGCCACCGGCGCCTGGCTGCGCCGCCATGCCTCGGCGGGCGACCTGACCTTGGGCCTGCCGGTGATGGGCCGCCTTGGCTCGGTGGCGCTGACGATTCCGTGCATGGCGATGAATATCGTCCCCCTGCGCCTGGCGCCGACGCCGTTGCAATCGCTGGCCGACCTGGCGCGCGCGGTCGCGGCCGAGATGAAGGCGATCCGACCGCACCAGCGCTACCGCTACGAACACTTGAAGCACGACCTGGGCATGAGCGGCGGCACGCGCCGCCTGTTCGGCGCCGTCGTCAACCTGATGCCGTTCGACCGTCCGCCGGTATTCGGACCATTGCACGCGCTCTCGCATCCCGTGTCCGCCGGTCCGGTCGAAGACCTGTCGATCACCATTGCGCCGGGCACGAACAGCCGCATCGATATCGAAGCCAATCCCGACGCCTACGACGACGCCACCTTACAGGCCTTGCACACGTCGCTGCTGGACGCGCTGGACGCCCTGCTCGGGCAGCCCGACGCGGCACTTGCCGACATCCTCGGGCAAGCGCCGCACGCCACGCCGGCATTGCTGTCCGGCGGCGCACTGCCCACGGCGCCGGTATCCGTGCTCGCTTCCCTGCTCCGGCACGACGCCCGCAAGACTGCGCTGATTCACGGCGACGTGCAACTGACTTACGCGGACCTCGTGACCGCGGTACAGGACATGGCCGGCCGCCTGCGCGACGCCGGCGTGACCGAAGAAAGCCGCGTCGTGCTGCTGCTGCCGCGCAGCGTCGATGCCATCGTCGCCATGCTGGCCATCATGTGGGCCGGCGGCGGCTACGTGCCGCTCGACCCGGACGGCCCTGCCCTGCGCGTGGCCGCCGTGCTGGAAGACGTCAAACCGACGCTGGTCGTCAGCCTGCGCAAATACGCGCTCCTGCTGCCAGCCTCCCTGCCGCTGCTATGCACCGACGAAGCCGCACCAGGCGATCCGATGCCGGCCCCGCTGCCGGTCGCGGATAGCGCGCTGGCCTACATCATCTACACCTCCGGTTCAACCGGCCGGCCAAACGGCGTCATGATCGACCGTGCCGCGCTGGCCCACTTCGGCGCCGGCGCCACCGCGCGCTACCAGATCACCGCAAACGACCGCGTGCTGCAATTCGCGCCGCTGCATTTCGACGCCAGCGTCGAAGAGATCTTCCTCACCTTCGGCGCCGGCGCGACATTGATCTTGCGCGACGACGCCATGCTCGAATCGCTCGAACGCTTCATCGACGCCTGCGCGCGCCTGCGCATCAGCGTGCTCGATCTGCCGACCGCGTTCTGGCACGAACTGGCCTTCCACGTCGGCCAGCACAATGCAACGCTGCCCGGCTGCCTGCGCCTTGTCATCATCGGCGGCGAAGCCGCGCTGGCCGAAAGGGTGGCGCGCTGGCGCACGGCCGCCCCAAGCCATCTGGTACTGCTCAATACCTACGGACCGACCGAAGCAACCGTCATCTGCACCACCGCCCAACTGGCCGGACCTGACGCCATCGCCTGGAACGGTGACGCGGTGCCCATCGGCCGCCCGCTGCCCGGTGTCGACATCGCCGTCTGCGCGGAGCAACCGGTCGGCATCGGCGAAGAAGGAGAACTGTGCCTGATCGGCGGCGGCCTCGCGCGCGGCTACTTCGACCGCGAGGCGTTGACGGCGCAGCGTTTCGTCACCCTGCCGGACGGGCGCCGTGCCTACCGCACCGGGGACCGGGTGGTGCTGGGTGAAGATGGAGAGCTGCGCTACCTGGGCCGGCTGGACGACGAAGTCAAGATCAGCGGCCACCGCATCGACCCGACCGAGATCGAAGCGGCCCTGCTGCAATACCCGGGCGTGCGTGAAGCGGCGGTGGTATGCCAGTCGCAGCTTGACGGCGGCAAGCACCTGCGCGCCTTTGTGGCTACCGCCGGCAAACTCAATGCGCCGGCCCTGCGTGCCTTTCTGGCCGAACGCCTGCCGGCAGCGGCGGTACCGGCCAATTACGCCAGCCTGGCGCGCCTGCCGCGCAACGCCAACGGCAAGATCGACCGCTCGGCACTGCGCGCGAAAGAGCTCGATCCCGCGCCAACGGCTATCGGCGCCACGCCGCTGGAACAGTCGGTCATGGCCGTCTGGCGTGACGTGCTGGGCGTGGAGTCGTTGACCCCGCTGGACGACTTCTTTGCGCTGGGCGGCAAATCGCTGCAAGCGATCCAGGTCGCCAACCGCCTCGGCGCGGCCCTGAAGCGCGAAGTGGCGGTGTCCATCCTGTTCCGTCACCGCACCGTCGCCGCGCTGGCGCATTCGCTCGGCACCGTCGGCCATGCCCCGCCGGCTGCCGCCGCCGGTGGCGAATTCGCGCCGCTGCTGACCATCCAGCGCGGCAGCGGCCCGGCGCTGTTCTGCGTGCACCCGGCCGAAGGCCTGTCGTGGTGCTACCTGGGACTGGCCGCCTACCTGCCGCACACGCCGATTTATGGCCTGCAAGCGCGCGGCATGAGCGGCACGGCGCCGAGCGACATCGACATGCAGGTCGACGACTACCTTGGCCTGGTGCGCGGCGCGCAGCCTCACGGCCCCTACCGCCTGATCGGCTGGTCCTCCGGCGGCGGCCTGGCCCACGCCCTCGCCGCGCGCCTGCAGGCCGCCGGCGAAACGGTGTCGCTGCTGGCGATGATGGACTCCTACCCGAGCGACATCTGGGAAGGCAAGCCCGAAGCCGAAGAACGCGACGCCCTGATCGCGATGCTGGATGTGATCGGCGCGCCATCGGTAGACGCCGACGACAAGCCGCTCCCGCGCGACGCGCTGCTGGCGCAGTTCCGCCAGCCGGGCAGCTCGCTGGCCACGGCCGACGACGCCCACCTGGAGCGCATCACCACCACCGCGCTGCTGTCGATGCGCCTGTACCGCCAGCTGCGCCACCCGCGCTACGAGGGCGACGTGCTGTTCTTCCACGCCAGCCGGCGTGGTCCCGACGCGCCCGACTGGAAAGGCTGGACGCCGTATGTCAACGGCCGGCTCGAACGCATCGACGTCGATTGCACCCATTCGTCCATGAGCCAGCCGGCGCCCCTCGGGCACATCGGCCGCGTGCTGGCCCAACGTATTCATTCGGAAGGCAAATCATGACCACTCCCAAACGCACACCACCGCGCATGATGCGCGTGCGCCGCACCTTGCAACTGACGCCGCTGATGCGCCGTATTACGCTGGCCGGCGAGGCGCTGGCCGGCTTCCCGGAAGACAGCGACGGCGCCCACATCAAGCTGCTGCTGGCGCGCGAAGGCCAACGCGAACCGGTGCTGCCGACGCTTGGCCCCGATGGCCCGGTATGGCCGCCGGCCGACATCCGCCCCATCGCCCGCACCTACACCGTGGCGCGCTACGATGCCGAAGCCGGCGAGCTCGATGTGGACCTGGTGCTGCACGGCGACGACGGACCCGCCTCGCGCTGGGCCGTGCACGCCCAGCCGGGCGACGCCGTCGGCGTGGCCGGCCCCGGCGGGCCGCCGCGCTTCGTCCCCAATGCCGACTACCACCTGATGATCGGCGACCCGAGTTCGCTGGCTGCCATTGCCGCCGCCCTGCGCGGCGTGCCTCGCAAGGCGCGCGGCACGGTGCTGATCGAAGTACCCGACCACTCCGAAGTCCAGGCGCTGCCCTACCCGGCCGCGTTCACGGTGCACTGGCTGTCGCGCCGTGGCGCTCGTGCCGGCGCCAGCACGCTACTGCTCGATGCGGTCAAGGCGCTGGCGTGGCCGCCGGGCCGCGTGTCGGTCACGCTGGCCGGCGAAAGCAACCAGCTGCTGGCCGTGCGCGACTTCTTGCTGCACGAGCGCGGCGTGGCGCGCGCCGACATGTACGCCGTCCCGTACTGGAAGGACGAACACACCGAAGAGGCGTACCACGCCGAACGCCACCGCATCATGGATGAACTGGAAGAAGCCGAATCATGATCACATTCTCCCCCCTGCGCCGAGTCGCGTTGTTCGCATTTATGGCCCTGTGCGCCGCACCGGCGCTGGCCCAGCGCAACATCGTCGATGCCGCCAACCGCGCCGTCACCGTGCCCGAACGCCCGCAACGCGTGGTCGCCCTGTCCGAACTCGATCTCGACGCGCTGCTGGCCCTCAAAATCAAGCCCGCCGGCGCCACCAAGGGCCGCGGCCAGACGGCCATGCCGCGTTACCTGGGCGCCGCCGCCGCGTCGATTCCCAGCGCTGGTAACTTTGCCGCGCCCGTGCTCGACCTGGTGGTCGGCATGCAGCCCGATCTGATCCTCGCCGGCGGCATGAGCGACCCCGAACTGCTGACGCAACTGGCCAAGATCGCCCCCACGGTAGTCACCTACCAGCCGGGCGAGAACTGGCAAGCAACGTTCCGCCGCATCGGTACGGTGATGGGCAAGTCGTCCGAAGCCGACGCCTTTTTGGCCGACTACCTCGCCAAAGCCGGCGCGCTACGCCAGCGCCTGGGCGAACGCGCAAATGCCACGGTGAGCGTGGTGCGCTGGAATCCGCAAGGCCCGTCGTACATGCTGCGCGACTCTTTCGCCAGCCTGGTGCTGGCCGACCTCAAGATGCGCCGCCCGGCCGCGCAGATGCAGCCCGGCGCGGCCCATTCGCGCCCACTGAGCCTGGAAGCGCTGGCCGCCATCGACGCCGACTGGATCTTTATCGGCACCCTGAGCACCAGCGGGCCGGCCAACGACGCGTTGGCTGCGGCGCGCCAGTCGCCGCCATTCCGCCAGCTCGGCGCGTCGCAGCGTAACCAGGTGCGCGCGGTGGACGGCTCGCTCTGGACCAGTCCCGGCGGCCCGCTGGCCGCGCTGGCGATCCTGGCCGACGTCGACAAAGCCCTGGCCGCGCCTTGAGTCCAGCCGGCCGCATCGCGCTCCTCGCGCCCATCCTGCCGGCACTGCTGCTGGCATCGATGCTGACCGGCGCCGGCGACGCCGGCATGGCCGACCTGCGCGCCGTGCTGGCCGGCGGCGACGACTCGCCGCTGCAAATGATCGTGCGCGACGTGCGCGCCCCGCGCACGCTGGCCGCGCTGCTGGTCGGCGCCGCCCTCGGCGTGGCCGGCATGCTGATGCAAACAGTCACCCGCAACCGCCTGGCCGAACCGGGGCTGCTCGGTGTGAATGCGGGCGCGGCGCTCGGTGTGGTGGCCGGCATTACCTGGGCCGGCGCGGAGTCCGGCCTTGCTTACCTGATGTGGGCGGGCGCCGGTGCCCTGCTGGGCAACGCCTGCGTGCTTGGCGTAGCCAACGCCGGCCGCCAATCGGGCAGCCCGCTGCGCCTCGTGCTGGCCGGCGTGGCGCTGGGCGCGACCTTTCATGGCCTCAGTTCGGCCATGCTGCTTAGCCAGCCGTCCGGCTACGATCAGTACCGCTTCTGGGTGCTTGGCTCGCTGGCCGGTTCGAACGGCGGCATGATCGTGCTGGCCGCGCCCTTCATCATCTTCGGATTGCTGGCCGCGCTGTTCCTGGCGCGCCCGCTGTCGGCCATGCTGCTCGGCGACGACATCGCCCGCTCGCTCGGGCACTCGCCGCGCATGCTGCGCGCCGCCGTCGCCTTTACCGCCACGCTGCTGACCGGCAGCGCGGTGGCGTTGACAGGGCCGATTGCTTTTCTCGGCTTGCTGGCGCCCTTCATCGCCCGCGCGCTGGCGCAGGGACTGGCGGCGCAACTGGCCGCGTCGGCCTGGGTCGGTGCCATCGTGCTGCTATTTGCCGATCTTGGCGCGCGCCTGGTAGCGCAGCCGTTCGAAACGCCGATCAGTGTCCTCACGGCCCTGTTAGGCGCCCCGCTGCTGGTGTGGCTCGCGCGCGGGAGCGTCCGGTGATGGCGCCCGAACCAGGTTTGATGGTACTGCGCGGGGGCGCGCTGTCGGTGCTGGTCGCCAAACGCTCGCTGTTCGCCACGTTCGCGTTGCTGCTGGCGCTTGCGCTGGCGGTCGCCGTCGCCCTGTCGGCCGGCCCGGCATGGCTGTCGCCATCGCAGCTACTGGCCGTCCTCGGCGGCGATGCGCCCGGCGGCACGCGCCTGATGGTGCTGGAATTTCGCCTGCCGCGCGTGCTCACGGGCGTACTGGCCGGCGCCGCGCTCGGTCTTGCGGGGAGCCTGATCCAGACGCTCACGCGCAACCGCCTCGCCTCGCCCGACATGCTCGGCGTGGCCGACGGCGCCATGCTGGGCGTCTTCACGGCCCTCATCGCCGGCACCACCGGCATGCTGGGACCGTGGTGGGTCGGCCCCTTGGGCGCGCTGGGCGCCGTCGCCCTGCTGCTGTTGGCCAGCGGCCCACTCGACAGCCGTGGGCACCGCCTGCTGGTGGTCGGTATCGCGATTGCCAGCCTGCTGCGCGCTGGGGCCGAACTGCTGCTGTCGCAGCAGGAGCTGATGCACGCCAGCGCGTTGTACGCGTGGAGTATCGGAAGCCTGAGCGGGCGCACCTACGGTTCGGCCCTGCCGCTGGCCCTCGCACTATTGGTACTGCTGCCGCCGGCGCTGCTGGCCAGCCGCCGCCTGGCGCTGCTGCGCTTCGATGCTGACATTGCCACCGGCCTTGGCCTGCCAGTGCGCGCCATCCAGTGGCAAGTGCTGCTGTGCGCCGTGCTGCTGGCCGGGATGGCGGTGGGCGTGTGCGGGCCGATCGCCTTCGTGGCGCTGGCCGCGCCCTTCATCGGCGAGCGCCTGGTTGGCTACGGGCGCGGCGCGCTGCTGGCATCGGCCTTGTCCGGCGCGCTGCTGGTGGCCGCCGCCGACACGCTCGGCCGCGTCATCCTCGGCGACGCCGAACTGCCGGTCGGCGTTATCTGCAACCTGCTCGGGGGCCCGTTTTTGCTGTACCTGCTGCTTCGCGAGCGCAATGGAGAAACACAATAATGGATAAACGAGTGACAGAACTGCTTGTGCGCGGCCTGCACGCCGGCCATCCGGGCCGCTCCGTGCTGCACGGGATCGACCTGGCGATCGAGCCGGGCAAGGTCACCGCCATCGTCGGCCCGAACGGCTGCGGCAAATCGACCCTGCTGCGCTGCATGGCGCGCCTGCACCGCCCGCAGCAAGGCAGCATTACGCTCGGCGCGCACGATCTGTGGCAGATGCGCCAGCAGCAGGCGTCGCGCAGCCTGGCGATGCTGCCGCAGTCGCCGCAGGCGCCCGAGGGCATCACCGTCGGCGCGCTGGTTCGCTTCGGCCGCCATCCGCACCAGGGCTTGTTCCGCCAGTGGTCGCGCGACGATGAACTGGCGGTGAACGCGGCCATGTCGGCCACCGACGTCATCTCGCTGGCGCAGCGCCGGCTCGACCAGTTATCCGGCGGGCAGCGCCAGCGCTGCTGGCTGGCGATGACGCTGGCGCAGGAGACGCCGATTTTACTGCTCGACGAACCCACCAGCATGCTCGACCTGGGCCACCAGGTCGATGTGCTGGACCGCGTGCGCGCGCTGGCCGCCAACGGCCGTGCGGTGGTGATCGTGCTGCACGACCTGGCTGCGGCGGCGCGCTATGCGGACACCTTGGTGGCCATGCGCGATGGCCGCATCGTCGCCGCCGGCGCCCCGCGCGACGTGGTCACGCCGGCACTGGTGCGCCAGTTGTATGAGCTGGAGGTGGACGTGCTCTCCGCGCCCGGCGACGGTGCACCGGTGGTAGTGCCGGTCAGGCGTTTTCACTAATTTCTACTCATCGAACAAGGAACAGGATGGACAATCAATTCGCAGGCAAGGTCGCGCTGGTCACCGGCGCGGCGCAGGGCATCGGCGCGGCCGTGGCGCGCAAGCTGGCGGCAAGTGGCGCGGCGGTGGCGGTGCTCGATGTGAAGGCAGGTGCGGTCGACGACATGGCGGCGACCTTGCGCGCCGGCGGCACGCCAGCCGTCGGCATCGCGGTCGACGTGACCGACAGCGTGGCCGTGAACGCAGCGGTGGCGCGGGTCGAGCGCGAGCTTGGCGAAATCGATGTGCTGGTCAACGTAGCGGGCATCCTGCGCATGGGGTCCATCCTCGATTACAGCGATGACGATTGGGAGCAGACGTTCGCGGTCAACGCCGGCGGCGTGTTCCGCCTGTGCCGCGCGGTGGCGGCCGGCATGGTGGAGCGCAAGCGCGGCGCCATCGTGACGGTGGCGTCGAATGCGTCCACTGTCCCACGCATGCAGATGGGGGCGTATGCGGCGTCGAAAGCGGCGTCCACGCAGTTCATGCGCTGCCTGGGGCTGGAACTGGCGCCCTACGGCATCCGCTGCAATGTGGTCTCGCCAGGGTCGACCGACACCGAGATGCAGCGCCAGTTGTGGAATGGCGCCGATGGTTCGCAAGGCGTTATCGGCGGGTCGCTGGAAACGTTCCGGCTGGGGATTCCGTTAAAGCGGATTGCATCACCGGAGGATATTGCCGATGCGGTGCTGTACCTGGCGTCGGACAGTGCGCGCCACATTACCATGCATGACTTGCGGATTGATGGTGGAGCGACGCTGGGCGGCTAAAGCGCAGGGAAAGTCCGCAGTCACGCGTCCCTTGCGGACACCTTGCAAGCATCCGCAGCTAGCTTCGATACCTCACCGCGTCGACAAATGCGGAAAAGGCCGGCGAAGCCTGGCGCCGGTGCGGGAAGTACAAGTGAAAACCCTGGAAATACGGACACCAGTTAGCCAGCACTTCCTTGAGCCGTCCATCGGCCAGGTAAGGCGCGGCGAGCGCTTCGGGAACATAAGCCAGGCCGATGCCATCCACGGCGCTGTTGAGCGTATGGACGATGCTGTTGTAGACGAGCTGTCCATCGCACTTGACGGAAAATGGTTTGCCATCCTTTTCGAACTCCCACGCGTAGATGGCGCCCGATGGCCTGTGCCGTATGTTGACGCAAGCGTGATCGGTCAGCTCGTGCGGAGTCGCGGGCGGCGGACAACGTGCGAAATAGGCTGGCGACCCGACCACGGCGAGGCGCCAATCAGGGCTGATGCGCACCGCAATCATGTCCTTGCTGATCGCTTCGCCCAGGCGTATGCCAGCGTCGAACCGCTCTTCGACAATATTGGTGAATCCATAGTCGACAAACAGCTCCAGCGTGATGTCCGGATAGCTTTTGAGGAACGGCGCAAGCATCGGCCTCAGATACAGCTCGATTGCATCATCGCTACAGGTGATCCGGATCGTTCCGGCAGGCTTTTCTCGTAACTCCCCAAGCGCTTCCACCTCCGCGGCGATCTGATCGAACAGCGGTGCGATCGATCGCATCAGCCGCTCGCCTGCCTCTGTCGGGGCAACATTTCTGGTCGTGCGTACCAGCAGGCGCACGCCGAGCCTTTCTTCGAGCGCCCGGATCGTATGGCTCAGGGCCGACGGCGTAACGTCCAGCCGGCCTGCGGCCTTGGTAAAACTCTGCTCCCGCGCGACGGCAAGAAAAGCTTGCAAATCGTTTACTTTCATCTGAGCCATTGCTGAATTTTTCTCATAACTTCATCAAGATTATACGGGCTTATCAAGCCTATGCGCGCAGGCCAGAATGCTGTCCATGGAAACGACATCTCTGGTAAAGGCGACATTCATGACCGATCACGTTCTTGACGCCCGCAAGGGTAACGGCCTCGCCCGCAATGGCGCTGGCCATCCCCAGGCTGCCTGGAGCGGGGTTTTCGCGATGACGCTGTGCGTGTTCGCGCTGATCGCCTCGGAATTCATGCCGGTAAGCTTGCTCACTCCGCTTGCCGCGGACCTCCACGTCAGCGAGGGCGCGGCAGGTTACGGTATCTCGATTTCCGGCGCCTTTGCGGTGCTGGCCAGTCTTTCCATCTCGACGATCGCAGCGTCGATGAACCGCAAGACATTGCTGCTGCTGTTGACGGGACTGATGTGCGTATCGGGGCTGATCGTCGGCCTGTCTGCCAATTATGTGGTCTTCATGACCGGCCGCGCACTGATCGGTGTGGTGATCGGCGGATTCTGGTCGATGTCGGCGGCGGTCGCCATGCGCCTGGTGCCGCCCGAGAGCGTGCCCAGGGCGCTGGCCATTTTCAACGGCGGCAACGCACTGGCGACCGTAGTGGCCGCCCCGCTGGGAAGCTATCTCGGCGCAATCATCGGCTGGCGCGGCAGTTTTCTTTGCCTGGTGCCGCTCACGCTGATCGCCATGGCGTGGCAATGGGTCAGCTTGCCGTCCATGCCGGCCACGCCTCGCGCAGAAGCTGCCACAAGTGTCCCTGGCCTGCTGAAAAGGCCGTCGGTAGCCCTCGGCATGCTGGCGGTCGGCGCTTTCTTCATGGGGCAGTTCATGCTGTTCACCTATCTCCGGCCCTTCCTCGAAACCGTCACCGGCGTCGATGTACGCATGCTGTCGATCATTCTCTTAGTGCTCGGCATCGCGGGCTTTGCCGGCACGGTGCTGATCGGAGGCTTTCTGAAAACGCTGCTGTACCAGACCCTGTTTGCCATCCCGCTCGTCATGGCCGCCATAGCATTGGCCTTGACCGCCTTCGGCACGTCGATGCCCGCTGCCTTTGTGCTGCTGGGCTTGTGGGGACTGGTGGCGACGGCCGCCCCTGTCGGATGGTGGGCATGGCTGGCCAGATCGCTGCCGAGGGACGCGGAGGCCGGCGGCGGCCTGATGGTGGCCACGGTCCAGCTATCCATCACCCTGGGCTCGACCATCGGCGGCATGCTGTTCGATGGCAGCGGTTACCGCGCCACTTTCATGGCGAGCGCAGCCTTGCTGCTGATTGCCGCGGTCCTTGCTTTGGTGACCGCACACGTCGACCGGGCGCGCAGCGCCTGACTCCTTATCCACCAGCAGCGCGGTCGTTCATTCAATGACAGTCAAGCCTGCGAAGGCAACCTTTGCCCCTTTAATACACATCACCAGGAGAAATCACCATGAGCAATCAACACCGTACCGGCAACGCCATCGTCAGCGATGACACGCCTGACGTGAAACGCCGCAATTTGCTGAAAAAGACCGGCGTTGGCATCGCCACATTAAGCGTCGGGACCATGCTCACGACGCATGCCGGTGCGCGGCCGCCAATCCAGCCCGCCGGCAAATGGGATAAGACCTTCCCCAGAAGCCACAAGGTCGACCACAAAAAGGTCAGCTTCAAGAACCGCTACGGCATTACCCTCGCGGCAGACCTGTACCAGCCGAAAAATGCCAGCGGCAGGCTGGCGGCGCTGGTCGTCGGCGGCCCGTTCGGCGCGGTCAAGGAGCAGTCGTCGGGCTTGTATGCACAAACGATGGCGGAACGCGGATTCGTCACGCTGGCATTCGATCCATCGTATACCGGGGAAAGCGGCGGCGAGCCGCGCAATCTCGCCTCGCCGGAGATCAATACCGAGGACTTCAGCGCGGCCGTCGATCATCTCGGCTCGCTGCCCTTCGTCGACCGAGGGCGCATCGGCATCATCGGCATTTGCGGCTGGGGCGGCATGGCGCTCAGTGCCGTCGCCGTCGACAAGCGCGTCAAGGCCGTCGCGGTCAGCACGATGTACGACATGACGCGCGTTATGTCCAAGGGCTACAACGACAGCGTGACCCTGGAACAGCGCACGCAAACGCTGGAGCAATTAAGCCGGCAGCGCTGGCAGGACGCGGAAAAAGGCAGCCCGGCCTATGGACCGGCCATGAATGAGCTTAAAGGTGGAGAAGCGCAATTTCTGGTGGACTACCACGACTATTACAAGACGCCGCGCGGTTTCCATCCACGTGCCGTCAACTCGAACGGCTCGTGGACGGTGACAACGCCGCTGTCGTTCATGAACCTGCCGATACTGACGTACATCGCCGAGATTTCACCCCGTCCGGTCCTGTTTATCCATGGCGAGAAAGCGCATTCGCGCTATTTCAGCGAGACCGCCTACGCGGCTGCGGCAAACCCGAAGGAACTGATGATTATCCCGGGGGCCAACCACACGGATCTGTACGACCGCATCGATGTGATTCCCTTCGATAAGCTGACCGCGTTTTTCCGTGCGCACCTGGCGTAAGCAGGTCATGCCGTTTTGCCAAAGGCAGCGTCGGAGCACGTCGGACGCGGATGGCTTTATTCCATTATCAACAGCCACGAGTTTGAAAGGACAATTGTCATGCATCGTCAATTTTTAAGCGCCGCTTTGTGCGTCGCCATGCTTCAGCCGGCCGTGGCGCAAGCCGCCGAACCCTATGCGACTGCCCCTGCCCCCCAGCAAATCACCCGTGCCGGAAGCCAGCCGTCCGCCACGGGCCCGGCCGCCAATTTTACCGGCCAGGTTCGCGTCGACATGGTCTGGCCGGCGGATGACGGCATTAACGCTTCCGGCGCGCTGGTCACCTTCGAGCCCGGGGCTCGCTCCGCGTGGCACACGCATCCGGCGGGACAGCGCCTGGTGGTCGTATCGGGCATGGGGCTCGTTCAGGAATGGGGCAAGCCGGTGCAGGAAATCCGGCCCGGAGACGTGGTGTGGTGTCCGCCGGGCGTCAAGCATTGGCACGGTGCCTCGCCGACAACCGCCATTGCCCATCTGGCCGTCACCGGTACGTTGGATGGCAAGAATGTTCAATGGATGGAAAAGGTCGGTGATGGGCAATACGGCAAACGATAAGCGCCGCAGCGCAGACATCCTGCCCGTGGCCTTGCCCGGCATGACGGCGGTGTGTTGCCACATGGCCCCGGCCGATGAGTATTCCCAGAAATGACTCAAGCACAAGCCGTTTCCAAAACACTCTCGGCCCGCCAACAGGCTGCACCGTCTCATCAGGAGATATCAACATGAACTACCATGACCGAATCCTGACACGGTGCGGACTGAGTTTGCTGTTCGGGCTGCTAGTAGTCGGCACTTGCCAAGCTGGAAAACCGTCTACCTCTAGCGCCGCCGCTGGGGTCTCTGCCAAACCCAAGGAGTCACGCATGTGGATGACCATCAACGAACGCCGCTTTGCCATCACCCTTTCCGACAACGACACCGCGCGTGCATTCGCCGCGCAATTGCCGCTGACGCTGCACATGGAAGAGCTCAATGGCAACGAGAAGCATGCCAAGCTGCCCACCCCGCTGCCCGCCAATGCGAGCCGTCCGGGAGTCATCCGTAATGGCGATCTCATGCTCTATGGCGCGGACACGCTCGTCGTCTTTTATTCGACCTTCGACTCGACGTATTCTTATACCCGCATCGGCAATGTGGACGACACTGCAAGCCTGGCCCAGGGGCTTGGGCCGCAAAGCGCACGAATTACTTTTTCCAGACAGTAGATTGCAGGTTGACCAGTCCATCACCTGCCCGGCAGATGCCTGCTCTTCTTACCGCAGACGGCAGTAATCAAGCAACCCATTTGATGGGGTCGGAAATTACTTTTCCAAGCTCGCGTTCGAACTACTCAATTGTTCTGGAATTTCCACATGCATCACCGCCAATGTCGAGCGGCACTTGCTCGCTGATATGCACGGAATAAGGAAATCACCTTCCTCGCTCAACCCATCGATATCGAAGAAGACCGTGCCCTTTTCCGATTGCAGCTTCACTGTGACCGGAATGCCGAACAATGCGGCGTGATACATGGTGTTACTCTCTTCGGGCCATGGAGCAGGAGTGGGTGCCATTCTGAGGTTCATCTTGCCGCCTTTCACCTCGAACAATGGCATGCCAGCTCGCTGGACAAACGATTCAGAAGAGGTTTCGATAACGATTCCCCTGGCATATAAAGTTCCAGCACTGACCGATATGGCCATTAACAAGAGTGCAGCTGCCGCAGTTCGATACATTTGTCCGGTGCCTACGAAGTTACTTTACGCGAATCGATGTCATTTTCTTATCAGCGAAACTTGTACCGCTCGCCCGTCTTCAAATCCAGCGCGAACTTGACGCCATTCTCCGTCACCGGCACTTCATCGGGCGGCTCATCGCCCGCCAGCGCGCCTTCCACGAACGGCAATCCTTCGCCCTTGCGCACCAGTTCATCGGCACGTTCGTACACATTGCGGCAACCGGTTTCAGCGATCAGCGTCTGCACGATCGGCACCTTCCACGCATCCACGCCGGCGGCATGGAATTCGCAGATCAGATAGCCCTCTTTACCGCCGTACTGCTCCACCAGCAAACCGGGCAACTGGTCCGCCTCGGCGTTGACCAGCCTGACCACCTGGTCCGGGCGCGCCTTTTTCGCCGCCGCCGCGCTCTTGGCCAGCGCAGCTTTCACACGCCGCTTGATCAGCGCATGGTCGACCGGCTCGCCTTCGTCGAAGGTCCACACCCGCGCGCGGATCTGCGACTTCGAATTGTAGGCGGCGCGCGCCAGGAATTTGGTCGACGAGGACTGCACGATGGCCGTGCCGCCCGCCTTCATTTTTTCGTTCGGCTTGCCGTCGACCTTTTCGATCGCGGACGCGTAAATCCAGGGCTCGCCGGCGAGCAGGCTCTTTTCCTTGCCCTGTTTGATGGTGATGATCAGCATGTGGTTCCAGTGAAAATGCATTGCAATGCCACATGATACCGCCTGCCGCCCCATTTAGAGCCCCTCCTCTACCCGGGCAAAATAATTGTTGCGTCTGGACCGATCGGTCTATAGGATGGATTGCATGAAACCCACCGATGCCAAACAGCGCCTCATCGGCGCCATGATCGACGCCCTGCAACGCCGTGGCCTGCATGGCAGCGGCCTGACCGAGCTGCTGGCCGCCGCCGACGCCCCCAAGGGCGTGCTTTATCATCACTTCCCGGGTGGCAAGACCGAACTGGCGGTGGCCGCCATCGAGGTCACCATCGCGCGCCTGTGCGACAGCATGGAAGCGAGCATGGCCGCCAGCGGCGATCCGGGCGCGGCGCTCATGGTCTGGATCAATGGCGCCCAGAAGCGGCTCGACGCCAGCCACTACGAACGCGGCTGCCCGCTGGCCACCATCGCGCTGGAAACCACCGCCGACGACGTGGCGATCCGCGCGGCGCTGGCCAAGGGCTTCGCCCAAGTACGCGAGCGTATCGCCACCAGCCTGGTCAACGCCGGCTACGAGGCCGCCAGCGCCCACGCCACGGCAGCCCTGCTGCTGGCCGCGTACGAAGGCGGTCTGCTGCAGGCGCGCGTGGCCGGCACGCCGGAACCGATGGCGCTCGTCAGCGCCGCCCTCCTCGCTTTCCTCAAAATGCAGCGCCCCAAGGAGCCCGATCATGAGTAAGCCCATGGATGCCGAATCCGTGACCTTGAAAACCGCCGATGGCTACCCGATCGCCGCGCTGCGCTACCCGGCCGCCGGCCCGACGCGCGGCCACCTGGTCGTAGCCGGCGCCACCGGCGTGCCTCAGGGCTTTTACCGGCGCTTCGCGCAGTACGCCAGCAGCTGCGGCTACACCGTCATGACGCTCGACTACCGCGGCATCGGCCTGTCGAAACCGGCCTCGCTCAAGGGCTTTCGCATGGATTACCTGGACTGGGGCCGCCAGGACCTGGCCGCCGCCGTCGACGCCATGAGCGTGCCCGGGCTGCCCTTATATATGGTCGGGCACTCCTACGGCGGCCACGCCTTTGGCCTCTTGCCCAACCACGATAAGGTGGACGGTCTGTACACCTTCGCCACCGGCGCCGGCTGGCATGGCTGGATGCCGCCGGCCGAGCGCCTGCGCGTGCTGTTCATGTGGCGCGTGGTCGGCCCGGTCATCGTGCGCATCAAGGGTTACCTGGCGTGGAACTGGATGGGCATGGGCGAAGACCTGCCGATCGACGTGTACCGCCAGTGGAAGCGCTGGTGCACCTTTCCGCGCTATTTTTTCCAGGACCCGCAGATGGCGCACATCGCCGCCTCGTACGAGAGCGTGCGCAGCCCGATCATGGCCTGCAACGCGCTCGACGACCTGTGGGCGCGCCCGCCCTCGCGCAACGCCTTCATGTCGGCCTACCGCAACGCCGGCTGGCAGGCGACCGACATCGACCCGCGCCAGGCCGGCCTGGGGCCGATCGGCCACATGGGTTATTTCAAGGCGCATTGCAAACCGTTGTGGGAAGGGGCGCTCGGCTGGCTGGAACTGCATGGGCGGATTCGCCCGGCCGCTCCATCGCGTTAAATTGCAGCCTGTGCGGCGCGCGATGCAGTCTGTCGCAAACCACGCGCCGCGCGATGGCCGATTGCCTAGTATGCTGGTCAGGAGCAGTATCCCGCCACCATACCAAGAGGAAGCCGCCATGACCCAAGCACAGACAATCCGTTCCCCCCTGCGTTACCTCGTCCTGGCGGCCGCCCTCGCGTGTGCGCTGCCCGCCAGCCAGGCAGCCGGCGACTGGTTCGGCGGCGACAAGGTCCAGGGCAGCACCACCGTCAAGCGCCAGACCCGCGCGGTCGGTCACTTTAATGGGGTGGGCGTGAGCCTTCCAGCCAAGGTGGAAGTGCGCATCGGCGACACCGAAAGCGTCACCATCGAAACCGACGACAACCTGCTTCCACTGATCGAGACCGTGATCGAAGACGGCACGCTCAAGCTGCGCCCCAACAAGCGCAACCTGAACCTGCAGACCCGCACCATGAAGATCGTGGTGCAGGCCAGGAGCATCGATCACCTGGCCATTGGCGGCGCGGGCAGCATCGATTCGGACGCCCTGCGCGGCGACAAGGTCACCATCAACGTCGGCGGATCGGGTTCCATCGTCGTCAAGGGCATCGAAGCGGGCAACGCGGTGATCGCAGTCGGCGGCAGCGGCAGCGTATCGAGCGGCGCCGGGTCGCTGGACAAGGTATCGATCTCGATCGGCGGCTCGGGCGACGTCGACCTGGGCAAGGTCAAGGCGCGCGACGCCAAGATCAGCGTGGGCGGCTCCGGCCAGGCCACCGTGTGGGCCAGCGCCAGCCTGAATGCGTCGATTGCCGGTTCGGGCGACGTCAAATACTACGGCGACCCGACAGTGAGCAAGTCGATCGCCGGCTCCGGCAACACGCGCCGCCTGGGCGACGCGCCGCGCTGACCGCTTACAGGTCGCGTTACAGGTCGAAGCGCAGTTCCGCCACCGCGGTGCGCTGGGTGTACGGGTGAAACGCCCAGTAGCGCGCGTTGTTGACGTTGTCGATTCCGAGCGCCGCGCTCCACTGCTTGTTGATCTTGTAGCGCACCCGCAGGTCGGCCACCAGGTAGTCGGAGACGCCCATGTAGGTGGCGCCGTTCGGATCGGTGTTGTCCAGCGTGCCGTATTGCTTGCCGCTGTAGCGCACGCCCACGCTGCCGACCCAGTCCTGGCCCAGGTGGTAGGTCGTCAGCAGGTTGGCGCGCCACTGCGGCACGCGCGGCTGGCGTTTGCCGACGCTGGCCGCAAAGCCGCGGTTCTGCGCGATGGTCGAATCGGCGTAGGTAACGCTGCTGTTGATGGTCAGGCCGTGCACCATCACATCGTCGCCCTGCCATGCCATTTCCAGTCCGTTGGTGCGTATCTTGTCGACGTTCTGCACCGTGTTCACAAGGTTGGTCAGCGGCTGCGAGTACAAGGCGTCGCGCGTGGTTTCGTGGAACAGGGTGGCGCGCAGCGACGTATCGCTGGTGACCCGCTCGGCCGTCAGCTCGCCCGTCCATGAACGCTCGGCGCGCAGGTTCGGGTCGCGGTTGATAATCTGCTGGTCGACGATCGATCCCTGGAACAGTTCCGCCGCGGTCGGGTTACGCACCGCGCGCCCGGCCGATGCTTTCAATGCCCACTCTTCGCTCGCCTGCCATGCCAGCGCCGCTTTCGGCGACCAGCTGGTCTCGCTGCGCTCGCCGAACGGCAGCGGCGCCACCGAAGCGGCGTTCGATACTTCGCCGCCGTAGGCGCTCCAGCGCTCTGCGCGCATGCCCAGCGTGGTCTTCCACTGCGGCGCAAAGCGCCAGGTATCCTGCGCGTACAGGCTTCTCAGGCGCGTGTTGCCGTTGAAGGTGGAGACGGTGGCGCCATTGCCGGCGTCAATCCAGTCATCGGCCGCGAACACGCGCGTGCGCAGGACCGCGCTGTCGCTCTGCACGCCCATGTCGACAATGTGGGCTGGCGTCGGGCGCCAGATGCCCTTGAGCGCCAGGGTGGTCCAGCCGCTGCCTTCCATGTCGGTCACGTTGCCGCGTCCCGCCTGGCCGATGCTGGCCACCGCTACCACCGGCGTGCGCACCTGGTCCCTGGCGTAGTCGTATTTGCTGGCCGCCACTTCCCAGTCCCACACGCCCTTGCTGTGCTGCTTGAGCGAGAAGCCGTGCATCAGGTGTTCGAGCTTGCCGATGGTCGGCGCCAGGTCCGACGCCTTGAGCTCATAGCGCTTGCCGCCCATGTTGATGAAGCCATTGGCGTCGCCACGGTACACGGGCGCCCCGGCCGCGTCGCGCAGGTAGGTCTCGGCGGCGCGATGGGCGTCGTTGCCCCACCAGCCCAGCGTGTAGCTGGCGCGCAGCACGGGCGACACGTCGTAGGCCAGCTTGATCTTGGCGTGGTCCTGCACCGTGTGCGACTGGCCGGTGGCGCCGATGATCAGCCAGTCCTTGTTGGCCGAATTCTTGTCTGGCACGGCGCCGGTCACCGGCAGGCCGGCGGCGCTGGTCACGCCAGTCGACACCAGCTTGTTGGCGAACGCGATCGGCTGGCCGCGGCTGTCGAGGCGCGACACATCGACCCACCACGACCACGCACCCTGGCGGTTGCCGACCGATGCGCTGCCCTGCCCGCCGCCGAAACGGTCGTCGGTTCCGTACTGGCGATAGCGCTGGCTAAAGCCCGACAGCTTCACGTGCGCTTCCAGACGGGTGGGCATGCGGGTCTGGAAGTCGACCACGGCGCCGGCCGAATTGCCCGGGTAGGCCGCCGAGAACGGCCCGTACAGCACATCGACGCGCTCTATTTCCTCGGGCGAGACCATGCCCCAGCGCGGGGTGAAGGTGGCGCCGTTGCCGAGCAGGTTGGAGAGCAAAATGCCGTCGGCGTACACCAGCGAGCGCGCGCTGTTGCCGGTGCCGGAGGCGCGGCTGGCCAGCACCGCGTGGTCGTAGTCGCCGATGTAGCGCTTGCGCACATTCAGGCTGGGGAAGTATTTGAGCGCGTCTTCGCTGTCGGTGGCGTTGATGCGCTGCTCCACCTGGGCGCCGCTGATCGACTCGATGGTGGTCGGAATCTGGGTCGGCAGGGAGCTGGGACGGCCGCCATTGACGGTCACCACCGGCAGCTTGTCGGGCGTGTGGGCGGCCTGCGCCACGGTCGCTGTGCAGGCGAGCAGGATCCCCAGCGCCGGTGCGCTGGTCATAAACTTGTTCATGGCGGGCCCTTAGTGGTGGGGTGCGCCGGCGGCGGCGGGGATTATCTCGATGAACGGCGCGGGCGAGGCCAGCTTGGCGCCGCTGGCGTCGGGAAGCGCGTCCCAGTCCATGCGGCCTTCGTCGCATAACTGCGTAACCTTGAAGTAGTGCCTGCCGACGATCGCCGGCAGCTTGACCTGCATGACGAATTCGTCGTAATGGGCATCTTGCAGCGGGCCGCCTTTCCAGGTGACCTGGCTGACGGTGCTGGTGACGGCCCAGCCGCTCTTGGGCATCGGCTTGGCGCCGTTAAAGCCTTCGGGCAGGGTCACGGCGAGCGTGTGGGTCGGACTGCCCTTGCAGCCGTGGCCGACGCGGAAGGTCAGTTTTTGGTATGCGCCGGCGTTGGCGCTGGTTTGTTCGAGCGTTACGTGGGCGTGTGCGAGCGGCGCGGCCAGGGCTGCGCAGGCGAAAAGAAGGCGAATGTTCATGATGGAGTTCCGTGTCGGTGAGGGCGTCAGATTCAGTGGGCGGCATGCGCAGCGGGCGGGCTGACAAAGTTCAGCGGCTTGACGGGAACCTCGATGGTCATCGATTCGCGTTTCTTGTTCGGGTATTCGACGGTCAAGGTGAGCGGCACGGAGTCGCCCGCCTTGAGCTGGCGTTTCAGGTCGATCAGCATGAGGTGGTAACCGCCAGAAGCGAGTTTGACGGCCTTTCCGGCGGGCAGATCGATGGCGTCGACCTGCCCCATTTTCATCTGGTCGCCTTTCATCTCCATCTTGTGCATTTCAACGGCGCCGGCGACGGGCGAGGTGGCGGCGACAAGGCGTGCATCCTTGGCCGACTGCAGCTGCATGAAGGCGCCGCTGGTTTTCTGGACCGGCACGGTGGCGCGTGCCCACGGGGCCTCGACTTTGATCTGGGCGAAGGCGGACGAAGCGAGCGCGCACAGGGCGATCAACGCATAACTATTTTTTTGCATGGTAGTTCTCTCATAGGGTCTGGGGACGTGGGCCTGCCGGGCAGGCGCGCACTATCGCAAGGGTGCGGCGCGCGAGGCGCCGCAGGAGCTATCAGAGAACCGCAGGCGGGCCGCGCGGGGGAGCGGCGGTGAGCGCGAGCAGGGGCTGCGGCGCGCGGTAGAACAGGAAAGGACGCAGTTCGTGGCCGCCGAGGATGGCCAGGCCCGTGATCTGGTTCGGCATCAGCGAGTAGCTGCCGGCGTGCGGCAGGCAGTAGCCGCAGTCCTGCATCATGCCGGCGCCGGTGTGGCTGAACTGGTCGGCGACGAAGCCGATGGCCTCGATGGCCGGCGCTGTGCGGGCGCTGGCATCGGTGAAGCAGATATCGGCGCCAGGCGAGCCGGCGCGCACGGCGGCGATCGCGTGCGAGATCGACGGGGCGAGCAGGTTCATCAGGATCGCAAAACACGCGATCCAGATTTGCAGGCGCCACTTGGTCGACTTCATTTTCATGGGATGAATTATATCGCAGCGATGCTGCGCCTGGGGCAGTAGCTCGGCCGGCAAAAGGACTAGGCGCCGCGCGGCATTCGGCGCCTTGACGTTAAAACAACAGTTACAAAAAAGTCAATTTTTAGGATAATGATTAACGTACTATTTGAGCACGCCCACTCCGAAGGAACGACCATGACCTCGCCCGCCCGCCACGTCGCCGTCAGCGCCATCGCTGTTGCAGCCCTGCTCGCTCCCCAGTTGGCGCTTGCCGATAGCGTCCATATCGAAACGAGCAGCCTGACATTCGACACCGGCTGGTCGCAGCGGCCGGAGACGCTGGTGTCGGACGTGAACGGCGCTGCCACCTTTTCGCTGGTCAACGCCGTCGACTCCCTGCGCTACCCGAACATGTGGCAATACAACAGCGAGTACAGCGGCATGTTCGAGCTGAGCGCGCGCGCGGGCTACAAGGTCACCGGTTACACCCTGTCCGGCGGCTTTACGGGACTAGTCCACGTCGGGCGCTCGCCCGACGGATCGGGGCGCCCCGGCGGTGCGGACACCAGCGCCGGGGCCTGGTTCAGCGCGCAGGATGCGGCCAGCGGGGTGTATCTGTCTTCGAGCAGCTACTCGGCCAGCAATTTGCAGGGTTCGGGGGATTTCACGTTCGCCAGCGGTGCATTGGACCAGACCGGGGCGTTTCATCTGTCCTTCGACGGCTACGCCTATGGCTGGGCGTCGCCCGCCATCTGGACCACGTACGACCCAGAGACGGGCCCGACAAATAACTACGCTTTCTCGCGCGCGGAAATCGGGCTGAAAAGTCCGCTGCTGCTGACGGTCTACACCCAAGCCGTTCCGGAGCCGCACGCTTACGCGCTGACCCTGGCCGGCCTGGCGCTGATGGCCGGGATGGTACGGCGGCGCAAGCGGCTCGCGCGCGCTCCCGCATAAGCCAGTTCTTCATCAACCATGTGTCAACCACTCTTAAAAGGAAAAATAATGCTCTTTCACGTCCGGCATATTGCCGCCGCTGCCACCGCTTGCGCCGCCCTGTGCGCTGCGCAATCCGCCTTTGCCGTTGTCCATATCGAGACCAGCGGACTGATATTTGACTCGTTCTATTCGCCGCGTGCCGAATACCTGGTGTCGGACGTGGACGGAGCGGCGACTTTTTCCCTGGTCAACGCGGTCGACCGCATGGCTTACCCGAACATGACGAGCTACTTCAACGACTTCGGCAGCATCTTCCAGCTGACCGCGCGCGAAGGCTACAAGGTGACCGGCTACAGCGTCACCGGCGGCTTTTACGGCGACTACTATGTCGGACACTCGCCCGACGGCTCGGGCCTGCCCGGAAGCGCGTACTCCCAAGCCGCCGCATTGGCCTACGCCAGCGACACCCCCAATGGGGCGAGTTTTGCCTACGGCGTTCATTCGGTCTCGAACCTGAACGGCCATAGCGACTTCAGGATCGACAGCGGCGCCCTGGAGAAGACGGGATCGTTCTATTTTTCCTTCGATGGCTACGTGGCCGGCGCCCAATCGCCGGCGGTCTGGTATGGCAACGAGCCGGGGCAAACCTGGCCCTACCGCGATTACTCGCTGGGCCAGGTCGGCTTGAAAGACCCGCTGCTGCTGACGGTGTACACCCAGGCGGTGCCGGAACCGCACACGTATGCGATGACCCTGGCGGGCCTGGCGCTGCTGGCCGGGATGGCACGGCGGCGCAAACGCGCTGCGCAGAAAAACGGGTAAGCCTTATCGTATGCTTGCCCGCCCTGGCGCGGACTTGCGTGACTTGCGGGACTTAGCGCAGCGCCTTGAAATCCTCGCGTTCGATCAGCACCGTGGTGACGCTGTCGGTCAGGTAGATCTGGCCATCCTGGATCGTGCATTGCAGCTGCATATTGCGCTGCGCCAGGGCTTCGAGCTGGGCGCTGGCATCGGCCGGGATGTTAATCACCGTCAGGTTCTTGGCCCGTTCGAGTTTATTGGCGATCTGCTTGTACCAGATATGGCTGGTCGCGCTGTAGCTGTACACGATCACGCGCTCGCTGCGGCCGCACGCTTTCATCAGGCGCTTTTCGTCCGGCTGCCCGACTTCGATCCACAGTTCGATCGCGCCGGTCAAATCCTTTTGCCACAGGTCCGGTTCGTCGGTATCGAACAGGCCCTTGGTGAAGGTCAGCGATTCGCTCGCGTGGATCGCAAACGCGAGCAGGCGGATCATCATCCGCTCGTCGGTCTCCGATGGATGCCGCGCCAGGGTCAGGATGTGCTCCTGGTAGTAATTGCGGTCCATGTCCGCAATCTGCAGCTCTGCCTTGTAAATTGTCGCTTTAAGTGCCATTGATACGCCTGCCTTTAACTTCTCTGAATTATTTAAAGACGACAGTCTTGTCGCCATTTTGCAAAATGCGGTGCTCCACGAACCATTTCACCGCGCGCGCCAGCACCACGCATTCGACGTCGCGCCCGATCGCGCTGAGCGTGTCGGCATCCATCGCGTGATCGACCCGTTCCACGTCCTGCTCGATGATCGGACCTTCGTCCAGATCGCCGGTGACGAAGTGCGCGGTCGCGCCGATCAGCTTCACGCCGCGGTGGTGCGCCTGCGCATACGGCTTGGCGCCTTTAAAACTCGGCAAGAACGAATGGTGGATATTGATCGCCTTGCCGCGCATCGCCTCGCACAAGCCCGGCGACAGGATCTGCATGTAGCGCGCCAGCACCACCAGGTCGATCTTGTGCGTGTGCATCAGGTCAAGCACGCGCGCTTCCTGCGCCTGCTTTGCCGCCGCATCGGCGCCGGTCGCCAGCGGCAAGTGGTGGAACGGAATGTTGTAGCTGGCTGCCAACTGGTAAAAATCCATGTGGTTCGACACGATGGCCGGAATTTCCACCGGCAGCAAGCCGCTCTTGTAGCGGAACAGCAAGTCGTTCAGGCAATGCCCGATTTTCGAGACCATCAGCATCACGCGCGGCTTGGCGCGGGCGTCATGCAACTGGCCGTTCATGCCCATCTGCGTGCACAGGGCCTCGAAATCGGCGCGCAGCAAGGCATCGCCGACCGCGCCGTCTTCCAGCGCAAAATGGACGCGCATGAAAAACAGCTTCGATTCGGCATCGCCGAACTGGGCCGAATCGATGATGTTGCAGCCATGCTCGGCGAGAAAGCCCGAAACACGATGCACAATGCCGCGCTGGTCGAGGCAGGACAGGGTCAATATGTATTCTGGATGCGTCATGGTCTTGTGGTGATTGGCGTGGAAACTGCGAACCTTGTATTGTCGCATGCGTCAGGGAAAATCGTGCCATTACAAAAAAGCACGCCCGTGCAGAATTACGGTATAGTAGACAAATCACCACTTCAAACAAGGACTCGCCATGACGACTACCGCACTGATGAACCACCAGTTCCGCCTCGCCGCCCGCCCTGTCGGGCTGCCGAAACGCAGCGACTGGGAAGAAACCACCGAAGCAGTGCGCGAGATCGGCGATGGCGAGATCGTGGTCAAGGTCCTGTACCTGTCGCTCGACCCGGCCATGCGCGGCTGGATGAACGAAGGCAAGTCCTACATCCGCCCGGTCGCCATCGGCGAAACCATGCGCGCCGGCGGCGTGGGCGTGGTCGTGGCCTCCAAGTCCGACAAGTTCGCGGTCGGCGACACCGTTTCCGGCGGCACCGGCGTGCAGCAGTACTGGGTCGGCGCGGCCGATGACAAGACCGGCAACTTCTACAAGATCTTCCCTGCCATGGCGCCGCTGACGACCTGGCTCAACACGCTCGGCATGCCTGGCATGACCGGCTACTTCGGCCTGATCGAATCGGGCCAGCCGAAAGCCGGCGAAACCGTGGTGGTGTCGGGTGCGGCCGGCGCTGTCGGCATGACGGTCGGCCAGGTCGCCAAGCAGCTCGGCTGCCGCGTGGTCGGCATTGCCGGCGGCAAGGAAAAATGCGATTTCGTGGTCAATGAACTGGGCTTCGACGCCTGTATCGACTACAAGAACAGCCCGGTCAAGGATGGCCTGAAAGAACATTGCCCGAACGGCGTGGATGTCTATTTCGACAATGTCGGCGGCGAGATCCTCGATACCGTGCTCACGCGCATCAACCTGCGCGCGCGCATCGTCATCTGCGGCGCCATCTCGCAGTACAACAACACCACGCCGGTCAAGGGTCCAGCCAACTACCTGTCGCTGCTGGTGAACCGCGCGCGCATGGAAGGCATCGTCGTGTTCGACTACGCCGACCGTTATCACCAGGGCGTGGCCGCCATGGCCAAGTGGATGCAGGAAGGCACGTTCAAAAGCCGCGAAGACGTCGTCGACGGCCTTGAGAATTTCCCGGAAGCGCTGCTGATGCTGTTCGAAGGCAAAAATTTCGGCAAGCTGGTGCTCAAGGTCGCGGACGCATAAGCCACGCGCTCCTTGTACTTGCCTTGTACTTGTAATGTGGCCTGACATGGCCTGAAGCACCGGGCCGCCCGTTCGCGGCGGCCCTTTTACTCCCTTCCCGCTTGACCTAACGCGCCTTCGCACAAAGTTCGTGGAACTTTGGCGCGCCTTGTCACGTCTATCACATGTCTGCACGACGCACGTTCGCCTGAACGCGACGGCGTCGTTCCCCATGTTTTACGACAAGGAGCGTCATGCCATCCTATTCAACCAGACCATCGATGCGTGCGCCGTTCGACACGCAGGTCCATTTTCTCACCGAGCTGGCGCGCGCGGGTGTCGATGCGCTGCGCCGGCTGAGCGAGCTCAATGTGCAGCTTGCGTGGCAACTCAACGACGATGCCATCAACGCCATGCGCGCGCTGGTGGCGTGCCGCGATCCGTTGCAACGGGCGGCCGTCGCGGCGCGCGCGGCGGAGCCGGCCATTGCACACCTGCGCAGCTACCAGCACCAGCTTGGCAACGTGCTGTCCGGCGCCGAGCTGGCACTGGCGCGCGGCGCTGGTGCGGCGCAGGTGTTTTTCCGCCCGTTTGGCAGCAGCGCGGCCGGCCGGTCGGACAGCCAGCAGGTACCCCATCACCGGCCGGAGTAAACGCCGGCAAACAGCCCACCACGGAGTTCACCATGTCTACCCACGGTAAGCCAAAAAGCGGCGCGGCGATCGACGCGCTCGAATTGCTGAAAGCCGACCATGAAAAGGTCAAAAGCCTTTTTCTCGAATTCGACAGTCTGCGCGAGAACGACGATGAAGACGAACGCAAGTTCGAGCTGGTCGACGAGATCTGTTACGAACTGACGCTGCACTCGATGATCGAGGAAGAGATTTTCTATCCCATGCTGCGCTCGGTCATCGACGACGACGACCTGATGGACGAAGCCGACGTCGAGCACGCCAGCGTGCGCGACCTGGTCAGCCAGCTCGAAGTGATGTATCCGGGCGACGACCATTTCGACGCCACCGTCGCGGTGCTGGGCGAAGAAATGGCCCTCCATATCGAGAAGGAAGAAAGCGCCATGTTCGATGCCGCGCTCGAATCGGGCATCGACCTCGACGACCTGGGCGAGCGGCTGGCCGCGCGCAAGGAAGAACTGGACGAGGACCTGACGGCACCGCCGCCGACGCCGATCGACGCGATGGATCCGCACGACGGCGCGCGCCGCACTCCGCGTCCACCTGATTAATGAGGCCGCGCCACACCATCGCGGGGGAACTATTGAATTGAGCACTTCTCTAACCCACAAGCCCGGTAACGCACGAGAGCGGGGTTCCGATATCTAAACACAAGGAGAACGACATGGCGACAAGTAAGGAAAGCGCAGGCAACAAGAGCAGCACGTCCGGCGGCAACGCGCAAAAGAGCGGAAGCGGCAACAGTAGCGGTCCCGCCAAGCGCGGCTTCGCGGCGATGGACCAGAACCAGCAGCGCGAGATTGCCAGCAAGGGAGGCCAGGCAGCCCACCAAAAAGGAACGGCGCACGAATTCGATTCCGAAGAAGCGCGCCGGGCCGGGCAAAAAGGCGGCGAAGCGGTCAGCCGCAACCGCGAGCACATGGCCGACATCGGACGCAAGGGTGGCGAGAGCCGGCAATCGGCGGCGCGCGCTGCCGCAGCCGCCGCCGGCAATGGCGATGGCAGCGGCGCCGCCGCCAAGGGAGCGCGCCAGGGCAGCAAGGAAAAGGCCAAGGACAAGGCCGAGTGATGGCGGCGGTGCTGCATACATGCAGGCACCGCAAGCCATCGGTGACTATTGCTCATCCGGAGATGTGAACGGTGAGTTCACATCCTGCGCACGCGCGTGTGGCAGGCGGGCCGCGTGACGATTGATTCTTGCGATCGCCTGCCCGTCCTGGTCGCGCACCGTGTGCATATGCAGATCGGGACAGTCCCGCCAACATCGCGCGCTTGAGGTCAGCACACTTCATTGACACCCATGCGCGCGCTCCATCTGGGCACCTGCCCTCCACACGCGTGCAATGCGCCCGCACGCAGCGCGCCTTCCGCTGCGCCCACGTGCATATATGCACCGGCCCGCACCTGCGGCGGTACTCGCCGTGCGCACATGCATATGAAACGGCGCCAGCGCCAGCAAGGCGCGCTTCCATATGAGTTCGCCGCCGCACCTCCTCAAGCAATAAAAAATAATCTATTATGCAACTCTGGAAGCCGCATGCGACGGCATCCCCTCCAACAAGAAAGACGTTTGCCATGCCACGTTTCGCCTTGCGTTTGTCCGTGTCCGCCATCGCCGCCGCCTGCAGCGCTGCCAGCTTCGCCCAGGCACCCGCCGCGGTCGATACCCAGCTCGCTTTTTCGCATGCCAACCAGATGGTCGATATCGGCGGACGGCGCATCAACCTGTATTGCAGCGGTTCCGGACCGAACACGGTCATCTTCGACGCACAGTCCGGTACGGGCGGCTGGGTCTGGCACAACGTGCAGCCGGCGATTGCGAAACAGACGCGCGCCTGCGTTTTCGACCGTGCCGGGATGGGCTTCAGCGACCCGTCGCCGCGTCCGAACAGCTCGCAAAACGTGGTGGAAGACTTGCACGCCGTCCTGGGCAAGGCCGGCATCGCGCCGCCCTACGTCCTGGTCGGCAATTCCCTGGGCGGCGCCAACGTGCAGTTGTTTACCTACCGCTATCCCGATGAAGTCAAGGCACTGGTACTGGTCGAAGGCCACCACGAAGATGAAATGGATCGCATCAATGCCGCCTCCAACGGCAAGCTCAAGGAAATGAGCGACATGCAGGACGCCTACATGAAAGGCTGCGAGGCCGAGTCCGAAAAAGGCTTCGTTCCCGGCAGCGAACGGTTCATCAACTGCACGGGCGGCTTCCAGCCGCAATTCGGCCGTGCCTTGAATGCCGCCTATATTGCGTCGGTCATTTCGCCATCCTTCTGGCGCGCGCGCAAGGCCGAGGAAGACGCGTTTGAAGCGAGCAACGCCCAGTTGCGCGCGGCGCGCAAGCCGTTCGGCGACCTGCCGCTGATGGTGCTCACGCGCGGCGTGTCGCCGTATGCCATCCCGGGCAAGCCGCAAAGCGAGCTGAACAAGGCGACGGAAAAGGAAAACTACACGATCCACAAGGAGATGGCGGCGCTGTCCACGCGCAGCACGCACCGGGTAGTGCCGGGCGCCGGCCACCTTATCCAGGTCGACCAGCCGCAGGCGGTGATCAAGGCGATCACCGACGTGCTCGCGCAAATCACGCCATAATGCGGCACCGGGCAGGCGGGTCCCTCTCGCCCGCCTAATACAAGGAACCAGCATGATCCCAGTTGACATAAGGGCCGAGATAATGATGCGCTTGGCCCGCACCGAGCGTGAAGAAGGCGTGCGCATTCTTCTGGCGATCGAATCGGGCAGCCGCGCCTGGGGCTTTGCCTCGCCCAACAGCGATTACGATGTGCGCTTTATTTATGCCCGCCCGGCCGACTGGTATCTGGCCGTCGATCTGGAAGAGCGGCGCGACGTGATCGAGTATCCGATCGTCGACGATATCGACTTGAATGGCTGGGACCTGCGCAAGGCCCTGCGCCTGCTCTGGAAAACCAATCCGGCGATGGTGGAATGGATCCAGTCGCCGATCACGTATATCGAGAGCGGCGGCTTTGGCTTTGGTGCGCGCGCACTGCTGCCGGCCCTGTATTCGCCCGAGCGCGGGATGTATCATTACCGCAGCATGGCCAAGACCAATTACGGCGACCATTTGCGCGCCGCGCAGGTGCCGCTCAAAAAGTACTTCTATGTGCTGCGCGCGCTGCTGTCGGTGCATTGGATCGAGCGTTATGGCACGGCCGCGCCGATCGAATTTCACAAGCTGCTGCATTTGCTCGACAAGCGGCCGGATTTGCTGGCCCGGATTGACGCGCTGCTGGTACAGAAACGTGCCACGCCAGAACTGGGACTGTCCGAACCGATCACCTTGCTCAATGACTTCATCGAGCAGGAACTGGCCCGCCTGGAGTCGGTGCAAGCGCTGCCGGCGCCGCGCGCCCAGCCCCTCCCCGCCTTGAACGCCCTGTTCCACGCGGTACTGCGCGAGCACCAGGAATAAATCCATCCTGCCTGCCGGTGCCGATCTGACATTCCGGCACGGCCTCATCCTTTATAACTAGTGATATTCAGCATCCGCCAGACCGGCAGGCGCCCGCGTGCCGGTCCAGTTCTTGTCCGAACGCCATCCCTGACACCGGCTTGCCCGGTCATCCTTCCGAGCCCTCTCCTGCACGTAATTCATAAACCTTCTATAATTTCAGTAATTCCTGAAAATTCAATACTTCCAAAGAGCTATAGACATGACCAATCTCAGTCCACTTGCCCAGAAATTCATCCTGCACTTCGGCGAAATGGGCAGCCGCTGGGGCATCAACCGGACCGTGGGGCAGATCTATGCCCTGCTGTACGTGCTGGCCAAGCCGCTCAATGCCGACGAAATCGCCGAACACCTGCAGTTTTCGCGCTCGAACGTCTCGATGGGGCTCAAGGAGCTGCAATCCTGGCGCCTGGTCAAGCTGCTGCACCAGCCGGGCGACCGCCGCGAATACTTCGAGCCGCCCAAGGATATATGGGACATCTTCAAGGCCCTGCTCGAAGAACGCCGCCGCCGCGAAGTCGAGCCGACCCTGTCGATGCTGCGCGACGCCCTGCTCGAAACGCCGGCCACCGACGCCGACCGCGTCGCCCAGGAGCGCATGCGCGAGATGTACAACCTGATCGAGCTGTCGAGCTCCTGGTTCGACGACGTACAGCGCCTCTCGCCCGAAACCCTGACCTCGCTGATGAAGATGGGCTCCACCGTCAAGACCCTGCTCAACGTCGGCGACACCGTGCGCGGCACCTTCCGCAAGAAGCGCGCTCCCGAGCCGGCGGCCGCCGCCAATAACAACGGCACCGGCGACGACAACAACAAAGGCGAATAAGATGCGCGCCCTTCTCCACCGCCTCCCGTTCGCACTGGCGATCACGCTGGTGCTGGTTTTGAAGGCCGTCATCCTGTTCATGCTCTACAAAGCCTTCTTCTCCACGCCCCAGGTTAAAAAAATGCGCATGCCGACCGCGCAGGTCGAACAGCACCTGCTCGCCACGCCCCGCCTGACCCCTCCTACTCCTGCCAAGGCCACGCCATGAGTCCCATCGATGATGTTGTCAGCCTGTCGCGCCTGCAGTTCGCCGCGACCGCCATGTATCACTTTCTGTTCGTTCCCCTCACCCTGGGCCTGTCGTGGATCCTGGTGATCATGGAATCGGTCTACGTCATGACCGGGCGCGAAATCTATCGCGACATGACCAAGTTCTGGGGCAAGCTGTTCGGGATTAACTTCGCCATGGGCGTCACCACCGGCATCACCCTCGAATTCCAGTTCGGGACCAACTGGGCCTACTACTCGCACTACGTGGGCGACATCTTCGGCACCCCGCTGGCGATCGAGGGCATGATGGCCTTCTTCCTCGAATCGACGTTTGTGGGCCTGTTCTTCTTCGGCTGGTCGCGCCTGTCCAAGGTGCAGCACCTGGGCGTGACCTTCCTGGTCGCACTGGGATCGAGCCTGTCGGCCCTGTGGATCCTGATCGCCAACGGCTGGATGAACAATCCGGTGGGCGCCGAATTTAACTTCGAGACCATGCGCATGGAACTGGTCAGCATCGCCGACGTGATCTTCAATCCCGTCGCCCAGGTCAAGTTCGTGCACACCGTCGCCGCCGGCTACGTGACCGCCTCCATGTTCGTGCTGGGCGTGTCGGCCTTTTACCTGCTCAAGGCGCGCGACGTGCCGTTCGCCCTGCGCTCGTTCGCGATCGCGGCCGGCTTCGGCCTGGCCTCGACCTTGTCGGTGATCGTGCTGGGCGACGAATCGGGCTATACCGCCGGTGAAGTCAACAAGGTCAAGCTGGCCGCCATCGAAGCCGAATGGGAAACCGAGCCCGCACCGGCCGGCATCACCCTCATCGGCCTGCCCAACGACGCCGAGGAGCGCACCGACTACGCCGTCAAGATTCCGTACGTGCTCGGCGTGATCGCCACCCGCTCGATCGACACCCAGGTGATCGGCATCAAGGACCTGAAAAAGCTGCACGAGACGCGCATTCGCAACGGCATGCTGTCGTACGCGGCCCTTACGCGCTTGAAGGGCGGCGACAAGTCGCCCGAAGCGCGCGCCGAGTTCCTGCGCCTGAAGGACGACCTGGGCTACGGCCTGCTGCTGAAAAAGTACACGCCGCGCGTGATCGACGCCACCGAAGCGCAGATCAGGATGGCGGTGAACGACACCGTGCCCAAGGTCGCGCCGCTGTTCTGGTCCTTCCGCATCATGGTCGGTCTGGGCATCCTGTTCCTGTTCATCTTCAGCGCCTCGTTCTGGTTCCTGATCCGCAAGCGCCTGGCGCAGCAGCGCTGGCTGCTCAAACTGGCCGTGGCCGCGATCCCGCTGCCGTGGGTGGCGGCGGAACTGGGCTGGGTGGTGGCCGAATACGGCCGCCAGCCGTGGACCATCGCCGGCATCCTGCCGACCCATTTGTCGGCGTCGACCCTGCAAGCGTCGAACCTGTATTTCAGCCTGGCCGGCTTCATCGGCTTCTACACGCTGCTGCTGGTGATCGAGATGGGACTGATGATCAAGTACACGCGCCTTGGCCCGAGCGCCCTGCACACCGGTAAATATCACTGGGAACAGGAACAGAAAATGGAGGCCGCATGATCTTCGACTACGACACGCTCAAGGTGATCTGGTGGGGCTTCGTCGGCATCCTGCTGATCGGCTTCGCGCTGACCAACGGCTTCGACTTCGGGGTCGGCATGTGGCTGCCCTTCCTGGGCAAGGACGACATGGAACGGCGCGTCATCATCAACGTGATCGGCCCGACCTGGGAAGGCAACCAGACCTGGTTCATCGCCGCCGGCGGCGCCATGTTCGCGGCCTGGCCGCTGGTATACGCGGCCGCCTTCTCGGGCTTTTACGTGGCGCTGATGCTGCTGCTGTTTGCCCTGTTTTTCCGGCCGGTGGGCTTCGACTACCGCGGCAAACTGGCCGACACGCGCTGGCGCAGCGCCTGGGACTGGGGGCTGTTTACCGGTGGCTTCGTGCCGCCGCTGATCTTCGGCATCGCCTTCGGCAACCTGCTGCAGGGCGTGCCCTTCCACTACGACGACACCATGCGCATGGAATACACCGGCAGCTTTGTCGGCCTGTTCAATCCTTTCGGCCTGCTGGCCGGCGTGCTGGGTGTGTCGATGCTGGCGATGCATGGCGCCACCTACCTGTACCAGAAGACCGATGACGTCATCGCCGAGCGCGCCCGCAAGGCGGCCATGGCGGCCGGCGCGGTCACGCTGGTCGCCTTCGGCGCGGCCGGCGTGTGGGTCGCAACGGGGATGGATGGCTTTCGCATCGTCTCGATGCCGCCAATCGACAGTGCCTTCATGCCGACCGCCAAAGTGGTCGAACGGGGCGTGGGCGCGTGGATGGACAACTATGCGCGCTGGCCGCTGACGATCGCCTTTCCGGTCCTGGGCCTGCTCGGCGCGGCGCTGGCCGGGCTGCTGTGCGCGGCGCGCCGCAGCCTGCTGGCGTTCCTGGCCAGCGGCGTGTCGGTCGCGTCGATCCTGCTGACGGCCGGTGCGGCCATGTTCCCGTTCATCATGCCGTCGTCGCTCTCGCCCGGCAGCGGGCTGACCGCGTGGGACGCCGTGGCCAGCCACAAGAGCCTGGGCGTGATGTTCTGGGTGATCGTGGTGATGCTGCCGATCGTGGTGGTGTACACCAGCTGGGTCTACTCGATCATGCGCGGCAAGGTCACCGCCGCGTATATCCGCGAAAACGAACACGAATCTTACTAGGAGCAGACCATGTGGTATTTTGCCTGGATATTGGGAATCGGCCTTGCCCTCTCGGCCGCCATCATCAACGTGATGTGGCTGGAGGCGAACTACGCGTTCGGCCTGCGCGACGAGGATGTCACGCGGGCCAGCTTCGAAGAGGCGAACAAGGAGAACCGCCTGTTCTGATGCGTGCGGCGCCCTCGGCCGGCCGCGTCAGGCCCGGCCGTTCTCTTCGATGATCTGCTCTTCGGAGATCTGCTCTTCGGTGATCTTCACATACTGCACATTGAGCGTGATCGTTTCGCTGTAGCGCAGGACGAACGAATCGCCGTCGACCTCGTAAAAGCGCTCGCTGTCGCTGCCTTCGGGCGCGTCGGGACCGGGCTTGTCGGCCCCCATCGGCCGGCGCGAGACGCCTTGCAGCACCAGGCGGTCGAGCTGCCCTTCGGCGTCGACGAAAAATTCGTCGAGCACGCCGACGTACAGCACGGCTTCCTTGGCAATTTCAACCACGGCCGAGACGATGATGAAGTCGGGCGCGTCGTCGTCCGTGAAATCGGCCCCGGTCAACAGGTAATACCAGGGTGCGTCGTGGAAGCGGAAAAAGGGACCGAGCCGGGCCGTGGAGCGGTCCAGCCGGTAGCGCGAAATGATAAAGCGTGCCATCGTCGGCAAGACGAACGACGCAAGAAACAGGCTGACGAAGTAGGTGGCGATCCAGCCGAAACCGGCCGCCACGGCGATCGTCGCGTCGGCCTGGATCGAGGGCGCGGCCGAGAGCAGCTCCATCAGCACCAGCGGCTGGAAATGCTGGCCGAAGACCATTGCCGACAGCGCCAGCCAGGCCAGGTGCGCCATCAGCGACCATAGCACCGCTTCGGCGACAACCTGGCCGAATGGCGAAAAATCGAGGGAAGTGCGCTCCGAGCGCTTCAGGCGGGTTCTGAAAATAAAGCCGGGCAGGAGCAGCAAAAAGGCGATGAGTGCGGGAAGAGCAATGTTCATCCGGCCGTCAGGCGGCCTTTGCCTTGGGTACCAGTGCGACCTTGACCGTGACTGCGGAGCTGCCGCGACGGATCTGGAATGGTCCGCTGGCGGCGGTTGGCGGCGCGGCCGGCGAGCCTGGCCGCTTGCCGACGAGGAAGCGGCGCAGCTCGTCGCGCGCCGCCGGATCGGCAAGCAGTTCGACGGCCAGGGGACTTTTGAGTGCTTTCATACCCCGACTATGCCACAAGTACGGTGCGCATGCATGGTATATGGATGAGCAACCGGCGTCGCCGCTTGGCCCGGTATGGTAAAGTGCCCTCATGCAACCCCTTAAATACCTGAGCGCCTACTCCGAGCAGACGCAGGCGCAAGTGACCCAGCTGATCGCGCAAAACAAGCTCGGCGAGGTGCTCAAGCAGCGCTATCCCGCCGCCCACGAGGTGCGCACCGACCGCGCCCTGTACGATTACGTGCAGGACCTCAAGACCGAATTCCTGCGCAACGCCGATCCGATCAACAAGGTCGTCTTCGACAGCAAACTGCACGTGATCCAGCACGCGCTCGGCCTGCACACCTTCATCTCGCGCGTGCAGGGCAACAAGCTCAAGGCCAAGCACGAGATCCGCGTGGCCACCGTGTTCAAGGACACGCCGATCGAATTCCTGCGCATGATCGCCGTGCACGAACTGGCGCACGTCAAGGAAAAGCAGCACGACAAGGCTTTCTACAAGTTGTGCTGCTACATGGAGCCGAACTACCACCAGTACGAATTCGACCTGAGGCTGTACCTGACGCAGCTCGACGTGTCGGGTGAACGCCTCTGGTGACCGGCTTGGCGGCTGTTTAACGCCGCTGAAGTGTCCACTGCTGGTTGGCGGCGTTGTTGAGCGGGTACTGGACGATCGCGGCATTGTCTTCGGTAGCGCCGCCCTTCACGTCCAGCGCCATGCCGCTCAACTGGTTGCTCACCGTGTGGTAGCCGCTGGCAGGACTGGCAAAGCGCCATTTCTGCCCGCTGCCGGCCCAGTAATCCCACTGCGCGATGGGCGTGCCCGCCGTGGTCGAATTGCCATAGTTATCCAGGCTGCGCAAGCTGCCCGCGTTGATGATGCTGTAGTAGCCATCGCCCTGCCCGATCACATACCACGACTGGTGCTTCGCGCCGCTGTCGCTTGCCTGCTGCACCATGGCGCCGTTGGCCGTGGCCGCGCCGGCCACCGTCAGCACCTTGCCGCTGGCGCGCGACTTGATCGCATAGGCGCCGTCGGTGATGCCGCCGCAACCGGCAAAGCTCGTGAAGTTGCGCGTCATGCTCGGCCAGCCGCCGCTGTACGTCATCTTCAGGAAGTCCAGCTTGGCGTTGCCATTGTCGGTCAGGTCGTAGTAGTGGGTGGAGACATAATTGCAGCCATCCTGCTTGAGCACCGCCACGTGGCCCGGCCCCTTGTACTTGCCGTCCGTGTTGGGCAGGATGGTGCGCGCGCCCGAATACGGCCCCGTCACGCTGGTCGACCGCAGCACCTGCACATAGTAGGTGCTGTCGGCCAGCCTGCAGCACGCCCCGCGGTTGACGAACAGGTAGTAATACTCACCGTTGCGCGTGATGTACGGCGCCTCGATATCCTGGTGGCCGCCGCCCAATACCTTGGTCACGCTGCCGGCCAGCTTGCCGCTGGACTGGTCGATCTGCGCCACCCCGATCCCGCCGAAGAACGAGCCGTACGACATGTACACCTTGCCGTCGTGGTCGCGGAACAGCGCCGGGTCGATCGCGTTGATTTCGGTATTGCCACCGAACGATTCGACCACGATGCCAAGGTCGGTCCACGCCGCATTTTTCAGCGATGCCGAACGCGCCACGCCGATCGCCGATGTCGTCGTTCCCCAGGCCGACACCGAGTAGTACAGGTAGTAGTAGCCGTTCATGTGGATCACGTCGGGCGCCCACATCGATCCGCTAAAGCCCGGGATCTTGTTGGCGATCCAGCCCGGGTAGGTGGAAAACACCGGCCTGGCCTGCGCCGACCAGGTGACCAGGTCTTTCGACGTCGAGTGCCAGATGCCGTCCTTGCCCGTGGTGAAGTTGAAGTAGGTGTCGCCGTCCCTGGTGACGGTGCCGGGGTCGTGCGCATTCTTGACGCCTGCCAGTTCGATAGCCGACGCCGGAGCGGCGCACATAGCCAGGGCCAGTGCCGCGATAAGTGGTTTTAACATGGGTCTCCGATCTTGTTGTGGTTGTCCTGCCAATGCAGGGTAGGCCGGGCGCGGCGCGCAGACCAATCAATTTTTCGCGCCGCGCGATCACCGTTTCGGTATCGCACGGCGGGCCGCCCGCCCTCGCGCTCCAGGATTCTCACCAAATGTTGCATTTCCGCAGCACAAGTTATCAGGACCATTACGTCTTGCAGGAAACCTGTCGACAAGCGCCACCCTGCTCTATACAGTCAAGCCTGAACCCGCGCTGGCCCAACCCCCGCCAGTCTCTGACCAACACATTCCCGCACCTGGCCACCGCGCTTGGGCGCGCACCCTGGTGCCGCGCGCGCAAGGCATGCTTCACCGGACTTTACTCATGACCAAGCCTGATCCACGCACCGCCCACGTTGTCGTCACACGCGCCTGCATCACGGGCACACTGCTGGCCACACTGCTGGCCTCCGGCGGCGCCGTGCACGCGGCCGATCCCGACGGCCTGGCCTGGACCTTCGGCGGCTTCGGCACGGCCGCGGTGAGCTATTCCGACAACCGCCAGGCCGATTTTTCGTCCAGCGCCCTCAAGGGCACCGGCGCCGGCTACAGCGACGCCTGGAGCCCGCACGTGGACAGCCGCCTCGGTGCGCAGCTCGGCGTGACCGTCAACAAGCAATGGTCGGGCGTGGTCCAGGTGATCACCGAACAACGGCTCGACCGCAGCTACCGCCCGATCGTCGAATGGGCCAACATCAAATACCAGGCCACGCCCGACTTGTCGCTGCGGGTCGGCCGCATCGGCCTGCCGATCTTCCTGGCGGCCGACTACCGCAAGATCGGCTATGCCTACCCGTGGGCGCGTACGCCGGTCGAGGTGTACGGCGCGATCCCGATCAGTAACAGCGACGGGGTCGACGTCAGCTACCGCTGGCGCGCCGGCGACGTCAAATTCATCAGCCAGGCATTTTCCGGCGGTACCACCCTTGAACTGTTGGACGGCAACAGCGTCAAGGCGCGCAAACTGACCGGCGTCTCGACCACCGCCGAACGCGGCGCCCTGAGCGGACGCATCAGCGCCTTCAGCAGCGAGGTGACGATCGACCTGGCCGGCTATCTGTTCGACGGCCTGCGCCAGTTCGGCCCGCGCGGCGAGCAGCTGGCGCGTCAATATGAAGTCGAGCGCAAGCGCTTCAACGCCCTGACCGTCGGCGCCACCTACGATCCGGGCAACTGGTTCATCATGGGCGAGATCGGGCGCTTCACCACCCATTCCTTTTTAGGCAATTCGGTCACCGTGTATTCCAGCGCCGGCTACCGCTTCGGCGCCTTCACGCCGTATATCGCGTTCGCCGGCGCCAAGGCCAAGAGCCCCACGCGCGACCCCGGCCTGCCGCTGGAAGGCTTGCCGCCGCCGCTGGCCGCGCCGGCCGCCCAGCTCAACGCAGGCTTGAACTACCTGCTCATGAGCGTGCCGGCCCAGAACACCGTCAGCGCCGGGATGCGCTGGGATGTGCGCCACAACATCGCCCTCAAGCTCCAGTACGACCGGGTGCGCCCGGGCGAACATTCGCGCGGCACCCTGCTCAACGTGCAGCCTGGCTTCGGCGCGCACCCGCGCGTGAACCTCGCGAGCGCGGTGCTCGACTTCGTGTTTTGAGGACGCCGCCATGAACAAGAACGCACTTCGCCGCCTGCTGGCCGCCTGCACCCTGGCGGCGCTGCCGCTGCAATCGCTGCACGCCGAACTGCTGGTGATCGTCTCGGCCAAAAGCCCGCTCGCCAATTTGCGCTCCGACCAGGTGGCCGACATCTTCCTCGGCCAGGTCGGCACCTTTCCCGACGGCGCCGAAGCGGTCGCGCTCGACCAGCGCATCGGCTCCCAGCTGCGCGACGAATTCTATGCGCGCGTGACCACCAAGACGCCGGCGCTGGTGAAGGCTTACTGGACCAAGATGATCTTCACGGGACGCGGCCAGCCGCCCAAGGAAGCCGGCGACAGCGCCGCCGTGCGGCGCATGGTGGCCGACAATCCGGCCCTGATCGGCTACATCGACAAGGCCGCGCTCGATCCGAGCGTCAAGGCCGTTCTGGTGGTGCGCTGAGCATGAACGGCAAGCGCGCCCGCCTCACGCGCCTGCTCGCGCTCGGGCAGGAAACCCATATCTCGCTGCCGCTGTTCGCCATGCTGCTGCTGGCGATGATCTGGATGGCCACCGACCACTTCATCGGCATCGAGCGCACTGCCGCGCAAAGCGCCGCGCGCGAGTCGAGCCAGGAACTGATCGACACCTACGAAGCGCAGATGCAGCGCAACCTGGGCAGCATCGACCAGACCCTCAAGGTGCTCAAGTACGCGGTCGAACTGAAGGGCACGGACGGCGCCCTGCCCGCCCTGAACCAGCAAGGCTTGCTGCCTTCGGGACTGGTGTTCGTGGTCAGCATCGCCGACCGCAGCGGCATGGTCGTGGCCAGCAATCCGCCGGCGCGCGCGATCGACGTCTCGCGCCAGAGCTACTTCGCGTTTCACCGCGACAGCGACACCAGCACGCCGTACGTCAGCCAGACCTTGCGCGACGACGCCAATCCCGACTGGCACCTGCACTTCACGCGCCGCCTCAACGACCGGGACGGGCAGTTCGCCGGCGTCGCCATCGTCGAAGTCGACCCGGCCTACTTCACCAGCGGTTACGAGCGCTCGCGCCTGGGCGAATCCGGCGCGCTCGGGCTGTACGGCGCCGACGGCGTGTTTCGCGCCCTGCGCATCGGCGACAAGGTGGTCTGGGGCCAGAGCGCGCCGCAGCTGCCGCGCGAGGCCGGCGCCGGCCAGGTCGTCGCCAGCGGCTGGGACGGCGTGCGCCGCTACACCAGCGTGCGCCGCCTGCACGGCTTTTCGCTGACCGCGCTGGTGGGCCTGTCCGAGCACGAATCGATGGCCGCTTTCGAACAGCAGCGCCGCAACTACCTGTGGGTGGCCGGCAGCGGCAGCGCGCTGCTGGCCGTGATCGTCACCCTGGTGTGCATCTGGTCGTGGCAGCTCACGCGCACGCGGCGCCGCATCCGGCGCGCCCAGGAAACCTACGCCGCCGCGTCGGAGGCGAGCCTGGACGCGTTTTTCGTCATGCGCAGCATTACCGACGACAGCGGCGCGATCACCGACTTCGTCATCAAGGCAACCAACACGCGCGCCGAAAAACTGGCCGGCATGGACAAGCCGACCCTGCGCGGCACGCGCCTGTCGGCCATGCTGCCGGCCTTCCGCGACAACGGCATCTTCGAGGACCTGGTCAAGGTCACGCTGGTCGGCGGCGTGCACGAAGCCGAATGGCTGGCCGAATTGAGCGGCGCGCGCACCTGCTGGCTGCACCGCCAGGTGGTGGCGGTCGAAGACGGCGTGGTGGCGATCGTGCGCGACATCACCGAGCGCAAGGTGGCCGAGGAACGCATCCGCCACATGGCGCACCACGACGAGCTGACCGGCCTGCCCAACCGCAGCCTGATCCGCGACCGCCTGGACCAGGCCATCGTGCAGGCGCAGCGGCGCGGGCGCTGCGTGGCGGTGGCCTTCATCGATCTCGACGGCTTCAAACTGGTCAACGACGGCCTCGGACACAACGCCGGCGACGAACTGCTCAAGGTGGTCGGCACCCGCATGGCCGCCTGCGTGCGGCGCGAAGACACGCTGGGACGCTTCGGCGGCGACGAATTCATCATCATCCTGCCCGACCAACCGGACAACCCGATGGCGGTCGCGCCGGTGCTCGAAAAGATCCGCCAGGCCGTCACCGAACCGATCCTGCTGGGCGGCCAGGAAGTGCAGGTCAGCTGCAGCATGGGCGTGGTGATGTACCCGCGCGACGGCGCCGAGCCGAACACCCTGATGATGAACGCCGACGCCGCCATGTACCGCGCCAAGGACATGGGCCACAATAACTTCCAGTTCTACGCGCGCGAGATGAACGCCAGCGTCGAAGAAAAACTGCTGCTGCTCGAAGGCTTGCGCGGCGCCCTCGACGAGGGCCAGTTCCACCTGCTGTACCAGCCCAAGGTGGACCTGCGCAGCGGCCTCATTTTCGGGGTCGAAGCGCTGATCCGCTGGGAGCATCCCGAGCATGGCGTGGTCTCGCCCATCCGTTTCATCGGCCTGGCCGAGGAAAGCGGCCTGATTGTCGCCATCGGCGACTGGGTGCTGCACACGGCCTGCCGCCAGAACAAGGCGTGGCAGGAAGCCGGTTTTGCGCCGATCACGATGTCGGTCAACGTCTCGCCGCGCCAGTTCGAAGAAAAACGCCTGGTCGAACGGGTCGCCGCGGCCCTGCGCGAGAGCGCCCTGGCCCCGGGCGCGCTGGAGCTGGAAGTGACCGAAAGCCTGATCATGCGCGACCTGTCGCAGTCGGTCGACAAAATGCGCGAGTTGAAGGCGATGGGCATTTCGCTGTCGATCGACGACTTCGGAACCGGTTATTCAAGCCTGTCGGCGCTCAAGTCCTTCCCCATCAGCACCCTCAAGATCGACAAATCCTTCGTGCGCGAACTGGCCGACAATCCCGACGACCAGGCCATCGCCAAGGCGGTCATTTCGCTCGGACACATGCTCAAGCTGCGCGTGATCGCCGAAGGCGTCGAGACCGAGCAGCAGTGCGCTTTCCTGCGCGATAACGACTGCGACGAGATGCAGGGCTACCTGTTCAGCCGCCCGGTGCCGGCGGCGCAGATCGCGCTGCTGCTGCAAGAACAGGCGCGCCTGCAGGCCGGCTGCGACAGTGCCGGACGTCCCTTGTACGGGCCGCAGGCCGATGCGGCATGACCGAGCGGCGTGACCTAAACGCGCCGTGCCCGGGCCTCCAGCAGGAAATCGACGAATAGGCGTACTTTCAGGGGCAAGTGGCGGCCGTGCGGATAAATCACCGAGAACGGGCGCGCACATCCTCCGTGCGCCGCCAGCACTTCGACCAGCGTCTTGTTACGCAAATCTTCTTCGATCGTAAACCGGTAGGCCTGGAACAGGCCGGCGCCGCTGCGCGCCAACGTCACCCCGGCCAGGACGTCTTCGTACAGGCAGTAACTGCCGCTCGCGGCCACCTGGATCAGCTTTCCCTTGTCGTGAAACAGCCAGGGAATCGGGCGGCCAGTACTCGGCAACACGAAGTTGATGCAGTCGTGCTGTGCCAGCGCGGCGATCGAATCGGGCGTGCCGGTGCGCGCCAGATAGGCCGGCGCCGCCACGACGACCAGCTCCGCATCTTCCAGCTTGCGGGCGACGAAGCCTGAATCGGCAGGTTCGCGCGCACGGATCGCGAGGTCATACCCCTCATCGACAAAATCGATATTGCGGTTGCTGACATGAACGTCGACCCGCACCTCCGGATAGCGTGTGCGAAACGCCGGCAGCAAGGGGAGCACGCGATGATGGCCATAGGTCGTCGGCACGCTGATCCGCAGCACGCCCGATGGCATGCCTTGCAGGCCGGTCAGCGCACGTTCGGCATCGATCAGTTGCGTCAGCGCCTGCTGGCATTGCTCGAAGTAGCGGCGCCCGTCTTCCGTCAAGCTCACTTGCCGCGTGGTGCGCACGAACAGCCGCGCGCCAAGGCGCGCTTCGAGCCGCGAGACGGAGCGGCTCACCGCGGCAGGCGTGACGCCGAGCGCATTGGCGGCGGCGGTAAAACTGCCGTATTCGGCAGCGGCGCAGAACAGCTCGATGCTGCCTACCAGGACATCTTCGAAATGGCGTCTCATTTTGCTGGCCTACTCATTACATGGGGTATCAAATCAATTGCATGGATGTGCATTTATCTTCCAAAAGAACATCAATAGACTACACCATATTGCAGATCCAGCAATCAGCCCTGCCGGCGCCAAGCGCCGCCATTGAAACGAACCTCACAGGAGAAACTCCATGAAACTCTATTATTCGCCCGCCGCCTGCTCGCTCGTGCCACATATCCTGCTGTGCGAAGCAAACCTGCCGCATACGCTCATCAAGGTCGATACCGGCACGCATCTGACCGAAGACGGGATCGATTTTTACACCATCAACCCGAAAGGCCATGTGCCGGTGCTCGAACTCGACGACGGCCAGCGCCTGTCCGAGGGGCCGATCATTGCGCAATTCATTGCAGACCATGCCCGCCGCGAAGACCTGATGCCCGGCGCCGGATCGATGGCGCGCTATCGGGTGATGGAGTGGCAAAACTACATCACCTCCGAGCTGCACAAGTCCTTCAGTCCGCTGTTCAATCCGGCATTCGACGCACCGGCCAAGGCAGTCTTCGCCGCAAACCTGGGCAAGAAATTTAGCTGGGTATCGGACCAGTTGGGGGCCAAGCCTTTCCTGACCGGTGACAGCTTCACCGCTGCCGACGCCTACCTCTTCACCGTTGCAGGCTGGGCAAAATTCGTCAATCTCGACCTCTCCAGCGGCGATGGCGGCGACTTCCGGCATTTGCAGGCTTTCCTCGAACGCGTCGCAGCGCGCGCCGCCGTGCAAGAAGCGATGAAGGCAGAAGGTTTGCAGGTAGCATAAAGGCCAGCAGTTCATCGACCAACATCGGGAAACGTCAAACATGTGGAAAAATACTGAAGTAGCACGCCGCCTCGGCCTGGCCGCGCCGATCATCCAGGGGCCGTTCGGCGGTGGCATTTCATCGGTCGACCTGGTCGTTGCCGTTTGCGACAGCGGGGGCCTCGGTTCCTTCGGCGTCCATCACCTGGACGCGGACGGCATCGGCGACGTCGCAAGCCGGATCCGTGCACGCACATCGGCGCCGTTCGCACTCAATCTGTGGATTCCGCTGGACGACGCCGACGAGCCGCAGATCGATGACGCGGCATTCGCGCGCAATGCGGCATTGCTGCAACCGTACTTTACGGAACTCGGGCTGCAGGCCGCGCAACGTCCGGCCAGGTTCGCCCCGCCTTACGCCGAGCAAATCGAGGCCGTGCTCAAAGCGCGTCCGGCGGTGCTGAGCTTCGTATTCGGGATTCCGTCGCCCAGTGTGCTGACACGCTGCCGCGAGCTTGGCATCGTCACGCTTGGCGCGGCGACGACGGTCGATGAGGCGATCGCATTGGAACGGGCCGGGGTCGACATGATCGTCGCCACCGGTTTCGAGGCGGGCGGGCACCGCGTATCGTTCCTGCGCAGCGCGGAAGAATCGCTGTCGGGGACCTTTTCACTCATACCGCAGGTGGTCGATGCGGTGCGCATCCCGGTCATCGCCGCTGGCGGCATCGCCGACGGGCGCGGTATCGCCGCGGCGCTGGCGCTGGGCGCGCACGGCGTGCAGATCGGCACGGCGTTTCTCGCATGCGAGGAATCGAATGCCGACGCCACGCATCGCAAGATGCTGTTCAGCCCTGACGCGCGCTACACCGGATTGACGCGCGTATTTAGCGGCAGGCTGGCGCGTGGCATTCGCAACCGGCTGATGAACGAATTGCAGCCGCTCGCCACGCAGATACCGCCCTATCCGGTGCAGAACTGGTTTACCGGGATAATGAAAAAGGCTGCGGCCGCGCAGGAGCGAGCCGACCTGATGTCGCTATGGTGCGGCCAGGCGGCCCCACTGCTCACGCATCGCGATGCCCGCTCGCTGATGGCCGCGCTGGTGAAGGAAACGTCGTCGATCACCGCAAGATGGGCAGGTGACCGTTGACGCGGTAGCACCTGCAAGCGCTGCCCCGATGATGCGCGGGACGCGGGCAGCGATGGGGCAGGAAGCGGGCAGGGAGCGGGCATCGCCTGGCAACCGTACCCACGCAATCAGGCAAAGCGCATCGCCACCGCGCCGCCGGCGATCAGGCCGACCGCGCACAGGCGGCGCGCGCCAAGCCGCTCAAGCAGGAACATGCGCGCGATCAGCGCCGCAAACAGGATCGACGTTTCGCGCAGCGCGGCGATGACGGCCAGCGGCGCCGCCGTCATCGCCCACAAGGCCAGTCCGTACGACGCCATCGAAACGAAACCGCCGAGCAGGCCGGTCTTCCAGTACCGGCCTGCGTAGTCACGCAAGGCCTGGCGCTTGCCCATCACCGACACGAGCAGCACGCACGCAGACAGCGCGAACAGCCACAAGGTGTAGGCCAGCGGCGCGCCGGACCGGCGCACGCCGATGCCGTCGACCAGCGTGTAGCATGCGATCACGGCGGCGTTAAGCAGGGCGAACACGGTGGCGCGGCGCGATGGCGGCGTGGTGCCGGCGGCGCGCCACAGGCCCATCGCCAGCACGCCGGTGCAAATGAGCGCGATCGCGCCATACTGGCGCACGCCGAGCGTCTCGCCGACCAGCGCGGCCGAGGCCAATGCCACCAGCAAGGGTGCGCTGCCGCACATCAGCGGATAGGCGTGGCTCATGTCGCCATGCGCGTAGGCGGCGGCCAGCAGATGGTAGTAAGCCAGGTGGCAGCATGCCGACGCGACCAGCCACGGCCAGCTGGCCGGCGCCGGGAGCGACAGGAACGGCAGCGCCAGCGCGGCCAGCAGCGCGCTGCCGCTGGCGACCAGCACGGTGGAGAGGAGTTTGTCGGGGCCGGCCTTGACCAGTGCATTCCAGCTCGCGTGCAGCAGCGCGGCAAACAGCACGAGCAGCACGGTGGCGCCGGACACGGGCGGCGGCGTCGCCTAGCGGGCCAGCAGGCGCGCCAGCAGCGCCTGCGGCTCGGCTTCGACCATCATCAAATCCACATGCTCCTCGCGCACGAACGCTTCGCGATGCTGGTGCATCACAAAAGCGGCCAGCAGGTCGTAGAAGCCGCCGGCATTGAGCACGCCGACCGGTTTGCGGTGGATGCCGAGCTGCGACCAGGTCAGCATCTCGAACAGCTCTTCGAGCGTGCCCATCCCGCCCGGCATGGCGATGAAGCCGTCCGACAGGTCGGCCATCATGGCTTTGCGTTCGTGCATGTCGCGCACGATGAACAGCTTGGTCAGGCCGTCGTGCGCCAGTTCGCGTTCGACCAGCGCCTGCGGGATCACCCCGACCGCCTCGCCACCGAGGCGCAGCACTTCGTCGGCGATGACGCCCATCAGGCCCACCTTGCCGCCGCCATACACCAGGCCGATGCCCTGCTCCACCAGCGCGCGGCCCATGGCGCGCGCGGCGTCCGCGTACAGCGGCGAGGCGCCGTACGAGGCGCCGCAATAGACTGCGATTGACTTCATTGTGTGCCGCTTCTTATTTGAGTTTTCTTATTTAAGTTTCTTCAGGTATTCCTCGGACAGCTTCTGGAACAGCAGGTGCGTGTCGCCGCGCAGGTAGGGACCGATCTGCGAGAGCACCTGGTAGCAGCCGCGCGCGAGCGCGTCCGACATCGCCTGCTGCTCCGAATACTTGCGCGGATTGAGCACGTATTCGTACGAGAGCCAGTAGGTGGCCACCACCACCATATTGGTGGCCATGGCATTGATGTCGGCGTCCGACGCTTCGAGCGACTTTTCGCTGCGCAGGTCTTCGCACAGCTCCTTGGCCACCTTGATCTTGTGCGCCAGGATCAGCTTGAAATGCAGTTCGAGCTTGCGGTTGCGCGAGAGCAGGTCGTTCAGGTCGCGGTAAAAGAAGCGGTAGCGCCAGATCAGTTCGAACATCAGGTGCAGGTAGATCCACACGTCCTCGATGTTCGAGCGGCGCCCGTCCGGCACCGTCAGGATGCGCTCGATCTCGGCTTCGAACTGCACGAAGATCGAGTTGACGATGTCGTCCTTGTTGCGGAAATGGTAGTAGAGATTGCCGGGCGAGATGTTCATCTCCTCGGCGATCACCGTGGTCGTGATATTCGGCTCGCCGAACTCGTTAAACAGCCGCAACGACAATTCAAGGATGCGTTCACGGGTGCGGCGGGGAGCTTTCTGTAGCATGGCGGGGCGGTCGGTGTTTTTTCTCATGCAAGCATAACACCGAACGTGGGTGCTCTCACAGCGTCAATGACGATACCCCGGCGTACGGTCAGGCGCCCTTCCCGCCCTCCGGCGCAGGCGTTTTGCCGGCTGCGCGCTTGCGCGGCGCCGCCGCGGCCTTCGCGGCGGGCTTGGCGGCCACTGGCTTGGCCGCTGCCTTCTTCGGCGCTGGCGGCTTGGCTGCTGTTGGCTTGACTGCTGGCTCGGCTGCTGGCTTGGCGGCGGCAGGCGTCCGGGTTGGCGCCTTAGCCGGCGTCTTCGCGGCGGGCTTGGCGGCCGCTGTCGCGGGAGCGGCATTGCCGCTCAGCTGCGCCACCAGCTTGCTCAGTTCCTCGACCCGCAAGGCAAGCGCCTCGACTTCAGCCCGGGTCGGCACGCCCATGCCCGCCAGCGCGCGCGTGACGCGGTCTTCGAACACCTGCTCCATCTTGTCCCACGATCCGGATGCCTGGCGCGCCACCAGCTCGGCCACGCTGGCGGCGCCCTCGGCCACGCCGCCGGCCTTGTCCTCGGCCATCGAGCGGGTGCGTTTTTGCAGGTCGTTGCCTTCCTGGACCAGTTTGCTGAACACCCGGCTGCCCTCTTCCTGCGCCTTGGCGAACGCGCCAAGGCCGGCCTGCCAGATCTGGTGTGCCGAGGCGCGCACGGCGTCGGCCAGTTGCGAGTCGTCCTCGATCGCTTGCGGCTTGAGTTTTTTTACCATTGCGGAACTCCGTGAATGAAATGTGGGTCGGATCGCTGCGAGCCATTCTAGTGAGCTACGCTAGAGAATGCGTTCTAAAGCGCACACGGCGCCAAATCTGCATCCGGTCGCGCTACGCGCCGCGCGATGCGGCCCGCACCATTGTGTCATACGCCGGCATCGATCACAGCCCGGCCGGGCGCCTCCGAAGGCACGCGCGGCATGACCCTTGGCCGCATGACTTTTAGCGGCAACTGGCGTTCCACGCATCGTAGTCGGCGCCGCTGCGGCGCGCCCAGATGGTGGCGTCGGCATCGCGCCCGCTGCGGTACGTCAGCGCCACCATTTCCTCGCTGCTCGATCCGGTGGCGCCGACATCGATCGCGTGCAGGTCGAACGGCAGCGAGCGATGGCGCGCGCAGGCGGTGTTCCCGGCCAGCAGCAGGCGCGCCTTGTCGAGCAGCCTGGCTTGCTGCGCCAGCACGCCCGCCAGTTCCGTGTCCGGCATGCGCTGCAACAGCTCCACCGGCCTGGCCGGTATCGCGCAGCCGCTGGCGCGGTCGAGCCATACGAACTGGCGCACCTCCCCTGCCGCGCTCCACTGGCCGCTGGCCGGCGCGTAAGTGAAGTCGACACGCTGCATCCGGCACAGCAGCTTGAGTCCCCGCCGTGGCGCCATGCTCACCGTCGCCGCGACCTGCCACGGCGCACCAAGGTCCGCCCGCGTGACGGCGAACGCCGGCTGCGCACTGTGATTATCGGGATAACGCTTCTGGTAATACGCATGGAACGATTTCACCTCGGCCTCGGATGGCGCCCGGGTTTGAACGGGAATGATCGTTTCCGCAGCGGCCTGCGCGCCCGCCAGCAGCAGCGCCAGCACCAGGGTCGACACCGGTGCGTGCCTCACGCGCGCACCACCATGCGCCGTTCGACCGATGCGCCGGCGCGCATGCGGAACGTGAAGCGGGTCGCGCCGTCCTCGGACGTCACTTCCAGCGCGCCGCCGTGCGAGCGGGCGATTTCGGCCACGATGAACAGGCCCAGTCCCAGCCCCTCGCTGGCGACCTGGCTCGACGCCCGCCAGAACGGCTTGAACAGCTGCCCAAGCTTGGCCGGCGCGATGGCCGGCCCGCCATTCATCACGCTGATCTCGAACTGGCCGTTGCGCGTCCAGGCGCTGACCAGCACCGCCTCGTTGCGCGCGCCGTGCACCAGCGCGTTCTTGAGCAGGTTCGACAGCAACTGCTGGATGCGCGCCGGGTCGCAGTACACGGTGTGCGGCAGGTCGATATCGAGTCCGATGCGCTGTTCCGGATAGGCGCCCTGCAACTCGGCCACCACCTGTTCGAGCGACTGCTGTAAGCCCGTCTCGTTGCGCAAGTCGAGCGCAATGCCGCCGCCCATGCGTCCGCGCGTAAAATCCATGACGTCGTTGACCAGCGCCGCGATGCGCTGCGCACTGCGGCGCATGCGCTCGACCACGTTCTCGGCCTGCGCGCTCAGGGGCTCGCGCCGCAGCAGTTCGGTGCCGAGCATGATCGACGACAGCGGCGTGCGCAAGTCGTGCCCCAGCACGGCGATGAACTGCTCGCGCAGCTCCGACGTATCGCGCTCGCATAGCAGCGCCGACTGCGATTCGGTCAGTTTCAGTTCGGTTTCGAGGTGCTTGGAAATGAGCTGGGCGAACAGGGTCATGCTCGCCACGGTGGCCGTGTTCGACAAGTGCGCCGGCAAGGGATCGAGCCCGCACAGGGTGCCGAAATAAGAGCCGTCCGGACGATGGATCGGCAGCGAAATGTAACTCTGGAAGCCATAGATGCGCGGGGTGTGGTGGTCGCGGTAGCGCGCATCCTCGCTGACGTTGTCGATGATGACGGGCCGGCCCGTATCTCGCACTTCCTCGCACAGGGTGCTGGCCACATCGAGCCCGTCGCCGACCTTCAGGCCGAATCCGAGCTCGTCGCGCACCGCGCAGGTGATCCACGAGTCGCCGGTCACGCGCGCGATGCAGACGAAGCGCAGCCCCGTGATCGCAGCGACCGCTTCGAGGATGGTTGGAACAGATGAAATCGCCTCGATGGCGGCGATATCGGCAGCGACGTCTGTTTGCATCGATCTCTCTTGCGAAACCCGGTTGAACGAAGCGCAATCGTAACATGCGTTCCAGGCAGCGCAGATTTTTGCCGGCTATCGTGCCGGCGCGCCGCGTCAGGCCGCCTGGCGCCCGTGCATCTGGCGGTGCAGGCGGAAGCCCTCGCGGATATTTTCGCGCAGGACCGCGCCCTTCCACGGCTTGGTATAAAAGCGGTCGATCGCGCCATGGTTGATCGCCGCCATGATGGGCGTGAGGTCCGAATAGGCCGACAGCATGATGCGGAAGGTATCCGGGCACAGGTTCTTGACCCGTTCCATGAATTCGGTCCCGCTCATGAGCGGCATGCACTGGTCGCACAGGATCACCTGCACCTTGTGGCGCGCCAGGATGTCGAAGCCTTCGGCCGCCGTCTGCGCGGTCAGGATGCGGTAGCCATCCTGCGCCAGGAAGTCCGACAGCACGTCGAGCATGAAGGCGTCGTCGTCGACGATGAGCAGCGTTTGCTGGTTCAGCAGCGACTCGTCGAGCGGCGGCATCAGGTACTTGCCCTCGCTGAGCATCTGTTCGAATTCGTCTTCCGGCAGCGGGCGGCTGAAGTAGTAGCCCTGCATCTCGTCGCAGCCGTGGCGGCGCAAATAGGCCAGCTGCGCATCCTTTTCCACGCCTTCGGCGATCACCTGCAGCTTCAGGCTGTGCGCCATGTTGATGATGGCCAGGACGATGGCCGCGTCGTCCGGGTTGCTGGTCACTTCGCGCACGAAGGCGATGTCGATCTTGAGTTTGTCGATCGGGAAGCGCTTGAGGTACGCCAGGCTGGAATAACCGGTGCCGAAATCGTCGATCGAAATCTGGATCCCGAGCGCTTTCAGGTTGCGCAGCACGGTGATGGTGTCTTCCGCGTTCGACATGAGCGAGCTTTCGGTCAGTTCGAGTTCGAGCAGTTCGGGCGCGATGTCGTGCACCTTGATCGCATTGAGCACTTCCTGTTCCAGGCCGCCGACGAAAAACTGGATGCCCGAGACGTTCACCGACAGGTGCACCGGCCCGATCCTGGTTTTGCCCCATTCGCTGATCTTGCGGCACGCTTCGTTCAGCACCCAGGTGCCGACCCGTACGATCAGGCCCGTCTCTTCCAGGATCGGGATGAACAGGCCCGGCGAAACCATGCCGTGGCCCGGCCGGTTCCAGCGGATCAGCGCTTCGGCGCCGCTGATGCGGCCCGACCCGATGTGCACCTTGGGCTGGTAGTACAGCACGAATTCGCCGTTGTCGATGGCGCGCCGCAGCGCGTTTTCCAGCTCCAGCCGGGCCAGCGACTGGGCGTTCATCTCCGCCGTAAAGAAGCGGTACGCGTCGCGCCCGGCTTCCTTGGCGCGGTACATGGCGGTGTCGGCGTACTTGATCAGGGTGTCGGCGTCCAGGCCGTCGTCCGGATAAACAGTGATGCCGATGCTGGCCGTGACGGTCACTTCGTGCCCTTCCAGGTCGAACGGGCGGCGCAGGCTCTCGCGGATCTTGTCGACGACCGCGATGGCGGTCTGCGGGCCTTCCGGCAGCATCAGGATGGCGGCGAATTCGTCGCCGCCGAAGCGGCCGATGGTGTCGCGCACGCGCAGGGAGTCGACCAGGCGGCCGGCGAACTGGCGCAGCAGCTCGTCGCCGATCGGGTGGCCGAGCGTGTCGTTGACGGTCTTGAAGCGGTCCACGTCCAGGAACAGCACGGCCACCGCCCAGCGGTGCTCCCCGGCCTGTTCCAGCGCGCGCGTGAGCGACGAATAGAACTGGCTGCGGTTGGGCAGCCCGGTGAGCGTGTCGAAGTGGGCCAGTTTGAGCAGGCGCAGTTCGGATTCCTTGCGCTCGGTGATGTCGCGCGCCACCGCCACCAGGATCCAGCTCGAACCCGAGCGCAAGGTGCGGCGCTGCACTTCGACCGACAGGGTCGAGCCGTCCTTGCGCTGCACCAGGATCTCGGCCATGGCGCCCGACTGGTCGCCCGAGAGCAGCTTGCCGTACAGGTCCTTCAGGCGCAGCTTGTCGCTCTCGTCCTCGCCCGGGCGCGCCGGCGCCGACAGCGCCAGGAAGTCCTCGCGCAAAAACCCGAGCATGCGGCAGGCGGTGGCGTTGACGTCCACGAACGCCATGCCGGAGCGGTCGATCAGGAAGATGGCGTCGGCGGTGGCGTCCATCGCCGTGCGAAAGCGCCGCAAGTCTTCGTCCAGGCGGATGCGCGCCGTCATGTCGGCCGTCAGCTGCGAATGGTGGCGCTTGATCTCTTCGTACAGCAGCAGGTTTTCGTAGGCCACCGCGATCTGCGCGCAGACGGTGACCGCCACCCGTTCGTCGACTTCCGAAAAGCCGTCGGCGCCGAGCTTGTCGACCAGGTACAGCCAGCCGTGCACACGCTCGCGCGAGGCGATCGGCACGCCGAGCAGGGAATGCACCGGCGGATGGCCCTGCGGCAGGCCGACCGAGCGCGGGTCGCCGTCGATGCCGTCGATGCGCACCGGGACCTTGTCGTCGAGCAGCCTGGCCAGCACTCCGGCGCGCGGGGTGGCGGCCACCACGCGCGCCTGGCGGTTTTCGCCGCACGAGGAAAAGTAGCTCAGTTCATCGGCGCCCTCGTCGAGCACGCCGATGCAGGCGTATTTGGACACGCAGATATTCTGCGCCACGCGGCAGCCGATTTCGAGCAGCGCGGTCGGATCGCGCTCGGCCCCCAGTTCGATGCCCAGCTCGATCAGCGCGGTCAGGCGCAGGCTCACCGCCTGCAGGCTCGATAAGGAACTCGAGAGCCGGTCGGTCATCTGCGACAGGTCGTACGAGGGCTCGGGCAGGCCGTGGCTGGCGATGCGCGAGAGCACCTGGCTGCTGCTCGACTCGACTTCGACCAGGTATTCGGCCACCGTGTTATCGATCGAGAACATGCGGCTCGGCTCGGCCGGTGGCGGCGGCGCGGTGAACGAGGGCAGCATGACCGGCTCGGTGATGCCGAGCGCCTCGTGCACGGTGCGCAGGATGACATCCGGGTCCGACGGTTTCGGCAGCACCCAATGCACGCCGCACGCCTGCGCCATCTTGTTCGCTTCACGCTCGCGGTAGGTGGCGGTGTAGAAGATCACCGGCAGGTCGGCCGTGGCCGGATCGCTGTGCAGGCGCGTGACGAATTCGTAGCCGTCCATGTTCGGCATGAGGATGTCCGAGATGACCAGGTCGGGCCGCTCGGCGTGCACCATCTTCAGGCCCTCGACGCCGTTGGCCGCTTCGACCAGGCGGTGGCCGCCGTAGCCGAGCAGGGTCATCAGGAATTCGCGGTTGAGCACATGGTCGTCCACGATCAGGATGGTGGCGCGCTTGTCGCCGCCCCTCTCGAGAACGGGCGCGGCGGCAGGCTCGGCATGCGCGACCTGCGGACTGGTCACCAGCTCGGAGGGCGGCTGCAGCGGCAAAAAACTCTCCAGCTGGGCCACGAAGGTATCGGGCTCGATGGGTTTGCCGATGTAGCCGTCGAAACCGGCGTCGAGCAGGCGCTCGCGGTCGCCCACCATCGCCAGCGCCGTCACCGCCAGTACCGGAATGAGGGCCAGCGCCGCATCGCCCTTGAGCGCCGCCACCACGCCGTAGCCGTCCAGCCTGGGCAGGTGCACATCGCAGATGATCAGGTCGGGCAGCGTTTCGCGCGCGGTGTCCACGCCGCTCACGCCGTCGTACGCCGTCAACGGGGTATAGCCGAATGCCTTCAGCAAGTACACCATCAACTCCATGTTGGTGGGGTTGTCTTCGATTATGAGGATGCGTGCGGACACTGTTGCGCTCCTGGGTAAATGCCGGTACTGGTGCAATCGGTGGAATCGCAGTCTTAGCTCGTCTGTTGCATGCTGACACATTCATGCATACCTAGGCAATTGCACACACCGAAACAGTGCTGCTTCGGCCGAACAGTCGCTATTCGGCGACACAATTGGCCACACTCATGCATTCCGCATAAAAAACTCACCAATACTCACGACAGAAATCAGATTGTCCATGACAATCAATTTCCTGGTGACTTTATCACGGCTCCCGCAGGTGTTGCTGAAGATTATCTTCGCGTGTGGACAGCTTGATAATTTCCTGCATCAGGCGCGCCAGCACGCGCCGGTTGCGGCCCAGCGCCACGTGGCCGACGCCGCCGAAAGCGATGTTGTGGGCGCCTTCGAGCACGCTCGATGTCTGCGGCGCCACGATGTTGTCGTGATGGGTGAAGATGGACGTGATCAGCGCGCGCGTTTCCGCGCTTTCGCTGGCGGCCAGTGCGCGCAGCCAGGCGCCTGCCCGGGCCTGGCCGCCGGCGTCGTGCTGCATCTGGACGGCGTTTTTGCCCGGGCCCTTGCTGGCCAGGCTGGTGCCGTGGTGCGGCGTACCAATTGTAAATACGTGGGCCACGCGCGCGCTGCCATGGACGCGCAAATACGCGCGCGCCACCAGTCCGCCCATGCTGTGGCCGACGATGACGACGCGCGCCGCGCCGCTGGCGGCGCACAGCGCCTCGATGGCGCGCTGCACCGCCGGGACGAACTCGTCGATCCCGGCCAGCATCGGTTCCAGGTCGAGCGTGGCGTGGCTGATGCGCGCCGCGTCCAGCTCGCGCACCAGGTGGGCCCAGTAGCCGCTGTTGCAGCCGTAGCCGTGCAGCAGCAACAGCGGCGGCGCGGTGCTGCCGGCGTGGATGCGCTGGTGCGCCAGCGCGCGCGCCATGAACCACGAGGAGTGGGTCAGGGTCGCGATGAACTCTTCGGCGAACAGGCGCAGCATGGCCCAAGTGCCGATCCGGAACGGCGCCGGGGTCGCGCTGGCAAAGCGCGCCGTCGCCCTGAAGTTGTTCGCCGTGATCAGCACGCGCGCCAGGAGCACGCAGGCCAGCCCGCAGAAGGCCGCCAGCCAGGTCGACGCCACCGCGCCGTAGCGCAGCGCCGCGTACGCGATGGCGCCGGCCAGCACCAGCTGCACCAGCAGCAGCGAGCGCAGCATGGCGCGCGCGCTCATGGTCATGCCGGCGTCACCAAAGGCGCGGTCGCCTGTCCGGTCAGCGCCTGCGCCAGCTCGCTGGCCAGGCGCGCCGTGATGCCGTACACCGACAGCTGCGGATTGGCGCCGATCGCGGTCGGGAACAGCGAACCGTCATGCACCGACAAATTGCGCACGCCGTGGTAGCGGCCATTGGCGCCCACCACCCCGCGCCGCTCGTCGTCGCTCATGGTGCAGCCGCCCATCACGTGGGCCGACACCACGCGCGTGATGTGCTCTTTCATCGGCAGCGCGCTAATGCCTTTTCTGGCGGCCTCCCAGCTGGTATAGCGCTCGGCCAGTTCGTGCACCGGCTGCACGCTGGCCGCGCCCGCGGCGAACTGGATTTCGGCCATCGACAAAAAGGCGCGCCGCACGCCGTCCCACAAAAACTCGCCGAGCGGGTAGTCGAGCAGCGCCGCGCCGTCGCGCGTGAGCCCGACGCTGCCGCCGGGCGCCTCGTCATGGAAGCCGTCGCGCAGCAGCGCCAGCAAGCCATGCACGTGCGGGAACTGGCGCATCGTGTCGGCGTGCGCCTGGCCGTAGCCGGCCATGGTGGTCGACAGCAGCAGCGGATGCAGGGGCGGCGCTTCGAGCTTGTAGCCGATCGGGCCGTCGATCGGGCCGTTCTGCAAAAAATGGTCGGAGTAGATCGTTTGCGGCGCGCCGGCAAAGCCGTCCACGCGCTGCGCGAAGATCGCGGCCGAAATCACCGTCGGATGCAAGAAGGTGCGCCGGCCCAGCAGCCCATGCGGATCGGGCGCGCGTGAACGCAGCAGCAGCGCCGGCGAGTTGATCGCCCCGCCGGCGACGATGAAGTGCTTCGCGCGTAGCGTGATGGTGCGCCCGGTCGCGGCCAGCCCGCCGGCGTCCAAGGCCTCGCACAGCAGGTGAGAAACCGCGTCGCCCTTGAATACCAGGCGCTGCGCGCGCGCATGCGTGACCAGGGTGGCGCCGTGACTGAGCGCCGACGGAATGGTGGTCACCAGCATCGACTGCTTGGCGTTGGTCGGGCAGCCCATGCCGCAGTAGCCCAGGTTCCAGCACCCTTTGACGTTGCGCTTGATCGCCCCCGTGGAAATGCCGAGGCGTTCGGCGCCGCGCCGCAGCAGGTCGTTGTTTTCGTTGGGCGCCGCCTGCCAGGCGCCGATCGACAGGCGCGCTTCCATCATCGCAAACCAAGGAGCCAGCGCCTCGCTGGTGTAGCCGGACAGGCCGAAGTTCTTCTGCCAGTAGGCCAGGGTCGGCGCCGGCGTGCGAAAGCTCGACGTCCAGTTGACCGTGGTCGAGCCGCCCACGGTGCGGCCCTGCAGGATGTTGATCGCCTTGTCGCGCGTCTTGCGCGCGGCCGACTCCTGGTACAGCGCCGGATAGGCTTGGGCTTCGCGCATCTTGAAGTCTTTGGAGGACTTGAGCGCCCCCTCTTCCACGATGACGACTTTCAAGCCGGCCAGCGCCAGGATTTCGGCCGAGACGCCGCCGCCGGCGCCGCTGCCGATGATGACGACGTCGGCCTCGATGCTGCGGTCCGCCTCCAAGGCGGCGCCGTCGATGACGTTCCAGCCGGCGGCGAGACCGGCCTGGATCGGGTCGGGAATCATCGGGGCGGGGACAACCGGAGCTGCGGCACTCATGCCAGCTCCTTCATCGGTCCGGGATAGCCGATCGCGGCCCAGCTCGACGGATCGGCATACCAGGAGCCGATGATCAGGTCGTGCAGCGCGTGGTAGGCGCTTTGCAGCATGCCGAGGCGGTGAAAGCGCCAGTCGTGCAGGAACACGGCGACCTGCTCGACGCTGGCGCCGGCCCAGCCGCCCGAGACGCCCGCCAGCAGGCGCCGCGCGGGCGCCAGCGACAGCAATCCGAACAGGTCCTGGACTTCCTTCTGCGCCGCCAGCGGCAAGCCCAGGATGGCCTGGTGCACGCGCGCGGTGGTGGCCGCCACGGCCGCGCCGCGCGCGCCCGGATCGGCCGGCAAGGCCCCGGCCAGCATGGCCGGCACGATGGCATCGATGGCCGCTTTTGCCTCGCCGTCGAGCACGAAACGCCCGAGCGGCGAAGGATGGGTGTAACGGTAAATGCCGCCGCCCGCCGCCAACGCCAGCGCCCCGAAGGCGCCGACCTTGAGGAAGGTTCTGCGTTTTGTCTCCATGTCGTTGTTTTCCATACTGTTTTTTCGGCTAGTGTACGCCAAAGGCGGGGGCGAAAAATCGCCCAAACTAGAGTCATCCATCTAACAGTTTCTGTTACAAACACACGGATGGGTTAACTTTAAACGTATAGTTATTACTATGTTTTATTACTTTCAGGAATCGGAACTTCGTGTAATAATAGAATGTATTACTTTTTAGAATCAATTTTTCGCCGGATTCATCAGGGCAAAGGCGCTGCGGCCAAGCCCGGGCGCCAATGACCCGCCCCAGCGCTTCCTGCTCCTCGCATTGCAATTTTGCCCGCTATTTTTTTGCCCGACGATGACGATATACGACCTCAAGCCCCGCTTCCAGGCTCTGCTGCGCCCTTTCACGACGTGGCTGTTCCGCCGTTCCGTCACCGCCAATATGGTCACCGTGGCGGCCATGCTGGCTTCGGTGGCGTATGGCGCGTGGATGCTGTTCGCCGCGTCCACCCTGCCCTACCTGCTGCTGCCGCTGTTCATGCTGGCGCGCATGGCCCTGAACGCGGTCGACGGCATGCTGGCGCGCGAGCACGGCCAGCAGAGCAAACTCGGCGCCGTGCTCAATGAAGTCGGCGACCTGATTGCCGACGCCGCCCTGCTGGTGCCCTTCGCCGCACTGGCCGGCGTGAATGCGCAACTGGTGTACGCGGTCGTGTACCTGTCCGCCCTGACCGAATTCGTCGGCGTGATGGGGCAAGTCACCGGCGCCGGACGGCGCTACGACGGCCCGTCGGGAAAAAGCGACCGCGCCTTCATTTTCGGCTTGCTGGGCCTGCTGATCGGCGCCGGCGTGCCGGTCCTGCCTTACCTTAATCCGGTGTTTGTCCTGCTGCTGGTCCTGCTGGCGCTGACCTGCTGGAACCGGGCGCGCCGCGCGGCCGCCGGCACGGCCTGACCGGCTTTTTTCCCCACACGCTCTTCCCACCCAGGATCTTGACCCATGACGATTGACTACACCACGCAACGCGCGTGCCAGGAATGCGGCTTCGACAGCTTCGACGGCACGCGCCTGTTCTACCGCTACTGGCCCGGCGCCGCCACAAGCGGCCAGCGCGCCGTCGTGCTGTTTCACCGCGGGCACGAGCACGGAGGCCGCGTGGCGCACCTGGTCGACGAACTGAAGTTGCCCGAGTTTGCCTTCTTCGCCTGGGATGCGCGCGGCCTGGGCCGCTCCGCCGGCGAGCGCGGCTACGCCGAGAGCATGGCCACCCTGATCAAGGACATGGACGCCTTCATCGCCCACATCGGCGCCACCTACGCCATCGCACCAGGCGAGCTGGCGGTGATCGCGCAAAGCGTGGGCGCGGTCGTGGCGTCGGCCTGGGTGCACGACTACGCGCCGGCGCTCCGCGCCCTGGTGCTCGCTTCGCCCGCCTTCAAGGTCAAGCTGTACGTGCCGCTGGCGCGTCCAAGCCTGGGCCTGATGCAAGCCGTGCGCGGCAAGTTTTTTGTCAATTCCTACGTCAAGGCCAAGTTCCTGACCCACGATCCGGCCCGCATCGCGTCCTACAACGCCGACCCGCTGATCACCCGCCCGATCGCCGTCAACATCCTCCTTGGCCTGTACGACACGGGCGAGCGCGTGGTGGCCGATGCCGGCGCCATCACGGTGCCGACCCAGTTGCTCATTTCCGGTGCGGACTGGGTGGTGCACCACGGACCGCAGCACGCGTTTTTCGAGCGGCTGGGCAGCGCGGTCAAGGAAAAGCACGTGCTCGACGGTTTTTATCACGACACCCTTGGCGAACTCGACCGGGCCAGGGCGGTCGATCTGGCGCGCGCCTTCATCGTGCGCCAGTTCGCCGCGCCGGCCGTGGTACCGAGCCTGCTCGACGCCGACAAGCGCGGCCTGACCAAGACCGAATTCGACCGCATCAGCCTGCCGCCAGCGTCCGCCGCCGCCAGTGCCTACTGGGCCATGTCGCGCTTCTGGATCGGGGTCGGCGCCAGGCTGTCGGAAGGCTTGCGCCTGGGCGCGGGCACCGGCTTCGATTCGGGCAGCACGCTCGACTATGTCTACCGCAACAAGGCGGCCGGCGTGCCGCTCCTGGGCAAGCTGATCGACCGCATCTATCTCGACAGCGTCGGCTGGCGCGGCATCCGCGTGCGCAAGACCCACCTGGAGCGCCTGATCGCCAGCGCCATCACGCGCCTGGAAGCGGCTGCTACGCCGGTGCGCATCGTCGACATCGCCGCCGGCCATGGCCGCTACATCCTGGAGGCGCTGGCGCCGCAGCAGCAGCGGGTCGAGCAGATTTTGCTGCGCGACTACAGCCAGCTCAATGTCGACGGCGGCGCCCGCCTGATCGAATCGATGGGCTTGAAAGCGCGCGCCCGCTTCGTGCTGGGCGACGCTTTCGACAAGGCCTCGCTGGCAACGCTCACGCCGCGCCCGACCCTGGCGGTGGTGTCGGGCCTGTACGAACTGTTCCCCGACAACGCCCTGATCCGCGCCTCGCTGGCGGGCCTGGCCGAGGCGGTCGATGAAGGCGGCTATCTGGTCTACACCGGGCAGCCGTGGCATCCGCAGCTCGAACTGATCGCGCGCTCGCTGACCAGCCACCGCCAGGGCCAGGCCTGGGTCATGCGGCGCCGCACCCAGGGCGAAATGGACCAGCTGGTGGCCGACGCCGGCTTCGAAAAAGTCGACCAGTTCACCGACGAATGGGGCATTTTCACCGTCTCGCTGGCACGCCGCACCGGCGCGGCCGTGCGCTAGATGACGGCCCGCGCGACGCCGCTCGCTTCCCCGGCGGCAGGCGGGCGGCCGTGGTGGCGCGCCTGCGTCTGGCTGGCCTTCCTCGGCCCCTTCTTCTTCCTCACCTACGGGCTGGCCAACTGGTGGAGCGCAAGCCTGCCGCACGTGGGCAGCCTGGCCTTTGCGTGGGAACGCCATATCCCGTTCTGGGACTGGACCATCCTGCCATACATGTCGATCGACGCCTTTTATGCCGTTTCGCTGTTCATGTGCGCCACCAAAGCCGAGCTCGACACCCACGCCAGGCGCCTCTTGACGGCCACCTGCGTCTCGGTCGTGTGCTTTTTCCTGTTCCCGCTGCGCTTTTCGTTCGACCGGCCCGATACCGCCGGCTTCAACGGCGCGCTGTTCACCGCGCTGGCCGGCTTCGACAAGCCTTTCAACCAAGCGCCGTCGCTGCATATCAGCCTGCTGGTGCTGTTGTGGCTGGTGTACGCGCGCCACTTGCGCGGCATCGGGCGCTTGCTGCTGCACGTCTGGTTTTTCCTGATCGGCGTGTCGGTCCTGACCACTTTCCAGCACCATGCGATCGACGTCGTCGGCGGCTTGCTGGTGGCCGTCGCTTGCGTCTACGTGTTTCCGGATGCCCCGCACGGCTGGCGCCGCGCCGAGCTCCCAAGCGGACGCGGCACGCCGCTGGCGCTGCTGTACGGCACCGGCGGCGCGCTGTTCTGGGCAGCGGCGGCGCTGCTTGGCGGCTGGGCCTGGCTGCTGACGTGGCCCGGCACGGCCTTGCTGCTGGTCGCCCTGGCCTACAGCCACTTCGGCGTGCAGGTGTTCCAGAAGCACGGCGGACGCACCAGCTGGGCCGCACGCACCCTGCTGCTGCCCTACCAGATGGGCGCCTGGACCTCGTCGCGCTGGTTCACACGCGCGATCGCGCCGCGCGCCGAGGTGGTGCCGGGCGTTTGGATCGGCCGCGTGCCCGGGCGCGAGGCGCTGGCCGACATGGCGGTGCTCGACCTGACGGCCGAATTCCACGCCGCGCCGCACAAGCGGACGCACTACGAAAGCGTGCCGATGCTCGACCTGCGCGCACCCTCGCCGGCCCAGCTCGACGCCGCCATCGACGCCCTCGAGCGCCTGCACGCGCAGGCCCCGGTGCTGGTGCATTGCGCGCTGGGCTACTCGCGCAGCGCGCTGGTGATCGCCGGCTGGCTGCTGCGCCGCGGCATGGCGGCCGACGCCGGCGAAGCGCTGGCGATCTTGCGCCGGGCGCGTCCGCAAGTGGTCCTGAACCAGGCCCAGCTGGCCCTGCTGGAAACGCGCGCGCATGGCTGAGCCGATCCTGCGCGAGCAAGCCACGGCCGCCGGCGTGATGGCGGCTTTTCTGCGCGTGGGCGTCCACATCGACCACGCTTCTTCCCTGCTGCTGGCCCTGGGCGTGGTGTGCGGGCTGCTCGGTCCGCTGAGGCTGGTGTCGGCGATCGCCCTGCTGCTGGGCCTGGCTGAAAAATATTTTGCCTGGCGCGCCGCGCTCGATGCCGACCTGTTTGCCGTGCTGGCGCACGCTCCGGACCAGGATGCCGCCTTCGACGCGGCCCTGGGCGCCTGCCTGGGCCGCGTCGAACCCCTGCCGCAGCGCACGCTGGCGCAGCGCTGGCGAGGCGCGCGCCGCTTCCTGCTCTGGCAAATCGGACTGGTGCTGGCGCAAGCGCTGCTGCTACTGGCCGCCATGCTGTTTTTGCGGTAGTGTACGTCAGACATCCATCCGCCGGTTTCAAGACGCATGAACAAAGACACCTTGGTCATTGAACTGGAACGCCACCTGCGCGCGGTCGCGGCCGAGCGCGAGGCGGCGCGCCGCGATCCGGCCCTGCAGGCGGCGCGCACGGCCGTCAAGCGCTACCAGTCGGCGCGCCTGGCGGCCACCCACCCCGACCTGCTGGCCGCCCCCGACACGCGCGAGGCGGCCGCGTTCTTCCTCAACGATATCTACGGCGCCCACGACCTCGGGCAGCGCGAGGCCGACCTGGAACGCATCGTGCCCAGCTTGCAGCGGCTGCTGCCGGCCGAGTCGCTGCACACCATCACCGGCGCCATCGCGCTCGACGCGCTGACCGAAAAGCTCGATACGGGCATGGCGCGCGTGCTCGGCGCCGATTTCGACGAAGCGGCCTACCTGATGGCCTACCGCAGCGCCAGCGCGCCCGAGGACCGCGCGCGCCAGCTCGACCTGGTGCAGCAGCTGGGCGACTCGCTGTGCGCGCTGGTGCGCATTCCGCTCTTGTCGCTGACCCTGTCGGTAATGCGCGGGCCGGCCAAGCTGGCCGGGGTGAGCGAGCTGCACCAGTTCCTCGACCGTGGCTTTTCCAGTTTCAAGAAGATGAAAAAGCCGGCCCATTTTGTCGACACCATCGTCGGGCGCGAACGGCGTGCGATGGGGCACATTTACGCGGGGCGCAAGGAGCCGTTCGACGTGTTCTGAGGCGCCCCACGATTCATGGCGGCGCAGGCGGCGTGGGCGGCGTACTGGCTGAAGCGGCAGCCAGTTCTGCGCCAAAGGCGATGCCCATGCGCCAGGCGCCGCCGGGGCCGTCACGCACGACGGTAAAGTCGCCTTCGTGGACATTCGCTTCGCCGCCAAGCACCACGCTCGCGGGATCGTTGTGCTCGACCAGCAGGCGGCAGCTGAAGCTGTTCCCGGAGCCGAGATCGCGGCACGGCGCCAGCGGCTCGATGTCGACAATCCGGCGTACATGCTCGGGCTGCGGGTCTTGCACGGCGTGCCGCACCTTGCGATCCACCGTGCGCCTCAGCTGGGCGATCATCTGCGGATCGAGCATGCCGCCGGTGATCTGGTCGGCCGCCGCGTGGAAGGCCTTGCGCAGCCCGTCGCGGCCGATCGGGTCGGCCCGGTAGAGGAACCTGCCCTTGGCGTCGAGGTAGCCGTAGCGCGCCTGCACGAAGGACGCATTGGCCGCACGCAGGGCGATGTGCTTGCCGTCGGCGTGGCGCGCGAGGGTGTAGGCGTAGACCTGCGCGCGATCACCCCCGGTCAGGCGGGCAAAGCAGCCGCGGATCCCGGTTTCGCTGGCAAATCCGACCTCGATGAAGTGGTCCAGCGCGGGCCTCGGCATGGGCCGTCCGCGCGCCATGGCGATCGACATGCCATCGTGAGCCGGCGAGGAACCGGCCAGCCCCCGATTGATGGTGCGCACGAAAGCGGCGTCATTGCATTCCGGCACCGGCACCGGTGCCGGGCCGGCCGGCGTCCGCATCGCCGTGCCGACCGCCAGCAAGGCAGCACCGAACCACAGCCAGCGCCAGGGAAACGGCGTGCGGCTGGCCGCCGCTCGCGCGGCCTCGTCAAGCCTGTGGAACAGCATGGCGGCGTCGGTAATGATCCTGGCACGCCGCGCGCTGCCACCGTCGACCGCGCAAATCTCATCGAGCCGCTCGGGCGACATCTCTGCTTTGGCCAGCATCCAGACCAGCGCCGCGGCCGGGGAGTTGATCAATTCATCTTCAAGCACGATGGCAAGGGCATGGTCGCGCTCGTCCTCCGTAATGATTCCTTCCGCCGCCAGCGTGCCGAAACAAGCGTGGCTGGCGCGCGCTTCCAGCACCAGCATCTTGTACTGCGCACGCTCAATCATTTCGACATACTGATAGCCGGTGCCGAATTCGATTATTCGTGCACGGCTCTCCTCAAGCTTTTCCCGGGACGAGAAGCCGCGACCGACCAGCCATACGGTGTAGTCGTCCAGCTCCAGGCAGCCGAACAGCTCGGCCCGGTCGGGATGCGCCAGGACGCGCTCGTAGTCACCGGCCACGACGATGCCGAGTTCTTGCAAGACAGCAAAGTTATGCGGCGTGGACTTAAAGAACATGGACAACCCGATTCGTTTCAGATTGCTTATTTCTGCAGCATGTCGAAGCGGTGGGGGAAAGCGATTTCCCCCTCTTACGACGCCTTGCCTTCACGGCTGGCGCTCACCCTGGCCGCGCGCCTTGAGGATATGGCGCGCGATCCCGCGCAGGATATTGACTTCCTCGGTCTCCAGCTGAGTGCGCGAAAACAGGCGCTTCAAGCGCGGCATGAGCTTCTTGGGATTGTCGGCATCCAAAAAATCGATCGCCACCAGCGCCTGCTCCAGGTGCGCGTACATGCCCTCGACCTGGTCCAGGCTGGCGGAGTCGCCATGAAAGCCGATCGGGCTCGGCGCCGGCGCCGCACTGTCGCTATCGACCCCCGCCACCCGGCATTCGTACGCCAGCACCTGCGCCGCCTGCGCCAGGTTGAGCGAGGAGTAATCGGGATTGGCCGGAATATTGATCAGCACATTGCACTGCTCGACGATCTGGTTCGGCAAACCAAAACGCTCGTTGCCGAAAATGAGCGCGGCCGACAACTCGCCCTGCCCCGCCACATGGCCGGCAAACGCACGCGGGGTCCACACCGGGGGCGAAAACTCGCGCAGGCGTGCCGACACGGCGGCGGCGAAATTGCAGCCTTCCAAAGCTTCGCCGATGCTGCCGACGATGCGCGCCCCGCTCAGGACATCCTGGGCGCCGCTGGCGAACGCCACCGCTTCGGGGTCGGCCACGGCGTCGGCAAAGCGCGGATTGACCAGCACCAGGTCGGTAAATCCCATGGTCTTGATGGCGCGCGCGACGGCGCCGATGTTGCCGGCGCGGCTGGTCTCGACCAGCACAAACCGGAGGCGTTTGAAAACAGACGTGTTGATTTCGGGCGTGTTCATTTAAAATAGCGCTATCGCGCAGTGGCGGATGAGTAAAAACAGGGCTGACAAGCCCGCGATTTTAACCAGTTCGCCGCCGCACCGCTCTTTAATTCATTCTTGTTCTCTACCGTTCGCTGCGCCCAAGGGGGCGCCGTGGGCGTTAGCGTTCTTTTAACGGAAGCTCTACATGCACCCAATGCTCAATACGGCGATCAAGGCAGCTCGCCGCGCCGCCACCGTGATCCAGCGCGCGTCCTTCGACGTCGACCGGATTAGTGTTACTGAAAAACAACACAACGATTTCGTCACCGATGTCGACCAGGCGGCCGAACAGGCGATCATCGAAACCTTGCTCAAAGCCTATCCCGACCATGCGATCCTGGCCGAGGAATCGGGTGCATCCGCCAATCTGAACGACGAGAGCGAATTCGCCTGGATCATCGATCCGATCGACGGCACCACCAATTTCATGCACGGCTATCCCAACTATTGCGTCTCGATCGCGCTGGCCCAGCGCGGCATCGTCACGCAGGCCGTCATCTACGATCCGGTGCGTAACGACCTGTTTACCGCCTCCAAGGGCGCCGGCGCCTACCTCAACGACAAGCGTATTCGCGTGACCAAGCACGACCGCCTGGCCAATACCCTGCTGTGCTCGGGTCACGGCGCCGGCCCACGCGCGCTGGCCGAATACATGAAAATGTACGGCGTCGTCGCCGAGCGTTGCCAGGCCGTGCGCAGCGCCGGTTCGGCTGCGCTGGAACTGGCCAACGTGGCCGCCGGACGCAGCGATGGTTTCTACGAAAAGGGCCTCAAAGCCTGGGATATCGCCGCCGGCTCGCTGCTGGTGACGGAAGCGGGCGGCATCGTCGGCGAATTCAACGGCGAGTCCGCCTACCTGCACAAGGGCGACGTCATCGCCGCCAGCCCGAAGGTATTCGGCCAGTTGGTCACCTTGTTGGCGCCTTTCGCGTAAAATACGGTCCTAAGCTGTCCGGGAGGCCGTGTAAGGCCTCCACTTTCCCTCCGCCAGGCTTAACAAGCCGCACGTGAAATTTCCACAGCGAAACCTATTTCTGTTAAATTTAGCATCGCTGTGTATGCTGCATTGTCGGGTGGCACCGTTTCCAGTGCCTTTGCCACCACGATTTTCTAATATTGATTGCCTGCGACTGGCGCTTTTTGCATGAGCGACGGGCCGATCTCCACCATAAAGTTATCATGTCATTTTCTAAACTCGGCCTGTCCGACGCTATCGTTCGTGCCGTAACCGAACACGGTTACACCGTCCCGACCCCGATCCAGACCCAGGCGATTCCCGCCGTGCTCAACGGCGGCGACCTGCTGGCCGGCGCACAAACCGGCACCGGCAAGACCGCCGGCTTTACCCTGCCGATCCTGAACCGCCTCTCGACCGATGCCATCGGCGCGGCCTTGAGCAGCAAAACGTCGAGCCGTTCGGTGCGCGCGCTGATCCTGACCCCGACCCGCGAACTGGCGGCCCAGGTCGAGGAAAGCGTGCGCGTGTACGGCAAGTACACCCAGCTCAATTCGGCCGTGATTTTCGGCGGCGTCGGCATTAATCCGCAGATCAAGCAGCTCAAGCACGGCGTCGACATCCTGGTGGCAACGCCGGGCCGCCTGCTGGACCATATGGAACAGCGCACGGTCGACCTGTCGAAGGTCGAAATCCTGATCCTGGACGAAGCCGACCGCATGCTCGACATGGGTTTCATCCGCGACATCAAAAAAGTGCTGGCCGTCCTGCCGCCGAAGCGCCAGAACCTGCTGTTCTCGGCCACCTTCTCGGAAGAGATCAAGGCGCTGGCCGATGGCCTGCTCAACAAGCCGGCCATGATCGAAGTGGCGCGCCGCAATTCGACGGTCGAAGTCATTTCGCAGAAGATCCACCCGGTCGACCGCGACAAGAAGCATCCGATGCTGTCGCACCTGATCAAGTCGAACAAATGGACCCAGGTGCTGGTATTTACCCGCACCAAGCACGGCGCCAACAAGCTGGTCGAACAGCTCGGCGCGGACGGCATCGGCGCCATGGCGATCCACGGCAACAAGAGCCAGTCGGCGCGCACCAAGGCGCTGTCGGAATTCAAGGATGGCGCCCTGCAAGTGCTGGTCGCGACCGACATCGCCGCGCGCGGTATCGATATCGACCAGTTGCCGCACGTGGTCAACTACGACCTGCCGAACATTCCTGAAGACTATGTGCACCGTATCGGCCGTACCGGCCGCGCCGGCGCCACCGGCGAAGCCGTGTCGCTGGTCTGCGTGGACGAGCACGACATGCTCAAGGATATCGAGAAGCTGATCAAGCAAACCCTGCCGCGCCAGATCATCGCCGGCTTCGAACCGGACCCGACTGCGCGCGCACAGCCTGTGCAACTGCGTAGCGGTGCGCCAGGCCATGGCGGCCGCGGTGGCCGCTCCGGCGGCGGGCAAGTGGTCAAGGTCGGCGGCGGTGGCCGTGCGCCGGCCAAGCCACGCACCGCCGGCGGTGCCGGTGGTGGTGGCGGCGGTGGTACGGCTGGCGCGCGCGGTCCGCGTCCGGCGGCGCCGCACCGCTCGGGCGGCCGCGGCCGCTAAGCAAGCCGGCTTGCAGCCGGGCTACGCTTAGCCGGGCTGGCGCCGCGCGCGTGGCCATGAATTGACCCATCTGCAACGATGCGTACAAATTTGTGACCACGCGCTTTAAAAGCAGATATACTTGCGTACTCAAACATCTGTACCGTATTAATAAAGGAGATAGCAATGAACGAACTCAATTCCCACGCCGAACTGTGCCTGCGCATGGCGCGCGCCAACGCGGCCCTGCTGCGCCGCTTCGACAATTCGCTGGGCGGGCATCACGGCATCAGTTTTTCCGACTTCCAGATCCTCAACCACCTGAGCCGCGCGCCGGGCGGACGCCTGCGCCGGGTCGACCTGGCCGAGCGCCTGGGACTGACCGCTTCCGGCATCACGCGCAGCCTGCTGCCGCTGGAAAAGATCGGCCTCGTCACGCGCGAGTCCGACCCGCGCGACGCCCGCGTTGGCTTTGCCGTCATCACGCCCGCCGGCCAGGAACTGGCGCTCAACGCCAGCGACGTCGTCGACCTGATCAGCCGTGAAGCGCTGCGCCCGTTCGCGCCGGACCAGCTCGAAGCGATGTCGGCCATCCTGGGCCAGATCGCCGGCATCAACCTGAGCAACAGCTAAGCCATGGACGATCCAAGGCAAGCGCGCGCGGCCCTGCTGCGCGAGCCGAATTTCCGCTGGATGATGGGCGGCGCCGTCATCTCGGCCATGGGCGACCAGTTCACCATGATCGCCCTGCCCTGGTTGGTGCTGGTGGGCACGGGCGACCCGCTCAAGATGGGGCTGGTGATCGCCCTGATGAGCGTGCCGCGCGCGATTTTCATTTTGCTAGGCGGCGCCCTGGTCGACCGCTACTCGCCCAAGTCGATGCTGATGATCAGCAAGTACGTCAATACCGTCTTGCTGGGCCTGCTGGCCGCGATGGTCTTCACTGGACAGATGAGTTTACCCATCATCAGCGCGCTGGCGCTGGCGATCGGCTTCGCCTCGGCCTTCAGCATCCCGGCCGGCACCTCGATGCTGCCGAACGTGGTGGCGCCGGCGCACCTGCCGCTGGCCAACGGCATGATGATGGGCATCCGCCAAGTCACGATGCTGGCCGGGCCGCTGCTGGCGGGCCTGTTGATCGGGCTGGGCGGCGACGGCAGCCGCGCCGGCGCAAGCGGGAACGCGGCCGGCATCGGGCTCGCCTTCGCGCTCGACAGCGCCAGCTTCCTGCTGTCGGCCTGGACCTTGTCCAAGGTGCGCCTGCTGCATGCGGCGCCGAAAACAGCCCCGGAACCGGTGCTGCGCGCGGTCGGCGCCGGCGTCAAGATGGTCTGGAACGACACGGCGCTGCGCACCTGCATGCTGTACTGGGGCTTGTGTGCGTTCGTGGTTGGCGGCGCAATGCAGGTGGCGCTGCCGGTGTTGGCCAGCACGGTACTGCACGGCGCTTCGGCGCTGGGCCTGATCATGGGCGTGCACGGGGCCGGCAGCCTGGCCGGGATGGCGCTCAGCGGCGTGCTGGGCAAGTTCCGCGTGCGCAATTTCGGCACCACGGTGCTGCTGGTCGACGTGCTGGTCGGACTGCTGCTGATCCCGTTGGGACTGGTCGTGGCGACCTGGCAAGCAGCTGGATTGCTGCTGGCGATCGGCGTGCTGGGCGGCTTCATGCAGGTGGCCGTGTTCAGCTGGTTGCAGCAGCGCGTGCCGCGCGCCATGCTGGGACGGGCGATGAGCATCTTCATGTTCATCTTCATGGGGGTAGCCCCGCTGTCGGCCGCGCTGACCGGCTGGCTGCTCCAATACCTGACCCTGGCGCAGCTGTTCGGCGGCGCCGGAGCGTTCCTGGTGGGGGCGGCGCTGCTGGCGTGGCTGCTCACGCCGATGGGGATGATTGCCGATGGGGCAGCGCCGCCGGCGCAGGGGTGACAAGAGCCGCGCTTCGGCACACACGTCACAGCCCGGTCGCGAGCAGCATGGCCCGGATGGCTTCCGGCTCAATGTCTGCGAGCGGGCGGTATTGAGATCACGATCTGTGATCTCAATACCCCATCGCCGACTATCCCATGCGTTCTGACTTACTCATGTGCCAGCCATATCCCTGATTTTCTTTGAACGGCCACCAGGCTTCCCGTTTTCACGCCCGGCGGGCTTCTTGGCATCGTTCGATGCCGTGCCGCCCACTTTGCCCATCTGTGAATCAATCCAGCGCCTGGAACCGAGAAGACCCTCCAGTAGCGCGGGGATATACAAGTCGGCATCGAGTTTGGGGAAATGCACGCCCAGACCGGAAGGGCTGATCTGCCCATCGACCAGATCTGCCGGATGGGCGTTTTCGAAACCTTGTACGTCGCGGGGCGCGAAAGCGATTTGCAAGCCGGACGCCAGGGTGATCACGATACGTGAAATGCGGCGGTCATAGCGTACCGCGACAGCAGCCGGAAAAGCGGCCTTCTTTGCTGCCGCGCGACGGTTCGCAGCGTCAAATGTTGAATCAGAAATATCCATGGATCGCCCTCCATTGAGCGCATAGCACCGCCACATGTTTGACAAGCGCAGCGGCGATCTTTCCAACTTCCCTCCGCGAAAAGCCATAGTTCTCACGCAACTGAGGAGGCCCATCGGGGCAACGCAGGTTGAACACTGCTTCACAGCCCTTGCCCTGAACGTGAACATGAGCAGGTCGGTGATCGTTTGGATAAATCACCACGCGCAAGCCAAATATCGTCAGTACAGTTGGCATTGTATCCGTAACTTAAACTGGCTGGATTGTTTTCCGGTTGACGCGGCGCGACGGCGGCGATGACTGTCAACATTAGCTGGGCGTATCGGACGCCTCTACTGACGATGCAGCCAGCTGCGCAGCCACCTGTGGACTGGCCGGGAATCACGCCTTAGACCCGGAATGTGATTTACCATAGCGGCTTGCCAACCCGCAGGTATCCCGATGCCCAAATTCTGCGCCAACCTCAGCCTCATGTTCACCGAAGTGAGTTTCCTCGACCGCTTCGGCGCCGCCCGCGCCAATGGATTCGACGGGGTCGAGTTCCTGTTCCCCTACGCCTTCGACGCCGGGCAGATCGCCGAGCGCCTGGCGCGAAGCAACCTGCAGCTGGTGCTGCACAACCTGCCGGCGGGCGACTGGGACGCGGGCGAACGCGGCCTGGCGTGCGACCCGCGCCGCGTGACCGAATTCCAGGACGGCGTGGCCCTGGCGCTCGACTACGCCAGCGCGCTCGGGGTGGGCCGCCTGCACTGCCTGGCCGGCAAGCTGCCGCCCGGCATCGAGCCCGAACGCGCGCACGAGACCTACATCGCCAACCTGCGCTTCGCCGCCGCCAAGCTGGCCGCGCACGGCAGCGACCTGTTGATCGAGCCGATCAACACCTACGACATGCCCGGCTACTTCCTCACCGGCAGCGCCCAGGCCGCGGCGGTGATCGCCGAATGCGGCGCGCCGAACCTGTTCATGCAGTACGACATCTATCACATGCAGCGCATGGAAGGCGAGCTGGCGGGCACCATCCGCGCGCGCCTGCCGCTGATCCGCCACATGCAGGCCGCCGACAACCCGGGCCGCCACGAACCGGGCACCGGCGAAATCAATTACCGCTACCTGTTCACCCTGCTCGACGAACTCGGCTACGACGGCTGGGTCGGCTGCGAATACCATCCGCGCGGAGATACCACCGCCGGCCTGGATTGGCGTAGCGTACTTACTTAATTCATGGCAAGATGCGCAACATGATCGACAGCACATTTCGCTGGTGGAAACGTTAGCGGAGTTTGACTTTAAGCAAACAGCATTCACATTATCGGCGCAAGAATGGGAACTTCTGGCCCGCCTTCCCGCGCCTGCCTGAGAGGATTTATGAACGCCCTGCGCACCCTGAGTACCTCCGCCCTCCTTGCCGCCAGCCTGCTGCTGGGCGGCTGCGCCAGCAACCGGGTCAACCTGGAAGAGGTGCGCGAATTTGCCGACGCCTCGGCCCGGCTGGGCGGCTACGCCGAACTGTCCACGCGCTACCGCGACACCTACCTGCGCGAGCAGCCCTACCTGCCGGCCGCCGCCGAGAAGGCGGCCAAGGAAAACGACGCCCGGCGGCACGCCGCCTACAACGACTTCGTGACGATCCAGAAGGCCGTGGTGCTGTACATGCAGACCTTGAGCCAACTGGCCGGCGAAGCGCGCTACGATTTCACGCCGCAGATCGACACCCTGGGCGTGGGCATGGCGGGCCTGTCCGACACCACGCTCGGCCAGAAACAGGTGAACGCCTACACGGGCCTGGCGCGCCTGCTGACGCGCGCGATCACCTCGCGCTACCAGAAAGAGAGCGTGGAAACCATGGTGCGCGAAGGCGACGCCGATGTGCGCGTGCTGCTGGACGCCATGATCAGCCTGACCGAGGTGTACGGCGCGGCCCACGACAACGAAAAGAAAACCGTGCTCGGCTTTTTCGAGGTGGCCCTGCCGATGGCCGACCGGCCCCAGGACCGCCTGCTCTACACCCTGGCGCGCGCCCATGTGCAGGCCAAGACCAGCGAGTACCGCCTGATCGACCGCCGCTTCGACCTGGCGCGCCAGGGCCTGGCCAAGGTCGCGCTGGGGCACCAGAAGCTGCGCGAGAACCTCGCCACGATGTCCTCGTCGGAGATGCGCCACGTGCTCTCCGATGTCCTGCGCGACCTGCGCGTCATCCGCGCCGGCCTGGCAGCCGACTAAACCGATTCGAGGTATGCTATGAAGACAGATCAAGACGGACTGGCCAGCGTGGAAGACATCATGGCGCTGGCCGCGCAATTGTCGGGCGTTGCCGGCGCCATCCATGAACGCGCGCTGGTGGCCATCCGCGCACCGGCCGACGCCAAACTGGGCGACGACGAGCGCAACCACGCCTTCGCCCTGCTCGACGAGGAACTGCTGCTGCGCCAGCACGTGCATGCCCTGTACCTGGACGCGGCGCGCGCCGTGGTCAAGGGCCTGGGCCAGCCGCAGCAGCATGTGCTCGCCCTGACCGCCGACGCCGCCGAAAAGATCCGCAAGATCGGCGTCATCGCCAACATCACCGGACTGGTGGCGGCGGTGGTGGGACTGGCCGGGGCGGCCGCCAGCGGCGTGCCCGGCACCGTCTCGCTCGCGCTCAAAAGCGTGCGCGACCATATCAAGGCGGTCAAGGCGCACTAGGATCTTGTGCGGCGGATAGTAGCCGCTGCCAGCGCGCGTGCGCCGGTGTTCAGCGCCGCGCGAACGCGCTACACTGCTATCGACCTGCGCGCGGCCATCCGGGCCGCTGCGCCAACACAACATCCACTTTCCCGAGCCCCCATCATGAACGGACTGGAACCTGAGCAGCTTGCGCTTCTCAAAGCCGTCCTCGAACAGCGGTTGGCCGACCTGGCCCGCCACGACGGGGCCGAGGTGATCTCCGGCCCGCGCGACCTGGCGGTGCAGGAGGTGGAAACCTCGCCCGCCGACAAGGCCACCGTGCGCCTGCTCAACGACCTGGCGCTGGAAGCGGCCGGCCACCACGTGGCGCAACTGCGCACCCTGCGCCAGGCGCTGGCGCGCATCGACGATGGCAGCTACGGTGAATGCGAGGAATGCGGCAATCCGATCGGCTTTTCGCGCCTGCAGGCGCGCCCGGAAGCGCGCCTGTGCATCGCCTGCCAGACCCGCGCCGAGAAACGCTGACGCGCATCGGGACCATCCGGCGCGCCACCGACGGCCGGCAATGGACGGCTGGCGCCGGCGTACCGGCGCACGTGCTCAGCTCATGTCCTCAGCTCATATGCTGGCCGCCGTTGATGGCGATGTTCGCGCCCGTCACGAACGCCGCCTCGTCCGACGACAGATAGGCGACCAGGCCCGCCACTTCCTCCGGTTCGCCGAGGCGTCCGACCGGAATTTGCGGCAGGATACGGTTGGTCATCACCTCGTCCGGCACGGCCATCACCATTTTCGTGCGCAGGTAGCCGGGCGAGACGGTGTTGACGGTCACGTTGTGGCGCGCCATTTCCAGCGCCAGCGCCTTGGTAAAACCGTGCATGCCGGCCTTGGCGGCGGCATAGTTGGTCTGGCCGAAGGCGCCCTTCTGCCCGTTCACCGACGAGATATTAATGATCCGTCCCCAGCCCTGCGCGATCATCGGTTCGATCGCCTGCTTGGACAGGTTGAACACGCTGTCGAGGTTGGTGCGCATGACGTCGACCCAGTCGTCGAGCTGCATCTTGGCCAGGCTGCGGTCGCGCGTGATGCCGGCGTTATTGACCAGTACGTCCAGGCGCCCCTGTTCGGACAACAGTTTTTGCACCATCCATTCGCTGTCGGCAAAGTCGCCCACATCGACCTTGTATGCGGTGAAACGGTAGCCCTCGTCGCGCTGCGCCGCCAGCCAGCCCTCCGGCGAGCTGTTGTGCGGCGAACAGGTGGCCGCCACGGCGAACCCGGCCCGATGCAATCGCTGGCAAATTGCCGTACCCAAACCTCCCATGCCCCCGGTTACGAGTGCCACTCTTTTGATTTCCATCATGCTTTCCTGTCATCGTGGTGAAGTCCGAACCCAAGTCTAGGGTGGTTACCGAACGCAACATTGAGCCATATCAAAGCTTGGGGAAAGATGGTTTAAGATGATGCATATCACGTCAATGAGACAGGAGCATTCATGGCTTACCAGACCATCCTCGTCCATGTCGACGACAGCCCCTCGGCTCACGCGCGCATCGGCGTGGCGATCGCACTGGCCAGGCAGGGCGGACACCTGATCGGGGTGGCGCCGACGGGCGTATCGCGCTCGCTCCATCCGAGCCTGCCGCCCGGCCGGAGCGACCCTACCCTGGCGCTGCACCTGGGCTTTTTGCGCGAACAGGCGCACACGGCGCTGGCGGCGTTTACCGCGCGCTGCGAAGCGGCCTCATTGGCGTCGCACGAAGCGCGCGTGATCGACGACGACGCCGGCGGCGGGCTGTGCCTGCACGGACGGGTGGCCGATGTGATCGTGCTCAGCCAGTCCGATCCCGATGAGGGCGGCCCAGGCCTGCTGGCCGACCTGCCGGCCTATGTGGTGCTGCACGCCGGCAGACCGGTGCTGATGGTGCCGTTCTCGGGCGAGCAATCGAGCGTCGGGCAGCGCGTGCTGGTGTCGTGGGACGCCAGCCGCGAGGCCGCGATCGCGCTGCAACTGGCGCTGCCGCTGCTGCGCGAGGCGGCCAGCGTCGACCTCGCGGTGTTCGATACCGGGCCGGGCAGCCACACCGTGGGCGACGCGCAGGCGGCCGATCCGCGAGCCTGGCTGGCGCGGCACGGGGTGCAGGCCGGTTTCGCGGTGCACGCGCTGACCCACAAGCGCCAGCAAGTGGGCCAGGCCCTGCTGTCGCTGGCAGCGCAGAACAATGCCGACCTGCTGGTGATGGGCGCGTACGGCCACTCGCGCGTGCGCGAAACCATCCTCGGCGGCGTCACGCGCACCTTGTTCGAGTCGACCGGCCTGCCGGTGCTGATGGCGCACTGACGGCGGCCTCGACAGCGTCAATGCCAGTCGAGTTCGCGGATGCGCGAGACCTGGCGGCGCGCCATCAGCGTCCATAGCTGCTGGGCTTGCGGCAGGTCGGCGCGCATGCGGCGCGGGGGCGCGAGCGCCAGTTCGCAGTCGCGGTCGGACCATTCTTCGAAGCGGATATGGCCGCCGCTGCTCACTTCGATCACGTACATGAGGCCATCGTCGTAGCCGAAGCGCAGCGCCGCGCTGGCCGCTTCCGGCGCGGCGGCCGGCTCGCTCCTGGCGTTGCTCTTTGTCTTGCGCGGCGGCGCGTACAGCTCGGCGAGGACCGCGCTCAGCTGCGCCTCGGTGGGCGCGGCGATATCGCGTCCGTCCATGCTCGTCAGGGTGAGCCAGGCTTGGGTCATGGTCGCGTCCTCCCCGAAGGCACGCGGTCACCGGCGCGAATGCGCCGGCTGGACCGGTACGTGGATGCACTATGTAATAAGCATAATACCCAAAAAGCGGGCGGCGCGAAGCGCTATCTGAAGGGTGTTGCAGGCGGCACGGAAGGCATCCGAACGCAAAAGCGCCGCCCGGCGCCAAGGCGGGGGCGGCGCCAAGGCGGCAGCGCATCGGGGACGCAGCATCGCGCTGCAGTGTTCGCGCGCCAGGGCAGCCCCCGGCGGGAACGGCGAACCCGGCTTACTGCACCAGCACCGGAATGCTCAGCGGATTGAAATCGGTCCAGTCGCCCCCGACGATGGTGCCCTTGGCACGCTCGATATGGTGCGAGCCGAGGCCGCGCAGCACCTCGATGGCGCGCGTTTCGTCGTCCGGCTGCTCGGCCGCCACCGCGATCAGCATGCCCGACTGGCGCGGCTCGTAACGGTTGGCGTTGCTGCCCTCTTCCTTCTCGCCGGCATCCTTCATCTTGGTCAGGCTGAACAGCGAACCGACGTGGGCGCCGACCAGGCCGCCGACAATCGGGCCGACCGGACCGGTCACGACCGAGGTCACCGCGCCCACCGCCACGCCGATGGCGCCGCCGGTGGCCGCGCCTTCCAGCACGCCCTCCGGGGTTTCCTTGGCGCCTGGCGACTGGAGATTGTCGCCGCCGATCGCGGTCTGGTCATGCTGACCCGGCTGGTTCAGGAAAAAGGCCGAGATGCGGTCCTCTGGAAAACCGGCGCGTACCAGCTCGCGACGCGCGTTGTCAACTTCGTCCTGAAGCTGAAAGTGACCTGCAACGATTGTAGACATGCTAACTCCTCCTGCATTAATGATGTCCCAGCATGCACCCGACTGTCCATTTATTCTGTACGCAAACGCACCTAAGGCTACCGTGCAACAAAAAGAAATCTTCCCTTCCGCTCTATAAATATTTCTCCGTATAATAAATCGAAGGCGGTCGTGGCTCCCCCCGGCTTGCCACGCCCTGCCAGCACGCTCGCCTTCTTTATTGAAAGACGCTGATGGAATTCGACACCGCGCATTCCCCCCCACCAGATCCCGGCGCTGCCGCCGCGGCCTGGGCCGCCTGCGGCAGCGGCGTGCTGCTGGTCGACGCCAGCGTGACGACCTTTCCCATCCTCGACGCCAACCCGGCTTTTTGCCGCCTGAGCCGCAGCACCGCAGCCGAGCTGATCGGCAGCAGCGCGCTCGCGCTGGGCGGCGCCGGCCCCGACAATGCCCTGGCCGCGGCCCTGCACACGGCCACCAGCGCCGGCGCTGCCGAGCCGCTGGTGCTGCGCGCCGGCGCCGGCGCGCCATGGTGGCGCTGGACCATCAGCGCGGCGCCGGCGCCGGCAGACGGCGTTGCGGTTGCCAATCCGGCGCCCCGGCTGGTCTGCGTGGTCGAGGACGTCACCGAACTGCACGAGCAGCAAGCCTTGCTGGCCCACCTGTCGACCCACGATGCGCTCACCGGCCTGGCCAACCGCACCCTGTTCAACGAACGCCTGCAAGCGGCCATGGCGCAGGCGCAAGGCCGCGCCGGCGGCGTCGCCGTGCTGTGCCTGGCCCTGGACGGCTTCAACCTGGTCAACGAAAGCCTCGGCTACGTGGCCGGCGACCAGCTCCTGATCAGCGTGGCGATGCGGGTGCAGGCCTGCATGGGAGCGCAAGACACCCTGTCGCGCCACGGCGGCAACGAGTTCGTGCTGGTGCTGGCGGACGTGGCTGACAGCGCCCGGGTGCAAGCCGTGTGCGAGCACATCGTGCGCGTGGTCGGCGCGCCGTTTCCGCTGATCGGCCAGAGCCTGCACGCCGGCTGCAGCATCGGCATCGCCCGCTATCCGCAGGATGCCGACGACGGCGTGACCTTGCTGCGCTACGCCGACATGGCGCTCTCGCACGCGCGCGGCCTGGGCGGCAACCAGCTGCAGTTCTTCGCGCCCGAGATGAACCAGCGCACCACCGAGCGGGCCCAGATGGAAGCGGCGCTGCGCGTCGCCCTGCTCGAAGGCCAGCTGCAGCTGCAATACCAGCCCATGGCCGAGCTGCAGCAGGGGGCCATCTGCGCGCTCGAAGCGCTGGTGCGCTGGCAGCACCCGGCGATGGGCCTGATTCCCGCCGGGCGCTTCATCCCGGTGGCCGAGGCGGCCGGCCTGACCACCGCGCTCGGCTACTGGAGCCTGCGCCGCGCGGTCGAGGACATGGCGGCCTGGCGCGCGGCCGGCCTGCCGCCGGTGCGGGTGGCGATCAACATCTCGCCCAAGCAGTTCCGCGACGCCGCCCTGCCCCAGGCGGTAGCCGACGCGCTGGCGACGTCCAACCTGCCGCCGGTCCAGCTCTCGCTCGAAATCACCGAGGCGGCCCTGATGCAGGACCCGCACGCCAGCGACGCCACCCTGGCCCAGTTGAAAGCGCTGGGAGTCGGCCTGACCCTGGACGACTTCGGCACCGGCTACTCGTCGCTGAACCACCTCAAGCGCTTCCCGCTGGACCTGGTCAAGATCGACTGCGGCCTGACCGGCAACATCGTCACCGGCGCCGACGACGCCGCCCTGGTCAAGACCATCATTTCGATGGCGCACCACCTGGGCATCGAAGTCGCGGCCGAGGGGGTGGAAACGGAAGCCCAGTGCGATTTTTTGCGGCGCAATATGTGCGACCAGATCCAGGGCTGGTTTTTCGGCAAACCGTGCGACCGCGACGAGGTGGCCGCCATGCTGGGCGCGCGCCACGCGCTGCCGCCGCACCTGCTGCGCATCCAGCAGCAGCCGCGCACGCTGCTGCTGGTGGACGACGAGCAGAACATCGTCTCGGCCTTGAAGCGCCTGCTGCGCCGCGACGGCTACCAGATCCTGTCGGCCAACAGCGGCCAGGAAGGGCTCGACGTGCTGGCCGCCAACGCGGTCGACGTGATCGTCTCGGACCAGCGCATGCCGGGCATGATCGGCGCCGATTTTTTGCGCGCGGCCAAGAACCTGTATCCGGACACGATCCGCATCATGCTGTCCGGTTACACCGAACTGCAATCGGTCACCGACGCCGTCAACGAGGGCGCCATCTTCAAGTTCCTCACCAAGCCGTGGGACGACGAGCAGCTGCGCACCCACATCGCCGAAGCGTTTCGCTTGAAGGAAATCGCCGACGACAACGAGCGCCTGAACCTGGAGCTGCGCACCGCCAACCACGAACTGGCGGCGGCCAACCGGCGCATGGAAGACGTGCTGCGCCAGAAGCAGCAGCAGATCACGCGCGACGAGATCAGCCTGAACGTGGCGCGCGAACTGCTGCAGTTCGTGCCGCTGGCGGTGATCGGGCTGGACGACGAGGGCATGGTGGCGTTCGTGAACGACGCAGCGGCGCGCATGTTCCGCCAGAATGGTGCCATACTCGGCAATGCGGCGGAGATCGTGCTGCCCGAACTGTTTCCCGACGGCCTGGCCCCGAGCGGCAGCCACCAGGTCGACATCGACGGCCGCTGCTACCAGGTGGTGGCCCATCCCATGGGCGCGAACTCCCAGTCGCGCGGCAGCCTGATCATGATTAGCGTTTGCGAGGACCCCGCATGACCCCCGTCACCACGCCCGCCGAACAAACCATCGGCATCGACGACGCCAGCGAAGGCATGGTGCTGGCGTTCGATCTGCGCGACGCCGGCGGCGGCGTGCTGCTGCCGGCCGGCGCCACCTTGAGCGCGTCCTCGCTGGCCTCGCTGCGGCGGCGCGGCATCGAGCATGTGCAGGTCGTCGGCGCCGCGCCGCCGGTCGACGAAGCGGCGCTGCGGGCCGAACGCGAGCGCCAGTGCGCGCGCCTGCAACGGTTGTTCCGGCGCTGCCTGAACGAGGCGCCGGCCGGCGACGCCAGCGCGGCGCTGTTCGAACGCCTGCTGGCCTACCGCAGGAGTGCATGATGGCCACGCCGATACCGACCTCAATGACCACCACCATGCCCACCTCGATCGACGACGTCGTCAAGCGTATCCGCGACCTGCCCTCGCTGTCGGCGGTGGTGGTCGAACTGCTCTCGTCCATGGACCAGGAAGACGTCGATGTGCACGTCCTGGGCGGCAAGATCGCGCTCGACCAGTCGCTCACGGCCAAGACCCTGCGCCTGGCCAATTCCTCGTTCTATGGCATGTCGTCGAAAGTGACCACCATCCACCAAGCCATTTCGGTGCTCGGCTTTCACAGCATCCGCACCCTGGTCACGGCCTGCGCGGTGACGGGCAGCTTTCCATCGAACGCCGCCGGCGGGGTCAATTTCCAGGCGTTCTGGCGCCATTCGGTGGCCACCGCCGTGTGCGCCAAGCTGCTGGCGGGGCACCTGAAGATCAATCCCGACACGGCCTTCACGGCGGGCCTCTTGCACGATATCGGCACCCTGGTGCTGGCCACCCGCTTCCCGGCCGAATACGCGGCCATGCTGGCCTACCGCAAGGAACACGATTGCTACATCATCGAGGCCGAGCGGGCCGTGATCGGGATCGACCACGCCGCCGCCGGGGCCGCGCTGGCGGCCTACTGGAAGTTCCCGGCCGACATGCAGGAAGCGGTGGCCGGCCACCACCAGTGCGACGCCGGCGGCGCGCCGACCCTGCCGCTGCTGATCCACGCCGCCAATATTTTCGCGCACGCGCTCGATTTGTCGGGCGAGGAAGACGACCTGGCGCCGCCCATGCCGCAGGCCTTGTGGGTAAGCCTGGCGCTGAGCGAAGCCGACTGCGTCAAGTTGTTCCGCGATACCGAGTCGACGTTTGTCGATATGTGCAAGATCCTCGTTACTTGACCCGGCAAGTGCGAGTAACGCGACCAGTGCCATGGAGGCCGACCAAGATGCCCACCCTCGAACACCTGCTTGCCCACAGCGCGCCCGCCAACGACGAGCGCAGCGCCATTGCCCTGTCCGAGCTGCTCGACGGCCACCCGGTGGCCACCTTCGTGATCGACCATGAACACACGATCACGCACTGGAACAAGGCTTGCGAACACCTGCTCGGCTGGAGCACCGAGGCGATGATCGGCACGCGCAACCATGGCGTGGCGTTTTACGCGCATGAGCGGCAGATGCTGTCGGACATGATCGTCGCCGGCGACGGTGACGGCCTGGCCGCGCACCGCCAATCGGCCCTCATTCCCGGCGCCTACGAGACCGAAGGCTTTTTCGAGAACCTGGGCGTGGGCGGGCACTGGCTGCACTTCACCGCCGCGCCCCTGCGCGACGCTTCCGGGCAGGTGGTCGGCGCGATCGAGACGATGCGCGACGTGACCGAGCGGCGGGTCGCCGAAAACGCCCTGCGGCGCGCCCACGACAACCTCGAACACCTGATCGAAAAGCGCACCGCCCAGCTGGCCGAAGCGAACGAACGGCTCGAAGACGACCTGCGCCAGCGCCAGGTGGCCGACGCCGAACTGCGCGCCAAGCACCTGGCCCTGACCGAACTGAACGCCAAGCTGTCGATGGCCCAGGAGCAGCTGGTGCAGTCGGAAAAGCTGGCCTCGATCGGACAGCTGGCGGCCGGCGTGGCGCACGAAATCAACAACCCGATCGGCTACATCTTTTCCAATTTCGGCACCCTGCAAAGCTACCTCGACCAGCTGTTCGACATGCTCCACGTGTACCAGGAGGCGGAAAGCCAGGCCAGCCCGGAAACGGCGGCGCGCCTGGCGGCCATGCGCAAGACGCTCGACCTCGATTTCCTGCGCGACGACATCCCGGTGCTGATGAGCGAATCGAAGGAAGGCATCGCGCGCGTGCGCCACATCGTGCAGGACCTCAAGGATTTCTCGCGGGTCGACGCCAACCAGGAATGGGTCTGGGCTAACCTGCACGGCGGCATCGATTCGACCCTGAACATCGTTTCCAACGAGGTCAAGTACAAGGCCGACGTGGTCAAGCAGTACGGCGCCATTCCCGACATCGAATGCCTGCCGTCGCAGATCAACCAGGTGATCATGAACCTGGTGGTCAACGCGGCGCATGCGATGAGCGAGCGGCGCGGCACGATCACGGTGCGCAGCGGCACGCAAGGCGAAGCGGGCAGCGACGGCGAACAGGTGTGGATCGACATTGCGGATAACGGCAGCGGCATCCCGCGCGAAAACCTCTCGCGCATCTTCGACCCCTTCTTCACCACCAAGGCGGTGGGCAAGGGAACCGGCCTGGGCCTGTCCCTGGCCTACGGCATCATACAAAAACACCGCGGCAGCATCGATGTCGACAGCGAGGTCGGACGTGGCACCACGTTCCGCATCGTGCTGCCGGTGCGCCAGCGAACCGCAGCAAGCGAGGAGAGCAGCCCATGCTAGAGACCCTGACCGACCAGAGCGCCCCACCCCCGGCCACCGTGCTGTGCGTCGACGACGAACCGAATATCCTGTCGGCGCTGCGCCGCCTGTTCCGCCCGGAAGGCTACCGGGTGCTGGTGGCCGAGAGCGGCGCGGCCGGCCTGGCCATCCTGGAACAGGAAAAGGTCGACCTGGTCATTTCCGACATGCGCATGCCCGAAATGGATGGCGCGCGCTTTCTTGAAAACGTGCGCCAGCGCTGGCCCGGCACCTTGCGCCTGCTGCTGACCGGCTATTCGGACGTGTCCTCGATCCTGGCGGCGATCAACCGCGGCGAGATCTACCGCTACATCACCAAGCCGTGGGACGACAACGATATCCTGCTGGTGGTGCGCCACGCGCTCGAACGGCATGCGCTGGAGCAGGAAAAAGCGCGCCTGGAAGCGCTGACCGTGCGCCAGAACGAGGAACTGAAGACGCTCAACCTGAGCCTGGAAGCGAAGGTCGAGATCCGCACCGAAGAGCTGCGCAACTCGCGCGATACCATCCTTGAGACCAACAAGAAGCTCAAGAGCAATTTCATCACCACCATCAAGATCCTGTCGAGCATGATCGAAATGCGCGGCGGCAACCTGGCCGGGCATTCGCGCCGGGTGGCCGACTTGGCGCGGCGCCTCGCCGTCAAGCTCGGGCTCGATGCCAACGCGACCCAGGAAGTGTTCATCGCCGCGCTGCTGCATGACATCGGCAAGATCGGCTTTCCGGACGATTTGCTGGCCATGCCGGTGAACCTGCTGGCCGGCGAGATGCTGGGCGTGTTCCGCAAGCACCCGCTGCGCGCCGAGCAGCTCCTGATGCCGCTGGAAGACTTGCAGGGCGTGGCGGCCCTGCTGCGCGCGCAGATGGAGCGCTTCGACGGCGCCGGCTTTCCGGACGGCGTGGCCGGTCCCCTGATTCCGCTCGGCGCGCGCATCCTGGCGCTGGCGTCGGACTACGACAACCTGCAGATCGGCGCGCTGATCCAGCGCCGCGTGCTGGCGCCCGACGCCAAGCAGATCATCTACGATGCCGTGGGCAAGCGCTACGATCCGAACGTGGTGGCCGCGTTCCGGGCGCTGATGGATGGCGACAAGGTGGAGAAAGTAAAAGACCTGGCCACCATGGCCAAGTACCTGACGCCGGGCATGACCCTGTCGCGCGACCTGGTCAGTACGGAAGGCTTCATGCTGCTCTCGGCCGACCATGTGTTAGATGAGCGCATGATCCAGCAAGTGCAGGATTTTGAAAACAAGAACGAGGTCCGCCTGAATATCTGGGTGTGGCCGGCACCGGCAAAGGGGGCTTGAATGCGCCGCATATTATTGGTTGACGATGAAATCAACGTGCTCAATGCGCTGGTACGCGCCATGCGCCAGCACCTGGACATACCCGATCTGCAGATCGAGACCTTTACCGATCCGTTCGACGCGCTGACGCGCTGCGCCGAGGTCACGTTCGACGTGGTCATTTCGGATTTCCGCATGCCGCAGATGACCGGGGTCGAGTTCTTGCACGCGATCATGGAGGTGGCGCCCGGCACGGTGCGCATGATCTTGTCGGCCTCGACCGAGTTCGAGACGGTGATGAGCGCGATCAACGAGGCGCAGGTATTCCGTTTTATTCCGAAGCCGTGGCAGGTGGGCGATCTGCGCGAAAATATCCGGCTGGCGCTGGAATACCGCGACACCTTGCACGAACAGCATGCGCTGGCGGACCGGCAACGGGTGCAGGAAGGCACCATGAGCCGCGAGGAGCTGGCGATCCGCAAGATGGAGGAGGAAGAACCGGGACTGCTCAAGGTGAAGTGGGGGCCGAACGGGGAGATTATTATGTAGGGTGGCGGTCGAGAATACTAATCTGTTCGCTCAAACCACGCCTGCTGTCTCCGCCCCTACCTCGTCGTTCCCGCGCCAAGGCGGCCCTCGGCGGGAACCCAATTTTGTACCGTAGCTACAGGCGGCTCAAGAAACCTGGGTTCCCGCCAAGTGGGCCGCCGAGGCCGGGAACGGCGCGACGGTTAGCGGGAACAACGGCGGTGGGCTAGCGGGCCCGAAGGTGCGACGCTCAGTGCGAACTCCCCCTACCCCTGCGTCACCGCCGCTGGCGGCAGCACCGGCAAGCGCACCGTAAACGTGGTCCCCTCCCCCGGCGTCGAGGCCACGTCGATCCTTCCGCCGTGCTTGTTCACGATCCCGTACGACAGCGACAAGCCCAGCCCGGTCCCGCTGCCCACCGGTTTGGTGGTAAAGAACGGCTCGAAAATCCGGTTCAAATGTTCCTGCGCGATCCCGCAACCGGTGTCGCCGATCGCCACCCACACCCAGCCATCCTCGGCGCCGGTACGGATCGTGATCACGCCCTTGTCCTTGATCGCGTGGCCGGCATTGACCAGCAAATTCATGAACACCTGGTTCAGCTGCGAGGCCAGGCACGTCACTTGCGGAATCTGCCCGTACTGCTTGTCCACCGTGGCCTTGTACTTGATCTCGTTGGAAACGATATTCAGCGTGCTGTCGAGCCCGTGATGCAGGTCGGCCACCTGCCATTCGTTCTCGCCCACGTGGGAAAAATCCTTGAGCGCCTGAACGATATCCTTGACCCGCTTGAGCCCGTCCATCGATTCGCGGATCAGGTCGGTGGCGTCATCCTGCAAAAATGCCAGGTCGGCGCTCTTGCCGATCTGGGCGATGCGGGCCGACAGCGCCGGCGGTGGACTGTGCGCGGCAATGGCGGCGTCGTACTCGCCCACCACGCCGAACAGGGTCGCCACATACTTTTGCAAGGTGCCCATGTTGGAATTGACGAAGCCGACCGGGTTGTTGATCTCGTGCGCGATGCCGGCAGCCAGCTGGCCGATGGAGGCCATTTTTTCCGACTGCAGCAACTGGTTCTGGGCTTCCTGCAAACGGCCGATCAGCAACTGCTGTTCCTGTCCCTTGCTGTAGAGCGCCTCTTCCATGGTCTTGCGGATCGTGATGTCGGTGAGCGAGCCGATCACTTCCAGCGGCGCACCCTGCTCGTCGCGGATCAGGCGCAAGGTGTCGTGCATCCACAGGTAAGCGCCGTCGGCCGCGCGGAAGCGGTACTCGTAGGCGCGCTGGCCTTCGACGAACACCAGCGCCAGGCTGGAAAAGATGGCCGGCGCGTCGTCCGGGTGAATATGGTCGAACCAGAAATTGGGATCGGCCACCATGTCCTCGGGCCGGTAGCCGAGCACGTTGTAGGCGTTGTTGCTCACAAAAGTCATCTTGAAGTCACCGCTGGGCACGGTGCAATAGATGATGGCCGGGGTGTTGTCGATCAGGTACTGGAGTCGCACCAGGGGCGACGCGGCGTCCGCGGCGCTTGCGCGCGCCGCAGGCGGCGTGTCGGACGCAAAGGATTCAAATTCCTCGAACTGCATCGTCATGATCAATCCCGTGGGAAAGTACTTCAGGCGATTATGACCTAGTATGCTAGCGCGCGCTAGCAGGCGTGCGCTAGCAGGAGCGCGCCACTATCATCGCCACTGGCCGTACACGGTGCCGTACGAGGCCGGCGGCGGTTCCGGATCGCTCTGCCATTGAGGTTCCGGCACGGGCGGCTCCAGCCATTCGCGCGGGTCGACCCGGTAGTATTGCTGGAACTGCTCGTACAGCTCGGCATGGCGTTCGGCCATCTGCCAGGGCTTCTCGAAAAACGTTTCGGTGGCGACGGCGAAGAACTCGGCGGGACTGACCGCGCCATAGTGGTCCAGCACGCTTTGACGGTGGAACATGGCTTCGTGGCGCAGGTTGTTGAAGTCGCGCGAGAGCACCTCGGACCAGTTGCGGTAGCTGCCCGGATGGCCGAGGAATGGCGCGCCGTTGTTGCTGCCCGATTCGCTGTCGAGCTGGTGGGCGAATTCGTGCAGGACCACGTTCTGGCCGTCGGTCCAGTCGCCGGCGCCGCGCTGGACGTGGTCCCACGACAACACGACGCGGCCGTCGACCCACGATTCGCCCAGCAATTCCTGGCGCGCCGGATGCACGATGCCGGCTTCGTCGGCATGGTTGCGCGGCACCAGGAACGCGCTCGGGTAGACCAGGATGGTGTGCAGCTTGCGGTACACGCGGGTAAAGCGGTTCAGCAGCAGCAGGCACGCCTGGCCGGCGATGGTGACGCGGATTTCGTCGTCCACGTCCAGCCCCTCGCAGCCGACGAATTTTTTCTGGAACAGGAATTGCTGCACCAGGCGCTGCAATTGCGCCTGCAGCGCGGGCTGCATGCGGTGATAAATGGGGATATTGCGTTCGAGTATATCGAGCCAGGCCGGCGGGAACGGCTGGGCCAGCGCGCGCCTGAGGCGCCAGCCGGGATAGCTCAAGCCGAGCGCGATTGCCACCACGATGGCGGTGGTCCAGAGCAGCGCTTCCATCTTAGTCCTTGTCGGGTGCGATACGAAAACGAGGGAGCCGCGCTCCGGAGCCCGCTCCCCCCGCCGGTGCGGCGGGGGCGCGGACGGGGCGCTCGTGGCTTATGCCGCCGTGGCGGCGCCGAAGTAAGTGTCGAGCGCGTCGGCGTTGCCGATCAGCTTGCCGCCGATGAAGACCTGCGGCCAGGTCGACTGGCCCGAGACCGCGCGCAGCACGCTCGAATTGATTTTCTGGTCCTGCGAAATTTCGCTGAACTTCAGGCCCTGCGCGGTGAGCGTGGCCTTGGCGCGCGCGCAGTGCGGGCAGCCGGGCTTGGAAAACACCACCACCGGCTCGGGAACCTTCACGTCCGGATTCACATGGCGCAGCATGGTTTCGGCGTCGGACACCTCGAACGGGTCGCCTTCCTTATCGGCCTCGATGAACATCTTTTGGATGATGCCATCCTTGACCAGCATCGAATAGCGCCACGAACGCATGCCGAAGCCCAGGTTGCGCTTGTCGACCAGCATGCCCATGCCTTCGCTGAAGTCGCCGTTGCCATCGGGGATGACGGTGATGTTCTCGGCATCCTGGCCGACTTTCCACTCGTTCATGACGAAAGCATCGTTGACCGAGATGCAGACGATCTCGTCGACGCCGCTCTGCTTGAACACGGGGGCCAGTTCGTTATAGCGCGGCAAATGGGCGGAGGAACAGGTCGGCGTGTAGGCGCCGGGCAGCGAAAACACGACGACGGTGCGGCCCTTGAACAGGTCGTCGGTGGTGATGTCTTTCCACTGGTCGTTGGGCCGGGCCTTGAACGTGACATTCGGTACGGGCTTGCCTTCCAGCGATTCTGGCGTCGGTAACATGGCGTTCCTTTTGGTGAGTGGGTGGGACGAACGAACATCCCCGCACCGCCACAAGTGGGGCTGGTTCAGGGGTTTTCAATTGGGGACAATGACAGAAAAACAGCAGACGTGCCGAATCGCGCGCACCCAGGAAGGAAAGCGTGTACGGAAAGCTGGGCGACGCGGCCGAACGGCGGGGCCGAATGGCATGCCGAACGGCGAAACCGGAACTCGACCCAAGGGTGGAATCGAAGGGTAAACACAAGAGTAGGACCCACGGGTCGGCCCCAAGGGTCGGCCCAAGGGGAGACCGCAAGGGGAAGACCGTACTACGCCGGTCCTGCCTGGAAACTAGAAAACGCGAGCGGCCCCTGCTCCGCTGCCCGACCGGATCGCGGACGCAGGTACAGCGGGCACCGCCCGGCGCGGGATCAAGCCTGCTCTTTGGCCGACGGTGCCGCGCCGAACAGGGCGGCGACGAGCGGATCGCGTGCCACCGGGCTGCGATTGACGCGGATGGCATAATGGGTATCATCTGCCAGGATGTGGAAGTGACGGCCAGTACCGGCCATGCTCTGCTCGCGCAGGCCCGGACGTTCCTTGCGCGGTGCGGCGCCTTCGCGTTTCGGCTGCACGATCGCGGCCAGGAAAGCCTTGACGCGTTCAGGGTCCGGCGAAATCTGGTACACGGCCTTGCCCAGGTAGGTGGCGGTGCCTTCGATATAGCGCGCCAGTTCAATCACGCCCGCTTCGCGCAGGTCGCGGATGTATTTACGCGCGCCCGATGGCGAGAATTTGAGGAACCAGGCGATTTCGTCGGCCAGCATTTCGTGGGTCGACAGTTCGCCGATCAGCTTTTGCATATTTTCGATGCGGCGCTGGGTGGCCGAGGTCGAACGCACGCGCTCGATCGGGGCCATCGAGATCGGGGCGCGCTCTGCCGGCTGGGGCGCGACGCGCTCGATCAGCGAAGAATTGGCGTTGGTGTGCAATGTGGTCATTTCGCCTTGGGCCGCATTGTGGTGCTGTGTCGTTGCATGCATGTTGAGTACTCCATGAGAGAAGATTCATTTCGTCCGGATCCGGTACATGTCGTTTGACAGCCTGACAATCATTTGGTTCCGCACAACTGAGTGCAAGATTGCCTGCGTAGACTTCGATGGTCTGTGCGCCATCGAACATTTCGCACAATTTACTTCCTATGATCATCTTTTCAGTGTTGCAATGATGACGACGAGACCGGCTGTGTGCGTTGGCGTACAGATTCCATCAAAACAACATCGTATTCTGGCCTCGTTCGCACAAATTCGTGTGTGCAATGACTTCACTGACGTTCAGTCTGGTTGCCGCCGGCACCAGACACATATAAAAGGAAACCACCATGAAAACCACTATCCTGGCAGCACTGCTGGCAATCGCCGGCCTGACCGCATGCGAAAAAACCACTGTTAACCCACCTGCAACGGTTGTCACCCCAACCGTTGAAGTTCCAGTAGCCGTACCTGGCCCTGCCGGCGCTACTGGCGCTGCTGGCGCGACCGGCGCCGCTGGTACCGACGGCAACTCGGGCGCCACCGGCACCCCAGGCGCGGCTGGCGCAACGGGCACCCCAGGCGCTCCAGGCGCCGATGGCGCCAAGGGCGACCAGGGCAAGACCGGCGGCGACACCGTGATCGTCGTTCCAGAAAAAACGAACTAATTAGCCCCGGCTAATTTTTCTCGCGCGACAATTCGCGCCGCACCAGGTTCGCCTGGTCCGGCGCGATTTTTATTGGTACTCGCACAAATTGTTGTATTAAAAAGACAAGGCAAGAATCACAGTGCGCTATCGAACGGTTGCATTGAACTCCGCCGCTTAATCTCAAGTCGAACGTCATACTGCCTCGAAAGCAGTGATGACATATTTACTGACCCATCGAATAGGAGTTTTCTGTGAACAAAATGAGAAAGACAGCCTTTGCGGCAGCACTGTTGTGCAGCGCGCCACTGGCCCTTGCGCAAGACATCAACCCCTCCTGGTACCTCCAGCCCAGCGTCAACGCGTTCAGGCCCGACAAGGATTTCGGCGTCGACGAGCGTGATTACGGCGGCGGTCTCAAGATCGGCAAGCCCGTCTCGGAGATGTGGGACGTGCAAATCGGCGCCACGCACGCGCGCACCAAGGAAGGGCGTGCCAATTATCGCCAGACCCTGCTGGGCGCGGACGCGCTGCTGATGCTGTCGCGCCAGAATTTCCGCCCCTTCCTGCTGATCGGCGTGGGCGCCGAGCGCGACCGCGTCGACAATCCGCTGCGCCGGGCCAGCAAGACCTCGCCGTACGCGACCGCCGGCCTCGGATTCCAGCTCGGCCTGACGGACCAGTGGTCGATGCAGGCCGACCTGCGCACGGTGCGCGGGCGCCTGCGCGGCGAGGAAGCCTTCGGTTTCGATCGCAGCAACAATAAATACCTGACGATCGGCTTCAACTACGCCTTCGCCAAGCCGACGCCGCCGGCACCGCCGCCAGCGCCGACGCCACCGCCAGCGGTCACGCCGCCGGCCCCGCCCGCCCCGCCGCCGCCGCCACCAGCGCCGGCCCGCTTCGAAAAAATCACGCTGGCGGCCACCGAGCTGTTCGCCTTTAACAGCGCGACCCTGAACGTGACCCAGACGCGCCTGGACGAGATCGCTGCCGCGTTGACGGCCGACCCGAGCATCACCGACGTCGACATCACCGGCTACGCCGACCGGCTCGGGTCGGAGCAATACAACCTCAAGCTGTCGGAGCGGCGCGCCAACGCGGTACGCGACTATCTGGTCGCCAAGGGCATCGACGGCGCGCGCCTGAAAGCCTACGGCAAGGGCGAGGCCAATCCGGTGGTCACCTGCACCGAGAAAAACCGCGCCGCGCTGATCAAGTGCCTGGAGCCGAACCGGCGCGTTGAAGTCGAGCAAATCACGATCGAAAAACGCGTCCAATAACAAGGGCCACGGCCTGTTTTGCGGGGGGCGCATGCTCCCCGCGCGAATTTAAAGAAAGTTACGAACATGGAAATCAAGGAATGGGCGCCGTACTCCAAACAACTGGTCAATGTGATGCGCTGCGCGGTCACCGAATGGTTCGCGCACCGCGCCGCCAGCAAGGGCGCGGCACTGGCGTTCTACACCCTGTTTTCGATGGCGCCGATCCTGGTGCTCGTCATTGCCATCGCCGGCTTTTTCTACGGGGCCGAAGCGGCGCAAGGCCAGCTGATTAACGAACTCAAGGGACTGGTCGGCAGGCAGGGCGCGGAGGCGATCCAGCTGATCCTGGCCGGCGCCCAGAACAAGGAAAGCGGGATCTGGGCCACCGTCATCGCCACCGCCCTGCTGCTGTTCGGCGCCACCACCGTGTTTTCGGAGCTCAAGGACAGCCTGGACGAGATCTGGTCGGTGCCGGCCTCGACCGATGCGACCTGGTGGGACATCGTGCGCACGCGCCTGCTGTCGTTCGGGCTGATCCTGGTACTGGGCTTTTTGCTGATGGTGTCGCTGGTCATCAGCGCCGCGCTGGCCGTGCTGGAAAAATACATGAACGGCTTGTGGAAGGATGCCGCGGTGCTGCTGTCGTGGGTATCGTGGGGGATCAGTTTCCTGGTCATTGCCACGCTGTTCGGCGTGATCTACAAAATGCTCCCGCGCATCAAGCTGTCGTGGCGCGACGTGACCATCGGCGCGCTGGGGACGGCGGCCTTGTTCACCCTGGGGAAATTCATAATCGGGCTGTATATCGGTAACAGCGGCGTGGCCAACAGTTTCGGCGCGGCCGGGTCGATGATCGCCCTGCTGCTGTGGGTGTATTACTCGGCGCAGATTTTCTTCCTGGGCGCCGAGTTCGCGCGCCAGTATGCGCTGCAGTTGGGTAGTCTGAAGCACAAGCCCGATGAAGTCACCGGTGGCGGGCAGGCCTCGGCGGCGAAGGTGACGCGGATTCGCTGAGCGGCGTTCATGTGGAGACATGCCGATTCGCGCTGCGGCGGCAAATGGCTTTGAAGAGAACCAAGGCGACTGGCTCGCGGGGCAGCGCTTGCGCCGCGGGCGTAAGCGTCCGCTGAACTGACCTCGGTCGTGCGAGAACAATGGCCTCGAATCACTGATCCTCTGATGGGATGCCGATGAAGACAGGGGTTTCGATCCTCAGGACCACGTCGCGGTCTCGATAGTCCGGCGGAATGCCGGCATCGCTTGATGTGTAACACTCCAGCGTCAACGAATGATTTTCTACGAAGGCGATAAAGCCGCACTCAATGTCGTCCACCTCACCGACGACGCATGGGTCTGAGAGTACTTCGCGCGCCGCGGGGAGGCTGGGAGAATCAAAACTTAGAAAATATCCCACGCCAGTGTACTCAACCCCGATCCTGCTTGCGGACCGTGCAAGGAGGGGAAGCGTGTCACCGTAGGGTGTTGAACTCCCTAACAAATGGAGTACTTCCAGCTCAAATTGGCGTAAATCATTCATATTCAACGGCAGCGACGCGTGAGGCCACCCTACTCATAGCGCAACGATTCCGCCGGATTAATCCGCGCCGCGCCGTAACTCGGATACAAGGTCGCCACGAACGCCAGCGCCACCGACACGCCGCCGATCATGACGATATCCTGCCATTGCGGGTCCGACGGTACCGAACTCAAGAAATAAATCTCTTTCGACAGCAGCTTGCTGCCCAGCAGCTTCTCCACCACCGGCATGATCACGTCGATATTCATGGCCACCAGCACGCCCGCCGCCACCCCGGCCGCAGTCCCGATCACGCCCACCAGCGCGCCTTGCATCATGAACACCGCCATGATCGAGCGCGGCGATGCGCCCAGGGTGCGCAGGATCGCGATATCGGCCTGCTTGTCGTTGACCTTCATCACCAGGGTGGACACCAGGTTGAACGCCGCCACCGCAATAATCAGTACCAGGATCAAAAACATCATGCGCTTTTGCGATTGCAGGGCCGCGAACCAGACTTCGTTCTGGCGCGTCCAGTCGCGGAACATCAGCTCCTGCGGCATGCTGCGGGACAATTCCTGCGCGACCTTCGGCGCCTGGTGCAGGTCATGCAAACTCAGTCGCAAACCGGACGGCAGCGCCAGTTGCTCGACCGCGCGCGCGTCGTCGATATGCGCCAGCGCCACGCTCGAATCGTAGTCGTTGTGCCCGACATTGAAGGTCCCGGTCACCGTGAACACTTGCCGGCGCGGCGTCCAGGCCGTGGCCGCCCCGCCCTGCGGCGCCACCAGCAGCGACAACCTATCGCCGGGCTTGACGCCCAGCTTGCTGGCCAGTTCGTAGCCGAGCACGATATTGAAGCGGCCCGGCTGCAAATCGTCCAGCGTGCCGCCCTTGATGCGATCGGCGATGCTCGACACCGTTTTTTCGGCCGCCGGCAAGATGCCCTGCACCGCCACCGGGCGCATGGTCTCGTCGTAGAGCAGCATGCCCTGCAAGGTGACGAACGGCGCGCCGCCGGACACGGCCGGATTGCTGCGCGCCTGCTGCAAGGTCTGCTCCCAGTTGGGCAGGCCGCCGCGCTCGTCGATGACTTCGATGTGCGGAATCATTGACAGCATGCGCGCCGCCACTTCCTTCTGGAAGCCGTTCATCACCGACAGCACCACGATGAGCGCGGCCACGCCCAGCGCAATGCCGCTGACCGAAATGAGGGAAATGACCGACAGCATCGGATTGCGTTCGCTGCGGCGTTGCGCGCTGGTATAACGCAGCGCGATCTGTAATTCGTAAGGTAAATTGGCGAGCATGTGATCCTAGTATCCTTGTGCTTTCAGGCGGCCGATGTCGGCCTCGCCATCGTCTTGCAGGCGTTTCTTCTCGTCCGGCTTGTCCATGCCGAGGCTGCGCGAAATCGACAGCAGCAGGCTTTGCCCGTGGGCGGGGCGTTGCGGCGAGAACTGGTACACCGGGTCCGCGAACGCCTTGGCCGGCGTCACGATGGTCCAGCCCATGTCCTTGAACATGCCGATCACATCGTCGAGAAACAGCGCGTTGATCAAATTGTGGTGCAGCAGGATGACCTGGGCAATGTCGCGTCCCTGCAGCCGTTGCGACAAGGCGCGGTAGGCCAGCGCGCGCTCCTTCACATGCGCCAGGTAGGCTGTTTTCAGGGGCGCCAGGTCGGCCTTGCTGTTTTTTGCCAGCGTCTCGGCCAGGTGCTCGTCGAGGCGCCAGTCGCTCGTGTCGAGGCTGATGTAGGCGTTGCGGTAGCCCTGCGCTGCGAGAAAGTCGCGCATGCCGTCGCGTTTGTCGGGAGCGCTGCCTTCGCGCAGATACGTGTAGCGGAACCATTTCTGGTAACCGGGCAAGGTGGAGATGATCTTGTCGCAGTCCAGCACTTCCTGCTGGTATTGCGCCAGGCTGACCTTGGCGCCATCGAGGTCCGGATGGGTCATCGTGTGATTGCCGATCGCGTGGCCGGCCTCACCCCAGGCACGCGCCAGCGCATAGCCGGCGCTCTTGTCGGCGCCATTGCCGGCGGTAACGAATAGCGCCGCCTTGACCTGATGCTTGGCCAACGCGGCGAGCATGGCGTCGTTGCGCTGCTTGGGCGTGAGCCGTGGGGTCTCGGCCAGCGAGGGACCATCATCGAAGGTGAAGGCGACCGATTGCGCGCAGGCGGCGCCGGCGAACACGCCGCCAACCAGCACGGCGAACGCGGCCCTGGACAAGCCCGGGCCGGACAGCCAGAGCGCAAGATTTTTTAACTGGAGCATGAAGAAAGCGCGCTTCTGAATTGACGATCTGCAAGCCTAACATACGGCGGCGCGGGCGCAAAGGCATGCCGCCCTACCCCTACCCCGCCGCCGCAACCGGCTTACTCGCCCAGCAGCTCGGCCAAGACTTCCATGCCTTCGACCCGTTCGGCCACGACCTTGATCATCACGACCACCGGCACGCCGAGCAGCAAGCCCCACATGCCCCACAGCCAGCCCCAGAACAGCAGGCTGACGAACACGGCGGCCGGGTTCATCTTGGCGATCTTGCCGGTCATCCAGGTGGCGATGACGGTACCGACCAGGGTGGCGATCGCGAGCGAGGAACCGGCCACCAGCAAGACCATTTCGAGCGACTCGAACTGCATGAAGGCAACCAGGCCCGTCAGCGCGGTGATCAACAGCGGGCCGAAGTACGGCATGATGTGCATCAGGCCGGCGAAAATCGCCCACGCGCCCGCGTTTTCGAGGCCGATGGCGCGCAGGGCTACCCACATCAGCAGCGCCAGCAAGGTATTGGTGACGAGCAGCATGAACATATAGTTCTGGATCGAGGTATTGATGTCGTCCAGGATGTGCACGGTCACCTTCTTGCGGCTCAGCGACGGCCCGGTCAGCTTGACCAGCTTGCGCTTGAAGGTGTCGCCCGCAAGCAGCAAAAAGAACACCAGGAACACCACCATCGTCGCTTGCGTCACAAAACCGATGAAGCCCATCGAGCCGGCCAGCACCCAGTCCATGATCTTGAAGGTGCCGCCGGCGGCGGCCGCGGCCGGCATCGCCTTGCGCGTGGAGGGACGTCCACCCACGTTGGACGTGGCTTGCTCGATCTGGGCCGCCGCCGCCTGCATCTGCTGGATCGTGCTCGGCTGCCCGCCGCTGGCGTTGGTGAGCAGGCGCGTGACTTTCTGCGTAATCGTCGGCAATTCGTCGATGATGTTGAAAAACTCGCCCTGCACCCGGTTCAGCACCCCGCCCATCAGCACCAGGATGGCAACCGTGACGATGGTGGCGCCGATCGCGCGCTTGACGCGCATGCGCCGTTCGAGAAACAGGACCACGGGATTGAGCGTGTAGGCGATGAAGATCCCGAGCAGGAGCGGGACCAGGAATTTTTGCGCCCACTGGAGCGCGTAGACGAAGGCAATCGTCGCGATGATGCCCAGCGCCAGCCCGCGCGCGTTGACATGGATCGGGATGCGCAGCGTGTGCGCGGAAGTGGAATTAAGTGGATCGGGATGCTCCGCGCCGGCATCGGCGGGGGCTGCCTTGACGGCGGCGCCTTCTAGCGAAGGAGCGGGGTTTTCATTGGCGGGTGCCGGAATCGGATCTGCAAGCTGCATAAAATCTTCACATTATAGAGCCGGCGCCGCAGGCCGGCCACTGCGGGCCAGCCTGAAGAGCTCAGCTTACTTCACACGTACGTCGTTCTTGACCGATACTACACCCTTCACGCCGCGTGCCACATCGGCAGCTTTGGTCGCGTCGGCAGGGTCGGCCACGAAGCCGGACAGTTGCACGTCGCCCTTGAAGGTTTCAACGTTGATTTCCGACGCTTTCAGCGTAGGCTCGTTGAAGATCGATGCCTTCACTTTGGCGGTGATCACGGTGTCATCGATAAATTCGCCCGTGCCTTCCTTGGTCGCGGTCGAAGCGCAACCAGCCATGGTGGCAACGAGGGTAGCGGCAAACAGCATGGTCGACAGACGTTTTGCGATTTTCATGGTGGACTCCTTGGTGGTGGTAAAAAAATGCTCGATATGAGCTGTTGTAGTACGGCTTATTTCCCGTACTGAGATTTTGCGGCTGAGACACACGTGTCCTTGGCCGCTCCGGCAAACGCATCGCACTTTTCAAGCGCGACCTTGTACTCGGCCGTTCGTTTGTCGTCGCGCGCATCGGTGCGCGCTTCGATCGCTTTCTTGTCCGCCCTGGCGTCGGCCTGGGCCGCAATCAGGGTCGACTTTGCCTGCTGAATGCAGACATCCTTGTCGTTGCCGGTCAGCGCCTTGCACTTGGCCTTGTCGAGGTCGTAGTTGGCCGAGGCGATCGTCAGGCGCGACTGGGTGTATGCCTTGAGCGTGTTCTTGTAGATGGCGCTCGCTTCTTCCACGGCGCGCACGCGCGCTGCCTTGGCTTCTTCCACGCACACCTCTTTCGGGTTGCCCGTAATGACGTCGCAGCGCGCACGGTCCGCCTTGTACGTGGCTGCCGCCAACTCCGTGGCCTGTTTGTAGGCCGCCTTCGCCTCCGGCGTGGCCGCGCTGGCGCACAGGGCGGCCGACATCAGGAAGGTGCCGATCAGGGCGGTGGTGACTGCTCGTTTCATCTTGCTTTTCTCCAGTGACAATACATCGCTGCTCACCGTTTTACGGGAAGTGCCACGGAACATCTGTTCGCTGGCGAACACAGCGAGATTAGTGGCAAAAAACCAACAAGTCAAGCCGAACCCGACTGGATGGAACTGAGTGCGGCAGCGCACAGACCCGATGATTGTTGCTGATTATGCTGGCTTCACACTTTGTCAGGAGAACAACATGAAATCGACTCAGACTATCGCAGCAATCGTCATCGCCACCACTGCCATGCTCAGCGGCTGCGCCAGCACCTCGTCCCAGCCGTCCAACAACGGCGCCTACGACAATCCCGCCTCGGCGTCGGCTGGCTACGGCACCATCGAATCGATCCAGGTCACCCGCAATGACGGCCAGACCAACGGCACCGGCGCGGTTGTCGGCGGTATCGTCGGCGCGCTGGTCGGCAACCAGGTCGGCAGCGGCAGCGGCCGCACCGCAGCCACCGTCGCCGGTGCCGTCGGCGGCGCCGTCGTCGGCAACAAGGTCGAAGCGAACCGCAATCAGGGCAACGGCCAGGACATGTACCAGATTAACGTGCGCCTGCAAAACGGCGAAACCCGCACCGTTGTGCAGGACAGCGTGTACGACCTGCGCGTGGGCAACCGCGTGCGCCTGGTCGACGGCCGCGTCTACCGCTACTAAGTTGTCGCACGACCGTTTTCGCACTACGTTTTCGTACTACCCCACCTACCTACAATAACTCACGACCTGTTTCAACAGCTCGACCACTTTTAAGGAGCCCACCATGGGTACCATTCTTCTCGTTATCCTCATTCTTGCGCTGATCGGCGTTCTTCCTACCTGGAACCACAGCCGCAGCTGGGGATACGGCCCAAGCGGCATCACCGGCCTGATCGTGGTGGTGTTGATTGTGCTGCTCATCACCGGGCGCCTGTAAGAAGTCGAGAACCGGCGCCGCGTGCGCCGGTTTTTTTTGCCCCACCATATCGAACATACAAGGAGCTGCCATGCGCAAGCCCGTGAACAGAATGATCTCAGGCGCATTGCTGCGCGCCACCGTTGCCGCCGCCTGCCTGATGGCAATGAGTGCTGCCAACGCCCAGATGGCACAGACCTCGACCGACCAGAACGTGCCGGCCGCCACCGCGCGCCAGCAAGCGGCGGAAATCGCCCGTGGCAATCCGGCGCGCTGGTCGCGCGAAGACGTCACCGCCGAAGCGCGCCTGCGTACCTTGCGCAAGGAAATGGGCGCGGCCCTGCAGGAAGCCAAGGGCGCCTGCCGCGCCCTGCCGGCGTCCGAGCGCAGCGCCTGCAATAAAGAGGCGCAGGCGAACTACCAGAAAGACATGGCCGGCGCCCGCGCACAGGCAGCCGCAGGCGGCTGACCGGATGAATTTGCCGGCGCGCCGTCCGGCGGCGCCCGGCGATGGGCATCAAGCCGCCGCGGCGACCCAGTCATCCTGCTCCGGCGGCAATTCATGCACCACCACGGCCGTTTCTTCGGCCACCATCACCAGCCAGCCCGCGTGCTTGAGCGCGCGCAGCGCATCGCGGTAACCCTGCTCCCAGCGCCACTCGATCGATCCCTTCGAAAAGTTGACGTCCTTGGCCGCCATGTGCCAGTCGCGCCCGGCGTACGGAATGCGCACGATGTGCAAGGTGGCGTCGCAACCGAGCGCCTCCAGTTCGCGCCGGTCCTGCTCGGTACGCTCGCTCTCGGGCATGCGCGCATACATCTGGCGCAGCTTGTGCTGCAGCGCATGGGTGGCGCTGTAGTCTTCGATATGGCGTTTCGAACGCGACGCGTACGTCACGTCTTTCTGGCGCGTGTTCACTTCGTCCATCGTCACCGGCTCCTCCCCTTCCGCACTCCACAAATCGACCATGAAGCAGATGGTGTCGCCGCCGGGCAGCTCGCGCAGCACCGATTCGAGCGGGGTATTCGAATACAGGCCGCCATCCCAGTACAGTTCGCCATCGATGCGCACCGGGGCAAAAGCCGGCGGCAGGCTGCCGCTGGCGCGCACATGGTCGGCGCACAGCTGCCCGCTCTGGCTGTCGAAGTGGGCCAGCTCGCCGCTGCGCACATTGACCGCGTTCACCGTCAGGCGCATGCCGCCCTCTTCATTGAGATAGTCGAAGTCGACCAGTTCCTTGAGCGTCTCGCGCAGCGGCAGCGTGTCGTAGAACGAGGCTTCCTCGGGCGCCACCGTCATCCCGAACGGAAAACCGCTGAACAGGCGCGGCTTGAAAAAACCCGGTACCCCGCGCATGACGGTGTCGAAGGTATTGAGCCAGATATTCGAGCGCCGCTGGCGGTCGTCGACCCGGGTCATGTCCAGCGCGTCCGGATGCGAGACGCGGTCCCAGAAGGCCTTGATTTTCTCCAGCCGCACCGATTGTTCGTTGCCGGCGATCAGCGCCGCATTGATGGCGCCGATCGAGGTGCCGACGATCCAGTCCGGCACCAGCTTGTGCTCGTGCAGCGCCTGGTAGACGCCGGCCTGGTAGGCGCCCAGCGCGCCGCCGCCTTGCAGGACGAGCACGATACGCAGCTTGTCGGGGTTCAGTGTGTTGATGTCAGTCATAAGATGGCCGGAATGAAGTCGGGATGGAAGAAACCAGGATGGAAGAAGTGGAAAAATGAAAAATTTGGAGGTGCAAAATCAAGCGTAGAGAAATGCAGCGCAGAAAAATGCAGCGGAGAAGAATGCAGTATAGATGAAAACACGTCGGCAAAAAAAGACGGCGTCGAATCCGAAGATTGCGACGCCGCTCAAGCCCCACCATATTTTTCCGTTCTTGTTGCAAGGCCGGGTTCGCTTGCCCGGCATGGTTGTCAACTAGTTCTGCGTCTGCCCCGTGCGGCGCTGCTGCAGGTACCACGCCACGCCGCCCAGCACGGCTGCAACACCGAGCGCGGGCTTGACCAGCCGGCGCCGCGTGATGAAGCCGATGATGGTCGCGGCATACGGCATGATCGACGCAACGCTGATGCCGGTCGGATGCAGCACGCTGTCGATCCGCGTGCGGACCGCCCAGGTCGCATGGTCGAGTGCCGAATGAAACAGCACATCGGGACGCGCATCGTGCTTGATCCGGGCCTTGGCATGCGCAATCCCGACGCGGTAGAAATCGCCCTGGCGCAGCAGGCGCGCCTTGCGTTCGGCTACCGAATCGGCCTTGTCGCCGCCCGTGCCGCTACCCGTGCCTGGCGTTTTTTCGAGCCCGATAATGTTATCCATCGTAATCCTCCCGTCTGAATGGCCGCTTAAAGCAGCATGTCGCGATCGTTCTTGAGTTCGTTCATGGTCTCGGGGAAAGCCAGCTTGCCCTCTTTGAGCATGGCCTTGGCCTTGAGCACGAGGCCGACCGTCACGGCGATGAACACGGCAAACATAATCAAGAGGATTTTCCAGCCCATGCTTTCCCAGGCGAGTGCAACAATTGTCGCGCTACCGTAGGCCAGCGCAAACATGGCGCACAGCACTGCCAGCGCAAAAATCACCAGCAACTCAAGCACATGATTGCGCACTTCGGACAACTCGAGGGCCGCCAGTTCGACGCGCGACACCACGAGTCCGAAGATATTTTTTGCCAGCCCTGTCAGGCCGCCCATCAGGCCGGGGCCATGTACTGCTGCAGTTGTTTTGTCCATGGCTTCTCCCGGCTTGGATTATTTACGGCCCAGGATCACACCGACCAGCAAGCCGACGCTGGCAGCGGCGGCGATGGTGCGCCATGGGTTGTCCTTAACATAGACATCAGCCGTTTGCGCCAGTTCCTTACCTTTGACGATTGCTTGACCTTGCACTTGCGATGCCTTGCCCAGCGCCACGTCCAGCATTTCCATGCCGCGTGCGCGCATGTCTTCGGCTTTCTCGCCGGTCAGTGCGGCCGCTGCGGAGAGCAGGGTCTGGGCATCCTTGACCAGGGTCTTGACGTCGGTTTGCACGGCGTTCACGTTGCCGTTCAGGTTGGAAGCGCCGTTCGTGCGGGTGTTGGTATCTAACATGATGAACTCCAGTGGTGGGTTGAAAAAGTCTGTAAAGGATTACCGTTTTTGCTCTTAGTGAGCCAGCAGATCGCGCATGTCGTCCGCGTGCTCTTCTTCGACCGCCATGATGCTCACCAGGAGCGCCTTGGTGGTCGGGTCTTTCTCGCCGATGGCGGCGATCATCTGACGGTACGATTCGATCGCCACGCGCTCGGCGATCAGGTTCGAGCGGATCATCGCTTGCACGTCGTCCGAATCGTCGTACTCGGCATGGCTGCGCGCGGTCAGGGTCGACGGATTGAAGTTCGGCGAACCGTTCAGCTGGACGATGCGTTCGGCCAGCGAATCGGCGTGGTCCTGCTCCTGCTGCGCGTGTTCCAGGAATTCGGCCTTGATCGGACCGTTGCCCACGCCGCTGACGGTGTAGTAGTGGCGCTTGTAGCGCAGCACGCACACCAGTTCGGTGGCGAGCGCGTCGTTCAGCATGTTGATCACCGCTTCACGGTCGGCCGCGTAGCCGTCCGTGACGGCGCCGTCGTCGAGATTGGCGGCTGCCTGGCGGATGGCTTTCACGTCGAATCCGTGCGCCAGTGGCTTGGTATTGTCTTCCATGATGATTCCTTTTACTTTTTAAATTACAACTTCAGTGTGCTGGGTATTAACGGCGCGGGGCGATCGCGGCGCCTTCGTTCGACAGCACGATTTCGACGCGGCGGTTCATCTGGCGGTTGCCGGCGTTATCGTTCGGCGCGACCGGGAAGGCTTCGCCATAGGCGCGCATGGCGACGCGGTCGCGCGGAATGCCCATCTCGACCAGGGCGGCGCGCACCGATGCGGCGCGTTTTTCGGACAATTGCTGGTTATGCGCGCTGCTGCCGGTACTGTCGGTAAAGCCTTCGACCAGCACGGTGCGGTTCGGGTTCTGTGCCAATGCATCGGCCAGCTTGCGCAGGGTGGCCTGGCCGTTGGCGGTCAGGTTGGCCTGGTCCACGCCGAACAGCACGTCGCCGATCGTGATGATCAGGCCGCGTTCGGTTTTCTTCGCTTGCAGGTCCGTCATCAACGCTTCGAGCTGGGCGGCGCGAGCCTGGGCTTCGCGGGTCTGGGCTTCGGCGGCGGCGACCTGGCCTTGTGCGGCGGCGGCCTGGTTCTGGGCGGCGGCGGCATCGGCCGAAGCGGCTGCGGCGGCGGCCTTGGCGGCGGCGGCATCCATCTTGGCGCGGTCCGCTTCGACGGTACGCGCTTCGAGACGCACGGCGTCGCGTTCTTTGCCGGAAGCGGCGATATCGGCTTCAGCCTGCTTCTGCTTGGCTACTTCTTGTGCGGTGGCGATTTTTTGCTTGGCCAGGTAGGCCAGCTTGTCGATCTGCTCCAGGCTGTCCTTGCGGGCGGCGGCGGCGTTGGCTTGTTCCAGCGCTTCGCTGGCCTGCTTGAATTCCAGTGGTGCGAAGGTCGACACGCGCGAATTGTTGTTGGCGGCGACGAAATCGCCACGGGCCTGGTCCAGCAATGGCGTGGTGGTCGGCGTGCTGCTGCAAGCACCCAATGTGAAGACGGCGGCGAGGATGGCGGTTTTGATCAGGGTATGTTTCATGGAAGTGTTCCTTTTGTTGTCATGGCGCCATATGGCGCGGAATTCAATCATTTTCTTGTGCTATGGGTGCTGCTGTGCGCGGCCATTGGGCCTGCGCTGCCGCTGTGAGGGCGCGCGGCGTTCGTCTGTTTTCCAGACTTGTTATTTTTATTGCTGTGGCTTGTTGGCGCGGTCGACTTCTTCGCGCAGCACGCGCAGGTCATCCTGCAAGGCATTGGCGGCGGTCGTCGCCTTGGTCGAGTTGGCCTTGCTCTGTGCCAGCTTGGCGTCGGCCTGGGCTTGGGTAGCCAGTTCGCGTGCCAGCTTGTAATCCTTGGCGGCCAGGGCTTCGTTGGCGCGCATCATCTTGGCGCGGGCGGCATTGATTTCTTCCGGAGCCAGGTCGGCGGCGCCGGCGCTCACGGCGTTTTCCACGGCATTCTTGGACACGGCCACGTCAGCCGTTGCCGGTGCTTTTTGCGAACTGGCGCAAGCGACCAGTGTCATAACCAGTGCGGCGCAAACAACTTTACTGACTTGATTCTTGATTTGTGTATTCATCGTGTTTCTCCATGAGGTGTAGTGATGTCGTGATAACGTTATAAGCTGATTTATTGGCAAGTTCGGTTCGCTGCCGCACATAGCAAATGTTTTACGCCCAAGCGCGCAATCGACCGTGCGCTAACGTACAAAGCAGCGTTACCCTTATCGCTTAAAGTGCCACTATTCCCACAATAAGGATCATCATGAGTCAAGCCGCCCCGGTCCCGTCCGGCCGCCGCACACCGCTGGCGCGCCGCACCAAGATTATTCTCGCCATCGTGGCCGTGCTGGTGGCCATCCCCCTGATCGCGCTCGCCGTCCTGCTCACCTACGACTGGAACAAGGCCAGGCCCTGGCTCAATGCCAAGGCCAGCGAAGCGATCGAGCGCCCGTTCGAGGTCAAGGGCGACCTTAAGCTGAGCTGGGAAAAGCCGGCTGCCGTCATGGCCGAACGCGACCGCACCTGGCGCGACGCGGTGCCCTGGCCGCACCTGGTCGCCAACGATGTGCATGTCGGCCAGCCAGTTGGAATGGGCACGGGCGACATGGCCAGCGTGAAACAGTTTTCGTTTTCGCTCAATCCGTTCGCGCTGCTGCACAAGACGATCGCCATTCCGGTGCTGCGCTTCGACGCGCCGGCGGTCGACTTGCGCCGCGACAAGGACGGCAAGAACAACTGGACCTTCCGCCAGGAAGACAAGCCGGCGCGCTGGAAGCTCGACCTCGAACGCGTGGTCCTGACCAAGGGCGTGGTCAAGTTCAACGACGCGGTGGAAGACATCGACCTGACGGCCGACGTAGACACCGTCAACGCCGACCCCGCCTACGGCATCAGCTGGAAGCTGCGCGGCACCTACAACAACGGCCCGGTCACGGGCGGCGGCAAGGCCGGCGCGGTGCTCTCGCTCAAGCAGCAGAGCACACCCTACCCGGTCCAGGCCGACCTGCGCGTGGGCAAAACCCACATCGAAATCGAAGGCACCGTCACCAAGCCGACCAAGCTGGCCGCGCTCGACCTGCGCCTTAAACTGTCGGGCGCGAGCATGGCGCGCTTATATACCCTGACCGGGGTGCTGCTGCCGGAAACGCCGGCCTTTCGCACCGAGGGCCGCCTGACTGGCGAGCTGGGCGAAACGAGCAGCCGCTGGGTCTACGACAAATTCACCGGCAAGGTCGGTTCGAGCGACATCGTCGGCCACCTCGAATACCAGACCGGCAAGCCGCGCGGTAAGCTGAGCGGCACGGTGTCGTCCAAGCTGCTGCAGTTCGCCGACCTGGGGCCGCTGGTGGGCGCCGATTCGAACGCCAGCAAGGAGGCGCGCGGGGTCGAGGCGGTGCAGCCGACCGGCAAGGTGCTGCCGGTCGAAGCGTTCCGCACCGAACGCTGGACCGCGATCGACGCCGACGTGCGTTACGCGGCCGAGCGCATCGTGCGCGAAAAGCAGCTGCCGATCAGCAAGCTGAACACCCACCTGATCCTCAAGGAAGGCGTGCTCACCCTGGCGCCGATGAATTTCCAGATGGCCGGCGGCAACGTGACCTCCACCATCAAGCTCGACGGCAGCGGCAAGGGCAAGCAAGCCATCAAGGCCACCGCCAAGGTCAGTGCGCGCCACATCAAGATCAAGGAACTGTTTCCTTCGATTACGGAATTGAAGGCCACCGTCGGCCAGATCAACGGCGACGCCCAGTTGTCCGCCACCGGCAATTCGGTCGCTTCGCTGCTGGCGGCGTCGAATGGCGAAGTCAAGGCGCTGATCGACGAAGGCACGGTGAGCAAGATGCTGCTCGAACAGATGGGCCTGAACATCGGCAATATCGTGCTGACCAAGCTGTTCGGCGACAAGCAGGTCAAGCTCAATTGCATGGCGAGCGACTTCAAGGTCACCGACGGGCTGATGCAGACGCGCACCTTCGTGGTCGATACCGAAGAGGCGGCCATCACGGGCGACGGCACCGTCAACCTGGCCAACGAACAGATCGACCTGACGCTCGATCCGAAGACCAAGGGCTTGCGCATTTTCTCGCTGCGCTCGCCCCTGCATGTGCGCGGCAGCTTCTCCAAGCCCGATGTCAGCATCGACAAGGGCGTGCTGGCCATGAAGGCCGGCGGCGCGCTGGCGCTGGGCCTGGTCGCGGCGCCGGCCGCCCTGCTGCCCCTGGTCAACACCGGACCCGGCCAGGAAAGCGGCTGCGCGCGCCTGCTGGCCGAGGCGCGCGAAAAGCCGGTGGCGCCGCCGCCGGGCAAGAGCGCGCGCCCAGACAAGAGCAACGCCGGCGCCCAGAACGTCCGTCCACGCCGCTGAGTCTGGAAAATTGCGTTTTGTCACTTATGTGCGTTGCCGAACAGACCATGAGCCCGGCAAGCCCTAATCTAGACACATCGGTTGGGCGACATGCACCGCCGAACGCATAACAACATAGACCACCACCATAGAGGAACACCCCATGAAAAACCTGAAAATCGTATCGACCCTGATCGCCGCCCTGATGCTGACCACCGTTGTCGGCTGCGCATCGACCGACAAAAAAGAAAGCGTGGGCGAATACGTTGACGACAGCGTGATCACCACCAGCGTCAAGGCGGCCATCGTCAACGAGCCAACCCTGAAAGTTGCGGAAATCAATGTCGAAACCTACAAAGGTGTTGTTCAGCTGAGCGGCTTCGTTGCTGCACAAGACAGCATCGCTACCGCGAGCAAAGTCGCACGTAACGTCAAAGGTGTGAAGTCGGTGAAAAACGACATTCGCATGAAGTAAGCTTTACAATTAAAGAGGCATCATCATGAAAACAATCAAGCAACTGGTAATGAGCGCGACACTGGTCACGGTGGCGCTCGGTTTGGGTGGCTGCGCAGGCATGTCGGCCCAGGATAAGAACACGGCCATCGGCGCCGGTGCCGGCGCAGTTGTCGGTGGCGTCCTGACCGGCGGCAGCGCTGTCGGTACCGTTGGCGGCGCAGCTGTCGGCGGCGTCATCGGCAATCAGGTCAAGCCACCGAAATGATCCGGTTTGCCTGATTGATGAAAAAAAACCCCGCTTGCGGCCCCGCTTGCGGGGTTTTTTTACGCCTGCTGTTTTGTCATGCACCAGGGACCGAAGAAACGATGAGCCGGGATGGTGTCGTTTGCAGGTTTTCGGGCGCCTGGTTGCACATCGACGCGGCCGCCAACGGCCGATCCTGCCTGGAACAGTCGGCGGTACCGGAGCAAGGTGTGGAGCAAGGTGTGGAGCAAGGTCTGGAGCAAGGTCTGGAGCAATGGGGGCATGCCGCGAGCCGGCACGCGGACAGCGGCCAGGCCCGCAGGCCGGCGCCGTCCGGCAGGTTCAGACGAAGGCGGTCGACAGGGCGCTGGCGCCCGCTTCCTTGACGATCTCGTAGCATTTGCAGGAGGCCGCGGCCAGTCCCTGCACGTCGAGGATCTCGATATTGCCGCGGCTGTAGATGATCAGCCCCTGCTGCTGCAAGGCGCTGGCGGCCTTGGTCACGCCAACCCGGCGCACGCCGAGCGCATGCGCCAGGAATTCGTGCGTCAGATGAAATTTGTCGGACTTGAGGCGGTCGCGCGTGATCAGCAGCGAACGCGCCAGGCGCGCTTCGAGCACGTGGAAGCGGCTGCACACGGCGATCTGGATCGCCTGCGCCAGCAAGGTATCGGTGTAGCGGTACAGCACCCGCTGCAAGGCCGGATTGCGCGCGAACTCGGTGCGGAACTTGGCGCTGTCCATGCGGCTGGCGCAGCCGGCGCGCTGGACGATGGCGCGCGTTTGCGCCGTGTCATGCCCGAGCGCGACGGTCGCGCCGAGCATGCCTTCGCGTCCGACCAGGCCGACCTCGAGCGTCATGCGTCCTTCGGCCACGCCCAGGAGAGAAATCAGGCTATCGTGCGGGAAATAGATATGACGGACCGGCTCGGCCGGCTCGTACAGCACCTCCCCCACTTCCACCTGCACCGGTTCGAGCAAGGGAGACAGCCGCGCAAGGTCGCTGTGCGGCAAGGCGGCGAGAAGCTGGTTGCCGTTCGGGTGGTCGAACTCAACGGCGGAAACGTGATTCATCGCTCCCTCCGCTGGGCAATGCACGTGGTCGACCATAAGTCAAAACGGATAGCGATCATTAGTTTGGTAGGGCCAGGTAAATACTTCGGATACATTTGCAAACAATTTTCATCAGCGTAACGGCAATAACAGGCAAAGTATGTACGGTGACGCACGGAAGGGCCGCCCCATCCTCGGGAGAATGGCGCCCATCAACCCGACAGTGCACCACCAAACATAAACCAACAAGGAATCACCATGACGACGCCCTCCTCCCCTGCGCCCCGTAGCGCCCAGCATCCCCTGCTGATCGCCGCCGCCGTCGCGGTGATCGTGTTTTGCGGTGCCGGCACCGCCGCCATCCTCGGCTGGATTCCCTCGTCCATCGGCGGCACGCCAGCCAAAAGCGAACTGAGCGAAATCGACCGCGCGGTGCTGGCCTCGACACTGCAAAGCGGCGCCCCAGCGGGCGCGCCGCGCACCCTGGCCGCACTCGACGCGCAAGGCAGCGACACCGACCGCGATGGCGCGCGCTACCGCACCGCGCAGCGGGCCGAGAACGGGCGCATGGACGACCTGCGTGCCGAGCGCGACCGTGAAGACAAGCGCGACGCCGCCGAGCAAGCCGCGCGCCGGCCGTCGCAGCAGGAACGCGACCGCGCCGCGCTGTACGACAACGCCCAAGCGCCGGCACGCCAGCCGGCCGCGCACAGAGCGGACGCGGCACGCAGCGCCGCAGCCGAACCGGCGGGCGAGCGCTGGTGCACGCATTGCGGCAACATTGAGTCGGTACGCGAAATTACCCAGCGCGCGCAAGGCAGCGGCCTGGGCGCCGCCGGTGGCGCGGTGCTCGGCGGCCTGCTCGGCAACCAGGTCGGCGGCGGCAATGGCCGCAAGCTCGCCACCGTCGCCGGGGCGGTCGGCGGCGCGGTGGTCGGCAACCAGGTTGAAGGCAGCCTGAAAGCGACGCGCAGCTACGAAATCCGCGTGCGCCTCGACGATGGCGGCTCGCGCACTTTCCATCAGCAGAGCGCGGCCGGCTGGCGCACCGGCGACCGCGTCAAGGTCGTCAACGGAACCTTGCGTTCGGCCGCCTGATCCGATTCGGCTGTACTACGCTGTACTAAAAAACAACGCCCAGTGGATATTTCCCCTGGGCTTTTTCTTTTCTTCTTTGCAATGTGCGGCAACGAACCGATCTACTGATGAGCAGACGCGAAAATAGCGTCACGCCTGCAGCAAAAGGCGCGGCAGTATTACCAGAGACGAAGGAATTATCATGAACCGCATGGTTTGGATCGGCATTTTAGCTTGGGGCATTATCGTGACGCTGTTTGGTTTCAGCGCCGCGGGACCTGTCGCGGCGGGCAGCAGCGCCACAATGCAGGCCCAGGACGTGGTGTTTTTGATTGCCGGCGGCCTGGTCGCCTGCCTGATCGGTCTGGTTGGCCTGGCGGGCGCATTGGGATGGTTGCCCGCCTTGCAAAACGAACAAAAAACTTATTCTTAATGTACGCCAGCGTACGGAGCGGCATGCAAGAGTTCTGCATACTGCATTCACGACATACAGTCGTCTAAAAAAACCCACCGAGGACAATATCATGCTCTATACAATCGCCGTAGTACTCCTGATCCTGTGGCTGCTTGGCTTGGTCACTTCCTATACAATTGGCGGCTTCATCCACATCCTGCTGGTCGTCGCTGTCATCATGATCCTGGTTCGCCTCATCAGCGGCCGAGGTATCTAGCCGACGCAGCATCCGGCCATCAATCGATGTCCGATCCGTTTCGCGGTCGTGCCTGGTTTAGCCTGGTGTGACAGCGAAACGGATTAATTACTTTTAGGAGCCACACTATGAAAAAGAACCTGACTACATCCCTGATCGGCCTCACCGTCGTCGCCATGATGGCAACCGGTTGCGCCGACATGTCCGCCACCCAGCGCGGTACGGCAACAGGCGCTGGTGTTGGCGCCGGCCTGGGCGCGATTATCGGCGCAACATCGGGCCACGGCGGGCGTGCCGGCAAGGGCGCGCTGATCGGCGGCGCTGCCGGTGCACTGATCGGCAACATCTGGTCGAACCGCATGGAACAGCAAAAGCAAGCCATGGAACAAGCCACGCGCGGTACCGGCATCCAGGTCAGCCAGACCCAGGATAACCGCCTGAAGCTCGAAGTGCCTGCCGACGTCTCGTTCGACACCGGCCGCTCCGACATCAAATCGAATTTCCGTCCGGTGCTCGAGCGCTTTGCGCAGACGCTGCAGGAAAATCCTTCGACCACCGTGACCATCATCGGCCACACCGACAGCACCGGCGGCGACGCCGTCAACCAGCCGCTGTCGGTCGACCGTGCCGCCCAGACGCGCGACTACCTCGCCGCGCGCGGCGTGTCGCCGAACCGCATCATGATCGACGGCCGTGGCGAGCGCGAGCCGATCGCCTCGAACGACGACGCTTCCGGCCGCGCGCGCAACCGCCGCGTCGAGATCTACGTCGCCGAGCCGAACCGCCAGGGTTAAGCTGCCTCAATCGAAAAAGCCGGCATGCGATGCCGGCTTTTTTACGTCCATGCCACCTGCGCCGTCGCGCCGCGCCGGCTCAGTCAGCCAGCCGGTCAAGTGGCAAGGTGGGCCACTGCCAGGGTTGTCGGCGCGCGCCGCGCCGGTGCGCGAGGAGCCGGCGCCTGCGGCGAGGCGGCGCGCTCGCCCGCATCGGCCTGCGGCAGCGTGAACACGCTGACCACATCGGCCAGGTTCGATGCCTGCTCATGCAAGGCAGCCGAGGTGGCGGCGGCCTCTTCGACCAGGGCGGCATTTTGCTGCATGGCGGCATCCATGTCCGACACCGCCTCGCTGATCTGGTTGATGCCCGTTTGCTGGGCCCGCCCGGCCTCGGCGATTTCGCCGATGATCTCGGTCACCAGCCTGACGCTGCCGACGATCTGGTTCATGGTCGTGCCTGCCTGGTTGACCAGCTCGCTGCCCAGTTCCACCTTGGCCACCGAATCGCCGATGAGCGACTTCACGTCCTTGGCGGCCGCGGCCGAGCGTTGCGCCAGGCTGCGCACTTCGGCGGCCACGACGGCAAATCCCCTGCCCTGTTCGCCGGCGCGCGCCGCCTCCACCGCGGCATTGAGCGCCAGGATATTGGTCTGGAACGCGATGCCGTCGATGACGCCGATGATATCGACGATCTTGCGGGCCGAGGTATTAATCGTCTCCATCGTTTCAACCACCCGCGCCACGACCTCGCCGCCGTGGGTGGCGACATCGGATGCCGAACGGGCCAGCGTATTGGCCTTGAGCGCATGTTCGCCGTTTTGCCGCACGTTCGACGCCAGTTTTTCCAGCGAGGCAGCGGTTTCCTCGATCGAGCCGGCTTGCTGCTCCGTGCGCGCCGACAGGTCCAGGTTACCTTCGGCAATCTGGGACGAGGCGGCCGCGATCGTGTGCGTTCCCCGGCGCACTTCGCTGACCACACCGGACAGGCTGTGCTGCATGGTGGCGAGCGAAGACAGCAATCGTGCGAACTCATCGTCGCCGTTGACGCCGATGGCATGGGTCAGGTCGCCCCGCGCCACCGCGTCGGCCGCGTCGACGGCGTGGCGCATCGAACGCGCCACGCTGCGGATGACTGCCACGACCACGACCGTGAGCACCACGCCGACGGCGCCGAGCATGAGGGCCGCGCGCCACAGGTCGGCGACAAACGCGTCCTGCAGGTCGTCGAGGTAGAGCCCGGTGAGAAACGTCCAGTCCCACGGCTTGTAGGTCAGTACGTAGGCGCCCTTGGCAAAGACGCGGGTCTGGTCCGGGTTGCCCGGCTTGGGCCACACATACTCGACCCAGCCCTCGCCCTTGCCTTGGGCGATCGCGGCGACGTTACGGTACAGATAGGTGCCGTGGGCATCCTTGAAATCTGTCATGTCCTTTCCGACCAGTTCGGCTTTCATCGGATGCATCAGCATTTTCGGCGCTGAACTGATGACCGTGTAATAGCCATCTTTGCCATAACGCATCGCCTTCAGGCGTCCCAACGCTTCCTGTTGCGCCTTCGCCTCGGAAACGGCGCCGCTGGCGGCCAGCGCCGCATACTCCTTGATGGTCGACATGCCGACATCGGTCGCAAACTTGAGGGCAAGGCGCCGCTCGTCGAAACGCTGCTGTTTGCTCTCGAAGATGTGAAACAGGGTCATACCGGACAAGCACAGCCAACTGAGGATCAAGGGCAGGTACAGTTTGGCGCGGAAGCTGATTTTCATGTGGAGGTATTCCCGGTCGGAGAAATTGCGATTAAGATCGTTTAAATTCTTTCGAGAAATACTTTAGCATGCTTTGAGCGCGGTTCGTCGACACTTGCCGCAATTCACTTGCGCACCACCTAATCTGTTGCAAAAAGAGGCATTTGGCTGTGTACGTACCAATATCATTGCCAATACGGCAGTGAATTGCCGTCTAAATCATGTTCTGCAAGAATCTACGGCGCATCCGATTGCCTTAGCGGGAATGCCGGACGGCCAGTAGACACGCTTGCCTTGAAGAGGCTTCAGCGGGCCGGCGCGGGCCTGGCGTACGTCATCTATCCGGCGCCTGCGCCACGTGCACCGTCACCCCGAGCGCACGATAGCGCGCCAGCAAGGCCTCGTCGGTACCGGCCGCCACCACGATGGCGCCGATCTCGTGCGCACTGGCAATCCGGTAAGGCGATGCCGTCGCCAGCTTTTCCGGCGAGGCGAGCACCACCGTGTGCGCCGCCGCGCGCCACATGGCACGCTTTACGGCCGCCTCCTCGAAGTCGCCGGTCGACAGCCCCGCCTCCGGATCGATGCTGCTCACGCCCATAAAGCACAGGTCGGCGCGCACCTGGGCGATGGCGTCGAGCGTGGCCGCGCCCACCCCCACCACCGAATGACGGTACAGGCGCCCGCCCAGCATGATCACCTCCACCTGCTCGTGCCCCAGCAAGGCCAGCGCCACCGACGGACTGTGGGTGACGATGGTGGCGCGCAAGTCCGGCGCCAGGCACCGCACCAGGTGGCCCGAGGTCGTGCCGCCATCGACGAACAGCACCTGCCCGGGCTTGACCAGGGCCGCCGCGGCGCGCCCGATGGCCGCCTTGGCGTCGGGCGAGATCCGTTCGCGCGCGCCGAAGTCGGCCAGCGCCGGCGACGCGGGCAAGGCCGGCAGCGCGCCGCCATGCACGCGCTGCAGCAAGCCGTCGCGCGCCAGTTCGCGCAGGTCGCGCCGGATCGTGTCTTCCGACAAGCCCAACGCCTCGCTCACGGCCTTGGCCACTACTTGCCCGTCGCGCTGCAACAGGTCCATCAGATACTGCTTTCGCTGGGTCGTCAGCATGGCTTCTCCTGCACGTATTTTCTTGACATTGCACGATTTTGCACGATATTCTAAAAAACACCAAGCGCAATCGAAAGGCCATGCCATGCAAGAATCACGGGTACGCATCGACAAGGAAGAACTGCTGTCGGACAACTGGTACATCCTCAAACGCCTGACCTTCTCGCTGCGCCGGCGCGACGGCAGCTGGCAAAGCCAGACGCGCGAAGTCTACGATCGCGGCAACGGCGCCGTGATTTTGCTGTACAACCTGCGCCGGCGCACCGTGCTGCTCACGCGCCAGTTCCGCATTCCCGCGTTCGTGAACGGCCACGACGGCTTTTTGATCGAAGCGGCCGCCGGCCTGCTCGACAATGCCAGCCCGGAACAACGCATCCGCGAAGAAGCCGAGGAAGAAACCGGCTACCGCATCGAGCATGTGAAGAAAATCTACGACCTCTTCATGAGCCCCGGTTCGGTCACCGAGCGCCTGCATTTTTTCGTCGGCGCCTACGAGCCCGAACACAAGGTCGGCGACGGCGGCGGCCTGGCCGCCGAGGGCGAAGACATCGACGTGCTCGAACTCGGTTTCGGGGAAGCCCTGGCAATGGTGGCCAGCGGCCAGATCATGGATGGCAAGACGGTCCTGCTGTTGCAATATCTGCAGTTGCATCTGATGTCGACGCAAAGCTAGCGCCAGATCAATACATCGGCGTGGGAGGCACGCGATAGTTGCACACATGAATGCACACACTTCCCTCCCAGACACCGACGCAGCGCACGCCGGGCAAAGCGCGCCGCTGTGGAACCCGGACGCCGCCGCCTGCTGGAGCCTCCTGTTCACGCCCCTGTTCGGCACCTACCTCCTGATCCGCAACTGGGAAGCGCTAGGCGAGCCCAAGCGCGCCGAGCGGACCTGCTGGTGGTTTGCCGCCAGCCTCATCGTGCTGATCCTGAACTTTTATCTTTCGCTGTTGCGCGAGGAAGCCTCGCCGATGCAAACGAGCCACGTCGTCCTGCTGCTGGTCTGGTACATCGCCGCCGCCAGCCCGCAGGAACGCTACGTGCGCGAGCGCTTCGGCACCGACTATGCACGCCGTTCCTGGGCGCTCGCCCTGCCCTGCGCCCTGGTCTTGCTGCTCGCGTACCTGCTCGGCTACGCCCAACTGCTGGCCGTGTTCCAGCAGGTGTATTGAACTGCGCAGCCGATAGTAGCGCAGCAGTCGTTGTTTGCAGTACCCACTTTTCGCAGGTTGACCACTCGCACAGGAGCACGGTATGAGCACGGAGCGTTTTGCCCATTTTTTGGATTCTCTGCAATCCTGGAGCGCCGAAGCGCCAGCGCCGGCCCCCGCGCCGTCCAGCGCCAGCGGCCACACCAATGCCAACCAGAGCGCGCGCGTGCGCCGCGTCAAGGGCTTGCTGGAAGCGGTGGGATCGGAATCGGCCTGGCGCGCGCGCGGCGACGTCTTGGCCGGCCACGACGGCCAGGCCGGCAATGCCGATGAACTCGATGAGCTTGGCGACGGCCTCGGCGACGAGGACGACTTCAACTGACCAGCCCGGCGATCGAGTGCAGCCTCCGGTGCCCGTTTCGCGCTAGACTGGCGTGTATTCACACTGGAGCTGCCATGAAACAACGCCTTCGTCCGAGCACCATCGCCGTCTTTTGCGCCGCGGCCTTCTGCATCTCGCCCGCTTTTTCGCAGACCATGAAACCCGGCCTGTGGGAAAGCACCAGCAAAACCACGTCGCAGAACCCGCAGATCGCCCAGGCCATGGCCATGATGCAAAAGCAGCTCGCATCGATGACGCCCGAGCAGCGCAAGGCGATGGGGCAAATGGCCGGCCAGTCGGGCGCGCCGCAGTTCGACATGAACGCCGACGGCAGCCTGACCATCAAGATGTGCATCACCCAGAAGATGATCGACGATGCGGGCGGCAACTTCCTCGGCCCGCAGGACGGCAACTGCACCCACAAGAAAAGCCCGCTGGCCGGTGGCACGCAGAGTTTTTCCTACGCCTGCACAAAGCCGCAGGCGTCCGGCGAGGGCAAGGTGTCCTTCCAGGGCGGCACGGCCTATACCTCGACCATGACCATGACCTCCAGCGTCACCGGCCAGCAGGACACGATGGTCATGGAAGGCAAGGGAAAATGGCTGAGCGCCAATTGCGGCGGCATCAAGCCGATCGACGTCAAAGCGCCCGGCGCCAGGTAGCCGGCGCCGCGCAGGCTGCCCTGGCCGCGCCGGCGCCGTTGTTACGCCGCGCCGGTGCCGTTGTTACGCCGCCCCGGTGCCGTTGTTACGCCGCCCCGGTGAACGCCAGGTAGCGCTCGCGCGCCAGGGTCGCCACCGGCCCGATGGCAAGCGTGCGCTCCTCGTAGCGGATGCAGGGCGTGACCTTGCCGTAGTTACCGGTATTGAAAATTTCCAGCGCCGTTAGCAGCTCGTCCGGATGGACGCTGCGCTCTTCCACCGCCACGCCGGCCTCGGCCAGTAAGCCGATGACCCGTGCCCGCGTGATACCCGCCAGGAACGTGCCATTCGGCACCGGCGTCACCACCGTGCCCTCCGGCGTGACCAGGAACAGGTTCGAGGTCGCGAACTCGGCCACGTTGCCGTCGCTGTCGAGCACCACCGCATTCTCGTAACCGCGCGCACTCGCTTCGCGGATCGCGCGCGTGGTGTTGGCGTACAGGGCCGAGGCCTTGGCGTCGGTCGGCGCCATGCGCGCGTCCGGGCGGCACAGGGTCGACAGGCAAGCCGAAAAACCGGTAAACGGCGGCATCGGCGCGTCGAACAAGGTCAATGCGAAACCGCTCTTGTCGGGCACCGGCACCAGGAAACCCTCGGCGCCGAATACCAGCGGGCGCACATACAACTCGGCATCGGCCGGAAATTTGGCGACGCCCTCGCGCACCAGCGCTTCCATTTCGTCGACCGTCAGCGGGCACTGCAAACCGAGCCGCTCGGCCGAATGCACGACCCGCTGCAAATGCAGGCGCAGGTCGGGCAACTGGCCGCGGATGGCGCGTGCGCCATCGAACACCGACGAGCCGAGCCAGACGCTGTGATCCATCGCCCCGAACAAGGGCACATTACCTTCGGCCCATTGTCCCTTGAAATAAGTCAGATACATGATTGCTCCCTATTCATTGTTATGCAGGCAGTTTAACCCAACTCGCGAGCCAGCCTGGGCCGCCCCACCGGCCCGGTTAGAGGGCGAACTCCAATGCAAGGCAGTAATAATCGATCCGTACCTGTTAGCATTGAGAATGTTGCAATCATACATTTAACTCAACGCGCTTCTTTGACGTCCACGCCGATGCACCCTGTAACCGATATCGTTCCCTCCCGACAGCCGAGCCGCTGGATCGCCATCGGCGTCGTGATCGGCCTGCACGCGGCCCTGTTGCTGGCCTGGCGCCACACGCGCGAGAAAGCCCCGGCACGCGACGACGACAGCGGCCCGCGCATCCAGTGGATCGACACCAGCGTTCCCAAAACCGCCGAGCGCTTGCCCGACACGCGCCCCGCGTCCGCCGCCAGGGCCGCCGCCATGCCGGTACAGGCAGCGCGCCAGCGCCGCGCAACGCCCGTGGCACGCGCCGCGCCGCCTTCGCCTGCAAGTGCAGCGCCGCCGGCGCCCGAACGCGAGGCCCCGGCGATTACCGTCGTGCCGCCCGATCCGTTTGCCGAACCGGCGCGCGCCGCACCCCTCGGCAGCGCCGACGCCATCCGCAAGCGCGCCTTTGCCGACCTGGCCAAGATCGACAAGGAGTTGCGCAAGGCATCGCTCAACAAATTCGAAGCACCCGACGACTCGCCCCAAAAACGCTTGATCGCCGGCATCGAATCGGCCCGGCGCAATCCCACCCTGTTCGAAAAAGCCGAGATCGAGGAAATTACCACCGGCAATGCCGACGCCGGCGGGCGCAGATACAGGATCAAGACCGGGCTGGGCACCTTTTGCATGACGACCGCCAAGGTGACCGACGAGAAACGCGACCTGAAGTACACCAACTGCCCCAAATAGGGCCGAGCCGATCTGTTCGCTAGCGAACATAGTTTCTCATCAACACCACGTACACTACGTCTTTAGTATCTGTTGCTCCGGCTATATTTCATGCTTTCCACCCTAGAACGAATCGATCCCCATAGCGACCGCATTGATGTACTGGTCGACCTGGTGGAAAAACTGCGTCCGCGCCGCCGCGCCGAGTTTGCCACCAGCACCGAGCGGGTGCGCACCCTGTGCCAACTGCTCAGGGGCAATCCCGAGCAGGCCTCCGCCCTGCGCAGCTACCTCACGCGCCTGCTCGACAGCCGCCGCCACGCCAGCCTGTACACCGACATCGGAGTGCTGTCCAACGACGGCTTTTTCACCGAACTGAAACGCCGCATTTCCTACCGCTTCCTGCCGCCCGCGCTGGGCGATGTGTACCTGAGCGACGCCATCGACCAGGTGCTGTACGTCCAGACCGACTACCGCTGGATCGGCAGCGTGCCCGCCGCCGACTGGCTGGAACTGTTCGACGTGGTCGCGCAGGCCGCGCCCGCCCCGCTGACCAGCCCGGCCAACGCCGGGCGCACCACCGTGCTCGGCATGCTCGAAGCCATCCGCACCATTTCCTGCCGCGTCTGCGCGCTCGGTTTCGAGCCGCGCCTGATCAGCAGCCACGCCGACATCGAAAACTTCGATTCGCCGTTCCTGATGCAAAACATCGAGGTCAACCACTACCTCGACGGCTACGCGCGCCTGATCGCCGGGGAAGCGGACAGCGTCGACGACGCGCGCCACCTGCTGGTGATGCTCGACCAGTGCGACAGCGTGGTGGCCAAGATCCGCAAGAACGCGCTCAGCCACGGCACCAGCGTGGCCCTGACCTACCTGCTGGTGGCGCTGACCCAGAGCATCGACCGCCTGCGCAAGCTGCTGTTCCTGGTCGACGTCAGCGGCCAGTTGCCGGCCGCCCCCAGCGTCGACCTGGAAACGCTGGCCAACGACGCCACGCCGCCCAGCGCCCCGCCCACCAGCCTGCGCCGCGCCGGCGGCATCGCCCTGGCGCAGGAACTGGTCGAAGCGCACAACAACAAATACACGGTACGCGACCTGTTCGCCGACAATATCGACCTGTTGGCGCGCAACGTGACCGAAAACGCCAGCCGCACCGGCGAACACTACATCGCCGACACGCGCGGCCAGCTGCGCGGCATGTTCAATTCCTCGGCCGGAGCCGGCTTCATCGTCGGTTTCATGGCGCTGTTCAAGATTCTGCTTGGCACCCTGCGCGCCGCGCCGCTGGTCGAAGCCTTCTTGTTCAGCCTGAACTACTCGCTCGGCTTCATGCTGATCCACGTGCTCCATTTCACGGTGGCCACCAAGCAGCCGGCCATGACCGCCTCGCGCATCGCCGCCGGGCTGTCGAGCAAGGATGGCAGGAATATCGACCTCGACAGCATGGCTGAGCTCATCAACAAGGTGTTCCGCACCCAGTGCGTCGCCGTGCTCGGCAACCTGGCCACGGCGATCCCCACCGCCTACCTGATTGCGGTCGGCTACCGCTACGCCACCGGGCACCACCTGGTCACGCCCGACAAAGCCATGCACCTGCTGCACGACATCGACCCGATCCACAGCCCGGCCCTGTTCTACGCCGCCATCGCCGGCGTGTGCCTGTTCGTGGCCGGCCTGATCTCGGGTTATTTCGACAACAAGGCGCTGTACACACGGATGGCGCAACGCGTCTACCAGCTGCGCGGCCTGGGCCGCCTGCTGGGGCCGGAACGCCTGCGGCGCCTGTCGCTGTACATCGAGAACAACCTGGGCAGCCTGATGGGCAATATGTACTTCGGCGTGCTGCTGGGCACCATCGGCACCCTCGGTTTCCTGTTCGGCCTGCCGCTCGACATCCGCCACGTGACATTCTCGTCGGCCAACTTCGCCACCTCGCTGGTCGCGCTCGACCACAACATGAGCTGGCAAGTCGCGCTGACCTCGATCGGCGGTTTTTTATCGATCGGCACGGTCAATCTCGTGGTAAGTTTCGGGTTGGCACTGTTAGTTGCGCTTCGCGCGCGCAAGATTCACTTCGAGCACGGTATTCTGTTGTTGAAAGCACTCGGACGGCGTTTCCTGGCCGCCCCCATCGATTTTTTCATCGGACCCAAGGACCTGCCGTCCGACTCGCCCGACGCCGTACCACGACGTAACATTTAGGGGATCATCATGACGAAAACACGTGTCGCTGCCTGGCTGGCCGTGCTGGCCCTGGCGGTCGGCCTGGCTTCCTGCGCCTCCCTGCCCTCGATGGAGGGCGTGGGCGACACGCCGGTGGCGCAGAAACACCCGACCGTCGCCACCGGCAAGGGCCGGATGGACAAGAAAAAAGCCGCCGACCTGCTGGCGCGGCGCTGGGCCAGGGCCACGCCCGACATGAAGGCGCTGGCGGTGCTGGAAGAAGCGGCCACCGGCGTGCCGCTGGTGGCGGGCAACAAGGTGACCCTGCTGTTCGACGGCCCGGCCACCATGAAGGAAATGATGAGTGCGGCGGCCAACGCCAAGACCTCGATCAACCTGGAAACGTATATTTTCGACCAGGATGAGATCGGCCTGCAGTTCGCCGACGTGCTGATCGAAAAACAGAAACAGGGCGTCACGGTCAACGTGCTGTACGACAGCGTCGGCACCCTGGCCACGCCCAAGGCATTTTTCGAGCGCATGCGGCAGGCCGGCATTGCCATGGTCGCCTTCAACCCGGTCAATCCGGCGGCGCGCGTGGGCAAGTGGGAATTGAACAACCGCGACCACCGCAAGCTGATGGTGGTCGACGGCAAGGTGGCGTTCACGGGCGGCATCAACATCAGCAGCACCTACGCCAACAGCTCCTTCTTCCGCTCCAAGCGCAGGCCGGACCCGGCCGACAGCAAGAAAGTCGGCTGGCGCGACACCCACATCAAGATCGAGGGCCCGGCGGTGGCCTCGCTGCAATATCACTTCATCGACGCCTGGGTCAACCAGGATGCGGGCGAATTGCCCGAGCGCGAGTATTTCCCGCCGCTGGCGCCGGCCGGCGACAAGATCGTGCGCGTGCTGGCCACCGATCCCGAGCGCGAGTCGGAGATTTACAAGTCGCTCATGCTGGCGATCCAGGAATCGAAGAAGTCGGTGCACATCACCGCGGCCTATTTCGTGCCGGACCGCCAGTTCGTCGACGCCCTGAGCGCGGCCGCCAAGCGCGGCGTGGACGTGCGCCTGGTGTTGCCGGGCGTGACCGATCACGGCCTGGTGTTTCATGCGGGACGCGGGTTTTACGACGAATTGCTCAGGAACGGGGTCAAGATCCATCAACTCCAGGTGGCGATCCTGCATGCCAAGACGGCGGTGATCGACGGCACCTGGTCGACGGTCGGCTCGGCCAATATCGACCGGCGCAGCTTTTTGCACAATTACGAGCTGAATGTGGTCGTGCTCGACGCCGGCTTCGGTGCGGATATGGAAAGCGCGTTTTCGGAAGACATGCGCGATTCGAAGGAGATTACCTTGGAACAGTGGCGCGACCGGCCGTGGAGCGACCGCATCAAGGAATATGCGGCGAGGTTGACGGAGTACTGGATTTAATCAGCGCCACCTCGTTCCCGCCGCCAGAGCGGCGGGAACGACGGCAGGCCGGCCGCTTAAATCCCGCTGGCCATCAACCCTTCCGTATGCCCCGACCAGATATTCCCGGTCCGTAAAAACGGCTCGGTCTTCATCAGCGAAAAACGCAATCCCACCTCATCCCAGCCATAGCGGTCCACTTCGACCCGCTCGCGCTCGACCCGCACCACGTTGAACGAATTGACCTCGCCCCGTCCGCGCGTCGAGGTCGCAGTGCCGGCCTGCACCACCAGCGCCGCGTACTCGCTCATCTGGTAGCGCTCCGAGGTGTTGCCGGCGTGGCTGGCATGCATATGCCCCGACAGCAGCAAATCCACGCCGCACTCGGCAAACGCCTTCATCGCCGCCGGCGCGCGGTCGACCAGGTCGTCGTCGTCCGCCGTTTTCGGCAGGTCGAACGGGTGATGGGTGACGATGATGCGCGTGATGGCCGGGTCCAGGCCCGCCAGCTGCTTGCGGATCATGGCCACCTGCTCGTCGTTGACGCGTCCATCCTTGAACGTCAGCGAACGCGCCGTATTGACGCCCAGGACCGCGATTTCTTCATCCATATAGATCGGATCGAGGTCGTCCGTGATGTAGCGCTTGTAGCGCGTCAGCGGCTGCAGGAAGCGCCGGAACACGTTGTACAGCGAAATGTCGTGATTGCCCGGCACGATGATCTGCGGCCCCGGCAAGGTGTCGAGCCAGGCCTTGGCGGCCTCGAACTCCTCGCTCTTGGCGCGCTGGGTCAGGTCGCCCGAGACCACCACCACGTCCGGCGCGATGCGCTCGACCAGCTCGCGCAAGGGCGCGAGCAATTTTTCGTCGACACGACCGAAATGCAAATCCGACAGATGAACCAAAGTACGCATTGCTAACTCCTCAAGTTGGGACCACGACCGTCAGCGCGGCCGGACGGATCCGGTAGCGCAGCGGGGTCGTCATGACGGTGACTTCGCCATCGGTGGCCACGCGCAAACGCGTGTGGCGGGTGGCGATTTCCATGTTTTCCACAGTAAGCACGTCGAAATCGCGCTCCTGCGCCAGGCTGCCCCACAGGGCGCTCCAGCCCAGCCGCAGCAAGCCCAGGCGGCCGGGACGCTGCGCCACGTACAGGCTCAGCTTGCCGCCGTCGAGGCGCTGGCGTTCGCCCACGCTCAAGCCCTGCATCGTGTATTCGTTATTGCCGATAAACACAAACGGCGTGCGCCGCGCATGTTCGTCCTCGCCCACCTTCAGGCGCAGGCTGAGAAACGGATAGCGGCGCAGCGCGGTCACCGTGGCCCAGCCGGCCGCCAGCCACTTGCCGCGTCCCAGCCGGCGCTGCTGCTTTTCGCGGTCGCGCACGATGTCCGGATACAGCCCAAGGCTGGAATTGTTGAGAAAAATCGTGCCGTTCACCTCGCCCACGTCGACCCGGGTGCGCCGCCCCTGCGCCACGTTGCCGATGGCGGCGTCGAGCGCGAGCGGAATGCCGAGGTCCTTGGCGAAGTGGTTCAGGGTGCCCATCGGCAGCACGCCGAAGGCGACGTCGCTGTCGACCAGCTGCGAGGCGACCGCGTTGATGGTGCCGTCGCCCCCGCCCGCCACCACGATCTGCTTGCCGCTGGCGCGCGCCGCCTTCGCCGCCTCGATCAACTCGCTGCCGCCGCGCGCCAGGGTCACTTCGGCGGCCATGCCGTGGGCGGCGAATTTGTCGCGCAGCTCGGCGGCGCGGCCGTCGTCGTGGCCGCTGCCGGCACTGCCGTTGATGATGACTGCGATCGGGATCAGCATGGTCAGGATAGCGCTCCTTGAGAGTGGTCGATGAGGAAAACGGTCATTCGCTCAGGCGCGCGGCGCGCCGGCGGCGCAGGGTCGAGCAGGAGGTGATGCACACCGCCAGCCAGCCGCAGCCTTCGACCATGGCGCCGAGCACGTCGCTCAGGTAGTGCGCGCCCAGGTACACCCGGCTCAGCGCCACCAGCGCCACCATGGTACAGGCGCCCAGCACCACCAGGATGCGCGCATTCCAGCGCGGCAGCACGCACACCAGGTAAGCCGCCAGCACGCCGTAGAACACGGTGGCGCCAAGCGTATGACCGCTGGGAAAACTGTAGGTGCTCAAGGTCAGCAAGGGCTCGTCGAAGCTGGGCCGGGCGCGCTGGAAAATGGTCTTGAGCAGCACATTGAGCAGCTGCCCGCCCGGCACCGCCAGCACCAGGCAGATCAGCCAGTAGCGCGCCTTGTTCAGGTAGAAATACAGCCCCAGCGCGCTGGCCATGAGCGACACCCCGAGCACGTCGTGGGTGTTGGTAATGAACAGCATCGGACCGGTCCAGATGCTGTTCTTGTGGCTGTGGAACCAGTTAGCCAGGAAGGCGTCGAGTTCGGTGATGTCGTCGTGCGAGACCACGTCGGCGGCCAGGTTGCCGAACACGGCGGCGGCGATCATCATCAGGATGGCGCCGATGGTCACGTGCAGGCCGAGTTCGCCCTCGGGACTGAGGCGGGCGGCGACGAAACTGCGGACACGCGGATGGACTTTGATCACGATGAACGATGGACGATGGGCAACGGCCGGCACCAGCGGCACGGCAACGTTTGCAATCTTACATGAGGCGCCGTCCTTCGCAGCGCACAGGTCGCCGCCGCGCTGTCCTGCCCCGCCCGCGCTATTCGAGCGTGTCGACCAGCTCCAGCAGCGCGGCGTGGTCGAGCGGCTTGTTGAGGAAGGCGGTGGCGCCCTGGCGCAGGGCCCAGACGCGGTCCGACTCCATATCCTTGCTGGTGAGCAGGATGACCGGGATATGCCAGGTCGCTTCATCGCTGGTGATGGCGCGCGTGGCCTGGAAGCCGTTCAGGTTGGGCATGACCACATCCATGACGATCAGGTCGGGCAGCTCGCTGCGCGCCATCGCCACCGCTTCCTTGCCGTCGGTGGCCAGGATGACGCGGTGGCCATGCAGGGTCAGCAGTTCGGACACGATCAGGCGCTGCACCAGCGAATCGTCGACGACGAGGATTTTTTGACTAGCCATGAAAAATCATTTCAGTGTGCGGAAGGGGCAGGCGCCGGCGCCTCCGCGGCTTTGTGTTCGGGAAAATAGCGCCAGTAAAAGGCGTGCGGCTGCAAGCCGAATTGCTTCTGCAGTTCCTGGCAGACGATGGTTTCGGCCAGGTACAGCGCCTTGAGGTTGGTGGTGCGGCTGATCGTCACGTACACCCGCAGCGTCTTGGTCGAACTCGAGTTATGCAGTTCGAGCGCGGTGACGTCGAACTCCATGCTGCGCAGCTGGTGCCGGATGTGGCGCGCCACCTCTTTGCGCACGGAGTTATACAACGTCGTATCGAACGCCTTTGGGTCAGGCATAAATAGAGCCCCAATCAATGAACACGCCGCGACAGGCCCTGAAGGCACTGCCGGCGGCATAAAAACCGTTTTCCCGGTTCCATCTAGCATGGACATCGTACTTGGCATCATACGCCAGATCACATGCGGCAACAGCCGGGGTGCGCGCAGTATCGCCGCGACTTGCACAGGAGTCAATCAAAATGTTGCTTTGTGCCAAATGTTATGCCAGGGCCATATTCTGGCACGCGCTTTGTTGAGCAAGCGCACGCCAGCCAGTCAAGCTGCGTCAAACGTCGGCGTGATGCCGATGAATCCTGTTGCCCGATGGAGGCGGATCAAACCCGGGCTTGCCACATCTTACAAACTCGGCAGGAAAGCAGCGCCCCTTTCCCTTGCCGCCGGAGATCCTTGTGCCAAGCCCCCGCGTATTGACCCTGCCGTTGACCATGCTGTCGACCCTGCTGTTCGCCCTGACCATGTTCTGGTCGCCGTGCGCGCCGGCCGCGCTGCTGAGCATGACGCCCGCCGCGCAGAGCGTCACCCTGGCGCCGGGCGCCGGCTGGGATGCGCGCGGCACGATCACCAACCTCACGGGTGTCGACCTGCTCGCCACCGAGATCTTCCTGGAATTCAGCGGCTACCCGCAGGCCGTGCTGGCGCCCCGGCAACGCCTCGGCGGGATTGAATTTACCGTCGGCAACCGCACGATCTCGGACCTGACCGACCTGTTCCACATCGACATCCTGCCTGGCGCCGTGGGCGGCCTGACCTACTCGCTGGACGTGTTCGCGGTCGACGTGCACGGCAACTTCAGCGAGCACGCCACGTATTCCTTCCTGGTCGAGGCGGCGCCGGTGGCGGTGCCCGAACCGTCCACGCCGGCGCTGCTGGCCGCCGCGGCGCTCGCGCTGCTGGCCTGCACCGGGCAGGCACGGCGCCGCATGCTGCATCTCAACGGAATGGGAGGCTGACATGGCAAGCTCGCCAGGCGCAACCAAAGTCATCCTCGGCCAGCCGGGGATCGAACATGTCGACGGCCAGGTGTTCCTCAACCTGCACATCATGAACGTGGGCGAAGCGCCGCTCGCCAATCTGCACATCAGCGACATGACGCTCGGCAAGGCTCGCCGCACCAGCCCGCCCGGCTTTCCCATCGTGGTCGACCTGATCGGCGCCAGTTCCACAGGGCACGTCACGGCACGCTTTGCGAGCGCCGGGCTGGAGGTGGGCGCCAAAGTCCTGTTCACCCTGAGCGGCACCTACACGGTGGACGGCGTCGCTTACGGCCTGAGCCTGAACCGCTTCCTCCGCCTGCCGGCGGCGACCGCGCCCGCGCTCCCAAGCCTCAAAGCGCGGGTGGAAGCGTCGCAACGCGGCAACTACTGGAACTACACGCTCACCAACGACGAAGCGGGGGCCAGCCGCCGCTCGATCGCCACCTTTTCCTTGGGAATCGCCGCGCCGGTGGCGGTCACGGGCATCCCGGCCGGCTGGGCGGTGGAAACCGACGGCCGCACCTTCGTGCTCTGGTACGCCGCCGACGACGCCCCGCCCTACCCGCGCCAAGTGGCGCCGGGAGCGTCCCTGGGCGGATTTCAATTGATGAGCACGCGCACGCGTTCCGAAGCGAGCGCCGCCGCGCTGACCGCGTGGGACCACGCCAGCGACGACGCGGGGCCGGTCGTGTCCGACTACGTGCTCACGCCGTACCGGTTTGCCTGAATGACTTGAATGCGGGAGTGAAGCATGGATGCCTTTCGTTCGGCAGTATCGGCACTGGCGCGCTGGGTGCGCGTGGAGCAAGGCCCAGCCGCGCTGGTCCGCCCCGTCGAGATCGATCAGGGTTTCGACCATTTTTCGCGCTCGCTGGGAAGCCAGGTCGGGCGCCGCGACGTGCTGAAAGTGGCGCTGCTGGGCGCGGTCTCGGCACTGCTCGGGGGTGTCGGCATGAAGCAGGCATGGGCCGCCGCGAACTGCCTGTGCGGGCGCCAGTTGTACGACGTGGCAACGCAATGCTGCACCCCGGCCGGCGTGCGGCCCAGGCATCCGCTGGCGGACCTGGCCTCGTGCCCCGACCGGGTGGCGCACCCGGGCTACGTGTGCCGGCCGAACGGCTGCGGCGCCGCGGGCGGGCAATCCTTCCCGGCCGCGTTCGGGGCGGCGCGCTTCGGCGCGTGCTGCGACGGCCACGACTGCTGCTGGGGCAACTGCAACAGCGGCCGCGCCGGCTGCGACGGCAACTTTCTCGATTGCCTGCGCGCCTCGTGCGACGCGGCGTATCCGCCGCTCATCAATGCGCTCGGGCTCGACAGCAACCGGATCCGGCGCGCCTCGTGCCGCGCCACCGCGCGCAGCTATTTCGAAGGCGTCCAGACCGACAGATGGGGCACGCCAGCCTACGTGGCGGCGCAACAGGCGGCCTGCGACTGCTGTGGCACGCAACCGTGCAAGACTTGCCCGGGCGGCACCTGCGACGCCTTGCCCAGCTGCGAAGACCCGGGCTGCGTGTGCTTCCAGACCATCGAAGGGGCCGGCTTTTGCCATTCGCCGCAGTCGTGCGCGGGCTTGTCGGGCTGCGCCTCCAGCGCCAACTGCCCTCCCGGCTGGGCCTGCGTCAGCGTGACGTGCTGCGGCAGCGATCCGGTCTGCATCCAGCCTTGCGTTGTCGTCGGCGGGCCGCACGGGCCACGTGCGTCCCGCATATCGCCATTCGGCGCCGCGCCGCCGTCGACAGGGCCGAGCACCGCCCGCAGGCACTGAACGTCGGCCGAACGCGGCGCCACTCACTTTGCAGTCAATCACGGAGGTTGTCGATGGGTATCCTGTTCGTCGCATGCGGCATCACGGTCGTGCTGGTCCTGGCGCTGGCCGGCCTCTCCAAATTCGGGCGCGCCGCCGACACGGCCAGCGCCATGCACGCGTTCGGATTGCCGCCGCGACTGGCGCACTGGGCGGCGCCCGCGCTGCCGGCGGCGGAACTGGCCATCGCCGCCAGCCTGCTCATCCCCGGGCTGGCCCGGGCCGGGGCGCTGGCGGCGACCGTGTTGCTGGCGCTGATCACCAGCGCGGTGACGCTCGCGCTGCTGCAAGACAAGCATCCCAGCTGCAATTGCTTCGGACAGGTGCGGGGCGCGCCCGTCGACTGGGGCGTGGCCCTGCGCAGCCTGCTGCTGACGCTGTGCGCCGCCTACCTGTTCTGGGGCGGCAACGCTCGCCTGGAGCAAGGGCTCCTGATCGAAGCCGGCCGCGTGGCGGCGGACCTCGGCAGGGTCGTCGTGGCCTCCTTGGCCGGCACCTGCGTGATCCTGCTGCAAGGGTGGCTCTCGCTCAACCTGGTGCGCCAGCAAGGACGCCTGCTCCTAAAAATCGACAACCTGGAGCATCGCCTGGCCGCGGCCGGCATTCCCGCAAGCGAGCCAATGCTGCCGAGCGGCCCGGCGCCGGCCTTCGACGCCGTCACCCTGGCCGGTTCCCCCGTGTCGTCGACAACGCTGCTGGGCGGCGGCACGCCCGCGCTGTTGCTGTTCGTCAGCGCAGACTGCGCCCCGTGCAAGGATTTGCTGACGGCGCTGCTGGCGTGGCGCAACGCGCAGCGTGCCGGCGAGCGGCTGGTGATCGTCACCAGCGGGCCGGCCCAGGCCAACCGCGACAAGCTCGGCGCTCTGCTCGGCGACGACGCCCTGCTCCAGCGGGAGCGGGAAATCAACGCCCTGTTCGGCATCATGGCGACCCCGAGCGCCTTGCGGATCGACGCCGGCGGCGCCATTGCCGCACCGCTGGCGGTCGGCCGCGACCAGATCCTGGCGCTGGCGCAGGGCGCCGTTTCCGGGCGCAATTGAGCGTACGGGAGTCCGATGCTCCAAAACGACAAACAACTGTTTATTTATACAGTACCTGTGGATTCATACAGTAGTTGTGCTATTCTTGAATCACTCGATCAACGCAAAACCCACAAAGGAATTCGTCATGACACCACTTAACGGACACTTCGGCCTCGAATACGCTCCAACCCCCTTCATGATGCGCCTCGGCCGCCGCGAAGTGCTGGTCACGCGCGATTTCCGCAAGCGCTTCTACCCGGTCAATCCCATCATCGAATGCGACACCGGCGTCGAACCGGGCCACGTGGAAGTGCTGCTGATGCGCCGCTGGCTGCTGATTCTCTCCAAGGCACATTAAACGCATATGCAAAGCTGATTTAATTCGTGTTCTTTCCGGTGGGTGGCATTTATGCTGAGTGCTCCCGAACTTCCCACCGAGAGAGCCCGCCATGCTGTTAAAAACAATAAGCCAGTCACTGATCGCACTGACCCTGCTGTCACAAGCTGCCATCGCCGCTGACGTCACCTTGCTCAACGTGTCGTACGACCCGACCCGCGAGCTGTACCAGGACGTCAATCTCGCCTTTGCCAAGCAGTGGAAAGCCAAGACCGGCGACAACGTCTCGATCAAGCAATCGCACGGCGGTTCGGGCAAGCAGGCCCGTGGCGTCATCGACGGGCTGGAAGCGGACGTCGTCACGCTCGCGCTGGCCTATGACATCGACGCCATCGCCGAACGCGGCATCGTTGCGCCGCAGTGGCAAAAGCGCCTGCAGCACAACAGCGCCGCCTACACCTCGACGATCGTGTTTTTGGTCCGCAAGGGCAATCCGAAAGGCATCAAGGATTGGAACGACCTGGTCAAGCCGGGCGTTGCCGTGATCACCCCGAACCCGAAGACCTCGGGCGGCGCGCGCTGGAACCACCTGGCGGCCTGGGGCTACGCCCTGCGCCAGCCGGGCGCGACCGAAGCGACGGCCAAGGAATTCATTAGCAAGCTGTACAAGAACGTGCCGGTACTCGATTCGGGCGCGCGCGGCGCCACCACGACGTTCGTGGAACGCGGCATTGGCGACGTGCTGATCGCCTGGGAAAACGAAGCGCTGCTGGCCATCAAGGAACTCGGCCCGGACAAGGTCGACATCGTTGCGCCATCGCTCAGCATCCTGGCCGAGCCGCCGGTCGCCGTGGTCGACAAGGTGGTGGACAAGCGCGGCACGCGCAAGGTGGCGCAAGCGTACCTGGAATTCCTGTACACCGACGAAGGTCAGGAAATCGCGGCCAAGAATTATTACCGTCCGGTGGTGCCGAAGATTGCAGCCAAATACGCCGCGCAGTTCCCCAAGGTCAAGCTGTTCACGATTGATGAAGTGGCAGGCGGCTGGACCAAGGCACAAAAGGCCCACTTTGCCGATGGCGGTGTGTTTGATCAGGTTTATCTGACTGGCAAGAAGTAATTACTGCCAAAGGGGACACGGCGCTTGCCCGGCGCAGGCGGTGACGTTTGCTCAACAGCGGACGCCGTCGCGCCGTCGTCCCTGCACCATCGCTCTCGCACGATCACTTGCGCAGGGCCGTCCCCGCACCGTCGCCCCCGCGAAGGCGGGGGCCCAAGTTTGTTCCGCAGCCATCGACTGCTCCGATAACTTGGGCCCCCGCCTTCGCGGGGGCGACGTTGATTGGCTGCGTCAGACGGTTGTTGATGTTCAGACGTTCGTTGACTGCTCAGACGGTCATTGACTGCTCAGACGTTCGTTGACTGCTCAGACGTTGGTTGACTGCTCAGACGTTGGTTGACCGCTTCAGACGGTCGTTGACTGCTCAGACGGTCATTGACTGCTTCAGACGGTCATTGACTGCTTCAGACGGTCGTGGACTGCTCAGACGACCGTGACAGCTGCTCCCCACAAGCCTGTTTCGCATCCCGCACCCGCCCTGCATCAAGCCCTCAACCAAGGTATGATCATATCGCCAAGGAACTATCCCGGGCCCCACCGTAACTACGAGGAGACGTCAACGATGACCCGCATGACCGCTAACGATTTCGATCCCGAAGTGCTGAAGTTATTCGACCAATACGTACACGGCCAGCTCGACCGCCGCGGCTTTCTGTCGCAGGCGGGCCGCTACGCGGTCGGCGGCGCCACCGCGGCCGGCATGCTCGCTGCGCTCTCCCCCAGTTTCGCGGCCCAGCTCGTGGCGCCCACCGACCCGCGCATCAAGGCCAGCTACGTCGAATACCCCTCGCCGCAAGGCTACGGCACATTGCGCGGCTACCTGGTCCAGCCGGCCAAGGCCAAGGGCAAACTGCCCGCCGTGCTGGTCGTGCACGAAAACCGCGGCTTGAATCCCCACATCGAAGACATCGCCCGCCGCGTCGCGCTCGAGAACTACATCGCCTTTGCCCCGGACGCCCTGTTCCCGCTCGGCGGCTACCCCGGCGACGAAGACAAGGCGCGCGAACTGTTCGGCAAACTCGACCAGACCAAGACGCGCGCCGACTTCGTCGAAGCGACCGCCATCCTCAAGGCCCTGCCCAACGGCACCGGCAAGGTCGGCGTGGTGGGCTTTTGCTACGGTGGCGGCATCGCCAACTACCTGCCGACCGTGGTCAAGCACTTGGCCGCCTCGGTGCCGTTCTATGGCGCCCAGACGCCGGCCGCCGAAGTGCCGAAGATCAAAACGCCGCTGCTGATCCACGATGCCGAAAAGGACGAACGCATCCTGGCCGGCTGGCCCGCGTACGAAGCGGCGCTCAAGGCCAACAAGGTCGACTACCAGCACTACATCTATCCGGGCGTCGAGCACGGTTTCAACAACGACACCACGCCGCGCTACGACGAGGCTGCCGCAAAACTGGCATGGCAGCGCACCATGGATTTCTTCAAGAAACACCTGGCGTAGACACACGACAGCACCTTGCCCCGCCGCCGGCCCCGTGCCGGCGGCGAACCAAACACCATTCCGCGCTGTCTATCCTTTGTGAGCTCGCCCACGAAAGGATGCCCGATGAAACTCCGACTCAAACCTCTCAAGGACCAGGTGATGGTGATCACCGGCGCCACCAGCGGCATCGGCCTGACCACCGCGCGCATGGCGGCCGACGAGGGCGCCAGCCTGGTGCTGGCCGCGCGCGGGCGCGATGCGCTCGACCAGCTGGCCGGCGAGCTGCGCCTGCATGGCGCCCAGGTTGCCGCCGTCACGGCCGATGTCGGCGTGCCGCACGACGTGGCGCGCATCGGGCATGCCGCGATCGAGCGTTTCGGCCGCATCGATACCTGGGTCAATAACGCCGGCGTGGCGATTTTCGGCAAGCTCGACGAGGTTGCGCTGCAAGACCACCAGCGCCTGTTCCAGACCAATTTCTGGGGCGTGGTGCATGGCTCGCTCGAAGCGCTCAAGCACATGAAGGCGCGTGGCGGCGCCCTGATCAATGTGGGAAGCGAAGCGTCGGATGTGGCGTTGCCGCTGCAAGGCATGTACGCCGCGTCCAAGCACGCGGTCAAGGGCTTCACGGATGCGCTGCGGATCGAACTGGCGCACGAGCACACGCCGGTCGCGGTCACCCTGATCAAGCCGGCATCGGTCGATACCCTGTTCACGTTGCACGCGAAAAATTATATGGACAAGGAACCGGCGCTGCCGCCGCCCATCTACGCGCCGGAGCTGGTGGCGCAGGCCATCTTGTATGCCGCCTGCCATTCACGGCGCGACATCTACGTGGGCGGCGCCTCGCGCTTGATGTCGCTTGCGGGATACCACCTGCCGGCGCTGATGGACCGCCTGATGCGCGGGCCGCTGCTGCGCAGCCAGATGCGCGAGCCGAACGGCCAGCCGAACGGCGAGCCAGCGCGCATGCCGGCCATGCGGGCCCGGCGCGACGCCCTGCACGCGCCCGACCCGGCCAACGCGATGCGCGAACGCCAGGGCATGGGCATGGTGGCGCCGGTGGCCGAGTCGAGCATGTACACGGCGTTGTCGATGCGCACCCGGCCTTTGATGAGCGCGCTGTTAGGGGTGGGCGCCCTTTTTGCCGCCTGGCGCCTGGCCCGGCGGCGCACTGGCCATGAATTCTAGATCGTCCTCGTCGAGCGGGACCGAGGGAATCGATTCGATGTGGTCGACATCGATGTCGGCCCCGTCGCGCACCACGGTATCGCGTCCGGCGGCGGCGCGCTCGCCGGTGCCGCTGGCGTCGCTATCGCTGTCGAGGTTGGCATCGCCGATGTCGGGGCCGGCGCCAACGGCGCTGCCGGCTTCCAGGTCGGACGTGGTGCCGCTGCCGAGGTCGAGCATGTCTTCTTGCGCCAGGCCGGCCGCGCCGACCAGGTCGCTGCCGCTGTCGGACGAATCGCTGGGGCCGAGCGCGCCCGTGCCGTGGCCAGTGCCGAGCGAGCGGTCGGGGGTTTCTGGGAAGTTATCGGGGTCGAGCGTGCTGCTGCCTGTCATGGTGCCTCCGGAAATGGTGGGATGTGTGTGGACACAGCGTACCCAAAATCGCAAGATGGTGTCGCACGGACAAGGTTGATAGTTTGACGGATCGATATAGTCAACACCGCGCCAAGACGGCTCTCGGCGAGAATCCGCTTCTGTTGAGTCGCCAGTAGCTGCGGTGCGAAATTGGATTCCCGCCTGCGCGGGAATGACGGGCTTGAGGTTATGGGCTGATCGAAGGCGTCACCGGCGGGCGCCAGTTCATGCGCTCGGTGATATCCATCCCGATCCCGCGGTAGCCCGTGAACCGGCTCGACGTATCGAACATCGGCTCGCCGCTCACCTGCAGGTATTGCACGCTGCCGTCGGCGCGCGTGCGCGTGAAGATGAAGTCGAGGAACGGCGTGCGGCTGGCGATGTTTTCCTGCAGCTCGGCGCGCTCGTCCGCGTTCCAGCCGCCCTCGCCCTCGCCTTCGGCACCGATCCCCAGCATCTCGCTCACCGGCCCGGAGAACCGGGTCAGCTGTCCCTGCGCATCCTGCTCCCAGTACCAGTCCGACGACAGCTCGGTAAAGCGCTGGAAACGCGCTTCGCTGGCGCGCAGCTCGGCCGTGCGTTCCAGTACCGTCTGCTCCAGCTGGCGGTTGTAGTCGGCCAGGCGGCGGTACAGCAGGCGTACTTCCAGCATGTTGTGGATGCGCGTCTGCACTTCGATCAGATCGAACGGCTTGCTGACGAAATCCTTGGCGCCAGCCTTGAGCGCGCGCAGCTTGTGTCCGGGCTGGGCCGTGATCACCAGCACCGGCAGGTAGCCGCCCTTTTCAATCAGCTTGAGTCCTTCGATCACTTCGAATCCGTCCATCTCCGGCATCTGCAAATCGAGCAGAATCAGGTCGTAGCCGTGTTCGGCGTGCGCGGCGCACACGGTGCGCGGATCCTGGGTCGTGGAAATGTTGACGTAACCCGCGTTACGCAACATTTGTTCAAGCAGCATCACGTTCGCTTCCTGGTCATCGACGATCAGGATGTTGCCGCTCAGGATTTCAGAAGGGTCAAGCATGTGGTTCTTTCAAAGTAGTGCCGGGTGCGACAGGTTCTGCCAGGTCTTGTTCGGCCGCATGGCGCATGGCGAGATCGAGCGCATCCATGAACTCGCGCACGCGGATCGGCTTGGTGAGGTATTGGAAAAATCCCGCTTCCAAGCCTTTTTCGATATCGCGCGGCATGGCGTTGGCCGACAGCGCCACCACCGGGATATGCGCCGTGGTCTTGTCTTCGCGCAGGATCTTGAGCGCGCCGTAGCCGCTCATGCCCGGCAGGTTGATGTCCATCAGGATCACGTCCGGCTTGCAGGCGCGCGCCATTTCGACGCCGTGGTAGCCGTCGACGGCGGTGAGCAGTTGCAGGTCGCCGCGGCGCTCCATCAATTGCTCGACCAGCGCCAGGTTGGCCGGATTGTCTTCCACGTACAGCAGGGTCGGCTGCCTGCCGGTGCTGCGCGAGGCGGCCAGGCGGCGGTCGCGCGCCAGGTCGTCGTCGTGCTCCAGCGCCAGCGCCGGTTCGGCGGCGCCGGCGAACTCGACCCAGAACACGGTGCCGGAGCCGACCGTGCTGTCGACGCCGATGCGCCCGTCCATCAGCTCGACCAGGCGCTTGGTGACCACCAGGCCGATGCCGGTGCCTTCTTCGGCGCTGTTTTCCTGGCCCAGTCGGTTAAACGGCTGGAACAGCTGCGCCACCTGCGACGGCGCCAGTCCCGCGCCGGTGTCTTCCACGCTCACGCGCACACGGCCGTCGGCCACCAGGTCGCACGTCACGCTGACCGAGCCGCCTTCGCGATTGTACTTGATGGCGTTCGAGAGCAGGTTGATCATCACCTGTTTCACGCGGGTGCGGTCGGCGTGGATGAACAGCTGCTTGTCGACGATCGGGAAATGCAGGCCCAGCTTGCGGGTCGCGGCCTGCGGGCTGATCATGCCCTCGCAGTCGATCAGCACGTCGCCCAGCGACATCGATTCCTGCGACATCGTGACCTTGCCCGACTCGACCATCGCCAGGTCGAGGATTTCGTTGATCAGGCGCAGCAAATACCAGCCGCCCTTGAGGATCTGGTCGATCGAGCGCTGCTGGTGCGGCAACGGCGGCGGAACGTCCGACGCCATCAGCTGGGCAAAGCCGAGCACGGCGTTGAGCGGGGTGCGCAGTTCGTGGCTCATCGAGGACAGGAATTCGGACTTGGCGCGGTTGGCCTTGTCGGCCGTGGCGCGCGCGCTTTCGAGCTCGACGTTGGTTTCCTGCAGCGCGTGTTCGAACTGCTTGCGCTCGGTCACGTCGCGCGCGGCGGCGAACACGCCCTGCAGCTTGCGGTCGCGGTCGTAAAACGTACTGGCACTGTACGACACCACCGTGCGGGTGCCGTCGCGCGCTACCGCGGTCAGTTCGACATTGGTGACCTTGCCTTCGCGCAGCACGCGAGCGACGGCTTCGTGAGCCCGTTCCGGCTCGGAAAAATAGCTCTTGAACGGCGCGCCGATCAGTTCGTCGCGGGTGCAGCCGGTCAGCGCTTCCATCTGCTGGTTGACATCGCTGATGATGCCGCGCGGATCGGTCGCGATCAGGGCATCGGTATTCGATTCGATCAGCGAGCGGGTGTAGAACTGCTGGTCGCGCAGGCGCTGGTCGAGCAATGCCTGTTCGGCCTCGACCTGCTTGCGGGCGGTGTTGTCGCTGCCGATGAGCAGGTAGCCGATCACCGTGCCCGCCATGTCGCGCAGCGCCGTGACCGACACCAGCGCCGGGAAACGGGTGCCATCCTTGCGCACATACGTGAGCTCGTAAATATCTTCGATGCCGCGCAGTGCCTTGTAGATCATCGATTCGAAGCCGGGCGCGATCGGTTCGCCCATTTCATGGCTCAGCTCGGCCGCGCGCGCCTCCAGCTCCTGGCGGTCGGAAATATCGGCCGGGGTCAGCTTGTCGATCACTTCGGCGGCCGTGTAGCCCAGCATGCGCGCCGCGCCGACATTGAAAATCTGGATCACGCCCTGGGCGTCGGTGGCGATGCTGGAAAAGTTGGCGCTGTTGAAAATCGCATCCTGCAGCGCGCCGGACTTGAGCAGCGGCACCGCGTGGCGCGCCCGTTCGGCTTCGGTGCGCGTGCTGATCGCCCCCTGCACGCGCACGAACAGCAGCGCCAGGAAGATCAGCAGCAAGATGATGCTGGCCTTGATCAGGTTGACCGCCCCTTCCGAATCGACCGCGTAGTTCAGGGCGATGGCGCCGACCAGCAGCAGCACCGTCAGGGTGGCGCCGAAGCCGATCACCATCAGCCGTTCGACCGAGGTGTTTTGCAAAAAGGCGCTGCTCATCCGAGGTTCCCCTGGCGGTGGCGCGTGTCCGACAGCAGGCGTCCGAACTCTTTCTTGACGACCGCGTAGCATTCGCACACATCGTCTTCCAGCCCGGCACGGTCGAGCACGGTGATGTGGCCGCGCCGGTAGCTGATGTAGCCGTAGCCCTGCAAGCGTCCGGCCGCTTCGGTCACGCCCTCGCGCCGCACGCCGAGCATGTTGGCGATCAGTTCCTGCGTCATGGTCAGCTCGTTGCTGGGCAGGCGGTCGAGCGTGAGCAGCAGCCAGCGGCACAGTTGCTGCTCGACCGAATGATGGCGGTTGCACACCGCGGTCTGCGACATCTGGGTCAGCAGGGCCTGGGTGTAGCGCAACAGCAGGCGCATCACATGGCCGCCGCGGTTGAATTCTTCCATCAGGACCGCGGCCGGCAGGCGGTAGGCATGGCCGCGCGTCTGCACCACGGCGCGGCTCGGCGTGCTGTCGCCGCCCATGAACACCGACACGCCGAGCACGCCTTCATTGCCGACGCCGGCGATTTCGGACGAGCCGCCGTTTTCGAGCAAATAATGCAAGGAAACGATCGCGCTGGTCGGGAAATACAGATGATGCAATTTGTCTCCCGATTCCGACAATACGTCGCCAAGGAGCAAAGGAATCAGTTCGAGGTGCGGGGCAAGACGGTCGAATTCGGCGTCGAGAAGCGCGGCCAACAAGTGGTTCTGATTAGGGTCGTGCTTACTGGACATTGGGAACTGCCTCTTCTTCCAGTGAATACTGCGTTGAGTTAGTCCGAGAGAATATCACGCAGTCATTCTTGGGCGCAATTCTATTACATTTTGGAATATCCATCCGTGCGGAACCGCACATAGGCGCACGCCCAAGGCGGAACCGCACATACGCGCCCGGTAAAGGCCACGGTAAAGGCATATAGTGTAAGTATCCGGCCACCAAGATCGTCGATCTCCCGGATGGGCACACGCAGGAGCTTCGCCAATGGGAAATTTGTTGCGCCGGGTTCGGATATCGGTTTCGGTCTCGGCCGCGCTTGCGCTGCTGGTGGGGCTGGCCTTGACGGCGTTGCTGTTCGCCTCGGTGCGGCGGATCGAATCGCAGGCGCGCGCGCTGGCCTTCCAGCAAGATGCCACGCTGCGCATCAATGCGGTGGCGAGCGGGTTGTCGGATGCGATCGAACAGCTGATGGTGGTCAACCAGCTGTTCAACACGGTCGGCGTGATCAGCGCCGAACAATTCCACACCTTTACCGCGCCCTTGCTGGCGCGCTATCCCGAGCTGCAGGGCCTCAGTTTCCAGCGCGTGGTCAGCGACGCCGAACGTCCGGCCTACGAAGCGGCCATGCGCCAGCGCACGCCGGGTTTTACCATCACCGAATTCATCGACGAACGCCAGCGCCCGGCGCGCCGGCGCGCGCACTACAACGTGGTCGAGTACATCGAACCGGTGCAGGGCAACGGCGCCGCGCTCGGGCTCGACACCGCGGCGCTGCTGACCTACGACGACGCGCGCTCGCGTTCGCGCCGCAATGGCCGCGCCACCGCCACGGGCCTCCTCTCGCTGGTGCAGCAGCAAGGTTTTCACACGGGCTTCCTGGTGCTCGCGCCGGTCTACCAGCGCCAGGCGCCGCAAGCGGGCAGCCGGCAGCGCGAGCAGGCCGTCATCGGCGAGACGGCCGCCGTGTTCCGCGTCGATCACCTGATCCATACCCTGCTCGGCGCGGCCCGCCTGCTCGACCGGTCCGGCATGTCGATCAATATCTACGCCGCCGGATCGGCCCAGCCGGCGCAGCTGGCGTTCTCGAACGGCGCGGCGCCGCCCCCGCCGGCCCACGGCAGCGCCAGCGCACTGCTGCCCACCTGGCTGATCTACGACCACCCGGCGCCGCTGGCCAGCGTGTTCCACGTGGCCGGCGAACCCTGGTTCATCGAAGTGGCCCAGGAGCCGCGCTCCTTCATCGACAGCCACGCCGGCTCCTGGTACGCGCTGCTGGGCGGCGTGCTGTCGAGCCTGCTAGCGGCCGCGTATATCTACAGCCTGGTGTCGCGCCACTCCACCATCGCGCGCGTGGCCGGCGAGCGCACTGCCGCGCTGCAATTTGCCAACCTGCGCCTGACCGAAGACCTGGCCCTGCGCAAGCGCACCGAAAAAGCGTTGCGCGTGCGCGAAAAAATCATCGAGGTATCGGCCAACGCGGTCATCATCTGCAACGCCGAGGGGCCCGATTACGCCGTCGAGTACGTCAATCCCGCGTTCGAGGCGATCACCGGCTACAGCGCCGCCGAGGTGATCGGCAAGAGCCTCACCGCGATGCAGGGCGCCGGCCACGACCAGCAAAACATCGCCGAAATCAGCGCCGCCCTGCGCGAGCAGCGCGAAGGCCACGCCGTGCTGCGCAATTACCGCAAGGATGGCAGCGGCTACTGGAACGACCTGTTCATCGCCCCGGTGCGCGACGACGCCGGCCTGATCAGCCATTTCGTGGTGGCCCAGTACGACATCAGCGCGGTGATGCGCTTCGAAGCCGAGCTGCAATACCAGGCCGGCCACGACGCCCTGACCGGGCTGGCCAACCGCCACCTGCTGGCCGAGCGCCTGGCCGCTGCGATCGCCGAGGCCCGCAGCGCCGGCGCCGGGCTGTGGGTGGTGTTCGTCGACCTCGACCGCTTCAAGTTCGTCAACGACACGCTCGGCCACGAAGCCGGCGACGCCATGCTGCGCGTGCTGGGCGCGCGCCTGAAAAACGCCGTGGGCGAAGCCGACACGGTGGCGCGCATGGGCGGCGACGAGTTTGTCGTGGTCCTGCCGGGCAATCCGGGCAACGGCGCCGGCCTGCGCGTGCTGCAGCGCATCACCGAAGCCATCGCCGAACCGCTGCTGATCCAGGCGCACGAGTTTTTCCTCACCTGCAGCCTGGGCGTGGCGGTGTATCCGGACGACGGCGGCACGGCCGAAACGCTGACCAAGCACGCCGACATCGCCATGTACCGGGCCAAGGAACTGGGCCGCAACAATTACCAGTTCTATTGCCCGGCCATGAATGCGCGCACCCTGGAACGGCTGCAGATCGAAGCCGACCTGCGCCACGCGCTCGAACGCAACGAACTGGTGCTGCATTACCAGCCGCAGATCGACGTGACCAGCGGCGCCATCGTCGGCATGGAAGCGCTGCTGCGCTGGGAGCATCCGGTGCTGGGCGTGGTCTCGCCGCTGCGCTTCATCGGCCTGGCAGAAGAAATGGGCCTGATCATCCCGATCGGCGCCTGGGTGATCCGCACCGCCTGCCTGCAGAACATGGCCTGGCAAAAGGCCGGGCTGGGCAAGCTGCGCATGGCCGTGAACCTGTCCGCGCGCCAGTTCACCGGCAAGGACTTGCTGCAATCGGTAGCCGGGGCGCTGGAAGAAAGCGGGCTGGCGGCGCGCTACCTGGAGCTCGAATTGACCGAAAGCATGGTCATGAACGACGTCGACAACGCCATCACCATCCTGCGTAAACTCAAGGAGCTCGGCGTGCACATCGCCATCGACGATTTCGGCACCGGCTACTCCAGCCTGTCGTACCTGCGCCGCTTTCCGATCGACGTGCTCAAGATCGACCAATCCTTCGTGGCCGATATTGCGCTCGGGGCCGACGGGGCCGCCATCGTGGTGTCGATCATTTCACTGGCGCACAGCCTGCGCCTGAAAGTCATTGCCGAAGGGGTGGAAACGGCCGAACAGCTGGGCTTCCTGCGCGAGCATGGCTGCGATGAAGTACAAGGTTATTTCTTCAGCCGCCCGGTGGGCGCGCTGGAATTTGAACATCTGCTGGCGCACGGCATGTGCACGATGGCCTGAACGGCCTGCCGGCAAGCCCACGCACGAGGCAAGCGGCCTTGCTACGGGGGTCAAATTAAAACGAGTGACGCATGCCCACGTTCAGGGCCGACCAGCCCTTGCCGCCGTCGGGCGCGGTCATGGCCATGTAGCCGGGCCCGGTGCGGTGTTTCACCAGCGAATAAGCGGTGTAGAAATCGGTGCGGCGCGAAATCTGATACGTGGCGCCGAAGGCCAGCATGTCGACATCGCGGTTGGCGCGGTCGCGGTCGTTCTTGCGCACGAACGAGGCCAGGTAGGTCATGGCGCGCATCGGCACGGCAATGCCGACCAGGACGTCGCGGCTGTCGGTCGATGGCGTGCTGGCCATGGCGGCGCCGTACGGATTGTCGGGATTCCACAAAGGCGAATTGCCCCAGCCGCGGTTGGCGCTGTAGGCGGCGTAGGCCTTCATGCCGCCCAGGTCGACATTGGCGGCGGCGATGGAATTCTTGGCGTCCATGCGGGCGCCGAGATACGTCGCCGGTGCTACCTTGGCAACGTTTTTATTCTGGTGCGCGAGGCGCAGGGTGAGCGGTCCGCCAGAAATGCCGACCGATAAACCCCAGGCGCGGCTGTTTTGGCGGTCGCGTTCGAAGTTACTGAGAGCAATGCCGCGCGGCTCGGTCATGTCCTGCAAGCCCATGCGCTTGCCCGGATAGCCGAACACCTTGGTGGCGGTCTCGGGGGTACCCGGTTCGAACAGATCGCTGACATCGACCAGCGCCACGCCATGCTTTCCATCGGGCGCGGCGATGGCGGCCCGGTACACCGATGTTTGTGTCTGGGCATGCGCACCTGCTGCGCAGGCGCATAAGGCAACAACAGCAAGAGAAGATGTTTTCATGGCGGCACTCCGTACAATTGATTCTACGCTGCTTACGTTATCCTCCAGAAGGAATATTTGTTCTGTCCGTTACCCCACATAGCACGTTATCATCGTCAATATCGTTTCGACCACCCGGCCCGACAGGACTTCAAAGTGAGCAACAGCAGCGCCAGCAGCAAACCGTTCCGTTATCCCAAAATGCCCGGCACCCTGCGCGCCGATGTGCTGGCGGTGTTGCTCGCATCGGAAGACATGACAGGTATCGAGAGTATTTTCGACCAAAGAAAGCAAAGCTTGAGCACGGTGATCCGGGCGCTGATCCGCAAGTACGGCTGGCCGATCGAGCGCAGGGACTTCCCGACCAATACGGCCGATGGCAGGGCCGGCTGGGCCTCGGTGTATTGCCTGCCGCAAGAGGTGATCGACGCGGCGCTGGCCGGATCCGGACGCGACTGGCTGGACGGGGTGCGGGCGGCACGCGCGGCAAGGCGGCGCCGGCCGCTGCGTGCGCCGGCGATCGCGAAAAGCAAGCTGTCGGTGGCGGTCGAGGACGGCGATGAAGAGTGAGGCGCCGCCCGCTCGCGGCTGCTTGTTTCAGCTCGCACATTGAATAATAAGGGGCAGGATGGGTCCGGACATTTACAAAGTCGCCAACATTGGCAAGGGATGGCTGGCGGTGATGGCAAAACCGGTTGCCGGCGAATGGATCGAGGACGAGTTTGCCGGGATCGCCAGATACGGCATTACGGACATGGTGTCCTTGCTTGAGCGGCACGAAATCCGCGAGCTGGGATTGACCGATGCGCCTGCGCTGTGCGCGGCCAACGGGATCGCGTTCACGTCGTTCCCGATTGCCGACCGCGGCCTGCCGGCCTCGCCCGGCGTGTTTGCACTGGTGCAAGAAATCGGCCGCCGTATCGACGGTGGGGCGAATACCGTGATTCATTGCCGCGCCGGAATCGGGCGTACCGGATTGCTTGCCGCCGCCGTGCTGGTGCGGCACGGTTATACAGCCGAGGCGGCGTTCAAGCTGGTGTCGGCATCGCGCGGCGTGCAGGTGCCGGACACGGCGGAGCAGGTTGACTGGGTCGTCCGGCATCAACAGCGCCTTCAGTCTATCGCGTGACGTTGTTGCGGCCTGGCGGAGATAGCGAAATATATCGGTGGCTAATCCGAACCTTTTACGCTTATGCCATTCAGGAACAAGTCTACCAGATGCCCAATACGCGATGTCGATGAACGGTCATTTTCGATTGCGATGGAAATGGCAGTGACCACGTAAATGAAATCCTCGTAAGTGACATCGCGGCGGATGGCGCCTGCTTCTTGTCCACGCTGAAGCAGCCGATGCCCTTCCGCGGTGATTGCATTACATCCGGGCGTCCCGCATTGGATAACAGCCCCAATCGAAGCAGCAAGGCTCTGATAAGTGCTCATGTTCCTGGCAAGCTCTTCCAGATAAGCGCGTACCGCGTCGCCTGGAGTGAGATCTGGGTCGCGCGCACGGCTGGTCTGCGCCAGCGACAAGAAACGCTCATTGCTGGTAGCGGCCAACAGTGCCTCACGCGTGGGAAAGCGACGATAAAGCGTACCGATACCGACGCCTGCGCGCTTGGCAACTTCCTCCAGCGGCACCCCCGCTCCTTTTGCCAGGAAAAGCTCCTCGGCGGCAGAAAGGATAAGTTCGCGGTTTTTCTGCGCGTCAGCCCGCAGGGCAGGTTCATCACTCACTATTTTTCCTCTTTCGCTTGTCAAGTGGAGGCTACCTCCGTATCATAAGTGAAGCAATCCTCCACTTGTCGAAAAGGGTACCAGAAAATGACGAAACGTTTCGAAAACAAAGTCGTGGTGATAACGGGGGGCAGCGACGGCATCGGCCTCGCAACGGCGAAACTTTTCGCCATCGAAGGTGCGCACGTGTACATCACAGGGCGCCGGCAAGAACTACTCGCCGAGGCCGTGAAAGAGATCGGCCACGGGGCGGTCGGCGTGCAAGGTGACGTCACCAACTCTGCCGACGTCGCCCGGCTTTACGAACAGATCCAACGCGACCACCAAAAGGTCGATGTCGTGTTCGCGAATGCGGGCATTTACGAGGTCGCTCCACTCGATGCGATCGACGATACGCATGTCGACGCGATCTTCAACGTCAATGTGAAAGGCATGGTGTTCACTGTGCAGAAAGCACTACCGCTGATGACAGCGGGAAGTGCTGTCGTCCTCAACGGCTCCATCGCTGGCAGTAAAGGCCTGCCAAGCCAGTCTATTTATAACGCCAGCAAGGCAGCGGTGCGCTCGTTCGCCCGAAGCTGGACGAATGAGCTAAAGGAGCGAGGCATCCGCGTGAACGTGGTCTCGCCTGGTGGAACAGAAACACGCCTGATACGGAGCTACCTCGACTCGCAACCGCAAGTTGAAGAGGCGCTCAATAAAAGCGTTCCGCTTGGGCGGCTGGGGGAACCGAACGAGGTAGCACGAGCAGTCCTCTTCCTGGCATCAAGCGAGAGTAGCTTTGTTGCTGGACATGAACTTTTTGTCGATGGCGGTGTCGCCGCGGTTTAGGCCTCGGGCAAGTCTCGTCATGTGTATCAGTTCGATGCCAGCGAGCACTGAGCCGGCGGAGCGAAACGATTTGAAGTTGAGCATCGGCCTAGTCACCCGCTTGAAGGCGCGATGGTCCTGCTCGGGATCGCATTCCCGCAGTTGGCCAGGCGCAGGCGGGGGCGACGGTTTCGAGGCGATCATCATGCGCATGTGGGGACAACATGCCTAAGGTCGGCGGCATGCTCTCCTCTGCACGAGCGCCAAATCAAGCATGTGCAGCCGTAACGGACGACATAGCGTGGTCCACATAGCCATCCGGCCGCACGACCAGCGCCGCCACGCCGTCCAGTTCCGCCTCCCTTCCCGGCACCGCTGCCGTCACCGTCTCCACCCAGGCGCCATCGAGCGCGCCCTGCCAGCCCGGCTGCGCCCCGCCATCGACCCGCAACACCACCCAGCGCCCGCCGGCCAGATGCCGGTACAGCGACGACGCCGTGCCATCGGCAAGGACCAGCGGCCAATCCGGCAGCCGCCGCCCTGTCCAGCGCGCGCACGTGTCCCCGCCTTGCGCCACGACAAGCAGCGCAGCCGGATAGCGAATGCCGAAGCCCGACAAGTCATGCGCCAGGGTCGCGTTCAGTTCCGGCTCCTTCATCAAGTCGCTCAGCGTGGCGCGCAGTGCCTGCCCGGCCGGGTCGAACGAATCCATCATCAGCGCGCTTTGCGCCAACGTGTTGCGGTACAGCGCCGCCCCGACCGGATGGCGCTCGGCCTCGTAACTATCGAGCAAACCCGCCAGCCACGCCGCGTCGCCCCTGCCCCGCAGCGCGCCGGCCAGCTTCCAGCCCAGGTTCATGGCGTCTTGCATGCCCACATTCATGCCCTGCCCGCCCGCCGGCAAATGGATGTGGGCCGCGTCGCCCGCCAAAAAAATCCGCCCCTGACGGTAAGACTGCGCCAGGCAGGTTTGGTTCGAAAAACGCGACAGCCATTGCGGCGCATGCATGCCGAAATCCTCCCCGGCCACGCGCCGCGTTGCCGCCGCCAGCCCGTCCAGGGTGACCGGCACCTCCACCGGCACGTCGATTTCTTGCGCATCGACCACGATCACCCGGTACAGCTCGCCGCCGAGCGGCACCAGCATCAAGCCGCCGGCCGGATTGCCGAGGCTGAGCGCGCGGCCCGGCGGTGGCGTGCGCAGCAGGACGTCGCCGAGCATGGCCGTCTTGGTCGGCGCCAGGCCATCGAAGGCGATGCCCGCCTGGCGCCGCACCAGGCTGCGCGCGCCATCGGCGCCGACCAGGTAGCACGCCGCCAGCCGGAACGGCGTGCCGCTCTGCTCCCCGCTCTGCGCCCCGCGCTGCGTGCCCACGACCCACACGCCCTCCTCGTCCTGCCCGGTCGATTCGACCGTCGCGCCACGCCGCAGGTCCACGCCCAGTTCGCCGGCCCAGGCCTCCAGCAATTGTTCGGTCACGCTCTGGGGAATGAACAGGGTGAAGGGATAGGTGCTGTCGCAGGCGCTGAAGTCGAGCCGGGTCGGCAGCCCGGCAAAGTGGCCGCTGGGAATCGGCATGCCGCGCTCCAGAAAACGGCCGGCCACGCCGCGCAGCGCCAGCATTTCCAGCGTGCGCCCGTGCATGGTCAGCGCGCGCGATTGCGGCACCGGTTCGGTGCGCCGTTCCAGCACCGTCACGCGCACGCCGGCCAGCGCCAGTTCGCACGCCAGCAACAACCCGACGGGACCGGCTCCGGCTACGATTACCTCTGCATTGCTTGTCATCGTCATATAAGCTAACATTGTTAGGGAAGCTGCAAAGATAAACCTAACACCGTTAGATTGTCAAGAAAAAGAGGAAAACATGGGAATTTCGCGCGAGGCGATCATCGCCACGGCATTGGGTTTGCTCGACGAGGTCGGACTGGAAGGATTGACAATGCGGCGCCTGGCCGACGCCTTGGACGTCAAGGCCGCGTCGCTCTACTGGCACTTTGCCAACAAGCAGGTTTTGATGGACGGCATGGCCGACGCGCTGATGGCCGGGGTGGCGGCAGAAGCCAATCCGCACGCGCCTGCGCCCCTTGCATGGCGCGAGGCGGTGGCCGGCACGGCGCGCTCCGTGCGCGCGGCCCTGATCGCCCGGCGCGACGGCGCGCGCGTGTTCGCCGGAACCTACGTGGTCACCGACAACGTGCTGCGCGTGGCCGAGTCGATGATCGGCCCGCTGCGCGAGGCCGGCGCCAGCACCCGCATGGCGGGCTGGGGCGCATTTTCCATCCTGTACTACGTGCTCGGTTTCGTCATGGAGGAGCAGGCGCTGGACCCGTCCGGTCCGGTCCCGGTCGACGCGCCGGGCCGCCGCGCCCCGTTCGAGGAACTGGCGGCGCAGCGCTATCCGAACGTGCTGGCGGCCATGGAAGACCTGTTCGACCTCGATTTCGACACCCGCTTCGAGGCCGGGCTGGACCTGATCCTCACCGGCCTGGACGTCAAGATTGCCAGCGGCGCAGCCTAGAACGCTTCCCAGGCATCGGCATCGGCCGCGCTCTTCGGGGCCGGCCTGGACAGCCGCGTCGCCGGCTTGCCAGCTACCGCAGGCACCGCCCCGGCGCGCGGCGGCAGGCGAAGCGCGGCGCCGGACACAGCGTCGCCATGCAGCTTGAACACGCTGACCGCCTCGGCCAGCTGCACGGCCTGGCTTTGCATGCTGGCGGCCGCGGCGGCGGCCTGCTCGACCAGCGCCGCGTTTTGTTGGGTGGCATTGTCCATCGCCACGATCGCCCCATTCACCTGGTTGATCCCGGCGCTCTGCTCGGCGCTGGCGGCCGCGATCTCGCCCATGATGTCGGCTACCTGGCGCACCGAGCCCATGATCTGCTCCATCGTCGCGCCCGCCTGATTCACCAGCTCGCTGCCGGTCTCGACCTTGCCGACCGAATCGTCGATCAGCGCCTTGATTTCCTTGGCGGCGCTGGCCGAGCGCTGCGCCAGGTTGCGCACTTCGGACGCCACCACCGCAAACCCGCGCCCCTGCTCGCCCGCACGGGCCGCCTCGACCGCCGCATTCAGGGCCAGGATATTGGTCTGGAACGCAATCCCGTCAATCACGCTGATAATATCGACGATCTTGCACGAACTTTCACGGATCGCGCCCATCGTGCCGACCACATCGCTGACCACGCGGCCGCCCTTGTTGGCGTGCTCGGCGGCGGACACCACGAGCGTGTTGGCCTGGCGCGCGTTATCGGCATTTTGCTTGACGATCGAGGTCAGTTCTTCCATCGACGAGGCGGTCTCTTCCAGACTGGCGGCCTGGTTTTCGGTGCGCGAGGCCAGGTCCATGTTGCCGGTCGCAATTTCCGACGAGGCGGTGGTAATCGTATCGGTGCCGCTGCGCACCGCGCCGACGGTACGGGTCAGGCTCTCGACCATGTCTTTGAGCGCACTGAGCAGGCGCCCCGTTTCATCCTGGCGGGTGACGACGATGCGGGTGGTCAGGTCGCCGCGCGCCACCGTCTCGGCCAGCGCCACGGCCTCACCGATGGGCACGGTCACCGAACGCGTGATCAGCCAGCCCGCCAGTGCCGACACCGCGGTCGCCAGCGCCAGCAGCAGCAACATCAGCATCGCGGCCGAGCTCGACGCATCCGCCGCCTCCTTGCCGTCGCGCGCCATCAGGGCGGTCTGGTATTTGAGGACCGCGTCGAGCCGCCCGAAGTAAGCGTTCTGCACCGGAATGACATCCTTGAACAGGTAGGCGACGGCGTCCTCGCGCCCGCCCTGTTCGAAGCGCTTGACCGCTTCCGAGCGCAGCACGAAATAGGCGTCGAAGGCCTTGGCCTGGTCCTGGAACAATTGTTTGGCCTCGTCGGAAACCATCATTGCGCCCAGCTTGCTTGACGCCTCGGCGCCGGTGCGGTCGGCGTCGAGCATGCTGCTTAACAAGGCTTTGGCCTGGGCCGGATCGGGCGCCAGCATGGCGTTGCGCAACGACTGGGCGCCGCGGTTGGCGTAGCTGCGCATCACATTGGTCAGCTCGACCTGCACGTAGCGGTCGTTGACGATATGGTCGGTCAGGGAACTGGTGTAGTGGATGCGGTTGATGCCGAGCAGCGACATCACCAGCAGGATGCAGATCGTCAAGCCGAACCCGATTGCCAGGCGCGCACCAATTCTTAGATGGGAAAACATCGCGACACTCTCCTTGACGAACGTTCACATGGCTAACCGATGAGAACGATTGTAAGCCCGCCGCGTGCGATAGCGTCAAGGAGTGTTGTTAAGCGGCACACTACGTGCCGCTCGGGTCTAGCGCTGGGCCGGCACGAACTCCTGCAGCACCGCCTGGCGCAGCAGCGTCGGCGGCACCAGTCCCTGCGCCAGCACGAAGTCGTTGAACGCCTGGCGGTTGAACTTCCTGCGCAAAGCCACCTCGGCCGCCTGGCGCGTTTCCATCAGGCGCTGGTAACCGTAGAAATACGACGTCGCCTGGCCCGGCGCGCGGAAGGTGTAGCGCTGCATTTCCTGGGTCGCCATGCCTTCCGACAAACCCACCTCGTCCATGAGGAAGGCTTTGACGCCCTCGGGCGTGATTTCGCCCAGGTTGACCATCGGATCGAGGAACGCGCGGGCGGCGCGCTGCATGCGCGCCTGCAGCGCGAACAACTGGCCGTCGAGCGGCTCGTACGGTTGCATTTCGGCTTCCGCGTACAGGGCCCAGCCCTCGACGTTGACGCTGTTAAACGCAAACACCGCGCGCGCGGTCGACACGCCCGTTTCGATCATCTTCGCAAACTGCAGCTCGTGGCCGGGACGCGCTTCGTGCGCCGTCAGGGTCCAGGTCGCGGCTTCGTGGGTGAAGTCGTCGAAGGCCAGCATTTTTCCCTTGGCGTCGGGCGGCATGCCGGCGGTCAGGACGAACTCGCCGTATTCGCCGGTGTTGCCGATCAGGCGTGGCGGATTCATGTGTGGGGCCGGCTGGGCTGCACTCTCGGCCGTGCTGGCCATGCGGATCACCGCCTTGCGCTCAGGCAGCGACACGATCTTCTGCTCGCGCACGGCAGCTTCGATCTGGGTCAGGCGGTCGGCGTACAAGGGCATCACGCGCTCGGGCGAAATCTGCTGCTTTTTCAGCTCGGCCATGACGGCGCGGTAATCGGGATTGGCGAGTTTACGTTCGCGCGCGATCAGGCCGGCCGTGATATTCATCTGGTTGCGGATTTCGGCAAACGAGGTCAGCGCCTTGGCGATCAATTCCTGCGGACTGATATCGACGCCGAACTGGCGCAGGTTATTCGCATACACCTCGGCCGGCAAACGGTGGTCAGTGCGCGCGCGCGGCAGGATCTGCTTTTTCACGTGTTCGTTATAGGCGGTCAGCTGCGTTTCCAGCGCGGCGAAACTTGGTTCCCAGCCTTGCAGGTCGCTTTTCGCGAGCAGCTCTTTAATGCCCTTGATCAGGGTCGGGCTATCGTTGATCGCCTGTTCCACTTCATCCTTGAAAGGGCCGATCAGGGTCTTGTTCGCCTTCAGGCGCTCCTGCAGGCGCTCGGCCGCCAGTTCGGTGGCCGGGCGATATCCCTTGGCCAGGCCGGCGTATTTTTGCAGGCGCACCAGCAGCGTCTTCTGGCGCTCTTTGGGAATGCGCGGATCGAGCGTCTGGCGCACCACGCCGAACAGCTGCGCGGTCAGGTTATCGAACGGGACGAAGTATTTACGATCGAGGGTGGCTGCGCGCATCTGGTCTTCGGCGCTGCCGATCAGGATATCGATATCCTGGCGGATCTTGACGTCCGTTTCCGCCTTGCGGCGCTTTTGCAGTTCGGCGATGACAGCGCGGGTATCTTTATTGGTCTGCTCGAAGTGGTCGCGCGACAGATCGGTGATCTGCTCGTCGTAACCGTCGACGCCAAGGCCGCTGGCGCTTTCGGGCGCGTATTTGGCCATCACATTGAGTACCAGCTTGGCGTTGGCATTGCTTTTGGTGACCCACGTCGGCTCGGCTGCGGAAACAGCGGCGCACAGCGACAACATGGCCAGTGCGACCGCAGCACGGATGGTACAGATGGGGGTTGGGGACTTCGGCATGACGCTCCTCTGTAGTTATCTTTGTAGTTATCTTTGTAGTTATACATATGCGGCGCGACCGGTTCGGCCGCACGCGCGGAGCATAGTTTTACCAGATAAGGAGCGAATGATCAAAGCATCTCATCTCTACTCACCGTCCGGCGTGCTGCCCGAATACCTGGTTGAACGCGGCGAATGAGCCGCTGTCTTTACGATCGAGCACCGCAAACGTCACATGGCCGAACGCATTCCTGTAGCGCGGGTTATGCAGCAGGTGCGCGCCAAACCAGCCGGCCATCTCTGCGGGCAGGTTGCCGAACACGCCGCAACCCCATACGCCCAGAATCAGGTCGGTATGGCCGTGATGCAGGGCCAGCGCCAGCAGCTTGTCGATCCGCTGCAGCATGCATGCTTCCACATCCTGCATGCGCTGCGGCTCGTTGCGCGCCAGCGCGCCGCGGTTGACGGCGGGCGCGGTGACGAAGCTCGCCAGATAAGGCGCGTCCAGAAACGCATACGCATCGTCGCGAAATACCGGCACCTTGGGCGAATAGATCATGTCGTCGTTGTAGATGCACGAGCGCAGTGCGCGGTTGGCGTCGTACATGGCCGTCATCTGCACAATGCACGCATACAGGCCGGACGACTTGGCCAGGTTTTCTTCCTGCGCTTCGGCGCCGCCGAGAAAACCGCCGCCCGGGTTTTTCGCGGAGGCGAAATTGAGGCACAGCGGGTCCGCGCGCCCCGCCTCGACAATGCGGCGCGCGGCGGCGAGGGTCGACTCGTTGCGTACCTCGAACTGCGTGCTCTTCGCGGTGCCGGTCACCAATGCCTGGCTTAACTGCGCCAGGCTATCGGACGAATAATGGCGGGACTCGCCGACTGCCAAGGCCTGCGCATCGGCAATCGACACGTCCTCTCCATGCGCATTGCGGTAACTTCCGCATTCCATGACCGCCAGGGTTTCTTGCGCAATCGATGCGCGACGATCTCGATTCGTATTCATTGCTATTCCTTTTTTGTTTTTATGATTGTCACTGACTGATGCGCGCGCAGCGGCACTGCTTCACCGCTCACGCCAGCGCAGCATAAATTACTTAGTGGTTAAATGAAACTAACTTAGTTGTTATTTTTAACTAAGAGCGTGCGAGTGGTAAAATCCGCGCTCACGACAACGGGGACCACGATGGCTAACGCCGATCTCACTGAACAGGAATATCTCGCCAGCTACAATATCCATGCGTTCGATGTGCCGTTGACGAGCGTCGACCTGGTGATTTTCACCGTCCGGGAGCAGGCATTGCACGTGCTGCTGGTGCAGCGCGGCGCGCATCCGGCCAAGGGTCGATGGGCGCTGCCCGGCGGATTTATCGACATCCGCAACGACCAAGACCTGGACGGAACGGCCTTGCGCAAGCTGCGCGAAAAGACCGGCGTGACCGCGCCCTACCTGGAGCAATTGCAGGGTTTCGGCAGCAGCACGCGCGATCCGCGCGGCTGGTCCGCCACGTTCGCCTATTTTGCGCTGATCGGCTCCGATCATATCGAACTGCAGCACGGATCGGGGGCGGACGCCGCCTCCTGGCATCCAGTCGGCGGGGACGGCGTGAACATGGAACTGGCGTTCGATCACGGCGTGATTCTCGCCACGGCCATCCAGCGACTGCGTAACAAGGTCGAATACACCTCGCTGCCGGCGCATCTGCTGGCGGAAGAATTTACCTTGTCCGATTTGCAGCGCGTATATGAAATCGTGCTGGGACGGCCGATCGATAAAAGCGCTTTTCGCAAGCGCGTGAAAGAAGGCGACTTTCTGGAAGAAATCACCGGCAAGCAGCGCCATGGCAGCAATCGCCCGGCGCAGCTTTATCGCATCCGCAGCGGACAAGCGACGGTGTTCTTCAACCGCACGATGGGTGGCTGAAGATCCATGCGCTTTCTTCTAGCCGGAATTGCACGCAACGCTCAACGGTCGTGCGAGGTATTCAGATGCCAGGCCGGTAACGGCTCGCGATGCGATCTCCATGCGTCCGGAATGCCTTGCGCACCGGTGCGGCACGCCACGATGCCGCCGACGATGACGCAGATGGTATCGCGGTCACCGCCCGCGCTGACGGCCAGCCACAGCGCCTCTTCGTAGTTATCCAGGTGGTGGCTGCAGCACCAGAGCGCAAACGGCACGGTATCCTGCGCCGACATGCCGGTGCCGTTGCCGAGGATCGACACCGCAAACTGCACCGACGTCACGCTGCCGATCGACTGCGCCCGTCGGATGCGCGAGCGCACCTCGCTCGGCGGCAGCAGCGCCTGATATGATTTTCGCCCAATCGCAGTGTTATCATCGGCAATCCAGCCACAACAAACAGCGAGTCCAATGGCCCAGTCCACGCATTACGACCGACACGCGAAGGAGCTGGCAGCGCAGTACGAATCGTTGTCGTTCGAAGACGTCCACGCCGGGCTGATGGACCTGCTGCCGCCGCCCGGCGCCACGATTCTCGACATTGGCGCGGGCTCCGGGCGCGATGCCTCCTGGCTGGCGCGCCATGGATACGAGGTCGTCGCCGTCGAGCCATCGGACGCCATGCGCAGCGAAGCACGCGCGCTGCACGGCGCACAAAACATTCACTGGCTATCGGACTCGCTGCCCGACCTGGCACAGGTAAGGCGGCTGGGCCTGAGCTTCGACCTGATTCTCCTGTCGGCGGTGTGGATGCATGTGCCGCCCGCGTCGCGCGCCCGTGCCTTACGAAAACTGGCGACCATGCTGGCGCCAAGCGGGCGCATTGCCATCAGCCTGCGCCTGGGCGAACCGGATAGCGCGCGCGACATGCATGAAGTCACGCTGCACGAATTGTCTGGCCACGCCCAGCAATTCGGCCTGCGCCTGCTGCGCGCCATCGACAGCGCCGATCGGCTGGGACGGCCCGGCATCGCATGGACCACGGCCGTCTTCGGTCTTCCGGACGATGGCCTCGGCGCCCTGCCCCTGCTGCGCCATCTGGTGCTGGTCGACGAAAAGTCATCGACCTACAAAATCGCGCTGCTGCGCATCGTGGCGCGCATTGCCGATACGGCGAGCGGCTGCGCGCGCCATGAAGCCGATCATGTGGCCGTGCCGATGGGACTGGCCGCACTGTTCTGGATGCGCATGTACAAGCCGCTGATTGAAAACGGCCTTCCGCAAATGCCGCTATCGCGCGCGGGCACCAAGCCAGGCTTCGTCACAGACAGTTTCAATGCCCTGCGCCTGATCCATCCGGTCGAACTGCGGGTGGGCGCCATGTTCGGTGGCGATACGGCCAAACATCTTCACCGCAGCCTGTGGGAGATTGCCCGCACTATCCGGATCATGCCCGCGAAGTATTTGTGCTGGCCCGGCGGTAGCGAATCGATCTTCGATATCCATGCCCTGCGCCAGACGGCGGCGCCGTCAAGTCTGGTGATTGACGAGCCTTTCCTGTGGAGCTTTGGCGAACTGCGCGTGCCGCTCCAGATCTGGCAGGCGCTCACCCGCTACAACGTCTGGGTCGAGCCGGTGTTGGTATCGGAATGGGTACGGCTGATCGAGTCGTACGCGGCAAACCGCCTGCCCGATATTCGCCAGCGCGCGCATGCCTTGCTTGCATGGGCCGATCCGGAGCGCGACACGCGCATTGCGCGCGCCGCCGTCGCCCGCATACGGGCAGCGGGAAAACCCGTGTATTGCGTCTGGTCCGGCCAGCGCCTGCGCGACGATTACGACGTCGACCACTGCTTTCCGTTTGCCGCCTGGCCTTGCGGGGATGCCTGGAACCTGATGCCCGCGTCCAAAAAGATCAATAACGAAAAATCGAACGGCCTGGTAACGCAGGGCGCGCTCGAACGTGCCAGCGACCGCATCACCGGCTGGTGGAGCGATGCATTTCTGTCGGTCGACACCGAAGCCAGCAAGCGCTTCTTTCTCGAAGCGGGACAAAGCCTGCCCCTGTTGACCGACAGCGCGCAAGCGCCAGACATCATCGATGCGATGAAGATGCATCGCATTCGCTTGGCCAAGGATCAGGGGCTGCGTCCGTGGGAACCGAAGCCGGGACTATCGCCGAAGAATAGCACCGTCCCGAACCCGCAACAAAATGGGGTCATATTGGCGGCATAACAGGTACATGCTGCAAAGCTGCGCCATATTCGATGTCGACACGTGGCTATATGCCAGCGCCGGCGACTTCTTCGTTCATTGCTGCGGACTCGCGAAATCCTGCCTCTTCGTCATCATCATGGCCGGCGCTTTCGCTGTTTTTATCGCGCGCATTGCTTTCAGGGTGTTTGGGCAATGACCGGGAGCGGCATCCGACCTTCAAGCCGGATCGCTTGTGCATTACCGGGCATAGTTTCTCAACATGAAGCGCCGGAGAAATCTGGGCAGGTACCGGAGTCTGGGAAAGTAAGACCGATCAATTTACGGCGAAAGCCAAGAAGCCGTGATCAAATGCGACCTCCTTATTCCCACTACGAATCAATCCTATTAAGTTCATAATGAGTCCAGAAATATGCTAAGCAACCAACCATTATGTCCACATTGCAAGAGAGGGTGCGGCACTCGATACGTACCTTAGTCATGACTGGAAACGGATAAATTTTATTATAGACCCTATAGACATCATTTATTTTTCCGCTACAAGTTATTTCCGAAGTAATTGAATCTACAGGCCCTTCAACTGACCAGTCGAAATCAATATCCAGACCGTCACATGCGAGTCCGACGATCATTAGCCTCTTGGATTTTGCATTCATCAATATATTGCCGATACGAAGACTTCGCCAGTTATCGACCGCAACAATACATTTATTATCCAACTCGACATTCATTGTACGATTAGTGCTAATGAAATTCATGTCAGGAAAATCCTGGATATTTGATGTGCATTTCAACTTTGAACTAAAAAACATCACTTCCGGAGACAACTCAATCCATTTTTCCATATGTCATCCGTTAAATTTTTAATTTTCATAATTCGATCGTTACTTTCGACTTTAACCCCAATTAAAAGATAGGTCCAAGTTAACCGATGACGTAAGCTGTTTACTACGGCTGACGTTTTGTCGCACTCAAAGTCCGCCTTATTTACTTTGCTGTTGACCTGTAAGCTGCCTGGCCAGGATGCGGGATAGCGCCCACCATAACGCAGCACATCGACGCAGCACGCGTTAATGCGCTTCGCACGCCTGGTCGATTTCATGGCCGTTCACCGGTTGCCGCACAAAATAGGTATCGCCATCCTCGGCAGTCAATGGCGAGAGCGGTGTCGGCGCCACGCTTTCGGGCGCGCCGCGCGACATGCAGTCGCCGCACCATGTGCCGTCGCGCATTTGATATCCGATCGTGTAGAACGGTCCCTCCGCATTCCAGCGGAAGCGATCCGGGTGGCCTTAAAAGTCGCGTTCGATGGCGCGTGTCACTGGTCTGCCAGGCGTACGCGCGGCACCCATCCCTGCACTTTCCGGCCGCTTTTGGGATTGGTATAGTTCGCATACACGAAACCGCCGGAGGTCATGCTCGCTGTCACGCTGTCGCCCGGCACCACGAACACGCCGGGCATGGCGCACGTGGGATCGGGCGCGCTCAAAAATTGCAGGCGCCCGTTGCCCGAGACGCGGCTCGCCAGGGGTGTGCGCAGGGGCTGGGCATTTTTCTGGGCCAGGAACCCGGCGGCACTGCACAAGCTCGGCGACTCGGCGATGAGGGTGACGTCGCCAGCGTGCCATTGATAGCTTTCAAAGCCGGCCTGCGGATCGGCCGGATCGGTCAGGTGCAAGACCGGCTCGCTTCCCGACATGCCGGAGCCGCCCAGGTGGCGACAGCGACCAAATTCTTTCGATACCTTCGCCCCCTCTTCCGACAATTCCAGCATCAGATAGGCATGCTTGCAGGCCGCGTCGGCGCGTATCGTTTGCACTACGACATATTCGGGTCCGACCGTGGAATCGTAAGGAATCAAGGTTGCGGTCTCTGCGCCGAGGGTGGCGATTTGTTTGCCGGCGAAGAGCAGATGTGCCGGCGCCACATTCCGAATGACCTCCACCTTGCCGTAGCGCGTGTGCACATCGGTGGCGGGCTCCGCAGCACAGGCCAGCAGCGGAGCGAACAACATAGCAGTCGTCAGTGTGGTGATGGATGTCATGGTCATGTGCGCGCCAAAAAGTAGCTTGTATTCTAACAGTGAGGCGGAACCCGGCCTGCTGTCTGTACGCTTGCGTATCCCAACGCACGCACCCTGGACATGGGATAGATTATGATGAGCCTACAATAATTATCGAATTCATATCGCAAACTTCTTATGCAACAATTCACCCTCCAGCAAAAATCGTTTCTCCTTCTTCTCGCCGTGGTCACCATCGGCTTCGGCTGGATCCTGGCGCCATACGCCGGCGCCGTGTTCTGGGGCGTGGTGCTGGCGATCCTGTTCGCGCCGCTGAACCGCTGGCTGCTCAAGAAAACCAATCACAAGCCGAATCTGGCCGCCTTGCTCACCCTGCTGTCGATCGTGGTGATGGTGATCCTGCCGCTGGCCCTGATCGCGGTGTCGCTGGTCGACCAGGCGGCCAGCGTGTACGAAATGGTCCGCTCGGGCGACCTGAGCGTGGGCACCTACTTCAAGAAAATCATGAGCGCGCTGCCGCAGTGGGCCGTCAACCTACTCGAACGCTTCGACCTGAGCACCTTGTCGAAGCTGCAGCAGAAGATGACGGAAGGCGCCTCGCAGGTCGGCCAGACCGTCGCGCGCCAGGCCATCCATGTGGGCAGCTACACCTTCGATCTGATGGTCAGCATGTGCATCATGCTGTACCTGCTGTACTTCCTGCTGCGCGACGGCCAGTCGCTGGTCGCGCGCATCCGCAGCGCCGTGCCGCTCAGCCGCAAGTATAAGCAGCGCCTGTTCAATAACTTCACCGCCGTGACCCGCGCCACCGTCAAGGGCAACATCCTGGTCGCGATTGCGCAGGGTGCGCTCGGCGGGATGATCTTCTGGTTCCTGGACGTGCAGGCACCGGTGCTGTGGGGCGTGGTGATGGCCTTCCTGTCGCTGCTGCCCGCCATCGGCGCGGCGCTGGTGTGGGCGCCGGTGGCGGTGTATTTCCTGGTCAGCGGCTCGGTGTGGGAAGGCATTACCCTGATCGCCTTCGGCGTGATCGTGATTGGCCTGGTCGACAACATCCTGCGCCCGATCCTGGTCGGCAAGGACACCAAGATGCCCGATTATGTGGTGCTGCTCTCCACCGTCGGCGGCATGGCGCTGTTCGGCTTGAACGGTTTTGTGATCGGACCGGTGGTGGCGGCGCTGTTCATCGCGGCGTGGGATCTGTTTGCGTCGGCCAGCGAGTTTCATACCGATTGAGCAGCGCTTGAAGGATAGCCCGCCGCACGTGCCAACGAGCACGTGCGGGGGGCATCTTCCTGCGCCACAAGCGCAAGGACAAGGTCAAGCAAACCATTGACATGCCTTCCTACTAGAAGGTAAGATTGATCAATGAAAACAACTTCGACGACTGCCGACGAGATCCTGGCCTGTGCACGCACGCTCATCGTCGCCGGTGGCTACAACGGTTTCAGCTATGCCGATATCGCCAGCGTGGTCGGCATTCGCAAGCCGAGCATCCACCACCATTTTCCCAACAAGGTCGATCTGGTGCGGGCGGTCGTCGTGCAACACCGTCAAGCGACGGAAGAAGGGTTGAGCAATCTTGCGCACGCGCTTGCCGATCCGCTGGAACAGTTGCGGGCCTATATCAGCTATTGGGATAAGTGCATTCGGGATTTGAGCGCACCGTTTTGCGTCTGCGCCTTGCTCGCCGGAGAGCTTCCGATGTTGCCGGAAGAGGTAGCGCTTGAAGTACGCTCTTACTTTCGTTTTCTCTCGTCCTGGATGGCCTCGGCACTTGAACGAGGAATGCAGCAAGGAACGATCCGCCTGACGAATACCCCGCAGATTGAAGCGGAAATGTTGATGGCGACCGTACACGGGGCCATGTTGTCGGCGAGGGCCTATGGCGAAACAAGCGTATTTCGCGCGATCACGGGTGCGAACCTCGAACGGCTCGCCGTCCGGCCCCTCACCTGAATAATCTCACTCCCGATCCCGATGCGTCCTGACACGCTGTTCGAGATCGGTTTTTTTGCGCAGCACTACCTACCAACTAGTAGGAAGCATACTCGCCACACGTGGTGGCGGGCAGGAAGGCTGCGGACACGAATGGCATACCGGTATTTGACGGCATGCCGCCTGCGACGCAATCGCTTATTGAACAATGGAGAATGACATGACCGACCACACCGCTGCATCCGCCCGCCCCGCCACGGAAGACTGGCTCAAAGGCTATTACTTCACCCGGGCCGGATTTTCCTTCCTATGGCCGCTCGCAGTGCTCATCATCGGGCAGCGTTCACCCGGCGCCAGCGCCGTGCTGCTCGTTTGCTATCCGGCCTGGGACGCGTTATGCAACCTCATCGACGCTAATCGGCACGGGGGACTGAGGCGCAGCCCCACCCAGTTCTTCAACGTCGTTGCCAGCGGACTGGTTGCTGCCGCACTTGCCATCGCCTTGCCGGATATGTACAGGGTACTGGGCGTCTTCGGTGTGTGGGCCATCGTCTCCGGGCTGCTCCAGCTGGGTACCGCCCTGCGCCGCTGGAAGCTGTATGGCGCTCAATGGGCGATGGTGCTGAGCGGCGCCCAGTCGGCGCTGGCCGGAGGCGTCTTCATCTTCCAGGCGCAATTGCCAGCGGTACCAACCGTGGCCAGCCTGGCTGGGTATGCCGGCTTCGGCGGCTTCTACTTCCTGCTATCGGCGCTGTTGCTTACTGTTCGTGCCTGGCGTCGTGATCGCGCGTCGTAAGCTATCCGCTACACCCACAGGGCGCCCGCCCGCCTCAGCCTTCCGCCCTGGGGTGCCGGCGCTGCAACGGCGGCTCGGGGGCCGTGAGCGCTTGCAGGCGCTTGTACAGCAGGCTCGTTTCCAAGCAGATTGCAGATGCGCAGCATGGTTTCGATCAGGTCGAACGGCTTGGTCAGGACATCCTTGGCCCTGACCGAGGCAGGCCCGTTGCGCCCCTCATCTCCTGCGTCTGCCACTCTGCTGCTTGAGCCGGACAGCGCAGCAAGGAACACATGCACCGGCGGTCCGCGTCCGACATCAATCAGCTGCCGCACACTTAGGACATTTCACAAGCCCGGTACGGCCGATAGTCCAACCATATTTTTCCGCCGCGGCCGCAGCCCGTACAGACCAGTCATCCATCGGTTCATTGGCCACTTCATCGAACTCGAAAAGTTCACGGCAATTACTGGTCTCACACTTGAGCATGAATTCGCAGTACAGCATCTCTTGCAGCAGATTTTCCATGATAGGGTCCTAGTGTTATGTGGGAGCCTGCAAGGCTACGATTGATAGAGGTCAGGTTCGGCCTCCAAGAGCCATTTCATCGCCTGATTAAACAAATGTATGAGGATAACCGAGCAAGGTCAAGTTTGCGTCTCAATGGCGGCACCCACTTTCATCTGCCGTACTTTTTCGATAGGCTGTGCGCAAGCCGGCGTTCGCCCGCCTCACCAGAGGAGAGTAGAAAACGAGTTAATTGCAATGACTGGGTTACTTTCACAGCATTCCAGTTGCGGTAGGGCTAGAATAGAGGGACTCGCTCATCTAGGAGCGAACAGATCGACCAAAGAACTTTCATTAAAAAGACCCGGCAACCACGACGAGGCGTTACTTGGCATATCCTAAATACAAAGACATTGAACATCCCTTACTTAGATTAATTTATCAACAGGGCGATCCTGATTATCAAATCCATGCGTCAGACACCTACGCCCCTCTTTCCAAGCACTTTGGGCTTAGCGAAACCGAACGTTTGCAGGTATTAGATGACGGAAGTAAACGATCGGTTTGGAATAACATGGTCCAATGGGCAAGGAATAGCTTGGTCAAAAAGAACTTAATCCTAAGCGAAGCTCAGTCCAAAAGAGCATATTGGAGGCTATCTAAAGAGGGAGTTAAATATACAAGATCAATTATGATATTTCAACCCGTATATGCAGACGAAATAACAAGCTCGATTTTTGAAGGTGCTAAGTATGCAGTCACCGTAAACGCATATGAACGAAGTATGGAGGCAAGACAGGCATGCCTTGATCATTACGGCTACGACTGCGTGATTTGCGGATTTAACTTTGAGAGCGTGTTTGGCGAACGAGGAAAAAACTTTATCCACGTTCATCATGTGGTACCGCTTTCAATTATAGGTTCATCTTATAAAGTCGATCCGATAACAGATTTACGACCCGTTTGCCCGAATTGCCATGCAATCATTCACAGGACCTACCCGCCATGCACTATCGAAGACGCACAAAAATTATTAAATAAACCGTAGCGTGCAACCAACAGCAGTTCCATCAGATTAACCACGCAAATTTTAGAAAAAAAGCCCTGAAAAATCAGGGCTTTACATTTGGTGGCGGAAGCGGTGAGATTCGAACTCACGAACGGCTCACACCGTCGCCAGTTTTCAAGACTGGTGCCTTCAACCGCTCGGCCACGCTTCCTGCAGAACGCGATTATACAGAAATCCCCGCGTCTAGGGCAATTTGCCCTAGGTCATGCCCCAGTCGACGGCGGCAACCCCGACGACCGCCGGTTCCACTACCGTAATCAAATTCTCCGGCGTCAACGCCGTCGCCAGCACGCCTTGCAGCTTCATCATCGTTACGAAACCCCACTCCCCGCCCGCCGCGCCGTCCGCATCGAACTGCACCAGCGTATCGTTCCCGCTTTGCAGGTAGCGCAACACGCCGCTGGCGAACGGGTCGCCCGGCGGCACCGCGCCCGTCAGCAGGGCCGACACGTCGATCCGGTCGCCCCCCGCGCCCACCGCGAAATCGGTCACGTTGAAGGTGCTCGTCCCCACGCTTCCCACCACGCCAAAGCTGTCGCTGCCCGCCCCGCCCATGGCGGTCACCAGGTTCGAATTTTGCGTCTGGCGCAGCAGGATAATCACGTCGTCGCCATTGCCGCCGTTGGCCACCACCCGCCCCTGCGCCAGGTAATCGTTGGCGGTGATCTCGATCCGGTCGTTGCCGCTGCCGCCGAACGCGCCCACGTCGCCGTCGGTCGCCACCTTGATGGTGTCGTTGCCGGCGCCGCCATTGAGCAAGCCATCGATGGCGCCGGTGTTCATCAGGTCGTCCCCGGCCCCGCCATCGAGCACATAGTCGCCGTAGTACACCGACATGGTGTCGTTGCCGTTGCCTCCGTAGAAGGTATCGTTGCCGCCGCCGCCGAAGGAATCGCTGCTGGGGTTGCCGTACATCTGGTCGTTGCCGTCGCCGCCATCCAGCAAATCATTGCCCCCTTCGCCGGTGAGCAGGTCATCGCCGCTGCCGCCGATCAAGGTGTCGTGGCCTTCCCCGCCGATCAGGAAATCGGCGCCGGCGCCGCCGTCGAGCCGGTCGTTGCCCTTGTAGCCGTCGAGATTGTCGATACCGTCTTCACCGTTGAGCACGTCGTCGCCCATGAACCCCAACAGGATGTCGTCGCCGGCCCCGCCGTGGATCGTGTCGTTGAGCACGCCTGCAAAGATGTGGTCGTTGCCGCTGCCGGCCTGCACCGTCATGCCGTTGAGGGAGCCATCCTGGTTGTAGCCTTCGGCGAAGTTGTTCGGCAGTACGTCCTGCGCGCGCACGCCGATCAGGGTGGCGACCGTGCGGAACGTGGCAGCGCTGCCGGCGGCGCCGTCGGCGTCGATCTGCACCAGCGTGTCGCTGCCTTGCTGAAGCAGGCGCGCGTAGCCGGGGGCGCCGAAGGGATTGCTGTTGTAAAAGGGCTGCATGCTGCCGATGGCGAGCTTGTCGCCACCGGCGCCCGCCACGAAATCGGCGATGACGATGGTTTCGGCGTGCGTCCCTTGGGAAAACGCAAACGCATCGCTGCCGGCGCCGCCGCTGGCGCGTACCATGACCGGTGCCGTTGCCGCAATAAAACCAATCGTGTCGTCGCCGTCGCCGCCGGACACCAGCACCTCGCCCGGCGCGCTACTGCCCGGCGCAGTCTTGACCGAGATGGAGTCGTTGCCGGCGCCGCCAAACAGGCTGTCGTTGCCGTTGCCGCCGTCGAGCATGTCGTGACCTTCGCCGCCGTCCAGAAGGTCGGCCCCGGCGCCGCTGGCGATCAGGCTGTCGTCGCCCGGGCCACCCATCAGGATGTTGCTGCCGATATCGTCGCGCAGGAAGTCGCTCTCTTCGCCGCCGCGCACCAGGTCGTCGCCGGCGCCGCCGTCGATCTGGTCTGTGCCCGCCTCGCCGTCGATCACGTCGTTGCCGGCGTCGCCGAACATGACGTCGTCGCCGGCGCCGCCGAACACGCTGTCGGCGCCGGCGCCGCCGTACAGGCGGTCGCCCGAGCCGTCCTCGTCGCCGCCGTCGATGTAGTCGTTGCCGCCAGCGCCCAAGATCAAGTCCTCGCCGCCCAGGCCGAAGATCTGGTCGTCCAGCGCGCCGCCGCGCAGGATGTCATTGTTCGCGGTGCCGGTCAGGCTCAGGCCGGTCACCAGGAAATTTGCCGGGCGAAACAGTTCGTCGTCGGCGTCGGACAGCATGAAAAATGTGGTCATGACATTTCCTCGGGAAGGGGTGAGTCGCGGCAAAAGAGGCGCTCCGCACTACGCGGACATCCATCATGCGCCGTTCCGCCGCGCGTGTCGAGATGCGCATCGCCACGCCCTTGTGCCGGCCAAGGTGCGTGGCGATCGTTCCCTGGCAGCTTGATCAGCCGAGCAGGAAGCCGGCCGATGCCACGCCAACCAGTTCCACTGGAGCTGCGGCGACGGTGCCGGCGACGTCGACCACGTTGTCGCCGGTCATGCTGCTGGCGAGCACGTTTTGCAAGGTCATCAAGGTGGCCGCCGCGAGCGGGCCGGCGGCGCCGTCGGCGTCGAAGCGCACCAGGGTGGCGCTGCCGCTCTGCACGAATTCCAGCACCCCGGCAGGCGACGCCAGGCCGGCGAGGTCGAGGCGATCGCCCCCCGCGCCGGCCGTGAAATCCTTCACCGTCAGGCTGCCCAGGCGCCCTTCCCCGCGCAGCACGTAGGTGTCGATGCCGGCGCCGCCGCTGGCGGTGAGCGCGGTGTTATCAAACGCACCGCGCGTGAAGATGATGGTGTCGGCGTCCTCGCCGCCGGACGCGACCACGCGCCCTGCCACCACCTGCTGGGTGCCACGGACCTCGATCACGTCGGCGCCGCGTCCGCCGAACAGGCCGCTGTTGCCGCTACCCGCCACTTTCAGCACATCGTTGCCGTTGCCGCCGTTGAGCTGCGCATTGCCGCTGCCGCCCTCGAGGGTATCGTTGCCGGCGCCGCCGTCGAGCACGTCGTCGCCGGTGTCGGCATACAGCGCGTCGTTGCCGTTGCCGCCGTTCAGGGAGTCGTCCCCGCCGCCGCCGCGCAGGATATCGTTGCCCTCGCTGCCGTTCAGGTCGTCATTGCCGGCGCCGCCGTCAAGGGTGTCGGCGCCGGCGTCGCCCAGCAGCGTGTCGTTGTCGTCCCCGCCTTCGAGCAGGTCGTTCCCCTCGCCACCGTGCAGGGTGTCGTTGTGGCGGCCGCCCCTGAGCACGTCGTTGCCCTGGAAACCGACCAGCACGTCGTCGCCCTGGTCACCGTCGAGCACATCGTTGCTGCGCCCGCCGTTGATGATCTCGTCGTAGTGCAGGCCGCGCAGATGGATGCCGTCCTCGGAACCGTTCGGATTCATGCCGCCGGCGATGTGGTTGGCGGTGAGCTGGGACGGCACCAGGCCGTCGAGGGTGAGGATGGTGCGGAAACCCGCCGCGCTGCCGGCGGCGCCATCCTCGTCGAACTGGACCAAGGTGCTGTTGCCGCGCTGCTGCACGCGCAGGAAACCGAGCGCGCCGAACGGATTGCTGACGTAATTGGCCGCAACCTGCGGGATCAGGGCGTCCAGGTCGAGCACGTCGTTGCGGTAGCCGAGGTGGAAGTCGGTCATGTAGACCTGCCCGCCGCGCGCACCGGGGGCGACCACATAGGTGTCGCTGCCGGAGCCGCCGCTCGCCACCACATCCTGGAACGCCAGCGAGGCGCCGAAGGTGAGCACGTCGTCGCCCAAGCCGCCTGTCATGCGCACGGTGCCTTTGGCCCCACCCGTGAAATCGGCGAACAGGTGATTGTTGCCGGCGCCGCCATCGAGGGTATCGCCAGCGCCGCCGGTGACCGTGTCGTCGCCGTCGCCGCCGTCGACCTTGTCGCTGCCGGCGCCGGTACTGACGATGATGTCGTTGCCCCATCCGCCGCGCAGCACGTTGTTGCCTTCGACATCGGTGAGGATGTCGTCGCCGTCGTCGCCGCCCACGTCGTCGTCGCCCGCGCCGCCGCCGAGGATATCCTTGCCGAGCCCGCCCACCACGCTGTCGTTGCCCGCTTCGCCGGCCAGGGTGTCGTCGCCGTTGCCGCCGAACAGGCTGTCGTTGCCGGCGCCGCCTTGCAGCAGGTCGCCATCGTCGCCGCCTTCGACCAGGTCGTTGCCGGCGCCGCCTTGCAGGGTGTCGCTGCCCGCCAGGCCGATGATGTGTTCGGCACGCGCGTCGCCGCTGATGCTGTCGGCGCCGGCGGTGCCGGTCAGCACCCGGCCAAAGAAGCCGGCCGACGGGTCGTAGCCCTGCTTGAAATGGGCGCTGGTCAGGCTGGTGGCGGTCACGTTGCGCAGGGTCATGACGTCGACCATGGAGGATGTGGTGCCGGCTGCGCCGTCGCTGTCGTGGCTCAGTACCGTGTCGGCGCCGCGCTGCTCCAGGCGCAGGTAGCCATCGGTGCCGAACGGGTTGCCGCTGTAGTTGAACGGCAAGTTCCACAGGAACAGGTCGATCAGGTCGCCGCCTGCGCCCACCGAAAAATCGGTCACCGTCACGTTCACGGTGCTCTCCGGGGTGCCGAACGTCCACAGGCGGAAAGTGTCGCGCCCGCTGCCGCCGGTCGCGCTCACCGTCACCGCCGGTGAACCGTCGGAGATGTCAATGACGTCGTCGCCGGCGCCGCCGAACAGCTGCACGCTGCCGAACTCCTTGGGCTGGTAGCCGCCGGCGTACAGGCTGTCGTTGCCATCGCCGCCGTCGAGCACGCTGTCCCCGGCGTACTCCACCCTCAGCAGGTCGTCGCCGGCGCCGCCGAGCAGGGTATTGGCGCCCTCGCCGCCGTTCAGGGTGTCGTTGCCGTCGCCGCCCTCGATCCGGTCGTCGCCTTCCTGGGCGTACAGCGCATCGGCGCCGGCGCCGCCGAGCAGGGTGTCGTGGCCGGCGCCTGACTCGATGGTGTCGGCGCCGCCGTTGCCTTCGTAGCGGTCGTTCAGGGCGGAACCAAAGATGCCGTCGTCGCGCTCGTCGCCGATGAGGGTTTCGCCATCGTCGATGCCGCCCGGGAGGATCTGGCCGGTCGAGATGTTCGCCGCCACCGACGCGGCAAAAACGCCTTCGAGCCGCAGCACGGTCTTGAAGGCGAACGCGGTTGCCTGGGCGCCGTCGGCGTCGAACTGCAGCACCGTGTCGGCGCCGTCCTGCACCAGTTTCAGATAGCCGCGTTCGCTCGAAAACGGGTCGCCCAAGGACAGGTCGATCCCGGCCAGCAGCTTGCTGACGTCGATCCGGTCGCCGTCCAGGCCGGTTACAAAATCGGTGACGGCGTAGCCGCCGGCGCCGCTGTCGCGTTCGAGCAGGTAGACGTCGCGCCCGCCGCCGCCGGTCACGCGCGCCGTACCCTGGTTGAGGAAGGCCACGCTGAACAGGTCGTCGCCATCGCCGCCGCTGGCCAGGGTGGTCACGGCCACTTCAGCGGCGCGGGTGCGGATCGTGATGCGGTCGGCGCCGGCGCCGCCGATATAGGTGTCCTGGCCGTCGCCCAGCAACACATCGTTGTCGGCGCCGCCGTCGAGCACGCTGCTGCCGCCGCGTTCGGAGTACAGGAAGTCGATGCCGGCGCCGCCCTGCAGCAAGTCGCGGCCTTCGTAATCGTTGAGCGTGTCGTGGCCCGCTCCACCTTGCAAGGTGTCGTTGCCCAGTTCGCCCTTGAGCACATCGTTGCCGGCGCCGCCGTCCTGCACGTCGTTACCGGCGTTGCCGGTCAGGTTGTCGTTGGCCCTGCCGCCGAGGAGCGTGTCGTTGCCGTCGCCGCCGTACAGGGCGTCGCTCCCGGCGCGCGTGCCGTCGTCGGGGTCGCCGCTGCTGATGAGGTCATCGCCGCCGGCGCCGAACAGCTTGTCCTCGCCGCCATTGCCCGAGATGGTGTCGTTCAGTTCGGCGCCCCACAGCGATTCGTCGCCGCCCCAGCCCTGCAGGTTCTGGCCCACGCCGGCCAGCGTGGCGCTGCTTGCCGCTTGCGGGGAGGTGGTGCTCGTGTTGTCGGCGTTGTGCTGCTTGGCGGCGTCGGAGGTGCTCATGTCGGTCCCGGGAATGATGGTTGGTTAAATTGCCAAGCAATATGTTCATCACACGATCGTATTGGCAACGTTTCAACCTGAATCATGCCCGTGCACGTTAGGGATGTACAGAAGTTAAAATTAAACAATATGTAACAATAAATGACAGCGGCGGCAACAGCGATTAACGCCGTGCCGCCGCCGTCATCGCAGCAGGCTTAGCCGATGAAGGCTGCGCCGTCTGTCACGCCGCCGCTCGCACCGACCAGTTCCACCGGTACCAGGGCCGTGGCCGGCGTTTCGGTGTAGACGATAGTGGCTTTCAGGGCCGCTGGCGTGACGTTCTGCACCGTTGCCAGCACGTAGCCGGCCTCCGGGCCGGCGCTGCCGTCGCGGTCGAGCGTGATCGTGGTCGCGGCGCCATCATTGGCCAGCACCAGTACGCCGCTGGCGTACGGGTCGCTCTCGAGCATCGCGGCGCTGAACAATGCCGTGATGTCGAAGCGGTCGCCACCAAGCCCCACCGCGAAGTCCTTGATGGTCAGGCTGCCCACGCGCCCGTCCCCGGACAGCTTATAGGTATCGGCGCCGGCGCCGCCGGTGGCCGTGATGACGCTGTTGCCCTTGTAGCTATCCACCGCGATGAGGTCGTCGCCGGCGCCGCCATTGGCCACCACCCGCGCCGGCGTATCGTTCTGCCCGGAGCTGATCTTGATCACATCGCGCCCGCTGCCGCCGAACAGGCCGCTGTTGCCGAAGCCGTACACCGACAGCGTATCGTCGCCCGCGCCGCCGTTCATCTGCATGTCGCCATAGCCGCCACGCAAGGTGTCGTTGCCGGCGCCGCCGTCGCCAACATGCTCGCCGTCCCGCATGCTGATATCGTCGTTGCCGTTGCCGCCGTCAAGGAGATCCTTGCCGCTTTCGGCCCGCATCGTGTCGTCGCCATCGCCGCCGAAGAACTGGTCGTCGCCGCCGGTATCGGCCAGGTCGTCGTTGCCGGCGCCGCCGAGCATCACGTCGTCGCCCACATCGCCGCTCATCGCGTCGTCACCGGCGCCGCCTTCGAGGCGGTCGCTCCCGGCGCCGCCGTTCAGGATGTCCTTGCCGTCGTCGCCCCGCAGCAGGTCGTCGCCGTCGTTACCGTTCAGTGTATCGTTGCCGGCGGCGCCGATGATGGTGTCGGCCCCGGCGCCGCCGAACAGGCGGTCGTTGCCGGCAGTGCCGGCATGCCCCAGCGGCGAGCCGTCCGGATTGATGCCATGCTTGAAATTATCGGCCGTCAGCGCGCTTGCCTGCACCCCGGTCAGGGTGGCCATCGTGCTCCAGCCGTAGTAGGCGCCGGCGGCGCCGTCGGGATCGACCTCGAACAGGGTGTCGAGCCCGCTCTGCACCAGGCGCATGTAGCCGGCGCTGCCGAAAGGACTGCTGCTGTCCGGCTGCCTGTAGACGAAATCGAGCATGTCGCCGCCGGCGCCGACCTGAAAGTCGGTGACGGTCACGCCTTTGGCGTCCTCGCCGTCGGTGAATTCGATGGTGTCGCGCCCGCTGCCGCCGGTCACCTCGAACCGGCTGTCTTCGCGCCACGTCAGGCCGACGCGGATGGTGTCGTCGCCGTCGCCGCCCAGTACGCGGGTCCTGCCGGGCCCTTCGTCGACCTGCAGCGTGATGCTGTCGTTACCGCTGCCACCGTCGAGCGTATCGTAGCCGGCGCCGCCGACCAGGGTATCGTCGCCGCTGCCGCCCTCGAGCTTGTCGGAGCCGTCGTGGAGGGCGGAGAGGCGGTCGTTGCCGGCGCCGCCACGCAGGGTATTGGCGTAGCTCTCGTGGCGATTTTCCATCATGAAAAAGACGTAATCCATCAGGACGTCGTCACCCTCGCCGCCGTCGAGGGTGTCGTTGCCGCGGTGGCCGTTGAGCGTGTCGTTACCGGCCCCGCCGACCAGGATGTCGTTATCGTGCCCGCCTTCCAGGGAGTCGTCGCCATCGCCGCCGTCCAGCTGGTCGTCGCCATCCATGCCCAGCAGGGTATCGTTGCCCGCGCCGCCGAGCAGGGTGTCACGGCCATTGCCGCCGTCGAGCATGTCGCCGGCGCCGATTTCGTCACCGCCGTCGATATAGTCGCTGCCGTCCATGCCGCGCAGCACATCGCGTCCGCCCAGGCCGTTGATGGTGTCGTTGCGGCTGCCGCCCTCGAGGGTGTCGGCGCCCGCCGTGCCGATCAGGACCGGTCCTTCGATCACGCCGGTCGGATCGAGGTCGCCGACGATATGGCTGCTGTTCAAACTGGCCACATCGACCCCGGTCAGGGTCAGGACCGTCTTGAACCCGTGGATGGTACCGGCGGCGGCATCGTAGTCGCGCTGGAGCAAGGCGTCGGGGCCTTGCTGGATGAAGCGCAGCAAGCCGGTCTTGCCGAAGGGATTGTAGTCCTTGGAGAATCTCATCAGGTTGTCGACATCGAGACGGTCGCCGGCGGCGGTATCGAAGTCGGCAATCGTGGTCGTTTCGTTTTCACCCTCCAGCTTGAAAATATCCCGGCCGGCGTCGCCGTACACGGTCAGGTTCGCATCGGCCCTCTTCGTCAGGTCGATCATGTCGTCGCCGCCGCCGCCGTGGATCGTGATGATGGCGGGCGTCGCGCTCCACCAAGAACCGAGCTCGATCCGGTCATTGCCGTCGCCGCCGTCGACACTGTGATTGGCGCTGGTTTCAACGCGGATGGCGTCGTCGCCCATGCCGCCCGAAATGGTGCTGTCGCCCTTGCCCGGATCGAGCACATCGTCGCCGTCGCCGCCATCGAGAAGGTCGTTCCCCGTCCCGCCCAGCAAGGTATCGTTGCCGATACCGCCGACCAGGGTATCGCTGCCCTCGCCGCCGTCGATGCGGTCGTTGCCGCCGAAGCCATCGATCCAGTCGTCGCCGGCCGTGCCGGCCAGGGTGTCGGCGCCCTCGGTGCCGCCGATTTTGACGGGAACGGCGGTGGCGAATTGAACGGCGTCGGCGGCGACGCGCTTGAGGTCAGGCGAGCGGTACAGCGGTGCGGGGATGGTACGGATCATGGCATTCCTTGGACGTGAAAGAGAGGGAGACTGCCGTCGCCCGGACGGCATTGTTCAGCTTGCCATCATGCCGAGCCAGGTCAATCTTGTCGAGAAATATACCTTGAATAAAATGTAACAATCCATATTATCCAAGGCGCTCTCGTCAAGCCAGCAGGAAGGCGTCCGGCGCCTGGCCCACCAGTTCGAGCGGCGCGGCCGCCGCGCCGGCCGGGGCGTACTGGTAGACGATGCTGTCCTTGATGCCGGCCGGGGTGACGTTGTCCACGGTCGCCAGCACGTAGCCGGCCTCCGGGCCGGCGCTGCCGTCGCGGTCGAGCGTGATCGTGGTCGCGGCGCCATCATCGGCCAGCGCCAGCACGCCGCTGGCATACGGGTCGCTCTCGAGCATCGCGCTGCTGAACAATGCCCGGATGTCGAGGCGGTCGCCGCCAGGCCCCGGCGCGAAGTCCTTGATCGTCAGGCTGCCCACGCGCCCGTCCCCGGACAGCGCAAAGGTATCGGCGCCGGCGCCGCCGGTGGCCGTGATGACGCTGTTGCTCCTGTAGCTATCTAACATGATGAGGTCGTCGTCGGCACCGCCATTGGCCACCATCCGCGCCGGCGTATCGTACCGGCTGGAACTGATCATGATCACATCGCGCCCGCTGCCGCCGAACAGGCCGCTGTTGCCCGAGCCCCACACCGACAGCTTGTCGTCGCCCGCGCCGCCGTTCATCTGCATGTCCCCCGCGCTCCCCTCGATCGTATCGTTGCCGGCGCCGCCGTCGGCCACATGGTCGCCGTAGAAGATGCTGATCTTGTCGTTGCCGTTGCCGCCGGAGAGGACATCGTTGTCGGATGAGGCGGACAGATTGTCGTCACCGTCGCCGCCGTACAACTGGTCGCTCCCTCTGCCGTCGACCAGGCGGTCGTTGCCGGCGCCGCCGAGCAGCACATCGTTGCCGTCAGCGCCGTTCAGCTCGTCGTCACCGGCGCCGCCATCGAGGCGGTCCGCGCCGCCGCCGCCGTCCAGATCATCGTTGCCGGCGTCACCCTGCAGCAGGTCGTCGCCGCCGTTGCCGTACAGGCTGTCATGGCCGGCTGCACCGATGATGGTGTCGGCGTCGGCGCTGCCGAACAGCCGGTCGTCGTCGGGCGTGCCGGTCAGTCCGGTGGGCGAGCCGTCCGGATTGAGGCCGTGGGTAAAATTGTCGGCGCTGATCTTGTTTGCCTGCACGTTCCTGAGCGTGGTCATGGTGATCCAGTCCGATTGCATGCCGGCGGCGCCGTCGGCGTCGAGCTGGAACAAGGTGTCGGTCCCGCTTTGCACCAGGCGCAGGTAGCCGATGCTGCCGAACGGGTTGCCCGCCTCGCGCTGGATGAAGTTGTTGAAGTCGATCAGGTCGCCGCCGGCGCCAGCCTGGAAGTCGGTGACGATGACCGCTCCATGGTCAATGGGCGCGAGGAAGGCGATGGTGTCGCGCCCGTTGCCGCCGGTGATGTTGAACGCGTCCATGTTGGTGGCCGAATAAATCACGATGCTGTCGTCGCCGTCGCCGCCCAGCACGGTGGCGTCGCCAGAGCTTTCCTGGACCAGCAGGTAGATGCGGTCGTTGCCGCTGCCGCCGTCGAGCGTATCCTGGCCCGCGCCGCCCGTGAGGGTGTCGTTGCCGCTGCCGCCCTCGAGCAGGTCGGCGCCGCCTTTGCCAGCGTCCAGGACGTCGTTGCCGGCGCCGCCAAGCAGGACATTGCTGCCGCCCGGGTAGTGGACGTCATCGTCTATCCAGAAGAAGTCGAGCAGGGTATCGTCGCCGTCGCCGCCGTCGAGGTAATCGCTCCCTTGCTGGCCGCTGAGGGTATCGTTGCCGGCGCCGCCGAACATGGTGTCGCTGCCGTTGTTGCCGTCGATGCTGTCATTGCCGCCCAGACCGTCGAACCAATCGTCGCCCGCCGTGCCGGACAGGGTGTCGGCGCCTTCGGTGCCGATGATGTTGAGGAGCGCGGCGGCGCTGGCGAGGCGCTCGGCCTCAGGCGAGCGCAACATTGGTGCGGGGACGGTACGGGTCATGGCATGCCTTGGACGTGGAAGGGAGGGAGACTGCCGTCATCAGGATGGCAGTGTTCAGCTTGCTATCATGCCCAGTCACGTCAATCTTGTCGAGAAGCTCACCTTAAATAAAATGTAACAAACCATGTTATTCAAGGCGCTTCCGTCAACCCGGCAGGAAGCCGCCCGGCGCCTGGCCCACCAGTTCGAGCGGCGCGGCCGCCGCGCCAGCCGCGGCGTCCATCCAGACGATGCTGTCCTTGAGGCCGGCCGGCGTGACGTTCTCCACGCTCGCCAGCACGTAGCTGGTGTCGAGGCCGGCCGTGCCGTCGCGGTCGAGCGCGATCGTGGTCGAGGTGCCGTCCTTGACCAGCAGCAGCACGCCGGCAGCGTAAGGGTCGCCCACCCGCATCGCGTTGCTGAACAGGTGGCTGACATCGAAGCGGTCGCCGCCGGCCCCCACTGCGAAATCGGTGATGGTCAAGCTGCCGAGGCAGCCTTCGCCCGACAGCGTGTAGGTATCGGCGCCCTCGCCGCCGGTGGCGGTGATCGCGGTGTTGCCCGTGCCGCGCTCCAGCTTGATGATATCGTCGCCGGCCCCGCCATTGGCCAGCACCTGGTACGGCGTGGCCGACAGTGCCGACGTCATGCTCAGCAGGTCGCGGCCGCTGCCGCCGAACAAGGCGCTGCTGCTCTTGCCGCCGCCCTCGAACCACAGCTCGTCGTCGCCGGCCCCGCCGCTCATCTGCAGGTCGCCACTGCGGCCGTACAGCTTGTCGTTGCCGGCGCCGCCGTCGGCCACGATGTCGCCTCCGTACATCCTGATAGCGTCGTTGCCGTTGCCGCCGGAAAGGTAAGCATCGCCGTAGGTGGTCAGGTCGTCGTCGCCGTCACCGCCGTACATCTGGTTATTGCCGCTGTAGTCGTGCAGGGTGTCGTTGCCGGCGCCGCCGAGCAGCATGTCGTTGCCGTTGTCGCCGCGCAGGGAGTCGTTACCGGCGCCGCCGTCGAGACGGTCGTCGCCATCGTTCCCGACCAGGTAATCGGCGCCGTCGTCGCCCTGCAGCAGGTCGTCGCCGCCGTTGCCGTACAGGCTGTCCTGGCCGGCGGCGCCGATGATGGTGTCGTTCTCGGCGCCGCCGAACAGGCGCTCGTTGGCGGGCGTGCCGGTCAGGCTGCCCGAGCCGTCCGGATTGATGCCACTGGTGAAATTATCCTGGGTGACCTGGCTCGCCTGCACGCCCTTCAAGGTGGCAAACGTGCGCAAGGCAAACGCCGTGCCGGCGGCGCCGTCGACATCGAACTGGAACAGGGTGTCAGGCCCGCTCTGCACCAGGCGCATGTAGCCGGCGCTGCCGAACGGGTTGCCGCCTTCCCACTGGATGTAATTGATGTCGAGCATGTCACCTCCGGCGCCGGCCTGGAAGTCGCTCACGCTCAGCGTCGAGTCGAACAAGCGGTCGTCGAAGGCGATGGTGTCGCGCCCGCCGCCGCCGGTCACCCGGAACGTGTCCACGGACCGGCTCGTCTCGAACCTGATGGTGTCGTCGCCGTCGCCGCCGAGCACGCTGGCGTCGGCGACGCCGCGCTGCACCGCCAGCATGATCAGGTCGTTGCCGCTGCCGCCGTCGAGCGTATCCTTGCCGCTGCCGCCGTACAGGCTGTCGTTGCCGCTGCCGCCCTCGATCAGGTCGCTGCCCTCGCGCGATGCGCCCAACACGTCGTTGCCGGCGCCGCCGCGCAGGATGTTGTTGCCGCCGTCGTAATCGCGGCCATCGTAGAAGTCGACCCAGTCGCTGAGCACGTCGTCGCCGTCGCCGCCGTCGATGGTGTCGTCGCCCTCGGCGCCGTTGAGGTCATCGTTGCCGGCGCCGCCCCACAAGGCATCGTTCCTCTCGCCGCCGTACAGGACATCGTTGCCGGCGCCGCCCGACAACACGTCGTTGCTCACGCCGCCGTCGAGGGAATCGTTGCCGTTGCCGCCGTCGAGCAGGTCGTTGCCGTCGATGCCGAACAGGGAATCGTTGCCCTCGCCGCCGATCGCGGTGTCGTCGCCGTCGCCGCCCTCGATCCAGTCGCCGATGCCGAATTCGTCGCCGCCGTCGAGGTAGTCGTTGCCGCCGAAGCCGCGCAGCACGTCGGCGCCGCCCAGGCCGTACAAATAATCGCTGCGCGCGCCGCCATCGAGGCTGTCGCGGCCGGGCGTGCCGGTCAGTACCGGCCCTTCGATCACGCCGGTCGGGTCGATGTCGCCTTCGATATTGGCGTAGCTCAAGCTGGCCGCGTTCACGCCGGTCAGGGTCAGGACGGTTTTGAAGCTGCCCAGGGCGCCGGCCGCGCCGTCGTAGTCGCGCTGGAGCAAGGTGTCGGCGCCTTGCTGGAAAAAGCGCAGCACGCCCGCCTTGCCGAACGGGTTGTCGCCTGAGTTGTTAGGGATCAGGAAATCGATGTCGAGACGGTCGCCGCCCTCGCCGCCGGCAAAACCGGCGATCGTCAAGTCATTGCCGCCGCCCCCTATCTTGAACAGATCGCTGCCGCCGTCGCCGTGGACGATCACGGTCGAGTACGGCGTGTTCCCCATGTACAGTTCGAATCTATCGTCGCCCTCGCCGCCGTGCAGCACGGTCTGGTTGGGCACGCCGCTCCAGGTGAACGTCAGGTAGATCTTGTCGTTGCCCTCGCCGCCGTCGACGAGGTTGCTGTTGCCGGCGGTCTGCACGTGGATGCTGTCGTTGCCCTTGCCGCCGAGGATGGTATTGTCGCCGCGGTCCGGGATGATCACATCGTCGCCATCGCCGCCATCGAAGACATTGGTCCCGCTGCCGCCACGCAGAATGTCATTGCCGGCGCCGCCCATCAGGGTGTCGCTGCCGTCGCCGCTGCGGATCACGTCGTTGCCGCCGAGGCCTTCGATCAGTTCGTCGGCTGCGCTGCCGCTCAAGGTATCGTTGCCTTCGGTGCCGGTAATCTTGACGGGCACGGCGGCGGCAGCAACGTCGAGCGGGCCGGAGGCGAAGCGCTTCGCGTCAGGCAAAGGGGACAACGGGGCGGCTACGGTAGGGGTCATGACAGTCCTTGGGCATGAAAGAAGAAGGCGCTGCCATCCGCCGGACGGCAGTGTTCAAATTACCATCATGCCAAGCCAGGTCAATCTTGTCGACAAGCTCACCTTGAATAAAATGTAACAATTCATCTTGTTCAAGGCGCTCTTGCTCAAGCCATCTGAATGGGGTCGGGCGCAAGGCCGACCAGTTCAATTGGGGCAATCTCGGCCGCCGGCGCCGGCGCCGGCGCGGCGTAGACGATATGGTCCTTGAGGGCGGCCGCCAGCGTGTTTTGCACGCTCGCCAGGACATAGGCTGCCCCGGCGCCCGCCTTGCCGTCGAGGTCGAGCAGGATCTCGGTGCCGGCATCGCGCTGTACCAGCAGCAGCACGCCGGCGGCGTACGGGTCGCTTGCCTGCATCGATGCTGTCAGCAGATGGGTCACGTCGATACGGTCGCCGCCGGCGCCGGCCACGAAATCCTTGATGGTCAGGCTGCCCGGCCGCTCCGCTCAGCCGGTACGTGTCGACGCCTGCGCCGCCGATGGCCGTGAGCTCGGTGTCGCCGCCGTCGCGCACCACCTCGATCAGGTCGTCGCCGGCGCCGCCATTGGCCACCACGCGCGCCGATGTGGCGTACCGGTCGAAGACGATGCGCAGCACATCGCGTCCGTTGCCGCCGAACAGGCCGCTGTCGCCGTCGCCGGTCAGCGACAGCCTGTCGTCGCCGGCCCCGCCGTTGATCTGCATGTTGCCATCGATCGCGTCGACGCTGTCGTTGCCGGCGCCGGCGTCGACGTCGTGATCGCCGTAACCCGCCGTGATCGCGTCGTTGCCGTTGCCACCGGAAACGTAATCAGTGCCGTAGCAGGCAGTCATCGTATCGTCGCCGTCGCCGCCGTAGAGCCGGTCGTTGCCTCCTCCTTTATCCGTCAAGGAATCGTCGCCGGCACCGCCGAGCAGCTCGTCATTGCCGTACCTGCCATCGATGGTATCGTTGCCCGCGCCGCCGTCGAGGCGGTTGTTGCCTGTGCCGCCGTCGATGGCATCGTCGCCGTCGTCGCCGTGCATGACGTCGTCGCCGCTGTTGCCGGCCAGGGTATCGTTGCCGGCGCCGCCGCTGATGATGTCGGCGACCGGGCTGCCGAACAGATCGTCGGCGGCGCTGGTGCCGGCCAGCACCGGTGTGACCGGGGAGCCGTCCGGATCGAAGCCGAATGCGATATTGTCCGCGCCGATCCGGCTCGCCTGCACGTTCTTGAGCGTCATCAGGGTACCGAAAGCGTCGTCGGTGCCGGCCGCGCCGTCCGCATCGTACTGCAACAGGGTGTCGGCCCCGCTCTGCAGCAGGCGCAGGTAGCCGACGCTGCCGAAAGGATTGCCCGGCTGCCTCTGCTCGTACGACACGCCGAGCACGTCGCCGCCCGGGCCCGGCTGGAAGTCGGTCACGACGATCTGCGCTGCGCTCCCGGCATCGCGCATGCCATAGGTGTCGCGTCCGCTACCGCCGGTGAGCTGGAATGAGCCGCGATATGCCTGCCAATCGAACTCGAACCTGTCGTCGCCGTCACCGCCCAGCGCGGTAGTGTCGGTCACATCCGCGATGGCCAGCTTGAACAGGTCGTTGCCGCTGCCGCCGTCGAGCGTATCCTTGCCCGAACTGCCGACCAGGGTGTCGTTCCCGCTGCCGCCGTCGAGCAAGTCATTGCCATCGTCCCCGACGCTCAGGTGATCATTGCCGGCGCCGCCGCGCAAGACATTGTCGCCGCTGAAGTGGCCCCCACCGTATTGTTCGTAGAAGTCGCGCAGCGTATCGTCGCCGTCGCCGCCGTCGAGGGTATCGTCGCCATAACCGCCGTCGAGATCGTCGTTGCCGGTCCCGCCGGACAGCACGTCGGCGTCATTGCCACCCAGGAGCGTGTCGTTGCCGCTGCCGCCGTCCAGCAAGTCTTCGCCCTGCGCCCCATCCAGAAAGTCGTCACCTGCGCCGCCGGCCAGGGTGTCATAGCCGGAGTCGCCGTCGATCCAGTCGCCGGCGCCTTCTTCGTCGCCGCCCTCGATATAGTCGCTGCCCTCCAGGCCGCGCAGCACATCGCGCCCGCCCAGACCGTAGATGACGTCATCGCGGCGGCCGCCGTCGAGCGTATCGGCGCCCGCCGTGCCGGTAAAGGTCGGGTTTTCGATCACACCGGTCGGGTCGATATTTCCTGCCATGTTGACGCTGCTCAGGCTCGCCGCGTTCACCCCGGTCAAGGTAAGGATGGTCTGGAAGCTGTACGCCGTGCCGGCCGCGCCATCGGCATCGCGCTGGAGCAGCGTGTCGGCACCATGCTGGTACAGTCGCAGGATGCCTGCCTTGCCGAACGGATTGTCTCGCCTGTCATTGAATACGTTGACATCGAGCACATCGCCGCCGGCGCCGGCGGCGAAGTCGGCGATCGATATCTTGTCGCTGGAGTCCCCAAGAAAAAAATAATCGCTGCCGGCGTCGCCGTAGGCGATCACGCTCGACAGTGACGGACTGAAAGCACCGAGCCACAACTTGTCGTCGCCGGCCCCGCCATGGATCACGCTCGTATTGAGCTTGGACTGATAGCTGACGAAGGTGAGGTCGATCCAGTCGTTGCCATCGCCGCCGTCGACGCTGTAGTTGCCGTTGGTGGTGATATAAATGCGGTCGGCGCCATTGCCGCCCTTGACGGTATGGTCACCCACGCGCGGTCGCAGCAAGTCATCCCCATCGCCGCCGTCGGAAAGTCCACCGCGGTCGCCGCCGGTGAGGGTGTCGTTGCCGGCCCCGCCAAACAAGGTGTCCTTGCCATCGTCGCTCCACATACTATCGTTGCCGCCGAGGCCTTCCATCAGATCGTCGCCAATGGTGCCGTTCAGGCGGTCGTCGCCCTCGGTCCCGATGATGCCGGCCCCTGCCGCGGTGGTCAAGGCAAGCGGTTCGGCGGCACTGCGCCCGAGGTCGGACAAGGGGACAAGCAAGCTGGTGATCATGGCAATCTTTCGAAAAATGAAAATAAGGGGCGCTGTCGTCAAGCCAGCTGGAAGGCGTCCGGCGCCTGGCCCACCAGTTCGAGCGGCGCGGCCGCCGCCCCGGCCGCGGCGTCCGTCCAGACGATGCTGCCCTTGATGGCGGCCGGCGTGACGTTCTCCACCGTCGCCAGCACGAAGCCGGTGTCCGGGCCGGCCTTGCCGTCGAGGTCGAGTGCGATCATGGTCGCGCTGCCGTTCTTGACCAGCAACAGAACGCCGGCGGCGTATGGGTCGCTCGATCGCATGGCGGCCGTGAACAGCGCGCTCAGGTCGATGCGGTCGCCGCCCGGCCCCGCCACGAAATCCTTGATGGCCAAGGTGTCGAGCCGGCTTGCGTAGGACAGCGCATAGGTATCGGCACCCTCGCCGCCGGTGGCGCTGATCGCGGCGTTACCGTTGCGCACCACTTCGATGGTGTCGTCGCCGGCGCCGCCGCTGGCCACCACCTTGGACGGCACGGCAGACAGTGCCGTCTCGATGTGCAGCAGGTCGCGCCCGCTGCCGCCGAACAGGCCGGCGTTGCCGGTCTCCCGGAACAGGAGCGTGTCGTCGCCGGCCCCGCCGCTGAGCTGCATGTCGCCCCTGGCGCCACTGAGCGTATCGTTGCCGGCGCCGCCGTCGGCCACATGGTTGCCGCCGAACATCCCGAGCCGGTCGTTGCCGTTGCCGCCGGAAAGGTAGTCGTTGCCGTAGGATGAGCCCACGACGTCGTCGCCGTCACCTCCGTACAGCTGGTCACTGCCCTCGTCTTCTTCATGCAGGAGGTCGTTGCCGGCGCCGCCGAGCAGCACGTCGTCGCCCGCGCCGCCAATGACCTCGTCGTCACCTGCGCCGCCATCGACGCGGTCGGCGCCGTCGCCGCCCATGAGGGAATCGTTGCCGCCGTCGCCCTGCAACAGGTCGTCCCCGCCATTGCCGAACACGGTGTCCTGGCCGGCCGCGCCGCTGACGGTGTCGGCGGCGGGGCCGCCGAACAGCCGGTCGTTGCCTTGCGTGCCGCTCAAGCCCGGCGAGCCGTCCGGATTGATGCCATAGGCGAAATTGTCAGCGCTCATCTGGCTTGCCTGCACGCCCTGGAGCGTGAGGATCGTGCGCATGCCATGCGCCTTGCCGGCGGCGCCGTCGGCATCGAACTGGAACAAGGTGTCAAGCCCGCTTTGCACCAAGCGCATGTAGCCGGCGCTGGCGAACGGGTTGCCGGCTTCCGATTGGATGTGATCGAAGTCGATGACGTCGCCGCCGGCGCCGGCCTGGAAGTCGGTCACGCTCACCGTCGATTCGAAGTATCTGCCGTCGCGCACGATGATGGTGTCGCGCCCGCTGCCGCCGGTCACCTGGAACCTGTCGGCGGCAAGGCCCGTTTCGAACTCGATGGTGTCGTCGCCGTCGCCGCCGAGCACGCTGGTTTCGGCGCTGCCTTTCTGCACCAGCAAGGTGATCAGGTCGTTGCCGCTGCCGCCGTCAAGCGTATCCTTGCCGCTGCCGCCGGTCAGGGTGTCGTTGCCGCTGCCGCCCTCCATCAGGTCGCTGCTGGCGCTCACGGTGCCCACCGAGTCGTTGCCGGCACCGCCGCGCAGGATATTGTGGTCGGCGTAATCGTAATAGCCCTCGTCGTAGACCCAGTCGGACACCTGATCGTCGCCGTCGCCGCCATCGACGGTGTCGCTGCCCTCCGCGCCGTTGAGCTTATCGTCGCCGGCGCCGCCGTCGAGCAGGTCGTAGCCGGCCACCCCGTACAGGGAATCGTTGCCCTCGCCGCCGAGCAAGGTGTCGTTGCCGTCGCCGCCGTCGAGCCAGTCGCCGATACCGGCTTCGTCGCCGCCGTCGAGGTAGTCGGCGCCGTCGAAGCCGCGCAGCACGTCGCTTCCGCCCAGGCCGTTGATGGTGTCGTTGCGCTCGCCGCCATCGAGGCTGTCGCGCCCGGGCGTGCCGATGAGCACCGGCCCCTCGATCACGCCGGTCGGGTCGATGTCGCCTTCGATGTTGGCGTTGCTCAGGCTGGTCGCCTCGACCCCGGCGAGCGTGAGGATCGTCTTGAAACCGTGGCGCGTGCCGGCCACGCCGTCGTAGTCGCGCTGGAGCAAGGTATCGGCGCCTTGCTGGACCAGGCGCAGGATGCCGATCTTGCCGAACGGGTTGTAGCCCTCTTCGGGGGAGGAGTTCAGGTGATCCACCCCGAGACGGTCGCCGCCCTCGCCGCTGACGAAACCGACGATCGTCAAGTTATTGCCTTCGCCGTGCGCGATATCGAACAAATCGCTGCCGCCGTCGCCATGCACGATCACGGCCGCGTTCGGCGCGTTCGACATGTACAGTTCGAAGATGTCGTCGCCCGCGCCGCCGTGCAGCTCTTGCCGGGTGCGCTCCTCGGAGAAGCCGAACGTGACGTTGATGTTGTCGTTACCCTCGCCGGCGTCGACGACGTTATTGCTGCCGCCCACGTTCACGCGGATGCTGTCGTTGCCCTTGCCCCCGAAAATGGTATTGTCGCCCACATAATCGGTGAGCTTGTCGTCGCCGTCGCCGCCGTCGAGCAGATTGGCGCCGCTGCCGCCGTACAGGGTATCGTTGCCGGCGCCGCCCAGCAGGGTGTCGCTGCCGACGTAATCGGCAATGTCGTCGTCGCCGCCGAGGCCCTCGATCAGGTTGTCGGCGTCGGTGCCGCGCAGGGTGTCGTCGCCTTCGGTACCGGTGATCGTGACCGGCGCGGCGCCGGCGTTGACAAGGTCGGACGCAAAGCGCTTGACGGCAAGGAAGGAGGACGACGGTGCGGGTACGGTACGGGTCATGACAATCCTTGGGCATGAAAGAAGGGGATACTGCCGCCGCTCCGGCGGCAGTGTTCAGCTTGCTATCATGCCCAGTCAGGTCAATCTTGTCGAGAAGTATACCTTGAATAAAATGTAACAAACCATGCTATTCAAGGCGCTGTCGTTCAAGCCAGCGCGAAGGCGTCCGGCGCCTGGCCCACCAGTTCGAGCGGCGCGGCCGCCGCCCCGGCCGCCGCATCCATCCAGACGATGCTGTCCTTGATGCCGGCCGGCGTGACGTTCTCCACGGTCGCCAGCACGTAACCGGTATCCGGGCCGGCCTTGCCGTCGCGGTCGAGCGCGATCACGGTCGAGGTGCCGTTCTTGACCAGCAGCAGCACGCCGGCAGCGTAAGGGTCGCTCGCCCGCATCGCGGCGGTAAACAGCTCGGTGACATCGAAGCGGTCGCCGCCCACGCCCACCGCGAAATCCTTGATGGCCAGGCTGCCCAGGCGTCCTTCGCCCGACACTTCATAGGTGTCGACGCCCGTGCCGCCGGTGGCGGTGATCGCGGTGTTGCCGAAATAGCGGTCGAGCTTCATGATGTCGTCGTCGGCGCCGCCATTGACCACCACCTTGTACGGCGTGGCCGACAGTTCCGACCTCACGCTCAGTACATCGCGCCCGCTGCCGCCGAACAGGGCGCTGTTGCCGGTGGCCTCGAACGAGAGCTTGTCGTCGCCGGCCCCGCCGCTGATCTGCATGTCGCCATTGCTGCCCGACAAGGTATCGTTGCCGGCGCCGCCGTCGGCCACGTGGGCGGCCCCGTACATGCTGATCTTGTCGTTGCCGTTGCCGCCGGAAAGGTAGCCCTCGTTGCCGGCACCGTTCAGTACGTCGTCGCCGTCGCCGCCGTACAGCTGGTCATTCCCGTAGTAGTCGTACAGGTCGTCGTTGCCGGCGCCGCCAAGCAGCACGTCGTCGCCCATGTCGCCCATCAGCGAGTCGTCACCGGCGCCGCCGTCGAGACGGTCGATGCCGGCGCCGCCAGCGAGGTAATCGTCGCCGTCGTCGCCCTGCAGCAGGTCGTCGCCGCCGTTGCCGTACAGGCTGTCCTGGCCGGCGGCGCCGGTGATGGTGTCGGCATCGGCGCCGCCGAACAGCTTGTCGTCGCCGGGCGTTCCGTTCAGCCCGGCCGGCGAGCCGTCCGGATTGATGCCATGCGTAAAATTATCCGTGCTCATCTGGCTCGCCTGAACGCCCTTGAGGGTGAGGACCGTGCGCATGCCATACGTCTTGCCGGCGGCGCCGTCGGCATCGAACTGGAATAAGGTGTCGGCCCCGCTCTGCACCAGGCGCATGTAGCCGGCGCTGCCGAACGGGTTGCCGCCTTCCGACTGGGTGTAGTCGATGTCGATCACGTCGCCGCCGGCGCCGGCCTGGAAGTCGGTCACGCTGACCTTCGACTCGAACCAGGCGCCGTCGAAGGCGATGGTGTCGCGCCCGCTGCCGCCGGTCAGCTGGAACGTGTCCACGGCCCGGCTCGTCTCGAACTTGATGGTGTCGTCGCCGTCGCCGCCGAGCACGCTGGCGTTGCCGATGCCTTCCTGCACCAGCAGCGTGATCAGGTCGTTGCCGCTGCCGCCGTCGAGCGTGTCCTTGCCGCTGCCGCCGTTCAGGCTGTCGTTGCCGGTGCCGCCCTCGAGCAGGTCGCTGCCCTCGCGCATGGCGGCTAGGCGGTCGTTGCCGGCGCCGCCGCGCAGGATGTTGTTTCCGCTGTAGTAATAGGGGTTATCGAAGATGTAGACCCAGTCGCTCAGCACATCGTCGCCGTCGCCGCCATCGATGGTGTCGTCGCCCTGCGCGCCGTTCAGATCGTCGTTGCCGGCGCCGCCGGACAGGACATCGTCGTGCTCGCCGCCGTTGAGCGAATCGTTGCCGTTGCCGCCGTCGAGCAGGTCGTCGCCGGCGATGCCGAACAGGGAATCGTTGCCCTCGCCGCCGAGCAAGGTGTCGTTGCCGTTGCCGCCGTCGAGCCAGTCGCCGATGCCGAATTCGTCGCCGCCGTCGAGGTAGTCGGCGCCATCGAAGCCGCGCAGCACGTCGCTCCCGCCCAGGCCGAACAGACGATCGTTTTGCGCGCCGCCGTCAAGGCTGTCCCGGCCCGGCGTGCCGGTCAGGACCGGCCCTTCGATCGCGCCGGTCGGGTCGATGTCGCCTTCGATATTGGCGTTGCTCAGGCTGGACGCGGTGACGCCGGCCAAGGTCAGGACCGTCTCGAAACCGTACTGCGTGCCGGCGGCGCCATCGGCGTCGCGCTCGAGCAGGGTGTCGGCCCCTTGCTGGACGAAGCGCAGCACGCCCGCCTTGCCGAACGGGTTGTAGCCTTTGGGGGGAGGGATCAGGTAATCGATGTCGAGACGGTCGCCGCCCTCGCCGCTGGCAAAGCCGGCGATCGTCAATTGATTGTGGCCGCCCGAGATCCTGAACAGGTCGCTGCCGCCGTCGCCGTGGGCGATCACGGTCGAGTTCGGCGTGTACATCATGTGCAGTTCGAAGATGTCGTCGCCCGCGCCGCCGCGCAGCACGGTCTGGTTGGGCTGCCCGTTAAAGCTGGAGGTGAACGAGACGTTGATCGTGTCGTTGCCCTCGCCTGCGTCGACCATGTTGTTGCTGTCGCCCGTCTGCACGCGGATGGTATCGTTGCCCATGCCGCCGAGGACGGTGCTGTTGCCGCGGTACGGCGCGATCACATCGTCGCCGTCGCCGCCATCGAGGACATTGGTGCCGGTGCCGCCATACA
>DASVVC010000147.1:0-40798 GCA_036386755.1 Telluria sp.
AGGCGTTGCGGCATGGATTTTTCGCTGCGCTTGTTTGCGGCTTCGCGCAACCAACGCATGGACAGCGCCATACGACGAACCGGACGAACTTCAACTGGCACCTGGTAGTTGGCGCCACCGACACGGCGGGACTTAACCTCGACCATCGGCTTGGCATTGTTGATCGCGGTTGCAAACACTTCGAGCGGGTCCTTGCCGGACTTTTGCTTGATGTGCTCAAACGCACCGTAGATGATGTTTTCTGCAACCGATTTTTTACCGGACAGCATCAGTACGTTGACGAATTTGGCGACATCTTGGTTACCGAACTTTGGATCTGGCAAGATTTCGCGCTTGGGTACTTCACGACGACGTGGCATATCAATTCCTTCCTATCTTCAGTTGAGCGCGCGGTGCGCACTCGCGGAGGCCATCATGACCATCCACTTACTCGACCATTACGGTCGGTTCAACTCGTTAAACTTCTAGTGAAAGCGGGGCGAAAAATTACTTCTTGCCTGCTTTAGCGCGCTTCGTACCGTATTTCGAACGAGCTTGCTTACGGTCTTTAACGCCCTGGGTATCCAGTGCACCGCGAACCATGTGGTAACGCACACCCGGCAAATCCTTAACACGACCGCCGCGCAGCAGCACGACACTGTGTTCTTGCAGGTTGTGGCCTTCACCGCCGATGTACGAAATGACTTCGAAACCGTTGGTCAGGCGAACTTTGGCGACTTTACGCAGAGCCGAGTTTGGCTTCTTTGGAGTCGTCGTATACACACGGGTGCAAACACCACGTTTTTGCGGGCTGTTTTCCAGCGCCGGCGATTTGCTTTTCACGGTCAGAGCGACACGTGGATTGCGAATCAGTTGATTGATGGTTGGCATCGTTATAAATCCAACAAAATTACAACATGAATAACCCGGACAACTTGTCCGGGGACTGAAACGGAGTCTTGACCACTGCACAAGGGAGGCACCGACAGCCACTCGCGAAGGAGCGGCGCTGAATGCGTAAACGATGTGCAGAATAAAATCGAGAACTCGCGAGTATAGACGCGATGTGGCAGGCAGTCAAACAGTTTAACGCTTGGCAATGCGAATGGGGGGCGATGATGCTATGCGGGACGGCGGATGTGGCGGGGGAGAGACAGGCTCGGCCGCCCTCCCCGCGTACCGTTACAGCTTGTCGGCCGCCGCCTTCATGCGGTCGGCGCGGGCGTTCGAGCCCGGGTGGCTGGCCATCATGCTGCCTTCGCCCTGTTCCTGCTTGGCCAGCTTGCGGAAGGCCGATTCCATGGCGCGCACGTCGTACTTGTGCTTTTGCATGAACTTGAAGCCATAGTCATCCGACGAGGTCTCGTCCGACTGCGAGAACTGCGCATTGCCGAAGGCCTTGATGGTTTCTTCATTGGCTGCGACCAGGCCGCCCACCTGGCTGCCGCTCGCGCCGGCCGCCTTGGTGCCGGCCGACAGCACCAGCGCCTTTTTCATCTGCGAGGCCGAGTGACCGAGCTTGGTGTGGCCGATTTCGTGGCCGATCACGCCGCGCAGTTCGTCGTCGTTCATCAGGTCCATCAGGCCGGCATAAATACGGATGCTGCCGTCCGGCGTGGCGAAGGCATTGACTTCGCCGGACTGGTACACCGCGAAGTTGAGTTTCAGGCCGTCTTCATCTTCCAGGCCCTTGGTCAGGGCCGCCAGGCGCTTGGCATACTTGCTGCCGGACGGCGCGACTTTTTCTTCCTTGTCCATCTGGCGCATCATCAGGCGCGAACCGTCGATCACGTCCTTGTCGCTGACGGTGGCGGCCTTGGCCAGGTCCTTGCCTGCGCTCAGCATGCCGCCCAGGTCGATCGCCGAGGCGGCGCCGGCGGTCAGGATGAACATGGTCAACGCGGCGATACGGATGGTGGTTTTCATGGAGTAGCTCTCTTCAGGTTATTAGTATAAAAACATTGCCATTGTAACAGCTTGCCGCATTAACCCTTGCATATCAATACATATAATTACATCCGCGACAACAATTCCCAGGCCTTTGGGCGGCGCTTGAGCGGCGCTTGGGCGGCCCAAGGACAACGTTGCCGAGTCGAATATTTGGCAATGAGCACTTAAAACCCGGGATAATGGCCAATTTCGCCGGCCCCACATTTCCCTGATGCGACACCTGCTGCGTCCTGCCCCGCTCTACCTGCTGCTGACGTACGCGGCACTGTCGGCCATTCCCTTCTTTCCCATGCTGCTTGGCAGGCGGCTCGACCGTCCGTGGCAGGTGCTCGGCATCGAAGCGGTGGCCTGGGTGGCGGTGTGGGCGCTGTTCAAGCGGCCCGCCTGGTTCCACTGGCTGCTCATTCCCGCCTTCCTGGCGCTGCCGACCGAAATCTACCTGTTCAGTTTCTACGGACAGAGCATTTCCACCCACCACCTCGGCATCATTGCCGAGACCAGCCCCAAGGAAGCGCTCGAATTCCTCGGCAAGACGGTGTGGCTGATGCTCGCCGTCATGGCCGCCGTCATCGCCTGGTGGGTCACCAGTTTCCAGGCGGCCCGCCGGGCGCGCGAACTCGACTGGGACGACGGCTCGCGCTGGCTGACCCTGGGCCTGCTCGCCATCGGCGCCGGCCTGTGGGCCTACGGCCACGAATTCGGGGTGGCGCCGCGCGCGCCGGCGGCCGTGTCCAGCCCGGGCAAGGCGCCCGCCAGCGCCAGCAAGAGCGCCCCGGGCGCCGCCTACACCGGCTGGAAGTCGGCGCCCCTGCCGCGCTGGGCCGTGCTGCCGCTCGAATTCGACGCCTTCGCGCAAACCTGGCCCTTCGGCATCACGGCGCGCGGCGTCGACTTCTATAAAGAACGCAAGCACCTAGCCGAGCTGGGCCGGCGCAACAGCCACTTCAGTTTCGGCGCGCGCCAGGGTTCGCCCGATGCCGAGCCCGAAATCGTGGTGATGGTGATCGGCGAATCGTCGCGCTTCGACCGCTGGAGCCTGAACGGCTACGCGCGCGACACCAATCCCCTGCTCGGCAAGGAAGCCAACCTGGTCGCCTTGCCCGACGTGATCACCTCGGTGTCGGCCACGCGCCTGTCGGTGCCGGTGATCGTCTCGCGCAAGCCGGCCACCCAGAGCCTGAAGGACGGCTTCGCCGAAAAATCCTTCCTGACCGCCTACAAGGAAGCCGGCTTTAAAACGTACTGGCTGTCGAACCAGATATCGTTCGGCGAATTCGACACGCCGGTGTCGGTGTTTGCCAAGGAAGCGGACGTGATCCAGTTCCTCAACCTGGGGGGATTTACCAACAGTTCGAACTTCGACCAGATTCTGTTCGACCCGCTGCGCCGCGCCATCGCCGACCCGGCCCCGAAAAAGTTGATCGTGCTCCATTCGCTGGGCAGCCACTGGAACTACAGCCAGCGCTATCCCAAGCAGTTCGACCGCTGGCAGCCGTCGCTGTTCGGCATCGACAAGCCGGTCTACACCAACCCGGCGCTCAAGACGCAGCTCAATAACAGCTACGACAGCACCATCTTGTATACCGACTGGTTCCTGGCGAACGTCATCGGGCAGCTGAAAGGGTCGCAGCAGCGCAGCGCCATGCTGTACGTGTCCGACCACGGCCAGACGCTGTACGACAACAGCTGCAAGCTGGCCTTCCACGGCCACAATACCCAGTACGACTTCCACGTGCCGGCGCTGCTCTGGTATTCGGACCAGTACCAGGCGCGTTATCCCGGCAAGGTGGAGCAGCTGCGGCGCCACGGCAAGGCGCGCCTGGCGACCGAGAACATGTTCCACACCCTGCTCGACCTGGCCGACATCCGTTATCCCGGCGAACGCCTGGAGTGGAGCTTCGTGAACCCCGGCTTCAAGGAACACAAACGCTATGTCGACAGCTACGGCTGGAGCGACTACGACAATGCCACTTTCAAAGGCGACTGCCGCGAAGTGATCGACAAGGGCACGCCGCTCAAGCGCGAAAAATAAGGAAACACACAATGAGCAACTACATGGAAACCGGATTCAAGCTGCTGTTGTGGTATCTCGCCGCGACCTTCATCGCCACCCAGCTATGGCTGGTACTGGAGCCGCCGCAGGCCCACGCCCCGGGCGGCCTGTTCATGGTGCTCTCGCCACTGGGGCCTTTTGTATGGATCAAGGCGATCCTGGAAGGCCGCGGCTCGGCCGCGACCATCATCGCGCTGCTGATCGTGGTGGCGGCGCTGGCTGTCGGAACATGGCGTTCATTGCGCACGCCCGAGCGCAACTGAGCAGCTGAGCAGCTGAGCAAATAACCGGCGGCGGGAGGGCCCGAGCTTCAGGAGGACGCTTCAGGAGGACGATTCAGGAGGACGCTTCAGGACGACGCTTCAGGAGGACGTTTACGGGCCGCTGGAAGTAGCGCCAGGCCAGGTGGAAAGCGCTTGCTCGGCAACCGCTTCCAGCTTCTCTCTGCCAAAGCCGGCTTTGGCCTGCACCGCCATGCCATGCGTGACCGCCATCAGGAATGCCGCAAGGGCACCGGGTTTGGCACCCGCCGGCAAGTCGCCCTCGGCCTGTGCGCGTTCGAAGCGTTCGCGCAGCCGCTGTTCGCCCGCTGCGCGAAACGCGATCAATGCCTGGCGCACAGCTTCCGAATCATCCGATCCCGCCACGATTCCACTGATACCGAGACAGCCCGTATGGTCGGGATAGCGGGTATTCAGGTCGGCCGTCCTGTACAGGATATGCGCCGCAACTTCCCGCGTAGTCGGCAATGCGAGCGCCTCCGCAATGAAGCCCAGGTAGCGCTCGTCGTAGCGCGCCAGGGCGCGCAGGAAGAGTGCTTCCTTGTTGCCGAACGCTGAATAGAGGGCCGGTCTCTCCACGCCGGCCGCTTCGGTCAGGTCGACATAGGAAGTGCCTTCGTAACCCTTGCGCCAGAACACGCCAAGCGCGGCGTCGAGCACCTTCTCCACGTCGAATTCGCGGTGACGTCCCATGGTTCGGCCTTTCAGTAATGATTGTTACGAAAAATCTTGACAGCATCGCTGCAAATTATATACTGATCGTTATCGTAATGAGCGTTACGAAAAATTCGTTGTCCGCCATGGACGGCAGCGCCTCTCACTCACCGGAAGGATTCTGATGTCGAATAACACATTGCAGGGCAAGGTCGCCCTCGTTACCGGAGGCTCACGCGGCCTGGGGGCCGCCACGGCCCAGGCGCTGGCCGACCTGGGAGCGGACGTTGCGATCACTTACGTCGCATCAAGCGGCAAAGCCGACGCCATGGTCGAAAAACTGAAGGCGAAAGGCGTGCGGGCGCTCGCGATCCGCAGCGACCAGGCCGACACGGCCGCGGCCAAGCCGCTGCTAGAGAAGGTGATCGCGCACTTCGGCAGACTCGACATCCTCGTCAACAACGCAGCGATCGCGGTGCAGGGCAAGACGGTCGACGACCCCGATCTGGACACCGTCAATCTCGACCGCCAGTGGCAGATCAACGTCATGGGCACGGTAGCCACCACGCGCGCTGCGGCGCCGGTGCTGGCCGACGGCGGCCGGATCATCTTCATCGGCTCCCTGCTCGGCACCCAGGTGCCGTTCACGGGCGCGGCCGATTATGCGGGCACCAAGGCGGCGCTGATCGGCTATGCGAAAGGCGTCGCGCGCGATCTTGGCGCACGAAACATCACGTCCAACGTGGTCCAGCCAGGCGTCATGCCGACCGATATGTCGGCGGAAGTGCTGGGCGACGGCGTGCCCGAAGCGCTCATGAACCTGCACCCGATTCGCCGCATCGCCACGCTCGACGAAGTGTCGGCCGTGGTCTGCTTCCTCGCCGGGCCGCACGGGGGCTACATCACGGGCGACGTGATCAGCGTGGCCGGTGGTCTCGGCATCTGATCCAGGCACCGGCGCCGGCACCGAAACGATACCCGCGCTTGAGCGCAATTGAAAAAGGAACAGCAATGACCAGCAAATTTGGAGCCACGTCGAGCGCCGATGACGTGCTTGCCGGCGTCGATCTCAAAGGAAAACGCTTTCTCATTACCGGTGCGTCGTCAGGCATCGGCCTCGAAACCGCCCGCTCCCTGGTAGCGCACGGCGCCAGCGTGGTCGGCGCGGTCAGGGACCTCGCCAAAGCCGAATCGGACACCGCACCGGTGCGCGAGGCTGCGGCGCAAGGCGGCGGCAGCCTGGCCTTGGTCGCGCTCGACCTGGCATCGCTGCAAAGCGTTCGCGCCTGCGCGGACAAGCTGTTGGCCGACGGCCGCCCGTTCGACGCCATCATCGCCAACGCCGGCGTGATGGCGCCGCCTTTCGGACGCACGGCGGACGGCTTCGAAATCCAGTTCGGGACCAACTACCTTGGTCATTTTGCCTTGATCCACCGCATCGAGGCGCTGCTCGCCGATAACGGCCGCCTGGTGGTGCTCTCGTCGCAGGCGCATCGCGTCGCCGATGTCGACCTCGACGACCCGAACTTCGAGCGGCAGGCATACGATCCGTTTGTCGCCTACGGCAGGTCGAAGACGGCCGGCTCCCTGCTTGCGGTGCACTTCGACCGGCGCCATCGCGGCCGCGGCGTCCGCGCCGCCTCGGTCATGCCGGGAAACAGCCTCACCGACCTCCCCCGCCACTTCTCGCAAGACGCGTTGCAGGGCCTTTTCGAGACCGTTGGCAAAGCGCGCGCCGACGCCGGCCTTGCGCCATCGGTGTTGAAGAACATTGCACAGGCGGCGGCGACGTCGGTCTGGGCCGCGGTGGTGGCTGACAAGGACGACATCGGCGGACAGTATCTTGAAGACTGCGCCGTCGCGCCAGTCAACGACACGCCGAACCCGTTTGCCGATGGCGCCAGGACGTATGCGCTCGACGCCGATAAAGCCAGGCAGCTTTGGGAAAAAAGCGAGGAATGGATCGGCCTCGCATGAGGTACAGGGAGCTGGCCGCGGCTGTCAAGTTACCGCTGCGCGGCCCGCCAGCACCCCGTCGCAATCGCCCGGATGCGCCAGGTAGCCATTGAGCCAGTCGAACACCCTGCCCGCCCGCTCTTCGATGGCGGGGCCGAAACCGCGCTGCGCCAGCAGGGCGATGCCGTTGGTATGCGCCAGCACGCCCGCTTCCAGCACCAGCGCCCCGTCGGCGCCGAGGCGCACGCACAGGGGCGCGAGCCGGTGCGCCAGCAGGGACGCCAGCACCAGGTTGTGCGACGAGACCATCACCAGCCCCTTGGACGCCAGCACATCGAGCACCGAGGCCGCCGCCGATACCGATTCGAGGTGATTGGTGCCCCGGAAAATCTCGTCGATGATGCAGATGCCCGGATGCGGCCCGTCCGCCGCGGCCAGCAGTTCCTGCGCGCGCCGCAGTTCGGCCATGTACAGGCTCTCGCCGCCGAACAGCGAATCCTCGCTCTGCATGCTGGTGTACACCGGCAGGTCGGGCACGCTGGCCCGCTCTGCATAGCAAAAGCCGAAGGCGCGCGCGCTCACCAGGTTCACGCCCACGGTGCGCAGCAAGGTGCTCTTGCCGATCCCGTTCTGGCCCGAGACGAAGGCGCCGCCGCCATCGAGCCTGACCGACAGCGCCTGCGCCCGCAGCAGCAGAGGATGCACGGTGCCGACCAGCGCCAGCGCCTGGTGCGCATGCCGTTCGGCCCAGCACAGCGCCGGCGCGGTGAGCAGATGGCGCGCGAGGGCGATATCGGCTTCCAGCTCGCCCACCCGCGCAAAGCAGGCGCGCAAAAACTCCAGATGGCCATGCACCAGGCGCACGCCCTTGAAGTAGTGGTTCACGTTGTCGAGCATGAACCAGTCCAGGTAGGCGCGCGCGCCGGGCGTCATCTGCACCATGGGCGGGCGCGAAAGCTGGCGATTGAGTTTGCCCGCCGCCGCTGCCGGGGCGGCGAACGGCTGCAGCAGCGCATCGTCGCCCGCACGCGTTCCCAGGATGCTGGCGCTGCGCAGCAGCATCTGCAACGCATTCATCGAGCGCTCCCACTCTTCCACCCGCTCGTAGTAGCGCATCTGGGTGCTCATTAATAGGTACGCGACCACGCCGGTGGCCAGCCAGGCGGCCGGCGTGACGATGACGGCGGCGATCGACGCCAGCAGCAGGATCGGCAGCGGCCAGGTCTTGCCGGCCCACCAGGGCGCCGGCGGTGCGGCGTCCTCGAACAGCATGGTGGCGATCTCCTTGTCCGCGTGACGTAGCGAGGTGCAGTCGCGGTGCAGCGCGGCCAGGCGCGCCGGGTCGCGCATCAGTTCCCGCACACGCTCGCCCACGGCGGCGCAGGCGCCATCGTCCAGCCCCGCGCGCAGGCGCTGGTACAGCACCTGCTGGCCGAAGATGCTTACTTCACCCGATAACTGCGCGCGGTAGGTATCGAGCAGCAGGTCCTTCCAGGTGGCGTCGTCGAGCGCGCCGCGCGCCGGGTCGGAGCACAGCCGGTGCAGCTGCGCCACGTCGCTGGCCACAAAATGGTAATCGACCGGCTCCCTGTCGGGAATGATCAGGAAAGCGCGCATCGACCTCGCGACACGGCTCCACACGGCGGACAACTTCGATACGAACGCGGACATACTGCCTTTCTGGCCTGCGGCGGCGCGGGTCGCGCAGCCTGCCTGCAAGATGTGGATTAATTGACAAAACGCAAGCCCGTGCTGTCCGGCTGCTGTCCAAGCACATCGTCCGGACGCCACGGACAGTCGTAAATTAAAAAGCAAATCCATATGAATCAATCACTTAACTCGTGGCACGCTTCCTGCATTGGTATTCTCATTTACTGTTCAGACAACCGCCATGATCCGAGACACCTCTTCCCAGGACGCCACCATCAGCGCGCCGCCCGCGCGCAAGGCCAAACGCCGCATCCTCGCCTTTGTTCTGGCGGCCGGCGCGCTGGGCGGCGCGGCCTTGCTGCTGTCCGCATGGCGCAGCAGCGAGCACGCGGTCAGCGCGGCGCGCCTGCGCGTGGCCGAGGTCACGCGCGGCACGCTGGTGCGCGACGCCTCGGTCAACGGCCGCGTGGTGGCCGCCGTCAGCCCCACCCTGTACGCCACCGCGCCGGCCACGGTCACGCTCAAAGTAGCCGCCGGCGACACCGTCAAGAAGGGCCAGGTCCTGGCGCTGCTCGAATCGCCCGACCTGTCGGACGCGCTCAAACGCGAGCAATCGAGCTACCAGCAGCTCGAAGCGGAAGTGGCGCGCCAGCGCATCCTGGCCAAGAAACAGAAGCTGCTGGCCCAGCGCGAAGCCGACACCGCCGAAATCGACCGCCTGTCGGCCCAGCGCACGCTGGAGCGTTACGACAGCGTGGTCCAGGAAGGCATCATCGCCAAGATCGATTACCAGAAAGCCAAGGACGCGCTCAATTCGGCCGGCATCCGCGCGCGCCATGCCTCGCAGGCAGCCGCGCTGGAAGGCGACGACGTCGGCCTGGCGCTGCAAACCAAGCTGGCCGAACTCGATCGCCAGCGCCTGTCGATGGCCAACGCGCAGCGCCGCGTGGATGAACTGTCGGTGCGCGCGCCGGTCGACGGCTTCATCGGCACGCTGTCGGTGCAGAACCGCAGCGTGGTGGCGGCCAACGCCGCCCTCATGACCCTGGTGGACCTGTCGCGCCTCGAAGTCGAACTGGAAGTGCCGGAAACCTATGTCGACGACATGGGCCTGGGCATGAGCGCCGAGATCGCGCTCGGAGGCGCCACTGCCGGCGGCACGCTGTCGGCCCTCTCGCCGGAAGTAGTCAAGAACCAGGTGCTGGCGCGGGTGCGCTTCAACGGCGAGCAGCCCAAGGGCCTGCGCCAGAGCCAGCGCGTCAGCGCACGCCTGCTGATCGAAGAAAAGCGCGACGTCCTCCTGCTGCCGCGCGGCCCCTTCGTCGAGAGCGAGGGCGGACGCTTCGCCTACGTCATGCAGGACGGCGTGGCCGTGCGCACCCCGATCAAGCTGGGCGCGACCAGCGTGTCCTCGGTCGAAATCCTGGGCGGCCTCAAACCCGGCGACAAGGTCGTCATCGCCGGCACCGACAGCTTCGCCAACGCCGCCCGCGTCACGATCACGAACTGAATATTCCACAAAATTCAACGCAAATTCAACGAAAGGAATTTCCCATGCTGCGCATGACCAATCTGAGCAAGGTGTACCGCACCCACATGATCGAAACGCACGCGCTGCGCGGCTTCGAGATCCACGTCCGCCAGGGCGAATTCGTCACCGTCACCGGCCCGTCCGGCTCGGGCAAGACCAGCTTTTTGAACATCGCCGGCCTGCTCGAAGAATTCACCGACGGCGAGTATGTGCTCGACGGCGTCAACGTCAAGGGCATGGACGACAACGCCCGCTCGCGCCTGCGCAACGAAAAACTGGGCTTCATCTTCCAGGGCTTCAACCTGATTCCCGACCTGTCCCTGTTCGACAACGTCGACGTGCCGCTGCGCTACCGGGGCTTTAACGCCGCCGAACGCAAGGAGCGCATCGAAGAGGCGCTCTCCAAGGTCGGCCTGGCCTCGCGCATGAAGCACTACCCGGCCGAACTGTCGGGCGGCCAGCAACAGCGCGTGGCGATCGCGCGCGCCCTGGCCGGCTCGCCCAAGCTGCTGCTGGCCGATGAACCGACCGGTAACCTCGATACGCAAATGGCGCGCGGCGTGATGGAACTGCTCGAAGAGATCAACGCCCAGGGCACCACCATCCTGATGGTCACCCACGACCCCGAACTGGCGGTGCGCGCGCAGCGCAATGTGCACATCATCGACGGCCAGGTGTCGGACCTGATGCGCAAACCGTCCACCCTGGCCGGCGCCACCGCGTCCGGCCAGGCCGCATAAGGAGCATCCATGTTTTCGTATTACTTCATGCTGGGCATTCGCAGCCTGCGCCGCAATCCGGCCCTGACCGCGCTGATGGTGCTCACCCTGGCCATCGGCGTGGCGGCCAGCGTCGCCACCCTGACGATTTTGCACGTCATGTCGGGCAACCCGATTGCACACAAAAGCGAGCGCCTGTTCGTGCCGAAAATCGACGCCGGCCCGAGCGAAGACTTCAACCCTGGGGCCGAGGACCGCAGCGACCCGCAAGCGACCTACACCGACGCCGTCAACTTCCTCAAGAGCGGGCAAGGCGAGCGGCGCACGGTCTTGTATAGCGTCTCGGCGCCGCTCGAACCGGATCGCAAGGACCTGGCGGTGATGTCGGTCAGGGGCATTGCCCCGACGCGCGACTTTTTCGCGATGATGGATGTGCCCTTCCGCTACGGCCAGCCGTGGAGCGAGGCCGACGAGCGCGCCGGCGCCGATGTGGTGGTATTGAGCAGCGCGCTTGCCGAGAAGCTGTTCGGCGCGGTCGACCCGGTCGGCAAGCGCATTCGCCTGATGGATGCGCAATTCCAGGTGGTCGGGGTGCTCAAACCGTGGCTGCCGGCGCCGAAATTTTATAAACTGATCGGCGGCAAACACTTTGGCGAGGAAGAGGACATCATGGTGCCCTTCTCCACCGCGATCCGGCACGAATCGAACCCGGAAGGCAGTGTCAGTTGCCGCGGCCGCACCGAGCCGGGATGGCAGGGCTTCCTCGCGTCGGAGTGCACCTGGCTGCAGGTTTTCTTCGAAACCAGGACCGGTGCCGGGCGCGCCGAACTCCAGGATTACCTGAACAATTACGCCGACGGCCAGCGCAAGCTGGGACGCCTGAAACGCAACCAGCCGAACCAGTTGTTCGACGTCGCGCAATGGCTCGAATACCATAAGGTGGTCGGCAAAGACAGCCGCCTGGCGGTCTGGCTGGCGTTCGGTTTCCTGCTGCTTTGCCTGGTCAACACCGTCGGCCTGCTGCTGGCCAAATTTTCGGTGCGCGCTTCCGAGGTCGGCATCCGGCGCGCGCTGGGCGCCTCGCGCCGCGAGATCTTCCAGCAGTTCCTGATCGAGACCGCAGTGATCGGCCTGGCCGGCGGGGTGCTGGGGGTGGTGCTGGCCTTCGGCGCGCTGTCCATGGTCGGCATGCAATCGCAGGAGCTGCAGATCGTCACACGCATGGACTGGCAGATGCTCGGGCTGACATTCCTGATGTCGATCGCCGCCGCCATGCTGGCCGGCCTGCTGCCGACCTGGCGCGCCTGCCAGGTGACGCCCGCCATTCAACTCAAATCGCAATAAGGACCATATGGAAATCCGTCCCATCCTGTCGGCGCTCCTGCGCAGCAAGACCGGCGCCATTCTGGTGGCGCTGCAAGTGGCGCTCAGCCTGGCGATCCTCACCAACGCGCTGCATATCGTGGTGGAGCGCCAGGCGGTGGTCGCCCGCCCCAGCGGCATCGCCGCCGAGGGCAGCGTGTTCCACATCCGGGTGCGCCACCTGGTCGATGGCAGCCACCAGGAGCAGATCGCGCGCCAGCAGCGCGAGACCGATGCCCTGCGCGCCATCGGCGGCGTCGAGTCGGTGGCCTTTGCCAACCAGGCGCCGATGACGCAATCCGGCTGGACCACCACCCTGGCCGTCGCGCGTACGACGGGCAGCAACAGCGCGCCCACTTCCATGTACTACTCGAGCGACTCGCTGGTCAAGACCTGGGGCCTGGCGCTGGTGGAAGGCCGCGACCTGAACCCGGACGATGTCGTCGAGATCGACGGCAAGACCTCGCCGGAGAGCGTGTTTCCGAAGACGGTGCTGATCACCAGGGCGCTGGCCGCCAAGCTGTGGCCCAACGACGCCAGGGCGGCCGGCAAGACCGTCTACTTCGGCACCGGCGACGCCCCCAATGCGGCAACCGTGGTCGGCGTCATCGACACCTTGCAGACGCAGAGTGCGGAAGTGACCGCGCGCGGCGGCTTTGCGTTGATTGCGCCGATCCGCCAGTCGTTCTCCTCCACCATGTTCGCCGTGCGTACCGAGGCCGGGCAACTGGAGCGGGTCATGAAGGAAGCAGAGGCGACCCTACGCGCCAGCAACCAGGGCCACGCCATCATCACCATGAAGACCGTCGCCGAGGACCGCAAGGCGCGCTACCGGATCGATATGGCGCTATCGTGGATGCTGATCGCGGTCAGCGTGCTGCTCCTCCTCATTACCGCCAGCGGCATCGTCGGCATGGCCAGCCTGTGGGTCACCCAGCGCCGCAAGCAGATCGGCGTGCGCCGCGCCTTGGGGGCGCGGCGGGTCGACATCCTGCGCTACTTCATCACCGAGAACCTCATGATCACCAGCGTCGGCGTGCTGTGCGGGGTGGCGCTGTCGGTGGCGTTCAACCAGCTGCTGGTCAGCAAACTCGAGCTGGCGCGCCTGCCGCTGGCCTACCTGGTGGTGGGCGCCGGCGTGTTCTGGGCACTCGGCGTGGGCGCAGTGTACGGGCCGGCCTGGCGCGCCGCCTCGATCTCGCCGGCCACGGCGACCCGCAGTGTCTGACGGTTCCGATGGTATGCTGTCGCCCATGCCTACTGTACTGATCATCGACGACAACGCCGCCGTCGCCATCGCCCTCGATGTCCTGTTTTCGCTGCACGACATCGGCGCGCTGCGCGCCGCCTCGCCCGAAGAAGGCCTGGCCATCCTGGAGCGAACCAGCGTGGACCTGGTCATCCAGGACATGAATTTTTCGGCCGACACCACCTCGGGCGAGGAAGGCACGGCGCTGTTTCGCGAGATCCGCCGGCGCCATCCCGACCTGCCGGTGATCCTCCTGACCGCCTGGACCCACCTGGACGCGGCGGTCGACCTGGTCAAGTCGGGTGCGGCCGACTATCTGTCCAAGCCGTGGAACGACAACCGCCTGATCGCGACCGTCACCAACCTGATCGAACTGGGCCAGGCCAACCGCTCCTTGCGCCAGCGCGTGCAGCAGGAACGGCGCGTGCGGCGCGACCTGGAACAGGGGTTCGACCTGCGCGGCATGGTGTGGCAGGACGCCGCCACCGAACGCATTTTGCACCTGGCCTGCCAGGTGGCGCGGGCCGACGTGCCGGTGCTAATCAGTGGCCCCAACGGCACCGGCAAGGAACGCATCGCCGAGATCATCCAGGCCAATTCGCTGGTGGCCGACGGCCCCTTCGTCGTGCTCAATTGCGGCGCGCTGCCGGCCGAACTGATCGAGGCCGAACTGTTCGGCGCCGAAGCGGGCGCCTACACCGGCGCCTCGCGCGCGCGCGAAGGCAAGTTCGAAGCGGCCGACGGCGGCACCCTGTTCCTGGACGAAATCGGCAACCTGCCGCTGGCCGGCCAGATGAAGCTTTTGCGCGTGCTCGAGACCGGGCGCTTCGAACGCCTCGGATCGAACCGCGAACGCCAGGTCAAGGTGCGCGTGATCAGCGCCACCAACGCCGACCTGGGCGCGATGATCCGTGCCGGCACCTTCCGCGAAGACCTGTTCTACCGCCTGAACGTGATCGAACTGCGCCTGCCCGCGCTGGCGGCGCGTCCGGCCGACATCCTGCCGCTGGCAAGCACTTTTCTGGCGCGCGGCAAAAGCCTGCACCACTGCGCCCAGGCCGCGCTGCTGGCGCACGCCTGGCCGGGCAATGTGCGCGAACTTAAAAACGTGATGGCGCGCGCCAGCCTGCTGGCCGCCGGCGACGTCATCAAGGCTACCGACCTGGGGCTGCCGGTCATGCTTGCCCCCAGCGTCGAGGTGGAGCCGGACCGCGACGCCATCGTGCAGGCCATGGCGCGCGCGGGCGGCGTGGTGGCGCAGGCCGCGGCCGACCTTGGCCTGTCGCGCCAGGCGCTGTACCGCCGCATGGAGCGCCTCGGGATCGCGCGCTAACCGATGCGCCAGTCGCCGCGCTTATCGCTCGTCACGCGCTGGTCGGCCCTGGTCGGCACCCTGCTGGCCCTGGGCATCGCCATCGCGCTCGGGCTGGACCACCTGCTGCCGGGGCGTGCGGCCGTGGTGCTGGCCTTGTCGCTGGCCTGCGTGGTGCCGATCGCCGTGATCACCATGCGCGCCCAGATCCGCCCGATCCTGTCGCTGTTCCGGGCGCTCGAAGGCACCGTCACCAGCTATAAGGATGGCGACTTTTCCTTCAGCCTGCACTGGCCCCAGAACGACGAACTGGCCGACCTGGTGCGCGCCCACAACGCGCTCGGGAACGTACTGCGCGAACAGCGCCTGGCGCTGGTGCAGCGCGAACTGCTGCTCGATACCATGGTCCAGAACACGCCGGTGGCGATGCTGCTGGTGGCCGATGCCGCGGGTACTCCCGGCGCGAACGCGGCAGCCATCGTGTACGCCAACCTGGCGGCGCGACAGATGCTGGGCGAAGGGCGCAAACTCGAAGGGCAGCGCCTGTCCGAGGTCCTCGGCACGGCCTCGCCGGCGCTGGTCGATGCGCTTGGGCGCGGCGGCGACGGCTTGTTCTCCGCCGGTGACGGCGAGGATGAAGAGGTCTACCACCTGGCGCGGCGCAGCTTCAGCCTCAATGGCCGCAAGCACGAACTGCTGCTCCTGCGCCAGCTGACCCACGAACTGCGGCGCCAGGAAGTGCAGACCTGGAAAAAGGTGATCCGCGTGATCAGCCACGAACTGAATAACTCGCTCGCTCCCCTGACCTCCCTGGCCCATTCCGGTTCGGAGCTGGTGCGGCGCGGCCAGACCGAGCGACTGCCGCAGATCCTGGAGACGATCGAAGAGCGCACGCGCCACCTGGAGAGCTTCATCCTCGGCTACGCGCGTTTCGCCAAGCTACCCTCGCCGCGCGTCGAGATGTGCCCATGGCCCGCTTTTGTCGAGCGCCTGGCCTCGCAGGTGACGCTGACGGTGCTCGGTACGCTGCCGCCCGAGGCGGCCCGCTTCGACCCGGCCCAGATGGAGCAGGCCTTGCTCAACCTGCTCAAGAACGCCCATGAATCGGGTTCGCCCGCCGCCGACGTGGCGCTGCAGGTGCGCCAGGCGCACGGCACCTTGCGCATCGAGGTGATGGACCGCGGCCAGGGAATGAACGACGCGGTATTGACCCACGCGCTGGTGCCGTTCTACTCGACCAAGCGCAGCGGCACCGGCCTCGGACTGGCGCTGGCGCGTGAAATCGCCGAAGCGCACGGCGGGCGCATCACGCTCGGCAACCGTGACGGCGGCGGCCTGACGGTGACCCTGATCCTGCCGGCTTAGGCTCGTCAAGCGGCGCGGATGATAAGATCGCGCTTCCACCTCTTCCCCGCCCGCGATGTCCGACACTCCTGCTTCCACCCGCTTCGACGCGCCCGGCCACCCGCCGGCCACCATCACCGAATTCAAGGGCGTGCGCTTCCTGCACCTAGGCACCTCGTGGGTGCAGGGCGCCATGCGCCTGGCCAAGCCGGACAACATCGAGCTCGAATACGTGCAGATGATGATGATGTGGATGCTTTTCCTCGACCATCCGAAGCAGATCGTCCAGCTGGGCCTGGGCAGCGCGGCGCTGACCAAATTCAGTTACCAGCGCTTTCCGCAGGCACGGGTGACGGTGGCCGAACTCAACCCCAACGTGATCGACATCTGCCACGCGCATTTCGGCCTGCCGCCGAACGACGCGCGCCTGGACGTGCGCCGGATGGACGCCATGGATTTCGTGCTCGATGCGGCCAACCACGGCACGGTCGACGTGCTGCAGGTGGACCTGTACGACGAAGAGGCGCGCGGCCCGGTGCTCGATTCGCCCGAGTTCTACCAGGCCTGCATGGATTGCCTGTCCGACGACGGCATCATGACCACCAATGTGTTCGGTGACTTTGCCAACTACGACAAGAACTTGCAGAACATGGAGCTGGTGTTCGATGCGGTGGTGTGGCTACCCGAAGTGCATGACGCGAACATCGTCGTGGTCGCATTCAAGCGCGCGCCGTCGATCGACTTTTCGGTCCTGTACGAGCGCGCCGGGACCATTAAAAAGAGCATGAACCTGCCGGCCAAGAACTGGGTGACGGGTTTGAAAGGCTGGATGCAGGACCACAGCGCATAAGCATATAGCGGCGGCATATAAGTGATGCGCGCGCGCGGTGTACGTAGTCGAGATTACAGCGTTTTGTGAATCCAGGCACGCAATATTGCTGTGATTGCACGCATTTACAACACTCTGACATGACTCATTGCGTGTGACAAAACTCGTCGGGTAGTATCGTTTTCACATTGGCTGGCCCACGAGGGTGTGTCCAGTGAATTCCCTAAAAATGAAAACGAAAACGAGACATCTACATGACGAATACCCCAGGCAGCCCTCACCTCAAACGCACCTTGCTCGCATCGGCGCTCCTGCTCGCGCTTAACAGCACCTACGCGCAGCAGGGCGCAGCCCCCGCCGCCCGCAATGGCGAAGACAGCCCCGCTTCCGTCGTGATCCTCGGTTCGCGCTCGACCGCCAAGACCTCGCTCGATACCGCGGCGCCGGTCGGACTGATCAACATCAAGGACATGCAGACCGCCGGCCCGCTGGAACTGGGCAAGCTGCTGCAAACGCTGGACCCGTCGTTCAACTTCACCTCGACCTTTATCAGCGACGGCACCGACATCATCCGCCCTGCGACCCTGCGCGGCCTCGGTCCCGACCAGTTGCTGGTGCTTGTGAACGGCAAACGGCGCCACCAGCAGGCGCTGGTCAATGTGCAGCAAACCATCGGACGCGGCTCGGCCGGTACCGACATCAACGCCATCCCGCTGTCGGCCATCCACCACATCGAAGTGCTGCGCGACGGCGCGGCCGCCCAATACGGTTCGGACGCCATCGCCGGCGTGATCAACATCGTCCTCAAGAAGCAGACCAACGAAACGCAACTGAGCAGCAGCATCGGCACCACCTCGGAAGGCGACGGCGACCTGATCTCCGGCAGCGCCAACACCGGCTTCAAGCTGGGCGAAAGCGGTTACCTGAACCTGTCGGTCGAAGGCCGCCGCCGCAACGAAACCAACCGCGCCGGCGTCGACTCCGAACGCGTCAATCCACCGCGCGTGACCCAGCGCATCGGCGACAGCCTGGCCAAGGACGCCTACCTGTGGTGGAATGCGGGCCTGCCGATCGACGACAGCAGCGAGTTCTACGCCTTCGGCGGCGTCTCCAAGCGCACCGGCGACTCGGCCGGCTTTTTCCGCTCGGCGGGGGACGGGCGCACCGTGCCGGCCGTGTACCCGAACGGCTACCTGCCGAACATCATGACCACCGTGAAAGACGCCTCGTTCGCGGTCGGCTACAAGCGCGACCTGGCCAACGACTGGAAATTCGACGTGAGCGTGAACCACGGCCGCAGCCAACTCGGTTTCCACGAACGTAATTCGATCAACGTCAGCTACTGGTACGAGCCGAAACCGGGCGGCGGCATCTACGCCGAGTCGCCCCTCGAAGCCGACACCGGCACGCTGAAATTCAACCAGACCACCTTTAACACCGACATCCGCGGTCCGATCAAGTTCGGCGACCGTACGGTGCAGCTGGCGACCGGCTTCGAGTACCGCAGCGACAATTACGCGATCGAGGCGGGCGACCCGGTCTCGTACCAGTATGGCCGCACCAACAACCCGGCCATCAAGATCTTCGACCAGGCCGGCGGCATCGCGGCATCGGGCGCACAAGGCTTCCCGGGCTACACGCCGGGCACCGAAGTGGACCAGGGCCGCCACAACATCGCCATGTATCTCGATGCGGAACACAACATCACCGACAAGCTGCTGATTGCAGCGGCGATGCGCTTCGAAAAATATTCGGACTTCGGCAATACGACGACCGGCAAATTGAGCATGCGCTACGATCCGACGCGCCAGTTCGGCATGCGCGGCAGCGTGTCGACGGGTTTCCGCGCACCGAGCGTGCAGCAGAAGTTCTACAGCTCGGTGTCGACCAACCTCAATTCGGCCGGCGTGCTGACCGAAACGCTGACCGCGCGTGAAGGCAGCACCGTCACGCGCGCCTTCGGCATTTCGCCGCTCAAGGAAGAGACCTCGAAAAGCGCCAGCATCGGCATGATCCTGCGCCCGATGCCGAACTTCTCGGTCACCGCCGACTTGTACCGCATCGACATCGACGACCGCATCGTCTTCTCGAGTAACATCGCGCCGGAATCCGGTAACTGCGTGCCTGCGTCCAAGTGCCCGATCAAGGCGATCCTCGATCCGCTCAAGGTCGGCCAGGCCCAGTTCTTCACCAACGCGATCGACACCACCACCGATGGCCTGGACATCGTCGCCGAGCACACCACCAAGTGGAGCGGCTCGACGCTGGTGCTGTCGGGCCAGATGGGCTTTAACAAGACCGAAGTCAAGAACCGCAAATCGCAGTCGCCGGTGCTGACCGGTGCCCAGCTGTTCGACGACGCGCAAGTGACCCTGATCGAACGCGGCCAGCCGCGCAAGAAGCACGTGATCGCCGCCGACTACACGACCGGCGCATGGAACGTGAACACCCGCGCCAACTACTACGGCGCGGTGCAGGGCCAGGGTTTTACCGCCCCGTACATCCAGACCTGGGAAGCCAAATGGCTGGTCGACATGTCGCTGCGCTATGCGTTCACCAAGAAGCTCAGCGCCTCGTTCGGCGTGAACAACCTGTTCGACACCTACCCGACCGAGTGGGACAAGACCAAAGCCGCACCGTTCCCGCAACTGGGCTTCACCCGCTGCTGGGAAACCTGCCCGATCGGCATCAACGGCCGCCAGATGTACGCGAAGGTTGACTGGGCTTTCTAAGCTGGTCCAACTTGCATGACAAAGGCCACGCCGGCGACGGCGTGGCTTTTTTTATCTGGCTTGTCAAAACGGCGTGCAATGCATAAAATTTATGCATCTCCCGACAACGTTTCGAGGTATGCCATGCGCGAGAATGACATTATGAAGGCCGCCGTTGAGGAACAGCTAATGGATGATTTTTTGCGTGCAAAAGTAGCCGCCGCACGTCAATCCATGCGCGCAAACCGGGGAGCTTCAGCCGATGAGGTAGAAGCGCGGCTTGCCGCACGCCGCGCTGAACTGATCAAGTCCCTTATGCCGGCACGTGAATCCGCGCCTTGATGTGCTTGAGGTTGACGATGATCGTAAACGTCATCACCACCAGCAAGGACCACGAACTCCACTTCCCAACATGCACCATCGACCATGCGCCGAGCTGGTTGGGGTACTTCCAGACTCCGAAGAAAGTGCTGAGGTTTTCGGCCAGCCAAATGAGGGCGGCCATGCGGATTGAGACTCCAGGATCAAGGGGGATGGGCAGGTTGGCAACGGCATCTTAACCGAAGTTGGCCGCCGTGCTGCCCGACCGCTAGCGCCGCTCGCGCCACCACAGCATCAGCATCGCCGCCGCGAACAGCAGCGCGAACGGCCATGCCGGCAGGGGCACCGTGCCCACCGCCGCAGCGGCCGGCGTGCGCGCGGCGTAGCGCGCCGTGGCGTCGCGCCGCTGGGCTTTTTGCCACAAGGGCCAGTCGGCCTTGTCGTACACATACAGCTTGCCCGCGACGCTTTTGGCACCCTGGGTTTCCATCGCCAGCCAACCGGCCTTGCGCGGCCACACCGCCACGCAGGAGGCGTCCGCCTTATCGGGGCGGCGCTGCCACGCGAGCGTCTGTTTCAGTTCCGGGAAGGTGACGTTGCCCTGCACGCCGAGCGCGCACACTTCCAGGCGCCGGCCGGGCAGCGGCATCTCTTGCGGGTCGAGCCAAGCCACGTCCTGGGGGCGCTCGATACCGGCGCGGTCGAGCACACCCTGCCACCACAGCGCGAGCGCCTGCGGTTCGCTGATCGCGTAGCGATGCCAGTCGGCCACACCGAGCCAGACGATGCGGCCCTTTTCCCATGGACGCGCCCAGATCCTGTCGCCAGCCGCGCTCCATTGGCTCGACGCCCCGGCCGGATTGAGCGGCGCCGACGCCAGCGCCAGCGGCGCGCCGGAAGGCCGGGCCTCGGCCTGCTCCCGCAGTTCGAGTTGCACGGCGCGCGACCACACTTGCTTGTCCTGCGCGTTGGCGGCCAGGATCACCAGCGGCGTGCCTGCCGCCACCTGGGCCAGCAGCGCGGCGCGTGCAGCGTCGCCCAGGCGCTCGACGTGCGCCGCATCGGCCACCAGCAGGTTGGGCTGCGTGAGCGCCGTACGCGGGCTCTCATTGCGGGTGACGGTCTTGCCAAGGGCGACCTGCCAGTCCAGCGCGGCATGGCTGTCGACCAGCAGCTCATTGAGCGTGCGCGCGTCGAACGACGGCGCCCCGAAGCGCCCCACCACTTGCAGCGGTACCGGGGCCGACACTGAAAACGGCACCGGTCCCTGCGCCACCACCTTGCCGCTGGCGTCGAGCATGCGTGCGCTGAGCACCAGCGTTTCGGCCACCGGCGGCAGCCACTGCACCGTCAATGCCGCGCCCTTGCCGGCGACGTCCGCAATCACCTGCTTGTTCTCGGCCAGCAGTTGCAGGCGCCAGTTCGATGCCTGGCTGCGGCGCACGGTCAGCGCGAACGTGCGCCCCAACGTCAGTTCGCGCGGAAAATCCAGGTGCAGTACGTCGCTGGCGGGCGTCTCCCACAGCAAGGGCCGCGCGGGCAGGTCGTGCCACTGCGCAGCCGATAGGCCATCGCCGGTGAGCCGCACGGCCGCAGCTTCATTGAGGTCGATCGCCTCGGCGTCGGAATCGATCGACAACGTGCCTGCAACGCCAGCCGGCATCGGAAAATCGCCGACGATCACGCCCAGCGCCGCAGCCGCCACCAGGACCAGCAAGGCGTCGATCCACTGTCGCCGCCACAGGTAGACCGCGGCGCTGCCGATGCCCATCAAAAAAATCAGGCCGGCGGCGATCATCGTGGGGCTCCCTGGCGCAGCGCGCGGGCAAATGGGGTTTGCGGGACGGCCCTGGCCTGCAGCAGTACCGGCGCCTGGGTAATGGCGCCGCGCAGCCAGGCGCGCAGCACCGGGCGGCATGCGGCGCAGCCGTCCGCCACATCCTGCACCGCGCGCTGCGCTTCGAGGCGCTGCTCGTCACTGGCGATGCGTGCGCGAATCCACTCGTGCGCACTGCGGCTCCACAGGGCGGGCAAGGCGCCATCGCCATCGAGCGCTTCGATCAGGCGCCGCACCTCGTCGGGAATCGGTACGGCGGCTGCGGCTTGCTCGCGCCGGTAGCTTTTGGTGCCGACAACGTCGCCGGTCATGCGGATCTCTTCCTTGAGCGGCGGCGGCACAAAGGCCGTCTTGTGCAGGTAGATGCGGTCGGCCTGCTGCAACTGCTTGATCGCTTCGAGCGCCTTGTGCTCGGGCGGCAGCGCGGTTTTCGGCGTGATCGCGCGCAGCGCTTTTTCGGCGTCCCACATCGCGCCCAGGGCGCGCCGCAGCAGCTTTTTGGTCGACTCGTCGAACAGGGTCGCGTTTTCGGCCTGGTCGTGCATGTGCCCGAATTCGGCCACCACATCGTGCTTTTCATGGTCGTCGTGATGTTCCTCGCCACCGAACAGGGTCGACTCCTCGCCGAGGAACTGGCCGTAGCGGCGCCGCAGCTGGGCCTGGTCGTCGGCGATCGCTTCGCTGCGCGCACGCACGGTGGCCGGATTCATGCCGGGCGTGGCCGCCAGGTCGGCCAGCAGCTGCTCGGTGTCGATGATGATCTGGCGCTGGCTGCGCAGGTTCTCGGGCTTGACCAGCATCGGCTGCGCCGACGACTCGTCGCTCTCTTCCACCGGGCCTGGCAGGCGCAGGGTGTAGGTGGGCGAGACGGTGGTGTGCGCCCGCTCGGCGTTGTCGGTCGCGCGGACGAAAAAATACAGCTCGTCGCCCGGCTCCATGCCCAATTCGGCCAGCGTCCATTGCTTGTGCCAATTGCGCGTGCGCGGGTCGTTCGACTCGGGCAGCGGAAGTTCGCGGTCGCTGAAGCGGATGTTTTCGCCGCTGCCGCGCGCCAGCGTCAGGTGCAGGGTGGCGCGCCGCACCTGGTAATCGTCGCGTACCGCGAGCGTGATGGTGGCGTTGGCGGCATCGCGCGCGAGCGTGTGGATCATCTCGCGCGGCGCGGACAGGGTGACTTCGGGCGCCTGGTCGGCAATCACACGCAGCTTGTAGCGCGCGCCGCGCCAGCGCCAGAACACCGACTCGGTCGCGATCCAGCGCGCGCAGGCGCGGCCGATCTGGAGCGACTGGCCGTCGCTCAGTTCAATCGGCGTATCCACCGGCTGCGGCGCGCGCAGGCACCATTCGACGACACTGTGTTCGGGCACCTGCAGTTCGCGCGGCGCGCCTTCGGATTTGGCAACGCCGGTGTACTTCGGCGGCATCACGCGCACGGTGATCTCGCTGGTCTGCTCCGCAATCAGGGCTTTGACTTCGTGGGGCGTGGGCGGGATGTCCTGCACCTGGCGCCACGCGAACAAGGCCAGCGCCGCGCACAGGCTCAGGGCGGGCCAGCGCACGTCAAAACGCACGCGCTCCCTGGCGATGGACGCCAGCACGTCGTCGGTGAGCGTGGTGGCGATGCGCGCCAGCAGGCGGCGGCGCTGGAGCTGGCCGATGGCGCTGGTGGCGCCGGCCAGCAGCGCGCTGCTGTCTTCCAGCGCGGGCACGGTGGCATCGACCCAGCCAGTCCAGTCGCGCTGCACACGCGCGCGCAGGCGGCGGCAATCCCATACCGCCCACGCGCTCGACACCACGATGCCGGGGAACGAGAGCAGCAGCACCCATGGCAAAATTGCCGCTATCCACAGCGGCGCGCGCTGGCGCGTGGCGGCGAACTGCAACTGGCCGGAGATGTCAGCGTCGGCTTGCATGGGCCAGTATCCGTTCCATTGCAAAGAGACCGAGCAGCACGAGCGTGAGCAGGTAGCGCAAGGCGCCGCTCGATCGGACCGGCGTGGCCGTCGACGTGGCGGCGATGGCTTGCGGCGGCATGGTGTAGGGTACCGGCGCGTAGTGCAGATGCTGCCAGCTCTCGAACAGGCGGCGCGCCGCATCCGGCCCGGCGGGCGGCCATGTAGTGGCAGCCCAGACGCGCCCGCGCGCGCTGCCGGCGTAGCGGATGCCGTCGACCTGCGCCGCCTTTGCCAACTCCGGAAACGAGGCCGTGTCGCCAGCCCACCACAGCGGCGCGCGCAGGCTCGCCGGCGGCGTTTGCGGCACATCCCAAACCACCAGTTCGGCCGCGCCGTCCGGCACTTCGTCGACCTTGTAGCGGCGCGGGCCATCGAGCGCGGCGAACATGGCGCGCCATTGAGACGCACGCTTGCTGACGATAACCACGCGCTGTTCGGTTCGGGCGAGCGCCGGCGCCTTGCTGCGCACCTCGATCTGGTGGCGCGAGCGCGGCGGCGCGGCCGGCATCGGCACGTTCCCGAGTACCAGCAGGCGCGACTTGGCACGCCATTCGCGGTCGTGGCGCGCCAGCCAGGCCAGCGGATCGGCGCCGGGCACCGCGATCCAGCTGGCGTCGTAAAAACCGGCCTGCTTGATCTGGCGTTCGGCCCATACGCTGTCGGTACCGGCGGCAATGAGCACCGCGTCGCGCCGCCACGGCAGCACCAGATCGGCCAGCCAGGCAATCACCGCCGCCAGCAGCAGGCAGCGCACGAGCAGCAGCAGGCGCTCGGTCCAGCGCCACACGCGCAGTTGCTGCGGATCGGCGCGCGGCAGGAAGCGCGCCGTGGCCAGCGGCTCCTGGCGGATGCGCTGGCGCCGCTGGCGGTGCCACAGCACCGGCAGCGCCAGCAGGGCCAGTCCGAGCCACCAGAACGTATTCATGCGCGTGCGCCCCGCCGTAGCCAGGTGCGCAGCACAGCCGGCAGCGGCTCTTCGATGCAGGCGGCCAGCACTTCAATATCATTGTGGCGGCATTGCGCCAGCATGCGCTCGACGTGTTCGTCGCGATTCTTGCGGTAGACGCCGACGGTGTCGGCCGCGAAGCGGAACACGCCGTCGGCGTTTTCGGGATCGCGCCAGATTGTCCCGGCAGGAAAACTGGCGTCGCACTCGGCGCGCGTCTGCACGCACAGCATGCGCACGTCGTGGCGCATGCGGCGCAGGCGCAGCAGCGCCTCGGCCTGGCTTGAAGGCCAGTCGAGAAAATCGCTGGCGGCGAACACCAGGCTGGGTGAGCGCACGAACGGCATGGAAGCGCGCAGAACCTCGCTATCTGGCAGCGTGCCGCCCGCCTCGATGCGCTGCAATTGCGCCAGCACGCGCTGCATCTGGCGCGGACCGCGCGCGGCGGGTGTGAACTGCACGCGCTCCCCGCTGCAGATGACCAGGCCGAAGGCGTCGCCCTGGCGCTGGGCGATGGCGGCGATGCAGGCCAGCACGGTGCGCGCGTACCAGAGTTTGTCCAGCCCCGACACACCGCTGCGGCTCGGTTCCGCCATCGATGCGGTGGCGTCGAGCCAGAGCCAGACCGCCACGTGGCTGTCGCGCTCCGCCTCGCGCACATAGTAACGGTCGGCGCGCGCCAGCAGCTTCCAGTCGATGCGGCGCCATTCGTCGCCGGGCGCGTAGGCGCGATATTCCGAAAATTCGACGCCGGCGCCGCGCTCGCGGCCCGCATGGATGCCGTGACCGAGCCCCGCCAGCACATGGCGGATGATCAGGTTCAGGTCATTGGTGTGCGCGAGCAGCGCGGACGTCGACAGCATGCGATGGCTAATCCTTGTCGGCGCGGATCTCGGCGCGCAGGGCGTGCAGGATGTCGGCGATCGATACGCCGTCGGCTTCGGCCTCGAAATTGCGCAGCACGCGGTGCGCCAGTACCGGCAGCAGCATCGCGCCGATGTCGTCGCGCGTGACGGCCAGGCGCTTGTGCATCAGCGCGCGCGCCTTGGCGGCCAGCACCAGCGCCTGCCCGGCGCGCGGGCCGGCGCCCCAGCCGACATGCTTGGTGACGGCGGCCACGCGCGACTCCTGCGGACGCGTGGCGCGCACCAGGCGCGTGGCGTAGCGCAGCAGGTGTTCGCCGATTTCGATATCGCGCACCAGCTTTTGCAGGCGCAGCAGGCTGTCCACGTCCATCACCTGCGGCGCATCGAGCAGGCCCGCGTGGGTGGTGCGCGAGACCATCATCATCTCTTCATCTTCGGTCGGGTAGCCGACGTCGATGCGCAGCAAAAAGCGGTCGAGCTGCGCTTCCGGCAGCGGGTAGGTGCCGGCCTGCTCGATCGGGTTCTGGGTAGCCAGCACAAAAAACGGCTTCGGGAGCGCGTGGGTGACGCCGGCAAAGGTCACCGCGCGTTCCTGCATCGCTTCGAGCAGCGCGGACTGGGTCTTGGGCGGCGCGCGGTTGATTTCGTCGGCCAGCAGCACCTGCGTGAACACGGGCCCGGGCTGGAAGCGGAAGCTGCGCTGGCGCGTTTCCTGGTTTTCTTCGAGGATTTCGGTGCCGATGATATCCGACGGCATGAGGTCGGGCGTGAACTGCACGCGCCGGAACGTCAGGTCGGTGGCCTGCGCCAGCGACTTGACCAGCAAGGTCTTGCCCAGTCCCGGCACACCCTCGACCAGCGCATGGCCGCCCGCCAGCAGGCAGATGACGAGCGACTCGATCACCTCGTCCTGGCCGATGATCACGGTCGACATGCTCGCCTTGAGCGCGCCGATCTTGGCCGTGAGGTCGGCGATTTCTTTTTCTTCCCAGGCTACTGACACTGTCACGCTCCCAAAGCATATTGAATGATATTGACCGCAAAGCGGGTGTTGTCGACGACCAGCCAGCGCTTGTTGCGAAAGTCGTAGTCCCACTCGCAGCCGTAATCCTTGTTCGAATACAGCACCCGCACCCGGCCGTTGATCTCGATCGCCTTGAGGTAATCGTGTACCAGGTCGTCGCCCCAACCATTGAGCTCATTGCCGGTGTTGGGCGGACCGTCGAACTGGAAGAAGCTCGAATACACCGGGTGGTTGTTGGGGATCTTTTTGAGCGCCTTCGGTCCGAAGATGCGCGCCAGTTCGGCCTCGAAGGACTTGGCGAACAGGCCGTCGATGTCGTGGTTGCAGTCGTCGACGAACACAAAGCCGCCGCCGCGCACGTAGCGCTCGAAGTTCTTGCGCTCGGCCGGCGTGAACTGCACCAGCTTGTGCCCGGCCAGGTAGCAAAAGGGCGCCTCCAGCATCTTCGCGTCCGCCAGCGCGATCACCCGCTCCACCGGATCGACGCGCAGGGTGGTGTACTCCACCAGCGAATTGAGAACGTTGCTGGGCATGCGGATATCCACGTCCCAGTCGCCCGACTCGTACATCAGGCGCGTGAAATAGAAATCGTAGCTGCGCATCGCCCGTTCCGCCTTACACCGCGTCCGACAGCGACGTGAAGTTGAAGTCGCGGATCTTCATCGGCGGGATCATCATCTGGAAGTTCATGCCATCGCCGCCGAGAATCTGCGGCTTGCCCAGTTCATCGAGGTTGTTGAGCATCGAGACCGGGCTTTCGTTAAAGCGGAAATTCTTGACCGGGTGCTTGATCTTGCCGTTTTCGACATAAAAGGTGCCGTCGCGCGTGAGTCCCGTCAGCAGCAGCGATTGCGGATCGACGTCGCGGATGTACCAGGTGCGGGTGACGACGATGCCCTTCTTGGTCGAGGCAATGAGCTCGTCGAGCGACTTGGACCCGCCCGACATGATCATGTTGCCGTGGCGGCCGCGCGCCTTCATCTTTTGCTTGTTGGCCCAGAACAGCGAGTAGTCGAGCGAGACGATCTTGCCATTCTTGATGATGTCGGTGCGTTCGCGCGGCAGCATCGATTCGGTGTCCCACGGGCGTACCGGCACGTCCTTGTCCCACGGGTCGGCCCATACGTTGACCTGTTCGTCGAACAGTTTTTCGCCCAGGCGGTTGCCGCCGCCTTTTTTCGACAGGAAGCTGCGGCCCTCGTCGGCGCGGCGCGCGTCGAACGCACCGAACATGCGCCCGACCAGGTCGGACGTGGCGGCCGGCTCCAGGATCACCGTGTAGCGGCCCGGTTCCAGCGCCTTGGCGTCGACCGAACGCAGTGCCTTTTCGATGGCCACGGCGGACGCTTCGCGCGCGTCGAAATTGCGCACGTCGTTGGCCGAGCGGGTCACCCAGCCCGAACCGCGGCCGTCTTCCGTGCGCGCGGTGCAGGTGAAGCTGACGTTGGTGAATTCGTGGTGGCCGAACACGCCGTTCGAGTTGGCGATGGTCTCGAAACCGGTGTTATCGACAAAAAAACCGGCCGTCACCAGCTTGTTCTTGCGTCCCGCGAGAATGCTGTGCGAGGCCACTTCGGCGCGGAACTCCGGGTCGATGGCGGCCGTCTCGCGGGCAAACGCGCGCGATGCCTTGTATTGCTGCTTGCCGATCGCCGGCATGAATTCCGGATTTTCGGGCGCCAGGCGGGCCACGTCTTCGGCGCGGCGCACGGCTTTTTCGAGCGACTTGTCGTCGAACTCATTGATCGAGGCGGTGCCCTGGCGCTTGCCGAAGGCGACGCTCACGGTCAGCTGCATGTTTTCGTTCAGGCCCGCCGTCGACACGCTGTTCTGCGCGTAGCGGATATTGCCGGTGCGGGTGCCATCGATCGCCACGCGGCATTCGTCGGCCTTGGAAAACCCGAGCACACGGTCGCAGATGCGTTTTGCTTCTTCCTGGTTCAACTGTTTCATGCTGCGTTTTCTCCTTAGCCGATCTTGCGAGCGGTGTTGATGACGTTGATGCCGTTAAAACGCGCGGTAGCAGATCCGTGCGACACCGCGCTGACCTGGCTCGGCTGCCCCTTGCCGTCGAAGAAGGAGCCGCCCATGCGCCAGTCACGCTGGTCGCAGATGGCGCTGCACGCGTTCCAGAACTCCTGGGTATTGGACTGGTAGGCCACGTCTTCCAGGGGGCCTGCGATCTTGCCGTTCTTGATCTCGAAGTAGAGCTGGCCGCCGAACTGGAAGTTGTAGCGCTGCTGGTCGATCGAGTACGAACCGCGCCCGAGGATGTAGATGCCCTTCTTGACGTCCTTGACCATCTCGTCGGGAGTAAGCTGCTCCTTGCCGGCGGCCAGGGAGACGTTCGGCATGCGCTGGAATTGCACGCTGTTCCAGCTGTCGGCGTACGAACAGCCGTGCGACTCCTTTTCGCCGATGATGTGGGCCTGGTCGCGCGTGGCCTGGTAGTTCACCAGCACGCCGTCTTTGATGATGTCCCAGCGCTTGGCCGGCACACCTTCATCGTCGTAGCCAACCGCGCCGAGCGAACCCGGTTCGTTCTTGTCGGCGATGAAGTTGACGCGGTCGGCGCCGAACTTGAATTTTTTGGTCTTCCACTTATCGAGCGTGGCGAAGCTGGTGCCGGCGTAATTGGCTTCATAGCCCAGCACCCGGTCCAGTTCCGTCGGGTGGCCGACCGACTCGTGGATGGTCAGGAACAGGTGCTCGGGCGAGAGCACCAGATCGTACTTGCCCGGTTCGACGGTCTTGGCGGAGAGCTTTTCGCGCGCCTGGCGGCCGGCGGCGCGTGCGTCTTCCACGATGTCGTAGGACTTGGTGTAAAGCGTGGCCACGCCGCCGGCGGCCTTGATCTTGTCCGCCGGGCGCGCATCGAAGTATTCGTAGCCCATGCCGGCCGGCGCGGCCAGGCTGTCGCGCGTGCGGAACTTGTTGCTGGTTTTGTCGACGGCGGTGGCGGTCAACGGCGCCCACAGGCGGTGGATGTCCTGGTCGATGTACGAGCCGTCGGTGGAGGCGAAATACTTTTGCTGGTTGACCTGGAACAGGGTCGAGGTCATGAAGCTCGCGCCCGCGTCCAGCCCGGCCTTGTTGGCGGCGATGAGCATCTCGGCCTTGTCCTTGATGGGGACCGTGCGCCAATCGCGGGTAAAGGGCGTGGCCCATGCCACTTCGCCCACGCCCTTGACCGGCGCCATTTGCAGCGGCTCGCTTTGGAGTTTGCTGTTGGCGCGCGCGATGGCCACGGCCTGGCGCGCGGCGGCGGCGATGCTGTCGGGCGACATGTCGTTGGTCGAGGCGAAGCCGTAGGCGCCGTTGGCGATCACGCGCACGCCCACGCCGGACGATTCGGTATTGACGATGTTTTCCACGCTCAGGTCGCGCGTGGTGATGAACTGGTTCAGGTAGCGGCCGATGCGCACGTCGCAGTAGGTGGCGCCGGCCTTGGTGGCGGCGTTCATCGCGGCGTCGGCCAGCGACTTTTTGAACGCGACCGCGACCGGGTTCATTAATTCTTCGGCCGCGATGGCGTTGCCGAACACGGGAACCAGCATGACGCCGGCGGCGCCGCTGCTGATTTTGAGGAAGGTACGTCGTTCCACTGTTTGCTCCTGATTGCGTAGCTCCGTCGCCCCCCCGCCAAGGCAGCCCTCGGCGGGGATCCATAGCACATCCGCTTAGCGAAAGTGCTATGGATTCCCGCCTGCGCGGGAACGACGGTTTTGAGGCCGGTGGCCGTAACAACGAAAACGCGACTTACACCGCGTCCGACAACGACGTAAAGTTAAAATCCCTGACCTTCATCGGCGGAATCAGCATCGAATACGGCACCTCGTCGCCCGCGATGACCTGCGGCTTGCCGATCGCCTCGATATTGTTCAACATCGTCACCGGGCTTTCGTTGAAGCGGAAGTTCTTGATCGGATACTTGATCTTGCCATTCTCGATGTAGAACGTGCCGTCGCGCGTCAAACCGGTCAGCAGCACCGACTGCGGGTCCACCTCGCGGATGTACCAGGTGCGCGTGACCAGCACGCCCTTCTTGGTACCGGCGATCAGTTCCGCCGTCGATTTGTCGGTCCCGCCCATGATCATATTCCCAGGCGCGCCAATGGCGCGCACGCCTTTCTTTTTGGCCCAGAACAGCGAATAGTCGAGCGCCGATACCTTGCCGTCCTTGATCAGGTTCATGCGCTCGCGCGCCAGCATGTTGGCCGCATCCCACGGCAGCACCGGCACATCCTTGTCCCACGGGTCGGACCAGATATTGACCTGCGCATCGAACAGCTTCTCGCCCAGGCGCGTGCCGCCGCCTTTCTTCGACAAAAAGCTGCGGCCCTCGTCGGCCTGGCGCGCATCGAAACCACCGAGCATGAAGCCGATCAGGTCCGAGGTGGCGGCCGGCTCCAGGATCACCGTGTAGCGGCCCGGTTCCAGCGCCTTGGCGTCGACCGAACGCAGGGCTTTTTCGATCGCCACGTTGGATGCTTCGCGCGCATCGAAGCGCGCCACGTCGGTGGCCGAACGCTTGACCCAGCCCGATCCGCGCCCGTCTTCGGTACGCACGGTGCAGGTGAAGTCGACGTTGGTCTCTTCCTGGTGGCCGAACACGCCGTTCGAATTGGCGATGGTCTGGAACGCGTGGTTGTCGGTGAAAAAGCCCGCGCATACCAGCTTGTTCTTGCGGCTCGCCTCGATGCTGTAGGCCGCGGCCTGGGCGCGAAATTCCGGATCGATGGCGGCGGTAGCGCGGCTGAACGTCTCCGACGCCTTGAACGCCTGCTTCGACACGGCCGGCATGAACTCCGGGTTTTCCGGCGCCAGGCGCGCCAGGTCCTCGGCGCGGCGCACGGCTTTTTCGAGCGACTTGTCGTCGAATTCGTTGATGGTGGCGGTGCCCTGGCGCTTGCCGAAGGCAACCTGCACCACCAGGTCGGCGTTGTCCACCAGACCGGCAGTGGAGACGTTGTTGCGCGCGTAGCGGATGTTACCGGTACGCCCGCCGGAAATGCGCACCGTGCATTCGTCGGCTTTTGTCAGCGACATCACACGGTCGGCGATCCGTTTGCTTTCTTCCTGAGTCAGAATTTTCATGTGCGGTCCCCTGGCTTAGCCGATCTTGCGTGCGGTGTTGATGACGTTGATGCCATTGAAGCGCGCCGTGCTGGAACCATGCGACACCGTGCTGACCTGGCTCGGCTGGCCTTTGCCGTCGAAGAAGGAGCCGCCCATGCGCCAGTCGCTCTCGTCGCAGATGGCGCTGCAGGCGTTCCAGAATTCCTGGGTATTCGACTGGTAAGCCACGTCTTCGAGCGGCGCACCGATCTTGCCGTTGTTGATTTCATAGAACAGCTGACCGCCGAACTGGAAGTTGTAGCGCTGCTGGTCGATCGAGAACGAGCCCGCGCCGACGATGTAGATGCCCTTCTTGACGTCCTTGACCATCTGGTCCGGCGTGAGCTTGGCCTTACCCGGCTGCAGCGAGATGTTGGGCATGCGCTGGAACTGCACGCTGCTCCAGCTGTCGGCGTACGAGCAGCCATGCGACTCCTTCTCGCCGATGATGTGGGCCTGGTCGCGCGTGGCCTGGTAATTGACCAGGATGCCGTCACGGATGATGTCCCAGCGCTTGCCCGGTACGCCTTCGTCGTCGTAGCCGACCGCGCCCAGCGAACCGGGCGTGACCTTGTCGGCCACGATGTTGACGCGCTCGGAGCCGTACTTGAATTTCTTGGTTTCCCACTTGTCGAGCGTGGCGAAGCTGGTGCCGGCGTAATTGGCTTCGTAGCCCAGCACCCGATCGAGTTCGGTCGGGTGGCCCACCGACTCGTGGATGGTCAGGTACAGGTGTTCGGGCGAGAGCACCAGGTCGTATTTACCCGGGGCGACCGACTTGGCGGTCAGCTTTTCCTTGGCCTGGCGCCCGCAGGCGCGCGCATCTTCGATCAGGTCGTACGAATTCTTGTACAGGGTGCACACGCCGCCGGCGGCCTTGATCTTGTCTTCGGCACGTGCGTCCAGGTATTCGTAGCCCATGCCGACCGGCGTGGACAAGCCCTGGCGCGAGCGGAATTTGTTGGTGGCCTTGTCGACGGCGGTGGCGAACACCGGCATCCACATGCGGTGCACGTCCTGGTCGATGTAGGAGCCGTCGGTCGAGGCGAAGTATTTTTGCTGGTTCACCTGGAACATCAATGACTGCATGAAGCTCGCGCCGCCGTCCATGCCGGCCTTGTTGGCGGCGATCAGCAGCTCGGCTTTTTCCTTGATGGGGACCGTGCGCCAGTCCTTCTTGATCGGGGTGGCCCAGGCCACTTCGCCCACGCCTTTCACTGGCGCCAGGCGCACCGGTTCCGATTGCAGCTTGGCGTTGGCCTTGGCGATGGCGACCGCCTGGCGCGCGGCGCCGGCCACCGCGTCGGGCGACATGTCGGAGGTGGCGGCAAAGCCGTAGGCGCCGTTGCACAGCACGCGCACGCCGACGCCGGCCGATTCGGTATTGGTCACGCTTTCGACGTTCAGGTCGCGCGTGGTGATGAACTGGTTCAGGTAGCGGCCGATGCGCACGTCGCAGTAGCTGGCGCCCGCGCCGGTGGCGGCGTTCAGCGCCACGTCGGCCAGGGTCTTCTTGAACTTTGCTGCGAGGGGATTGAGTAATTCTTCAGCGGCGATGGCGTTGCCGAAGACCGGCACCAGCATCGTGCCCAATGCAAGGCCGCTGATATTGAGAAAAGCACGTCGTTCCATAGTATCTCCTAACACTCACCACGAAGGTATCGCGCCGCCGGACTACGCGAGCGCTCTTTGTTTTGCAGCTCACCTGAACCATGTCGATCACTGGCCTGAACCAAAAAATCAGAAAGAACCATACCAGCAAAATGGCGAAAAGAATACGCAAAACTTATGCCATTGCCTAAGTCCTTGATTCGGGATTCAAGGAGTGTCCGGCGAACCCTGTCCGCACTGTCCGCAACACTGTCCGGCCGCTGCGGCGGACAGTATGTACATATCAAATTCGGCTTGACCTTCAAGCGTGCATACTCGATCATCGCGCAAGTTGGCGATACCGCATCGCCTGCCGCAGCTTCCCCCGCAGTACATACCCATACTGGAGACGACAACATGAAACGATTGATCCTGGCCGCAATGCTGGCCGCAGGCATGGCCGGCGCAGCCCACGCCGACGACGCACTCAAGGCAGCCATCGCCAGCGCCGAGCGCACGCCCGCCAACGCCGCGCGCGACGGCGCCCGCCACCCTTACGAAACGCTGACCTTCTTCGGCATCAAGCCGACCATGACGGTGGTCGAGCTGTCGCCGGGCGGCGGCTGGTACACCGAAATCCTGGCGCCGTACCTGCGCGAGAAGGGCAAGCTGATCGTCGCAGGCGAGTCGCCCACGTCGGCCAAGGAAGGCGCGCGCAAGTACGCCGCCAACCTGACCAAGAAGCTCGAATCGAAACCGGCCATGTTCGACAAGGTCCAGCGCGGCGTATTCGAAGTGCCGACCGCCTACGACTTCGCCAAGCCGGGAACGGCCGACCTGGTGGTCACCTTCCGCAACATCCATAACTGGACCGGCAACGGCGACGACAAGGTCAAGGAAGTATTCAAGAAGGTCCACGAGAGCCTGAAACCGGGCGGCGTGTTCGGCGTGGTGGAACACCGCGCGCCGGCCGGCAAGGCGCCAAACCCCGACAGCGGCTACGTGCAGGAAGCGTACGTGATCAAGATGGCCGAAAGCGCCGGCTTCAAGCTGGCCGCCAAATCGGAAGTGAACGCCAATCCGAAGGACAAGGCTGACCACAACAAGGGCGTGTGGGCGCTGCCGCCGGTGCTGGCCAATAAGGATGTCGACCGCGAGAAGTACCTGGCGATCGGCGAGAGCGACCGCATGACGCTCAAGTTCGTAAAGCAGTAACAGGTCGAACGGCTCCGCAAGGGGCCGTTTTTTCGCCTGCGCCGTCCCCATTTGTCCGCTGGAGCGGCGCGCCCTGCGCGTGTATGATTAACGCTCGCCGCTCCTTCTCTCAACTAGAAATTACCCCATGAACATATCGCGTATCGCCGTCGCCGCCGCCCTTGCCGCGGCAAGCCTGCTGGCCCATGCCGCGCAGGACGTCACCAGCGGCAGCACCCCGGCCGCGCCGGTGGCCGCCATTCCCGCCAATCTCGAAAACTCGGTCGTCAAGGTGTTCGCCACCCTGCGCCGCCCGGACCCGTACAAGCCATGGACCAAGTCCTCGCCGACTGAAGTGACCGGCTCCGGCGTGGTCATCGACGGCAAGCGCATCCTCACCAACGCCCACGTGGTGGGCTACGCCAGCCAGGTCCAGGTGCAGGCCAGCCAGGCCGGCGGCAAGGTATCGGCCACCGTGGTGGCGGTCGCGCGCGGGATCGACCTGGCCATCCTCAAGCTGGACGACGAATCGTTCTTCGACACCCACGCGCCGGTCTCGCGCGCCAGCGTGCTGCCGGACGTGCGCGACCAGGTCTTCGCCTACGGCTACCCGACCGGCGGCACCTCGCTGTCGATCACCAAGGGCATCGTCTCGCGCATCGAATTTGCCAACTACAGCATGGGCACCACGGGCCTGCGCATCCAGATCGACGCGGCCATCAACCCCGGCAACAGCGGCGGCCCGGCCATCGCCAACGACAAGATGGTGGGCCTGGCCTTCGGCGGCGCGGCCAACACGCAGAACATCGGCTACATCATCCCGAACGAAGAAGTGGACCTGTTCCTGCGCGACGTGGCCGACGGCAAATACGACGGCAAGCCGTCGCTCACCGACGAAGTGCAGACGCTGGAAAACCCGGTCCTGCGCGAATTCCTCAAGTTAGACAAAGACGTCGCCGGCGCCGTGGTGCAGCGTCCCAACCAGAACGACGCGGCTTATCCGCTCAAGGAATGGGACGTGATCACCCACATCGGCGATTCGCCGATCGACAACCAGGGCATGGTCAAGCTGGGCACCAACCTGCGCGTGCGCTTCCAGTACCGCGTGCAGCAGGTGGCCAAAGATGGCGCGGTGCCGCTGACGATTATCCGCGCCGGCAAGAGCATGAACGTCAAGGTGCCGGCCGTGGGCGGGCGCAAGCTGCTCATCCCTGACCTGAACAACGGCTATCCGTCGTACTTCATCTACGGCCCGATCGTGTTTTCGCGCGCCAGCACCGACTTTTTGGCCTTCCTCAACTCCAACGTCAACGTGATGGCCGCGGCCAGCTACATCGCCAGCCCGCTGGTGACGCGCCGGGGCGATCCTCCGACCCCGGAGCGCCAGGAACTGGTGGTGGTCAGCTCGCCCTTCTTCCCGCATAAATCGGTGACAGGGTACTCCAACCGTTTCGGTTCGGTGATCCAGTCGGTGAACAAGGTTCCGGTACGCAGCCTGGCGCACCTGGTGCAGCTGCTGCGCGACTCGAAGGACGAACTGATCGTGATCCATTTCGACCAGCGCGGCGGCGAAAACATGGTGGTGCGGCGCAAGGAGATGGTCGACGCGACCGAAGGCATCCTGTCCGATAACGGCATCCGCCTGCAAGGCACCCAGGACATGATGGACGTCTGGAACCGCAAATAAGCGCGCCGGCCCCGATGCCGGCACGCGCGATTGCGCGCCGGCCGGCAGCACCATCGCGCCGCCTGTTCGGCGCCGCCCGAGGACCAAGCTCTATTTGGCGTCCTTGACGTCCTTCTTCTTCGCGGGCGTGAACAGCAGGTCCGCGAAGTCGTAGCTGAAATCGGTCTCGGACGAGACCGGCGCCATCTTCATGCGCTCGATGCTGCCGTCCGGGTTGAGCGAAAACGTCACGTAGGCGTCGGCGTTGAAGTTACGCTCCTTCCAGCGCACGATGAAGGTATCGTGCTGGAAGTGTTCCAGCTCCCCGGTCAGGTCGGGCGTGCGGGTAAAGCTCATCACCCGCTTTCCACCCACCGGCTTGATGGTCACCGCGCCGTACCAGGCGTCGTTGTACTCGCCATCGTACGCGGCCAGCGGCAGCGACGGGCGCGAAGCGGCGGCGCGGGTGGCGCTGGCCGCCTTCTGCTTGGCCAAATCCTTGTTGCGGGACTCGGTTTCCACATCGTTTATGAGCTTGATCCAGTCGCTCGGCGCAGGGTTGAGGGAATCACCGAGATAATGATCGAGCAGGCGATACTGCAAGGACGTCATGGCCCCGCCGCTTTCGGCATTGGTCAGGATCGCGATACCCAGCTTCGCTTCCGGCACCATCACCACGCGCGAATAAAAGCCCTGCAGCGCGCCGCCGTGCAAGGCCAGCTTGCGGCCCTTGTAGTCGCGCAGCTGGAACCCGAGGCCATAGGCAAAGAAGTTCGGCCTGGTCGCGGCCAGGGTCGGCTTCGGCTCGCTGATCTTCATCGGCGTTTGCGCGGTCCACATCTCGCGGCTTTGCGCCTCGCTGAACAGGCGCGCTTGATTGCCCTGCGCATCCTTGGGCGAGCCGGCGATGGCGCCGCCATCGAGCAGCACCGTCATCCAGCGCGCGATATCCTCGGCACTGGTGTTGATGCCGACAGCGCCGACGGCGTTCGGCACCGGCAGCGCGCGCACGGCGGCGATCTTGCCGTTGATTTTGCTGTGCGGGGCCGACACGTTGGAATTGCCCGCATTCTCGGCCAGGCTGGTGGTGGTGGTATTCATCCCCAGGGGTCTCAGGATGCGCTCGCGCACCGCATCGCCCCACGGCTTGCCCGCCTTTTGCGCGATGATCTTGCCAGCCACGATATACAGCAGGTTGTCGTAGGCGTAGCTGCTGCGAAAGCTCGTTGCCGGGCGCACGTAGCGCAGTTGCTGGATAATTTCGTCGGTCGTGAAACTCGTGGTCGGCCACCACAGCAGGTCGCCGGCCCCGAGTCCCAGGCCGCTGCGGTGCACCAGCAGGTCGCGCACCGTCATTTCGCGGGTGACGTAGGCGTCGTACATCTGGAAGTCCGGCAGGTGCCTGGTGACCTTGTCGTCCCATTCCAGCTTGCCCTCGTCGACCAGCATGGCCAGCGCGGCGGCGGTGAAGGCCTTGGAGTTCGACGCCACCTCGAAGATGGTCTTGCCGTCGACCGGCGCCGGCTCGCCCAGCTTGCGCACGCCGAAACCGCGCGCGGCCAGTACCTTGCCATCCTTGACGATGGCGATCGCCATGCCGGGAACGTCGAACGTCTTCATCACGCGTGCGACATCGGCGTCGAGGTCATACGCTTGTGCCGGTGCGCTGGCCGCGGCTGGTGCCGCTGGCGCCTGCGCAACCGCCGCAACACTGCTGAAGGCGAGCAGGATCGCTGCCGCAATACGGTTCATCTGGTGCACGGTGTCGGTCCTTTTATTTGCCTGCCATTTTTTTGTCGACGCTGGTCTGCGTGGCCGGGTGGTAGCGCTCGCGCGCTTTTTTGTAGACCGACTCCGCGAAGACCTTGTCGGCCGGCTTGGCGCGCAGTGCGGCGTACAGCGGCAGCACGAACTTCTGGCGGCCCACGCTCATGAGGAAGGCTTCGAGCGGTGCGCGCACCTCGGTGTAGCCAGCGTTGATGGACGCGCGGAAGAAGCGGAAGGCCACTTCGTTATTGGTGCTCTTGGCGAGGTGGAAGGCCTGGTCGAGTTCCTTGAGCTGGGCGGCGGTGGCCTTGTTGTCGATATCGTTCAGGAACTTCATCCACTCGGTCGAATTCCATTTTTTGGTATCGAGCTTGGCGGTCGGTGTCGCGCCCGACAGCCAGCTGGCGCGCGTCGCATCGAGTGCGGCCAGGCGGGTCGAGACCACGCGCTTGGCACTGGCCGGGATGCCGGCGCCATGCAGCCACTCTTCGAGTTCGGCCTCGGTAAGCAGCTTGGGATTTTTCGCCAGCAGGTTCTTGCGCAGGTAGTCCACGAACTGCTCGGTGGTCACGCTCTGGAACGCATGCTGGTCGAACCAGCCGCGCAGGAAGGGATCGAACACCGCGCGGCCGGCGCGCTGCTCCAGCGTGCGCAGGAACCACGCGCCTTTCGGGTAGGCCAGGCCTTCATCGGTGTAGTTGGCCGAGGAGGTGTCCGGGTCCTTGGTCAGCAAGGCCTGCTTGGCGGACGGGATGGTGGCCAGCGACGCGATGGCCTCTTCCTGCTCCAGCTGCAGGTTCATGTCCGCCACTTCGGGACCGTACAGCGATTCGAGGATGCGGGTGGTGACGTAGGTGGTGAAGCCTTCGTTGAGCCACCAGTGCTTCCACGAGGCGTTGGTGACCAGGTTGCCCGACCAGCTATGCGCCAGTTCGTGCGCGATCAGGTCGACCAGGCTGCGGTCGCCCGTGATCATGGTCGGCGTGAGGAAGGTCAGGCGCGGGTTTTCCATGCCGCCGATCGGGAACGACGGCGGCAGCACCAGCATGTCGTAACGTCCCCAGCGATAGGGGCCGTACAGGGATTCGGCGGCGGCGACCATCTTTTCGGTATCGACGAATTCATAAGCGGCCGCGCCGATGCGTTTCGGTTCGGCATAGACGCCGGTGCGCGAACCGAGCGCGCGCACGTCGATCTCGCCGATGCCGATCGCTAGCAGGTAGGATGGAATCGGCTGCGGCATCTTGAAGTCCCAGCCGCCCTTGCCGGTCGCATTGAGATCGTTATCGGCGCTCATGACCACGCGCAGGTCCTTGGGCGCTTCGATGTGGGCGCTGTAGGTAAAGCGCACGGCCGGGGTATCCTGCAGCGGCACCCAGGAACGCGCCTCGATCGTCTCGGACTGGCTGAACATGAACGGGCGCTTGCCCGACATGGTCTGCACGGGCGCGAGCCACTGCAGCGCGGTGGCGCTCGGCGAGGTGCGGTAATAGATGCGCACTTTTTCCGGCTGCGCGGGCAGCGCGGCCAGGTCGATGTGCATGGCCTGGCCTTTTTCGGCATCGACCTTGTCGAGCGAGTGGCGCACGGTGACCCACTTGCCGTTGGTATCGAGTGCCTGCACCTTGGAGATGGTCAGCGCGCGCGTATCGAGATCGAGGATGCGCGCCGACTTGTCGATCCAGTTCAGGGTCAGTTCGGCGTGGCCGGACAGCGTCTTCTTGGCGAAATCGGCCTTCAGGTCCATGTGGACGGCGCTGGTTTTCACCTGGTCGTAGCGTGCGTAGCTGAGGGGATCGAGGGCGTACGCGTGGGCGCTCAATTGGCACAATACGGCGCAGGCGGTGGCGCGCAGGAGGGTCGATGTCGTCATGGTCTTTCCGGGTCGGTGGCATGGGGATTGGCGCAGGCAGAATATCACTTCCGCAGGCCGCGCGAAAGCGCGCAGGTGCGTATTGACGGCGCCGTGGTGCGCGCAGCCACAGTGGCGGCTCTGTTACTGTTATGATCCGCGCTTCCCCTTGAATCAGATTGTATGGACGCCTTTCTTGTATCAACGGGTATCGTCGCCCTCGCCGAAATGGGCGACAAGACGCAGCTGCTGGCGTTTCTGCTGGCGGCCAAATTCCGGCGGCCGGTGCCGATCGTGTTGGGGATCCTGGTGGCGACGCTGGCCAACCATGCGTTTGCGGCGGCGGTGGGGGCGTGGGTCAGCACCCTGCTCGGACCGGGCGTGATGCGCTGGGTGCTGGGCGTGTCGTTCCTGGCGATGGCCGCGTGGACGCTGGTGCCCGACAAGCTCGATGACGACGAACAGCCGGGAATGGGCCGCTACGGCGTATTCCTGACGACCCTGATCGCCTTCTTTTTGGCCGAGATGGGCGACAAGACCCAGATCGCCACGGTGGCGCTGGCGGCGCGTTACGAATCGATGCTGGCCGTGGTGGCCGGCACCACGCTCGGGATGATGCTGGCGAACGTGCCGGCGGTGTACTTCGGCGAGCGGATTGCCGACAAGGTGCCGTTGAAACTGGTGCACGGCATCGCCGCCGCCATCTTCGCCGCGCTCGGCATTGCCACATTGCTCGGCGCCGGCGCCCGCTTCGGCTTCTAGAGTTCTTATCCGGGTCGGAATTCCGACCCGCGCCCCGGCTTAAAATCCTACAACCGGGGTCTGACCTCTGATTCGAAACATTGCAAAAACCAAAACTTGCACAACCGGGGACAGACCCCGATTGTGCAAGTTTTGATGTTTTTTTGCTGGATCCGCCTTTTATCACGACGAATTGTTGCAAAACCGGGGTCTGTCCCTAATGCCGTTAAGTTAAGCGCTTGACTTCAATCTGGTCACCGGATATCTCTGGGCTTTCGCTTTTACGACCCGGTCGAACTTCCGACCGGGTCGATGAGTCTTCAGGTCGAGCACCAGCCGCT
>DASVVC010000148.1:0-10772 GCA_036386755.1 Telluria sp.
CAAGCAGGACGACTACCTCGACATCGCGGCGCACTGGCTGGCCAGTTTCGGCTGCAGCGCGCAGCAGATCGAGCAAAGCCGCCCGGAAGCGCTGCAATGGGCCTTGCAGCGCGGTTCGCGCTCGGGCCGGGTGGCGTGGCAGTTCGCGCGCGACTACGCGGGAAGGCTGCCGGAATGAGTGAAGTGACTAGTAAAAAACCGATCGATGTCGCGGTCGGCATTTTGATGAAACCCAATGGCGACGTGCTGCTTGGCCAGCGCCCGGCCGGCAAACCGTACGAGGGCTATTGGGAATTCCCGGGTGGGAAAGTGGAAACCGGCGAAGCCATACTCGACGCGCTCAAACGCGAATTCGTCGAGGAGCTTGGCGTTCATATCCTGAACGCGAGCGAATGGTGCGGGGTCGAGCACGTGTACGAACACGCGCACGTGCGCCTGCACTTCTTTATCTGCCGCCAGTGGCAGGGCGAGCCGCAAAGCCTCGAAGGGCAAGCCTTTGCGTGGCAGGGCGCGGTCGGCGTGTCGCCGCTGCTGCCGGCCACCATTCCGCTGCTCGCATGCCTGGACCGGGTGCGCTACCCGTAGCCGGGTTTTTTTCGCCGCTGTTTTTTTCGCCCCTGTTTTTGCCCCGTTGCCGCTCCGGCACGCCAACACAACGCAAGGAAGTCCGTGAAAATTATCGTGCTCGGTAGTGGCGTGGTCGGTACCACGTCCGCCTATTTCCTGGCCAGGGCCGGCCATGACGTGACCGTCGTCGAGCGCCAGGGCGGCGCCGCGCTGGAAACGAGTTTCGCCAACGCCGGCGAAGTCTCGTCGGGCATGGCCGCGCCGTGGGCCGCGCCGGGCATCCCGCTGAAGGCGCTGCGCTGGCTGGCCATGCAACACAGCCCGCTGGTGATCCGCCCCTCGTTCGATCCGCGCATGTGGCGCTGGCTGTTCCAGATGCTGGGCAACTGCAATCCGGCCAGCTACGCCGTCAACAAGAGCCGCATGGTGCGCCTGGCCGAGTACAGCCGCGATTGCCTCATTGCCCTGCGCAAGGAGACCGGGATCGCGTACGACCATCGCAGCAAGGGCACCTTGCAGGTGTTCCGCACCCCGCGCCAGCTCGATGATGCGCAGGACGATATCGCGGTGCTCAAGCGCTACGGCGTGCCGTATGCGCTGTTCGACGCAGCTGGCTGCGAAGCGGTGGAACCGGCGCTGGCGCGGGTGCGCGGCACGGTCGTCGGCGGGCTGCATTTGCCGGGGGACGAAACGGGCGACTGCTTCAAGTTCACCCAGGCGCTGGCGCAGATGGCGGCCGAGCTGGGCGTCGTTTTCCGCAACAACGTCGAGATCCGGCGCCTGCTGCACGAGGGCGATGCGGTGACGGCGGTCGATACCTCGCTCGGGGAACTGAAGGCCGATGCGTTCGTGATGGCGATGGGAAGCTATTCGCCGCTGATGCTCGCGCCCCTGGGGATTCGGATACCGGTGTATCCGGTCAAGGGATATTCGATCACCATGCCGATCGTCGACGCGGCCAGCGCACCCGAGTCGACCATCATGGAAGAGACCTACAAGGTCGGCATCACGCGCCTGGGCGAGCGGATAAGGGTGGGCGGGACGGCCGAAATCGCCGGCTACGATTTGCGTTTGCACGACGCGCGCCGCGCCACCCTGGTGCATGCGGTGACGCAGTTGTTCCCGGGCGGGGGCGACGTGGACAAGGCGACCTTCTGGTGCGGATTGCGGCCGATGACGCCGGACGGCACGCCGCTGATCGGGCCGACCCGCTACCGCAAGCTGTTTCTCAATACGGGGCACGGAACCTTGGGGTGGACCATGTCGTGCGGTTCGGCGCGGGTGCTGGCCGACCTGGTGTCGGGACGCGCGCCCGAGATCGATACCGAGGGATTGTCGATGAGCCGCTACGGGGCTTGAAGCCGCGCGCGCCGCCGCGTCAGGCGTTGGCCATCTGCGCCTTCGGCGCGCGCGGCAAGTGCGCCGTGAACGTGGTGCCGCACTCCTCGCTGGACGTCACCTTCAAGGTTCCGCCATGCGCCACGGCGATTTCGCGCGCGACGAACAAGCCCAGTCCCAGGCTGGTGCGCGGACGTTCCTCGGCTTCGCCCTCGCCCGGCAATTGAATCAGCGGACTGAAAATGCTTTCCAGCGCCGATGGCGGAATCACCGGGCCGTCGTTGGTCACGGCCACGGTCACCGCGTCCGGATGGGCGCGCGCGACGATGCGCACGGCGGCGCCACGCGTACCGTACTGGGCGGCGTTGACCATCAGGTTGGTCAACAGCTGGTGCAGGCGCACGGCGTCGTACTGGCCGCCGAGCGCCTCGTCGGTCTCGATCTCGAAGCGCGTGGCCGGATGGGTGGCGTGGGCGTCGGCCATTGCCGCGCGGCAGACGTCGCCCAGGTCGATCTCGCGCAGATGGGTCGGCATGCCGCCGCCGAGCTGGGTGCGGGTGTAGCCGATCAGATCGTCGACCATGCTGCTCATCAGGCGCGCACCACGCTTGACCCGGCCGCCGATTTCGCCGGCCTGGACAACGTCGACCTGCTTGCGGGTGAGCAGGTCGCCCGCCATCGACATGCTCGACAGCGGCGCGCGCAGGTCGTGCCCGAGGATCGCCAGGAACAGTTCGCGCATGTGGTCGGCGCGCGCGGAATACGTCACCACCGATTCGGCCAGGGCCTGGTCGATGGCTTCGTTGAAACGCACCATTTCCTCGGCGGCATCTTTTGTCATGTGGCTCACCTGCGGCAGCCACAGGCGCAGCACGGTGGCGCGCAGGGCGCGAAACTCCGCGCTCAGCTGGAGCAGGGAGAAATTGCTGGCCTGGCGCAGCGCGCCGTGGATGGAGGCGGCGCTCTCGCCCTCGACGCTGTCGGGCCCCTTGCCCTGCGACTTGGCAATCTGCTGTTGCGGATTTTGCGACGTTTCGATGTCGAGCGCGATCGCCTGCAGGATCTGGCGCGCGTGGTCGCGCAGCGCCAGGTCGGTCATCTGGCTGGCGGCCGGCAGCAGGGTCTGCGCGAACGCCTCCCACTCCGTCAGGATCTCTTCCATGCGCTCGTTGATGAAACGGTCGAGTCTCATCGGCATGCCCGTGGCATTGACATGGTGCTGCATCCTTTGATAGGTGGGAGGTCAGTCATTGTAAGCGTTTTGCCGCCTCCGCGCCGAACTGACGCTACTGCGGCAGGTTATCGTCGTCGAGCAGCGGATCGGACGGGGCGGCGCCGGGGATGGTGTACTTTTCTTCGGCCCAGGCGCCGAGGTCGATCTGTTTGCAGCGTTCCGAACAAAAGGGACGAAACTTGTTGGCCTCGGTCCATTCGACTTTTTTGGCGCAGGTGGGGCAGCTGACAACGGTCATGGCAACATCACATCGTTAAAAATTACAGAGCGTGAGCTCGAACGGGACGTCTTCTTCCAGCGGCTTGGGCTTCAAATCCCCGCCCTGCGTGGTGAAACGGACCCACAACATGTACTTGTTGGCGGAAATCTCGGGAATCGCCCCCATTGCCTCATCCATGGTCAGGCGCAGCATCTGGTAGACCTTGCCTTGGAGCATTTGCTGGTAACTGCCGGCGATGGCGATCATCTTGACCGGGCCGCCCGAGTCGCGCAGCAGGCGCAGCACCAGGGCCAGGGCGTCGAACAGGGGCGCCAGCGGGGCGAACCAGTTGACGATATCGTTGAAGCGCTGCTCGGCCGGGCGCTTTTGCCAGGCATAGTAGGACGGCAGGTCGAATTCGCAGGCGCCGCCGGGAATGATGGTGCGTCCGCGGATGCTCATCAACCATTCGTTGTCGCGCACGTTCTGGCCGGTCTTGCCCTGGGCCGCGACCAGCGCGGCGCTGACGGTCTCGACCTCGAGCAGGACGGCGTCGAGCATGTCGGCCGCCACGTTCGGATTGGACCGGTAGCTCAGCAAGCTTTGCTTCTGGCGTTCGAGTTCCTGCAGCAGGTCGCTCTTGAGATCGGCGCGGCCGGCCACTTCGAGCATGTCGAAAATGGTGGCCAGGGCGACATGATGCTGCATCGCATGTTCCTGGTGCACAAAGAACTTGAACTTCTCATACAGGTCTTCCAGCCGCAACAACGTGCGTATGCGCTCGTTGAAAGGGTATTCGTAGACGATCAAAATGACATCCCTTTACATGGCAGGAGAAGAATCCCGTGATTCTGAACCAAGCGACGCAAAATTACAAACGCCGCACCGGTTATCGTGCCATTCTCCCGCAAAATGCCAGATATTGGGCATGCAATAGAGCAATTTGACGGTCCAGGGCCTCCAGGCCGCCATCGTTGACGACGACGTCGTCGGCTTGCGCCAGCCGTTCGGCGCGGCTGGCCTGGGTCGCCATGATGGCGCGCACCTGGGCTTCGCTCATGGCGTTGCGGCGCATCACACGCGCGATTTGCACTTCTTCGGGGCAGTCGATGACCAGTACCCGGTCGACCCGTTCGCGCCAGCCGCCGGACTCGACCAGGAGTGGCACCACGTAGATCAGATAGGTACCGGTTGCGCCCGTCGCCGCGGCGGCGGTGGCGGCGCGGATGCGCGGGTGCAGGATCGCTTCCAGGCGCGCCTTGGCGGCCGGGTCGGAAAACACCAGTTCGCGCATGCGCACGCGGTCGAGGGCGCCGTCGGCGCTCACAAAAGCCGGGCCGAATTCTTGCTCGATGGCATCCATGGCGGCGCCGCCGGGGGCGGTCAGCGCGTGCGCGATGACATCGGTATCGACGATGCTCGCGCCCAGCGCGGCAAAGCGGTCCGACACGGCCGTCTTGCCGCAGCCGATGCCGCCGGTCAGGCCGACGCTGAACTTGCCGCTACGCGACGCGCTACCCGGCGCGCTACCCGGCGCGCTACCCGGCGCGCTACGCGACGCGCTCATTTACCCGACCCAGTGCTTGACGACGACATCGGTCACGGCGCCGATCTGTTTGCCGTACACCATCACGATCAGGCCGGCCGCGGCCAGGTAGGGGCCGAAGGGAATTTTCACGTTGCGCTCGCGTCCGCCGACCACGATCAGGAAGATGCCGACCACCGAGCCGACCAGCGACGAGATCAGGATCACGCTCGGCAGCATGCTCCAGCCCATCCAGGCGCCCAGGGCGGCCAGCAGCTTGAAGTCGCCATGGCCCATGCCGACCTGGCCGCGCAGCTTCTCGTACAAGGTCGCCACCGACCACAGCGCCAGGTAGCCGGCGGCGGCGCCGATCACGGCATCCTGCAAGGGCACGAAGCGGCCCTGAATATTGAGCAAGAGGCCGATCCACAGCAGGGGATAGGTCAATTCGTCGGGCAGGAGCTGGGTATCGGCGTCGATGAAGGTCATCGCGATCAGCAGGTACAGGAACACCAGGGTCGCCAGGCCGGTCCAGCCGCTGCCGAAGGTCCACACCAGCAGGGCCGACAGGAGGGCGGTCGCCAGTTCGATGAGCGGATAGCGCGGCGAAATCGGGGCCTTGCAGCCTTTGCACTTGCCGCCCAACACCAGGTAACTGATCACCGGGATGTTTTCCAGCGCCCCGATCTTGTGGCCGCAATGCGGGCAGGCCGAACGCGGCACCATCAGGTTGAAGGTGTCGCTGTGGGCCGTGCGGGTGCCGCAGCCGCAGCCGTACTCGCCGGCCAGGTAATCGTTATATTCGCGCTCCATCATCTTGGGCAGACGGTAGATGACGACGTTCAGGAAGCTGCCGATCAGCAGACCGAACAGGCCGGCGGCGAGGGCCACGCCCAGGGAGCCGGGGGCGGCGAACAAAAGTGTTTCCGGTAGCATGATGCTCCACGTTATGAATTGATCAAGCAGTTCTGTACAACAATCTATTTTAGGGGGTTTCACCCGCTTTGGGGAAGGCCGATGGCTTTCTGACCGGGCGCAAGGCCGATCTTGTCGCATTTGGAGAGCCGCCGGCGCGGCCCGCCGATACTGAACGCCCGGATGCGTGCCGGGCCGAGGTTCCCATGTTTGCTAAACAGCACTATTTTCACCTGCTCGACGGCTTGCGCGGGGTGGCCGCGCTGATTGTTATGTGGCGCCACACCGGCTATTTCTGGGGCGGCTGGACCATTCCCCAGAGTTACCTGGCGGTCGACCTGTTCTTCGTGCTCAGCGGCGTGGTGGTGGCCAACGCTTACGAAGAGCGCCTGCGCGGTCCCCTGGCGCCGACCCGCTTCGCGCTGCTGCGCCTCATCCGCCTGTATCCGCTGTATCTGCTGGGCAGCCTGGCCGGCTTGATCCCGGTCGTCGCTGCGCTGCTGGGGCTGGTGCCGGCGTCGCTCGAATCGCCCCTGCCGCTGGTGCTGCTGGCGGCCGCGCTGCTGTTGCCGCTGGTGTCCGAACCGAACCTGTTCCCGCTCAATTCGCCGGCCTGGTCGCTGTTCTTCGAGCTGGCCGCGAACCTGGCGTATGCCGCCGTGCTGCGCTACCTGAGCGGTGTGCTGCTGGGGGCGATCATGCTGGCATCGGCGCTCGGGCTGGCGCTGGCCTTGCAGGCCGATCCGGAGCAGGGCTTGCACGGCGGGTATTCGCCGGCGACCATGCTGGTCGGCCTGTGCCGGGTGGGCTATGGTTTTTTTGCCGGGGTTGCGCTGCTGCGCTGTTTCAACAGCGGCGCCGCGCCGGTAATACGGCGCGGCGCCGGCGCCTGGCTGCGCGGCTCTCTGGTGCTGGCGTGCCTGCTGGGATTGCTGCTGGCGCGGCCGTCGGCGGCGCTGCGCCCCTGGCTCGATTTCGTGGCCGTGACGGTGGCCTTTCCGGTGCTCATTTACCTGGCCGTGGGCTGCCGCGTGTCGGGCCGCGCCGCCCAGGCTTGCGCCGTGCTGGGCGCCATCTCGTATCCGCTGTATGTGTTGCATGTGCCGCTGGGCCGGCTGGTCAATGGTGCGCTGGTCAAACTGCTGCCCATGGCATCGGCGCCGGCCATGGTCCTGGCCGGGCTGGTTTTCGTCGGCGTGCTGTTGCCGCTGTGCTGGCTGCTGGACCAGCGCGTCGACGCGCCGCTGCGCCGCTGGCTGATGCGGCGCGCTAGCATGGGGGAAAAGAAATCGCCGTAGCGGCCGCGCCTACGGTTTCCCATACAGTGCACGTTCTAGCAAGGTTCTGAAGACGGCAGCCATGGGCGCCGAGTCGCCCGACATGGCTGCCGCACTGGCATCGGCATAGTCGCCATTCGGTCGCGGTCGCAGTGCGACAACAGGAGGCAGGCCATACCGAATCAAGATGAAATTGGCCCAGATACGCGCGATCCTCCCGTTCCCATTTGCAAAAGGGTGAATCCGCACCCATTCGGCGTGGGCAAATGCAGCAAGGTCGAGGACTGCGGCAATCGCATCGTCAGAGAGGGTGGCGTCGACGGGAATGGCCGAATCGAGGTGCGACGCTGCTGCCGCCAGCTTGCCGATGAAGCCTTGGAGGGCACCTTCCACCATCTCTGGCGGCGTTCCATAGTAAACACGGCCGTCCTTTGCATCGGTAATGCGCACCATGACATATCTCAGCGCCCCCTTACCGCGAAACTTGCCCACATAGGCGCGCTGCGGAACTGCCAGTCCGGTCATCACGGCGCGGTGCCAGGCCTTTGCCATCGATAGCGATGGCAAAGGCCTGGTTGTCGACCGCGCGACAATATCGCCAAGAACTTTTTCTAAGTTGGCACGAAGGCGTGGGCTGTCCGCATCCCAGTCGGGATTCAAGGGAGAAGGAGATCGCGAAGCCGCAGCTGAATCGGGCCTGCGTCTGCGGGCGCCAGCTCCACAATTTCAACAGCGTCATTGTCCTTTCCGTAACGTGCTTCCGCTTCGGCAACATGCTTAACAGCAGCCGAGAAAGCCGGATCCTGGCTCTGATAGCGCTTCGCTGCGATGCCAAGCGAGGGACGGTGGCCGGCGGCGCTGTCCAGTGGATTCATGGTCATGGCAAGGCGTACCGGATGATCGGCCGCCAGGACGTAATGTCGTGACAAGCCAGCCAGTTGATAGGAATATCCTTGCAACGCCCATGTTGAAAAGTCGGTGAGCTCTTTGCGCATGAGAACTCCGTGCGGCGGACTGAAGCCTGCCGGCATGACTTGACGCTGAGCGATGCCGGTACCGGTCGCGGGCTCGCGTGGTTTTCCTTTTGGACCGCGGTTGCTCGCGCTACGCTTGCCTGGCGCGTCGAGCGCTGGCTCGCGTTCCGCGCCCTCGCTCGGCGCTGGCTTCTTACCGGTGATGAGCATTGAAGGCTCCTGGCTACGATCGGTTTCGTCGACTCAGGCTACCCGTAATCGGTGTGGGTGTCAAATTCACACGCCCAAAAAAATCGCAGTATCGGCTTGCCGCGAAAGCAAGCCGCTACTGCGACGGGAGCGGATCGGCCCTTGGCGGGCCGGGCAATTACACCACCGCGCCCAATTTGAAGATCGGCAGGTACATGGCAATGACCAGGCCGCCGATGATCACGCCCAGGATCACCATGATCAGCGGTTCCATCAGCGAGGCCAGCGAAGCGACCGCTTCGTCGACTTCATCTTCGAAGAAGCCGGCGACCTTGCCCAGCATCGAATCGAGCGCGCCCGATTCTTCACCGATGGCGACCATCTGGGTGACGATCGGCGGGAATACATTGGCGTTCTGCATCGCCACCGTCAGGCTGGTACCGGTGCTGACCTCGTTCTGGATCTTCTTGGTCGCTTCCAGGTACAAAGCGTTGCCGGCCGCGCCGCCGACCGAGTCGAGCGCTTCGACCAGCGGCACGCCGGCCGCGAACATGGTGGCCAGGGTGCGGGTCCAGCGCGCAATGGCCGCCTTGCGGATCACGGCGCCGAAGATCGGCGCCTTGAGCAGGGCCAGGTCCATGAAGCGCTGCATCTTGGCCGAGCGCTGCCAGGACTGGAAGAAGAAGTACAGCCCGGCGAACAGGGAGCCGAAAATCGCCCACCAGTAGGCGACGAAGAAGTCCGAAATCTGCATCACGATCAGGGTCGGGGTCGGCAAGTTGGCGCCGAAGCTTTCGAACACCGATTTGAATGCCGGCACCACCCAGATCATGATCACGGCCGTGACCAGGAACGCCACGCCCAGGATCGACACCGGATAAATCAGCGCCGACTTGATCTTGGCCTTGATGGCCAGGGTTTTTTCCTTGTAGATCGCCAGGCGCGTGAGCAAGTCTTCCAGAATACCGGCCTGTTCGCCGGCGCCGACCAGATTGCAGAACAGCGGGTCGAAGTAGAGCGGATACTTGCGGAAAGCGTTGTTCAGGCTGGTACCGGTTTCGATGTCGCCGCGCAGGTCCATGATCAGCTTGGACATCGACGGATTCGAGTGGCCCTTGCTGACGATGTCGAACGATTGCAGCAGCGGCACGCCGGCCTTCATCATCGTGGCCAGCTGGCGCGTGAACAGGGAAATATCCTTGTCGGTGATTTTCTTGCCGCTGCGATAGCGTTTTTTCTTGACCTTGGTCACCATCACACCCTGGCGCCGCAAGGTTACGTTGACCACGGCTTCGCCCCCGGCGCGCAGTTCGCCGCGCACGGTCTTGCCGGTCTTGTCCTTGCCTTCCCAGGCGTAGACCGACTCCTTGGCGGCGGTGGCGGTTTTGGTTTGAGCGAGTGCCATACTGTATTTTCCTATTCGTTGGTGCAGCCGAGGACTTCTTCAAGGCTGGTCAAGCCTTGCTTTACTTTCATCAGGCCGGAGCGGCGCAGGGACTTGACGCCCTCCAGCTCCGATTGCGCGGCAATTTCCATCGAATTGCCGTGCGACAGGATGATCTTTTCGATCGCCGGGGTGATCGGCATGATCTGGTAGATGCCGACCCGTCCCTTGTAGCCGCCACCGAGGCAGCGCTCGCAGCCGACCGGACCGTAAGGCTTCCAGCCGCCTTCCAGTTCTTCCTCCCTGAAGCCGGCCGCGAGCATGATCTCGCGGCTGGTCTCGACCGGTTTCTTGCAGGTGCACAGGCGCCGCGCCAGGCGCTGCGCCGTGATCATGATCACCGACGAGGCGATGTTGAAGGGCGCCACGCCCATGTTCATCAGGCGCGTCAGGGTCGACGGCGCATCGTTGGTGTGCAGGGTCGAGAACACCATGTGGCCCGTTTGCGCGGCCTTGATGGCGATGTCGGCCGTTTCCAGGTCGCGGATCTCGCCGACCATGATGATGTCCGGATCCTGGCGCAGGAAGGACTTGAGCGCGACCGGGAAGGTCAGGCCGGAGCGTTCGTTGATGTTGACCTGGTTCACGCCGGGCAAGTTGATCTCGGCCGGGTCTTCCGCGGTCGAAATATTAATGCCGGGCTTGTTGATCACGTTCAGGCAGGTGTACAGCGACACCGTCTTGCCCGAACCGGTCGGGCCGGTCACCAGCACCATGCCGTACGGACGCTGGATTGCTTCCATCAGCATTTCCTTCTGGTCCGGATCGTAGCCGAGCGCGTCGATGCCCATCTGGGCTTGCGTGGCGTCCAGGATCCGCATGACGGTCTTTTCGCCGAACAGGGTGGGGCAGGTGCTGACCCGGAAGTCGATCGCCTTGGTGGGCGAGAGGATCAGGCGCATGCGGCCATCCTGCGGCACGCGTTTTTCGGAAATGTCGAGCTTGGAGAGCACCTTGATGCGCGAAACGAGCTTGTCGCGGATCGTGATCGGCGGCTGGGCATGCTCCTTGAGCATGCCGTCCACGCGCAGGCGGATGCGGTAGAATTTTTCGAACGGCTCGAAGTGGATGTCGGACGCGCCGAGGTTGATCGCGTCCATCAGGATCTTG
>DASVVC010000149.1:0-15910 GCA_036386755.1 Telluria sp.
GAACTTGGGTTCCCGCCTGCGCGGGAACGACGTTGACAGGACGGTGGTGCTTATAATTTCAGCGCCTTCGCCACATCCTCCCAACTCACGTACTTGAAGTTCTGCGGCCCATCCGGCATGCGCTTGTAGCCATCCTGAATCACCAGCATGCCCTGCGCATACGGCCCGCCCAGGTTCTTCGACGTCACGTCCAGTCCATCGGTGTCCGACGTACCATCGATCCCCTCGGCCAGGTTGAACCCCACCTTGAAACGCCCGCGCACCTTGTACGGCGCTTGCGCATCGAGCACCACGTAACTGCTGTCCCCCTGGCTCGACACGATCAGGTAAGCGCCCTTCGCGCCCTCGTAGATCGCCATGCCTTCCACGTCCGCGTGCAGGTCGCGTCCCACACCGAGCACCAGCTTGCGCGTGGAAGGCTGGTCGCCGCGCGCGGCCAGCGTCCACACGCCGCGCTTTTCCTCGCCGATGAACAGACGCTCGTTGCGGTCGTCGGCAACGCAGCCTTCCGGCTGGCTGTCGACCCTGAACTCGCGCGCCAGCTTGCTGTTCCACGCCTCGCCGCTGCGCGTGATGCGGAACTGGCGAAACGCCCCGCCCTTGTCGTTGACGATCACTTCCAGAGCGCCACTGCGCGGCTGGAACAGGCAAATGCCATACACCTCCGGCAATCCCGTCGCAAAGCGCGTCAGCTCGGCAACCTTGCCATCGGCATCGAAGCCGAACAGCACCACGCTGTTGTCGTCGCGCTGGCTGGCCACGGCCAGGTCGAACGCCTTGCCGTCCATGTCCACGCCCTGGCGCAGGTCGACGTTGTTCAGGCGCCCGACATCCAGGAACTGCTGCTGCCTGCCCTGCAGGTCGTACACCATCAAGCCCTGCTTCTTGTTCGTGCCGAGCACTCGCGAACGCGTCGCATCCTGCGGATGCACCCAGATCGCCGGGTCGTCCGCCACGTCGCCCAGGCGCGCCACCGGCATGGTCTGCGTACGCGGTTCGACCACCACCGCCGGGGAAGCGGCCGGACCCGCCGGCAGGCGCGCGCCGGCCTTGAGCAGGGTGCGCGCCGGCATCGCCTCGCTGTTGGCCTCATAGGCCCAGGTACCGATGCCCTTCTCGTTCGCATACAGCACGTGGCGCGCATCGTCCACCTTGCACTGGCCCGCGTCGAGCGGCATGCTCAGTTTGCGCACCAGCTGCGGCGTGGCGCCATGCATCAGCCATTGCTCGGCCTGGCCATCCTTGGCGGCGACGAACAGGAAGTCGAGCCCTTGCTGGTCGCGGAACAGGCACAGTCCCTCCACGCCGAACGGCTGCTGCGGCAAGGGCGCCAGGCGTGCCACTTCGCCGCGCCGGACGTCGACCCGGATCGGCAGCGCATGCTGGGTGTCGGCATCGAGCACCACGGCGATGCCGCTGCCGCTGGTGGTACGCGCGTCGAGCTGCTTGGCGCGCATCGGCAGGCGTGCCAGTTCCTTGCCGGCGGCATCGGTCAGCTGCAAGCCGTGCTTGTCGAGCGTAAGAGCGCCGCCGCCATCGAGCGCAATGCGTTCCGCGGCGTGCGCGGCCGTGCCGGCGAGGATGCACAGCAAAGCGGCTGCGCGGGTAATGTGTTTTTGCATGGTCATATCAGAAAAAATTCGCTTTCAGGCTCAATTTGAACGTGCGGCCGTACTGCTCGTACTGGACGTTGTATGGTTTCGTGCCCTGGTATACATAATAGGTTTCATTATTCAGGTTGATGCCCTCGAAGACCAGCTGCACGCGCTTGTTGACCTGGTAGCCGAGCGAAAAATCGACCTGGCGCTGGGCGTCGACGTAGCGGTCCTGCGACGAGTCGAGCAGGTCGGCGCCGACTTCGAGCAGGTAAGCCGACTTCTGATTGAGCGCCAGGCGCGTGCTCACAGGACCGCTTTCGTAACCGAGCATCAGGTTGACGATCTGCTTCGATTGGCCCGGCAGGCGGATCTGGCGCGTCAGCTGCCCGGCGCTGGCCTTGTCGAAGCGGCCGATGGTGGCCTTGGCGTCGTTGAAGCTGGCGTTGGCGCCCACGATGATCCCGTTCCACGGCGCCGGCAGCATGCGCAGCGACTGCGAGTACGACAGTTCGATGCCGTTCACGCGCGCCTTCTCGCCGTTGGCGTAGCTGGTGGCGGTGGTGTAGCCGGCCCACGGGCCGCTACCGGCCAGGTCGGTCGTGTAGGTGAAGTTCTTGATGTCCTTCGAGTACAGGTAGGCCGACATGGCGCCGTCCGCGCCCAGCATGCGTTCGATGCCGAGGTCGACGTTGGCCGCCTTGAGGGGTTTCAAGTCCGGGTTGCCGATTACCGCTTCGGTATTGCTGGCCAGGTTCACGCCCGGCGCCAGCTGGCTGAAGTTGGCGCGCACGACCGCGTTGGTCCATGCGGCGCGCACGCTGGTGTCCTTGTCGATATCGAAGCGCGCCTGCAGGTTGGGCAGCCAGTTCGCATACTCGTTGGTGCGCGAGACGGGCTGCAAGCCGTTAGCGGAGACCTGCTGCCCACGTGCGGCAAAGCTGGTGCGCTCGTGGCGCACGCCGGCCAGCACGCGCCAGTTGCCGATGTCGGCGCCGGCCTGCACGTAGGCGCTGTCGATGTCTTCGTCCATCGAAAAGTCGTTCAGGTTCGATTCCGACACCAGCCGCGCGCCGGCCCGGTCCAGCCCCGCCACGCGTGCGCGCACCAGCGCCGGATCGAGGCCCGGGCCGAGGTTGGCGAACGGGTAGTCCAGCGCACCCTGGGTGAAGCCGCTCATCGACACGCTGCCCGCCCCCCAGTAATTGCCGCTGGCGGCCTTGTTGCTGGTGTAGCCCCACTGTTCGGTGTCGTTATCCTTGGTGCGGCGGCTGGCCTTGACGCCGCCCTTGATGTCGACCGCGATGTCGGCAACGGCGGCGCCCAGGGCCAGACTGCGGCCCAGGTCCAGCTTCACATGACGCTCCGCGTCGCGGCTGTCGCGCGCCTGCAGGGTGATGCCCTGCAGGTTGTAGCTGGCCGGGTCGGCCAGGCCGGCCGGTCCCGTCAGGCTGGGCACCTCGGTGCCGGAAAAACGCAGGCCGGCCACGTTGGCGCTGGCGCGAAAGCGGCCATCGTTGATGCTCTCCGGCGTGTCTTCGGTGGCGCGGCTGGCGCCGCCGGACGCGGCCAGCTTCCAGTCGCCCACACGGATGTCGCCGCCGACGACGGCCGAGCCGATCTGCTGCGTATATTTGCGATGGCGCAGGCGGCGCTCGGCGCGCGCGGTGAACGGCGTGTCGGGCGAGGCGGCGCCGCCGGCGATATTACTGAGCGAGAGGCGGTCGCGCGCTTCTTCGTCCGAAAAGCGGCTCAGAAAAGTACGCAGGTACAGCGACTGGCCGGCCTGCGGACGGTAATCGACGTTCACCGCCAGCGCATTGCGTTCGCGCTGCGGCAGGTAGTCGCGCAGTTCGAGGCCGGACAGCTTGCCCTGGTTCCAGGCGCCGCCGGTTTCCACGTTATCGGAACCGAACTTGCGGCGCTCGCCGCTGATGCCGGCCGCCACGCCCAGTTTGCCGTCCAAAAAGCGGTCGACCCACAAGGCGCCCGCGTTCGGGCTGGTCTTGCCGGTGTTCTGGTCGCGGCCCGCTCCCGCCTGGAACGACAGCGCGGTGCCGGGCAGGTCGAAGGCAGACAGCGACTTGACGTCGACCGAGCCGCCCAGCGAGTTGGCATCCTGGTCCGGTGTCAATGTCTTGGACACTTCCAGCGAGCGAATCAGGCCGGCCGGCAGCACGTCGAGAGCGACCGCGCGGCGCCCCGCTTCCGGCGACGGCACCGAGGCGCCGTTGATGGTGACGGCGTTGTAATCGGGCCCCATGCCGCGCACCACGATGTAGCGGCCTTCGCCCTGGTCGCGCTGCACCGCCACGCCGGGCAGGCGTGCCAGCGCCTCGGCGGCGTTCTTGTCCGGCAGGCCGCCGATATCGTCGCTGCTGATGACGCTGACGATATTGTCGGCCTTTTGCTGGGCCGCCAACGCGCGCTTCATGCTCGAACGCTGGCCGGCGATGACGACCGTGTCCAGCGGGATGGCGCTTGCCTCGCCGCTGCCGGCGTTGTCGGCCGCGTGCGCGATGCCGCCGCACAGTTGCAGGATGCCGAAGGCAATGAGGGACAGGCGCGGAAGACTGCCCGCTGCTCTGCGCTGACGCTGTTGTTGTTTGTCGCTGTTCATAGGTTCGCCGTCGGATGGGTGAAAAACAGGGCGAAGTCTAGAGACCGAATATGTCCATCTCGTGACACGCTGCCCGCCGCCACGGGCGATACGGCCTTTTACGAGCGCCCGTGAGCTGAAATGACCCGCCCGTGCGCGGGCAACCGCCGGCTGCCGCGCGCCCGCTGAGCCGATCGGACTTGCGCCGCTGCGCTGTTTGCACCCCCGCCTGTCATCGTCCTGTCATGCGCGCCCGCTAGTATCGGAACGTATCACCCTCATGCAAGGCTTTGGCCTTTCGCCCATGCTCCATTCCCACCGCACTGCCCTCGTCCTGGCCTTCCTGGCCCTTCTCGCCTGCTGCTTCCTGTATGCGTTCGCCGGCGTGCTCAAGCCGCCGGCCGACTGGAAGTGGATCGATATCGCCAGCGAGGCGAGCATCGCCCTCATGGCCGGGGTATGGTTCGTGCTGGTATTGAGCTCGCGTCCGCCCGGCCGCGTGACCGCGCTGCTGGCCGCCGGCCTGGCGGGCCTGATGCTGGGCGCCTGCGCCGACTGCCTCGACGAATTCTTCAGCGTCCCCAAAGGACTGCTGTGGAACCATGTCATCGAGAGCGGCCTGACCCTGGCCGGCATGGCCGCCCTCACTTGCGGCCTGCTCGACTGGCGCCGCGAACAGCTCATGCTCAACGAGCACCTGCACAAGCGCGAGCGCCTGTTCCGCGATCACCGCTCGTTCGATCCGCTCACGCAAGTGGGCGACGCCGACTACCTGCGCGCGCAGCTGCGCATCGAGCACGAACGCGGCACCGGCCCGGATTGCTGCCTGCTGATGGTCGATATCGACAGCTTCCACCTGATTAACCGCGGCCACGGCCAGCGCGAAGGCGACCGCCTGCTGCAAGCGGTCACCCATACCGTGCTGCTCAACCTGCGCCGCACCGACCTGCTGTGCCGCTATGCGGGCGACCGCTTCGCCATCCTGCTGCCGGCCACCGATGGCGAGAGCGCGCGCGCACTGGCCGAACAGTTGCGGCGCGCCGTGGCGACGCTGCGCCATCACACCCACGCCAGCGGCGAAGCGCTGCAGGTGACGGTGCGCTACGCGGTGCGCCATGTGGATATCGAGCCGCGCCAGCTGCTCAAGGAAATCAACCGCGCGCTGGAACGGCGCATGCCGCAGCCCGCGCCCGCCGCGGAGGATGCCAGCAGCTTCGCCGCGCCCGCGTGAGCCGCTGTTGAGCCGCCTTCTGCAAGCCGGCGACGCCTGCATCGTGGCGCAGCACCAGCCGGCGCTGGTGCTCGACTACGCGCGTTCGCGCGAACTTTCGCCGCGCGCCATCCTGGCCGGCACCGGCATGGACGACCTGCAGGCGCCCGACGCGCAGCACGCCATCAGCCCCGCCGAATACCTGCAGTTGCTGGCCAACGTGGCGGCCGGCCTGAAAAGTCCGGAGACCAGCTTCATGCTGGGCCAGCAAATGCTGCCCGGGCACTTCGGCGCCCTGAGCCACGCGCTGATGCAGGCCCACAACCTGCGCGAGGCGATCGGCCTGCTGGTGCGCTTCCAGATGCAGCTGTGTCCTTTGCTGGCGCCCCGCTTTCGCGAGGAAGGCGGACTGGCCGTGCTGTACTGGACCGACAGTTTCGGCGCCGGCGGGCAGCGCGGCTTCCTGGTGGAGATGCACATGACGGCCATGACGGCCATGTGCCGCTGGCTGGGCGGCGAGCGCCTGCCGTGGCGCTACTGCTTCAACCGCACCCCGCCGCGCTACACCGAGCAGCACGAGGTGCACCTGGGCGAGCAGCTGCGCTTTCACTGCCACCTCGACGCCATGCTGATCGACGCGGCCTGGCTCGAGCGCCCCTGGCCGCGCGCCAACGCGATGGCGGCGCAAGTGGCGCGGCGCGCTGTCGACGCGGCGCACGCCGGCAGTGGTCACCTGAACCAGCGCAGCCTGCTGTGCGCCCTCTACGATTACCTGCTGGAGCACATCCGCAACGCACCCACCCTGGAACAGTGCGCGATCCAGTTCGGCGTCAGCCCGGCCACCCTGAAACGCCACCTGGCGCGCCACGGCAGCCACTTCCAGGCCGAGCTGGACCAGGTGCGCGCGCACGTCGCCCTGCACCTGTTCCACGGCGGGCGCCACGACAACGACGCGGTGGCGCGCCATCTGGGTTTTCATGACGCGAATAATTTCCGACGGTCATTTAAACGCTGGACCGGCATGACGCCCATGCTGTTAAGACAAAGCCTGGATGCTTATCGCTTGCAATCGTCAGGCACATCGGCCATAATCTAAATGAGAATTGTTCTCATTCAATGAAAGGCAGCGATGAATACTACCCAACAACCCGTGCGCGCGATCCCGGCGCCAGTCGCACCTGCGCTTCCGCTGCGCGTCAACAGCCAGGAACTGCTGCGCCAGGGCAAGTCGATCCAGATCGAACACGACGGCAAAATCTACGAATTGCGAGTCACCCGGCTGGGCAAGCTGATCCTGACCGCCTGAACCATCAACCCCCAGCCAGCCAGCGTTGCACCCGCGAGCCAGCCCTCCCTTTTTTGACAGGAGCAACGCAATGGCTATCGCTATCGACATGGCAGGACCCGCAGTGACCGCACCGGCCGGTGCGCCGCCCCAGCCCGAACTGCTGGTCTCGGCCGCGCTGCACCTGATGTCCCACTACAGCGCCAACGCCGCGCAGGCCGCGCCGTGCCTCAAACTGGCATCGGTGATCGAGCGCCACCTGAAGGCCCTGGCCGGCCACGGCGACCTGAATCCGGTACTGCGCGCCACGTGCCAGCAGTTGTCCGAGCAGTGGGCGGCGGTGGTCGACCAGGCCCTGCCGCGTCCTTCGCGCCCGACCCTGTTCAAGCGTTTCGTGGGCGGCGCCGCCAAGTCGGGTTAAGCCAGCGTTTCACCAGCAAGCGCCGTGCTGCCGTTCCCGCCACCGCCAGTGGCGGGAACGACACGCGTTTATTGCTCCCCTTCCCTTGAAAACGTTTTCAAAGTTGGCCAACCTGTGTACACTCTGGCCGGCTGTTTATTTCGTGGGTGGTTCCAGTTATGGTAATCTCGCGGTGACAGCCGTTCCGCACCCTACCAGGATCCATCCCTTGACCGACCACGACAACGCTGCCCCTCCCTCCACCCTGATCGACGTCGCGCGTCACGCCGGCGTCTCGCCGAGCACCGTATCGCGCATCCTCAACGGCACCGCCAAAGTTTCCGACGACAAGCGCGCCGCCGTCATGGCCGCGATCGAGAAGATGCACTTCGCGCCGAACCAGATGGCGCAGGGCCTCAAGAAGGGGCGCTCGATGACCATCGGGATCGTGGTGCAGGATATTTCGAGCCCGTTTTTCGACGAGACCCTGCGCGGCGTCGACGATGGCTTGAAGGGCACCGGCTACGCCTCGGTGATCGTGTCCGGCCACTGGAACGCGGTGGAAGAGACGGAGCGCATTCGGCTCCTGCTGGCGCGCAAGGTGGACGGCATCATCGTCTTGTCGGGCCATCTGGAAGACGAGACCATTTTGCAGTTTGCAAACCAGCGGCCGATCGTCTCCACCGGGCGCGACCTGCGCACCAAAAGCGCGCTCGGGTTCAAGCTCGATAACGAAAACGGCGCCTTCATGGCGGTGCGCCATTTGGTCGAACTGGGCCACCGCCGCATCGCTTTCGTTACCGGCCCGTCGCATCACCGCGATGCCGACGAGCGCCTGGTCGGCTACAAGCGCGCGCTGGCCGAATCCGATCTCGACTACGACGACAAGCTGGTGGTGGGCGGCGACTTCCACGAGTCCGGCGGTCTCTTGGCGGTGAACCATCTGTTCGAGACCAACCAGCAGTTCACGGCGGTGTTCGCGGCCAATGACCTGAGCGCGTATGGCGTCCGATTGTGCCTGTACCGCAAGGGCATCCGGGTGCCGGACGATATTTCCCTGGTCGGCTTCGATGACTTGCCCGGCTCCTCCTACACCACGCCGCCGCTGACCACGATCCGCCAGCCCTTGTACGACATGGGCCGCATCGCCACCAATGCGCTGCTGGCACTGATCAACGGCGAACCGGTGCTGGCGCAGATTCCGCCGCTCGAACTGGTGGTGCGCGAAACCACGCGCCGGGTGCGTTAGGAACGATTTATTACAGCTGCGCCACGCAGAAATCGGTCATCGCGGCCAGTACGCTGTCGTCTTCCCCGACCGCACCGGAGACGGTGATGTCCATGCCTGGATGATCGATGCGCAACTGCTCGACGAGCAGCGGCAGGTCGCGCAGCAAGTGCCCGCCCTGCCCCAGGAACACCGGCACCACCGTCAGCGCCGTCACGCCTTGCGCGGCCAGTTCGGCCACGCGCTCGGGCAGGCGCGGCTCCATCAATTCCAGGAACGCCAGCGACACCGGCACTTCGGGCACGCGCGCTTGCGTGAGCGCGCGCAAGCGTTCGAAGGGCGCGGCCCAGGTGGCGGCGCGGGCGCCGTGGGCAAACAGGATCAGGGCGCGAGTCATCAGTGTCTTTCCACCCACCATAGCGCCGCAAGGGCCAATAGCAGGAATAGCAAACTTGGGGCGATCGCCGTCAGCACGGCCGGCACATTACTGAGCAGCCCCACGGAAGCGACCAGGTTATTGATCAGGATGAAGCCGACACCGATCATGATGCCGATGAAGATCTTCAGGCTCACGCCGCCGCTGCGGGTGTGCAGGTAAGCGAACGGCAGCGCCAGCGCCATCAGCACGAAAATGGCCAGCGGGTCGAACAGCTTTTTCCAGAACGCGATCTTGAAGCGCTCGGTTTCCTGCTTGTTCTCGGCCAGGTGGCGCGTGTAGATCGCCAGTTCGGTGGCCGACATGCGCACCGGGTCGGAAGCCGATACCGAGATGATCTTCGGCGTGATCTCGGATACCAGCTCCATGCTCGGCAGCTTGCGCGTGGCAACCATGCTGGTCTCCTGGCCGAAGGTGCCTTGCGTGCCGGCGTTGGCACCGGCGGCGGCCTCGCCGCCCGGCGGGGGCAGTTCGCGCGTATTGGTAAAGCGCGTTTCCGTCACGTCTTCCAGGCGCCAGGTGCTGTTGCCGGTGAAGACGGCACGCGCGGCGGTGATCAGGGAGCGCATGCGGAAGTTGGTGTCGAACTCGTACAGCCGCACGTCGAGCATCTGGCCGTCGGTGCGGAACTGGCGCACGTTGAAAAAGCGCGAACCGGTGACGGCCCCTTTGGTGCCTTCGCTGCGCACGATATCCTTGGTCCACATCCCGGAGCGGAACTCCTGCGACACGGTGGCGCCGCGCGCGCTCAGCTTGAGCTTTTCGGCCAGCGGCGCGGTGCGCGGCGCAATCAGTTCGCCGAACACAAAGGTGATGATGACGAACACGATGCCGATCTTGAAAAGCATCCACGCCGCCATCTGGGTCGACATGCTCGACGCGCGCATGATGGTGAACTCGGAGCTCGACGCGAACTGCGCCATCGTATAGATGGTGCCGATCAGGGTCGCCACCGGCATCACCTCGTACACGTGGAACGGCACGCGCAGCAGCACATATAAAAAGGCGTGCTGGATCGCGTAGCCTTCCTTGCCGACCGACGGCAGCTCGCCCGTCAGGTCCATGAAAGCGCTCAGCGCCAGGAAGGCGACCAGCACGAAGGCGACGGCCTGCGCGATCGAGACCGCGAAATAGCGTTGAAGGACCTTCATTTCGCGCCTCCCGCCGGTGCGGCATGATCGATCCGGCCGCGCTTCATCGCCGCCCACAGCACCAGCGGATGGTAGCGGTGGTTGACGTTCAGGCGCCACGCGAACATGACGACGATGCAGACGGCGACGAGCAGGTGCAGCGGCCACCAGGCCATGTAGAAATCGGACTTGCCCTGGCGGACATTGGCCTCGGCCAGCTTGGTCAGGTTAATGTAGGTGAAGAAGATCAGCAGCGCGATGATCAGGTTGGCCGCGCTGCCGGCGCGCGGATTGACGAAACCGAGCGGAATGGCCAGCAGGATCAGGAGCAGGCAGGTGATCGGCGCGGCGATGCGGTACAGCAGTTCGGACTGGGTGAAGCGGTTCGGCGTGGCCAGCAGCTCCTGGGTGGACATGGCGTCCGACGAGATGTCGCCATCCATCGAGGTATTCTTGCTGGCCACGCGCATGCTGTAGCGGCCGAACTCCATCGACTGGAAATCGGCCTGGCCGGGCACGCCCTGGTAGCGCCGGCCGTTCTTGAGCACCAGGAACTGGCCGCCCTTGCCGTCCGACTCGATCACGCCTTCCTTGGCGACGATGACGGAGTTGACGTTCTTTTCGATGGTGTTGACGAACACATTCTGCACCACGGTCGATTCGCCGGTGACGCCTTCGACGAAAAACACGCGGTTGCTCGACGACGATTCCTTGAACTGGCCGGGCGAGACCTTTTTAAGGTCTTCGCGCTTTTCGAAGCGCTGGACGAATTCGATGCTTTTCATCTTGGCCCAGGGCGTCACGAACAGGCTCAGGGTGCCGGTCAGGATCATCATGGGAATGCCGAAGGTGAGGATGGGACGGATCCAGCGCGTGAGCGACAGGCCCGACGCGAACCAGACCACCATCTCGGAGTCGCGGTAGCTGCGCGTGACGACCGCCAGTACCGAAATAAAGCTGGTGAGAGTCAGGATAGTTGGCAGATAATTCAGCGTTGCGAAGGCGATCAACGCCAGCACATCGCTCGACGCCACCTTCCCGCCTGCGGCTTTGCCGAGGATGGCGATCAGGGTCCAGGTGGCGACGATGGAAAACAGCACCGTGAAAGTCGTTCCGGCCGAACTGGCTAATTCACGTTGCAAGGCGCGTTGAAAGATCATTCGAAAGTTATAATCACAGGTTAGGCAGTGCGCGTCACAAACACGAAACGGAGATTCAAATGGACTTTAGCATAAAAGCATTCGACACAAAGAACACCATCACGTCGGCCAAAACCGGATGCATCGCGGTTGCGGTATTCGAAAACAAAAAACTGTCGCAGGCTGCAAAAGCCCTCGACCAGGGTGGTGACATCACGGCTGCGCTCAAGTCCGGCGACATTACCGGCAAGGCTGGTTCGACCCTGCTGTTGCGCGGTATCTCCGGCACCGGCGCGGCGCGCGTGCTGCTGGTCGGGCTGGGCAACGACGAGACGGTCAGCGAAAAAAGCTTCACTTCCGCAGTGAACGCGACGCTCAAGGCTTTCGCCTCGCTCGGCGCCGCGGACGCCATTATCGCACTACCCATGACGGATGTGAAAGAGCGCGACGTTTCCTGGGCCGTGCGCACCATTGTCTGCGCCGCTCACGAGAGCGTTTTCCGCACCGACGGCCAAAAAAGCAAGAAGGACCCTGCCCCGGCGGGCGTACGCAAGATCACCATCGCGGCCGATGCGACGTCCGACGTCAAGACCGCGCTGGCGCAGGCCATTGCGATCGCCAACGGCATGGACCTGACCAAGGAACTGGGCAACCTGTCGGCCAACATCTGCACCCCGACCTACCTGGCCGACACGGCGCGCAAGCTGGCCAAGGACTACAAGTTCGACGTCGAAGTCCTGGACCGCAAGCAGCTCCAGGCACTGAAGATGGGCAGCTTCCTGTCGGTCACCAACGGCAGCGAAGAAGCGCCCAAGTTCATCGTCTTGAAGCACATGGGCGGCAAGGCCAAGGATGCGCCGGTGGTATTGGTCGGCAAGGGCATCACCTTCGACACGGGCGGCATTTCGATCAAGGCCGGTCCCGGCATGGATGAAATGAAGTACGACATGTGCGGCGCCGCCTCGGTGCTGGGCACCTTCCGCGCGATCGGCGAAATGGGCTTGAAGCTCAATGTCATCGGCGTGATCGCCGCGTGCGAGAACATGCCGTCGGGCCGCGCCACCAAGCCGGGCGACATCGTCACGTCGATGAACGGTTTGACCATCGAAGTGCTCAACACCGACGCCGAAGGCCGTCTGGTGCTGTGCGACGCGCTGACCTACTGCGAGCGTTTCAACCCGGCCGCGGTGATCGACATCGCGACGCTGACCGGTGCCTGCGTCGTGGCGCTGGGCCATCACAACACGGGCCTGTTCACGCGCAGCGACGACGCGCACGAGAAGCTGGCGGGCGAACTCCTGGCCGCCGGCAAGGCTGCGAGCGACACCGCATGGCGTTTGCCGATCGAAGAAGTCTACAACGAGCAGCTCAAGTCGAATTTTGCCGACCTGGCCAACATCGGCACCCCGGGCGGCGCCAGCGTGACGGCGGCCTGCTTCCTTGAGAACTTCACGCGCAAGTACACCTGGGCGCACCTCGATATCGCCGGCACGGCATGGAAGTCGGGCGGGGCAAAAGGCGCGACCGGCCGTCCGGTGCCGCTGCTGTCGACGTTCCTTATCAACCGCGTGTAAACGGCCAGGCAGCGTAGGCTGTTCGTCTGCGTACGCTGTTGGTCTCTGCGTACGCTGTTCGTCGGCGTACGCTATTCGACCGCCACCCCCAAAACCGTCATTCCCGCGCAGGCGGGAATCCAAGGCACCGTTGGTTAGCGTAGAGGCCTTGGATTGCCGTGGGGGCGCCTAGCCCTGCGCGGGAAGTCATTTCTGCCAGTGGCAGGAATGACGGTCTTGCATTTTGCGGCCGTGGATGCCCTGCGCGGACTAGTGCAGCGCCGTCCCCGCCGTCTCCGGCGGCTCGTTCTGATAATCGCGCGTCCCGTTACGGCGCATGAGCACCGTCAGCGTTTCCGGGTAATCGAACCCGGCGCCGGTGCGCTTGTCGAGCAGATAGCCCAGGCCCACGGTCAGCACCGCATTGCCCACGGTGGCGCTGGCGTTGGCGCTCGACGCGACCCGGTCCTGCCCCGCGCCCCCGCCATCCTTTTTACAGTCGATGAACAGATTGCCCGCGCTCTTTTGCACGGTGACGTGGCCGGGCGAGGTCACGAACCAGCGCCCCTTGTCGTTGGTCAGCACGCAGCCGGCACCGCCAACTTCGCGGTTGTCCAGGATCGTGTGCAGCATTAGGGTCTGCTGGTTCGATTCGCTGATCGTCGCGCAGCCGCCCAGGGCGGCCAGCAGCGCCAGCGCGCCGCTGCGTAAAAAAGTCGCCATCGTATCCATCCCAAGGTAGTCGTTCAATCCTGCGTTCAGCCCTGCAGTTCAACCTTGCAGTTCAACTTTGTTTACGGCAGCTGCCCAGGATTCCTGAATACCACCCCAGGAGCTTTACTTGAGCGGAATCGGCTGGTTGGCCGGCACCGGCACCGCGGTCACGCTGTTCTTCGGGCTGCCGTCGATCAGGCGGTCCGAATACACCAGGTAAGCGAGCGCGTTGCGCTTGGCGTCGACCATGCGCACCACGCGCACGTGCTTGAAGAAGATCGAGGCACGCTCGCTGAATACTTCTTCCTGGCGCGGCACCTTGCCGTTGAAGCTAATCGGGCCGACCTGGCGGCAAGCCACCGACGATTCGGCCTTGTCTTCGGCCAGGCCCACGGCACCCTTGATGCCGCCTGTCTTGGCGCGCGACAGGTAGCAGCTCACGCCACCGACGATCGGATCGTCGAATACTTCGACCACGACCTTGTGGTCGGGGCCAATCAACTTGAAAGCGGTATCGACCGAGCCCACGGTTTCGGCGGCGGCGCCGAAGGCGGCAGCGGACAGCGCGAGGCTCAAAGCGAGGCGGATCATTCGCATAGTGTTATTCCTGGAAAGTGGTGCGGGAGAGTGGTGCTGGAGATCGTACCCCATTGAACGGGCAAGACTAGGACACCGGCGCAAAGCGCGGCACCAGAATGCCGTCGACTTCGACCAGCTGGAAGAACACGTCTTTCGGCCGCGTCCATATAGAACCGTCCGCTGCGCGATACACGATCATCTCCGAGAGATCCGATTCAAGAGTGGCCACGCACACCAATTCGTACAGGCCACCCTTGTAGTGCCGGTATTGCATCAACTCTCGGTCTTGTCTTCGGCGAGAGCCTTCTGCTTCTTCTTCAAGCCCTGGATGACCTTCAGGACACCTTCGATACCAGCGGTATCGTCGAGATCGCTAAAAGCATCAAGAACTTCATTCAGAACCCGGTTGCGCACTGCGGTTTCATCCGACGCCGGTGCGCTTGCGCGTACCGGTTCGGCCGACTCTTTCGAGGCGGCCTTTTGCGCCGAATACTTCGCTGTCGCCGCGGCTGTTTTGCCGTGCGCCAGCGCCGCTTGCCAGATTACCCAGCGACGTTGTGTTTCAAACACGAGATATTCATCGGGCTTATCTTCGCGGCGTCGAACGATATGACCATCGCGCTGCGCCCATGCTTCAAATGCACTTCGCATTTTAATCCTTTACAAATGCTGTCTTCGCATTTCTACACTAATCAAAACAGAATTGTTTTAACTAGTACCACCTTGCAGAATGTGTCATGAAGCCGTCACAAACTTTAAGGGCGTGTAACTCTTCACGCTACGGATTCCGACCGTTGGTTCTCACCACCACCGGCCAGATTTGAGTATATTACTCCGTGCGTTATAAGAATGCAATTTTTTATTCCCCATGAGTAACAATAGTCCAAAATCGTTGTTTTGTCTGCCTCTTGTTACATCTAATTACATCTTGCGAGTGGTTAAATCTCGGGGACAACAAAGTTTAACATCTCCACGGTATTTTTTCGATAAAAGTGTTGATAATACAAGCGTATGCAATAGGCATACGCGGGCAAATTTGTTAACTGTCAGCATGTTCTTGCATGAACGGCACATTTAACGCGATACTGCGTGTTTTTAGCATCAATGGCGCTTGAACTCCCCTATGAAAATAGCAACATGGAATGTAAATTCCCTCAAGGTACGACTTGCTCATTTACTGCAATGGCTTGAGGCCAATCCGGTAGACGTACTCTGCCTACAAGAGACCAAGTTAACGGACGATAAGTTCCCGGTTTCTGAAATTAATGCTGCCGGATACGACGTCGCCTTCAGCGGGCAAAAAACCTATAACGGCGTTGCAATCTTATCTAAGTTGCCATTAAATGATGTCATTAGAAACAACCCTTTGTTTCCCGATGAGCAGCAGCGCATACTCGCCGCCACGATCGGGGGCGTGCGCTTTATCTGCGCCTATGTGCCCAATGGGCAAGCGGTCGACACCGACAAATATGCGTATAAACTTGCATGGCTGGCAGCGCTGCGGGAGTGGCTCGCCGATGAAGTGCGCGCGCACGCCGGCGGCGGCCTGGCTATCCTGGGCGATTACAACATTGCCCCGCAAGACCGCGACGTGCACGACCCGGTTGCGTGGGCCGGCCAGGTGCTGTGCTCCGACAAGGAGCGCGCGGCCCTGACGGCGCTGACCGACCTCGGTTTGACCGATGCGTTCCGCCTGTTCGAGCAAGCCGACAAATCGTTCAGCTGGTGGGATTACCGGCAGCTCGGTTACCAGAAAAACAAAGGGCTGCGGATCGATCACATATTACTGTCCGATGCCTTGGCCAAGCGCTGCACCGCCTGCGCAATCGACCGCATTCCGCGCAAGTGGGAGCAACCGTCCGACCACGCCCCCGTCATCGCCACCCTCGACTAAAAGTTGTAAAACCGGGGTCTGTCCCTAATGCCGTTAAGTTAAGCGCTTGACTTCAATCTGGTCACCGGATATCTCTGGGCTTTCGCTTTTACGACCCGGTCGAACTTCCGACCGGGTCGATGAGTCTTCAGGTCGAGCACCAGCCGCT
>DASVVC010000150.1:0-11277 GCA_036386755.1 Telluria sp.
AGCATCATAAAATGTGAAATTGAGACCGGAAGCCAGCGATAAGAGCGTTGCTTCAGGTAAAATCCCGGGAATGCGAATCCTCATCAGTAACGACGACGGCTACCTTGCGCCAGGCATCATTGCGCTGGCGGAAGCCCTGGCGAGCATCGCCGAAATCATTGTGGTCGCCCCCGACAGCAATCGCTCGGGCGCGTCCAATTCCTTGTCGCTCGACCGTCCGCTGACGGTCACGCGCGCCGCCAACGGTTTCCATTTTGTCAATGGAACGCCGACCGATTGCGTGCACATCGCCCTCACCGCCATGGGCGATGCGCCGCCCGACCTGGTCGTTTCCGGCATCAACAATGGCCAGAACATGGGCGACGACACCCTGTATTCCGGGACGGTGGCGGCGGCCACCGAAGGGTATCTGTTCGGCATTCCGGCGATCGCCTTTTCGCAGGTCGCGCACGGCTGGGAGCACATCGATTCGGCGGCCCGGCTGGCGCGCGACATCGTGCTGCGCCGCTTCGACGACTTGCCGGCGCCGTACCTGCTCAACGTGAATATCCCGAACCTGCCGTACGACGCGCTGGGCACGGTGCGCGCCACGCGGCTGGGCAAGCGGCACCAGGCCGAGCCGGTGATCCGCGGGCGCGACCCGCGCGGGCGCGAGATTTTCTGGATCGGCCCGCCGGGCGCCACGCGCGACGCCGGCGAGGGCACCGATTTCCACGCCACCGCCCTCGGCCACGTCTCGATCACCCCGCTGCAGGTCGACCTGACCCACCGCGACCAGCTGGCGCTGCTGTCGCGTTCGCTGGCATGAGCGACAAGCCCGACAAGCGCAGCACGTTTCCGCTGCCGCTGTCGTCGGTGACCGACAAGCGCGCGGGCCCGGCGTTTCCGCCTGTCAAAGTGGCAACCCCGCAAACCGCGACCCGGAATGCCGCCGGCAGCGGTGTCCAGGGCGGTCAGGCCGGCCAGGGCGGCGCCCAGAATTACGTGCCGCGCGCCACCGCCGCGCCCTCGAAGTCGCACAGCGACGCCTACCAGCGCGCCCAGCCGCTGCCGGTGATCGCGGCGCGCCCCGACACCGGCGTGTCGGACGCGATCCGGCGCGCCATGGTGGCGCGCGTGGCCAAGCAGGGCGTGCACGATGGCGTGGTGCTCAAGGCCCTGGAAACGGTGCAGCGCCACCGCTTCATCGAGCCGGCGCTGTCGGCCCAGGCGTATGTCGACGCCTCGCTGCCGATCGGCCACCACCAGACCATTTCGCGCCCCTACATCGTGGCGCGCATGCTTGAAGTGCTGCGCAATGGCAATCCCTTGACCCGCGTGCTGGAGATCGGCACCGGCTGCGGCTACCAGGCGGCGGTGCTCTCTCACATCGCCAAGGACGTGTTTTCGGTCGAACGGATTCGTCAATTGCACGAACTGGCCAAGACCAACCTGCGCCACTTGCGCATCGTGAATCTGCGTTTGCACTACGGAGATGGTATGCTAGGCTTGCCACAGGCCGCCCCGTTCGACGGTATCATTCTGGCTGCGGCCGGTCTGGAGGTGCCGCAGGCACTGCTCGACCAGCTCAGCGTGGGGGGCCGCCTGGTCGCCCCGGTGGGCGCGCAGGTCCAGCACCTGCAGCTGATCACCCGCACCGGCAAGGCCGAATGGATGAGCGAGACCCTGGAAGGCTGCCACTTCGTGCCGCTGCGCCCGGGCACGGTTTAAGCGTTCGCCCGCCTGCGCCCTCCGGTGCGCTCCAGCTTACAGAACACGACACACAAAACATGAGAATGAAATACACAAGCCATCTTCCCCTGCTGTTGCTGACCCTGGGCCTCCTGAGCGCCTGTAATACCGCCCCGCGCCGTCCCGCACCCGTGATCGACCGCCTGCCGGCCGCCGACAACCGTGTGCCGCGCGCCGACGACACCAAGGATGAACGCGGCATGTACACCGTGCGCAAGGGCGACACCCTGATCCGCATCGCGCTCGACCATGGCCAGAATTATCGCGACCTGGTGGAGTGGAACAAGCTGTCGAACCCGAACGACATCAAGGTCGACCAGGTCCTGCGCGTGCTGCCGCCGGACAGCGGCAGCAACGGCAACAACAACGGCGCCAGCAGCGGCGTGACGACCAGCAGGATCGACATGCCGCCGCCTGCCGAACCGAAGGCGCCGCCGGCGCCGGTGGTAGTCAAGAAGACCACCCCGCGCGCCGACAAGCGCCCGTACAGCGACAGCGTGCTGGCCGAGCTGCAAAAAGGCGAGGGCGGCCTTCCCGCCCGGCCGGAGCCGAAACCGGTCGAGAAACCCGAGCGCGATGCCCATCCGCCGGCCGTGACCGTCATCCCGCCTCCGGCCAGCGTCAGCAACCCGATGGCCGCGGGCGATGACGAAAAACTGAGCTGGATGTGGCCGTCCGACGGCAAGATCGTCGCCACCTTCGACGAAGGCAAGAACAAGGGCATCGATATCGCCGGCAAGGCGGGCCAGCAAGTCATGGCCGCCGGCGCCGGAAAAGTCATGTACGCCGGCAGCGGTATCCGCGGTTATGGTAATCTGGTGATTGTGAAGCACAGCAACAGCCTGCTGTCCGCCTACGCCCACAACCGCTCAATCGTGGTCAAGGAGGGTCAGAGCGTCAACAAGGGCCAGGTGATTGCCGAAATGGGCGATTCGGATGCCGATTCGGTCAAGCTGCACTTCGAGATCCGCCAGCAGGGCAAGCCGGTCGATCCTTCGCGTTTCTTGCCTAACCGCTGAGAAATTTTCGCCCGATACAGACCGGCGCCGGCCCCGTGGATCCTTCATGACGCATTCGAGCTACCAGCAGGGCGATGGACCGGGCCACGATAGGCCGGGTCACGATGGACCGGGTCACGAGGGACCGGGTCACGACGGACCGGGTCAGGATGATTTTCCGGACGACCCGGACGGCGCGCTCGATCCCGCATTCGATTCCGCGCTCGATCCCGACCTTGAGCCCGACCTCGACGCCGCCCCCGATGGCGACACGCTGCCGGTGGCCGGCGCCGTCCTCGAAAGCGTCGACGAGTTGAAAAAAGTGCTGGCGGCCGAGCTCTCGACCGATACCACCCAGCACTACCTGAACCAGATCGGCACGCGCGCGCTGCTGACCGCCCCCCAGGAAGTCCATTTCGCCACCCTGGCCAAGGCCGGCGACTTTTCCGCGCGCCAGACCATGATCGAGCACAACCTGCGGCTGGTGGTGTCGATCGCCAAGCATTACATCAACCGCGGCGTGGTGCTGCTCGACATGATTGAGGAAGGCAACATCGGCCTGATGCGCGCCATCGACAAGTTCGAGCCCGAGCGCGGTTTTCGTTTTTCGACCTACGCCACCTGGTGGATCCGCCAGAGCATCGAACGCGCCATCATGAACCAGGCGCGCACGGTGCGCCTGCCGGTGCACATGGTGCGCGAGCTGAACCAGATCCTGCGCGCCAAGTACCACCTCGAAGCCCAGCACCACGACGGCAAGGATGCCACGGCCGAAGACATCGCCCACCTGGTCGGGCGCCCGGTCGAGGAAGTGCAGGATATCCTGGCCCTGTCCGAGCACGCCACCTCGCTCGACGCCCCGCTCGACAACGATCCCCAGTCGAGCCTGATGGACATGCTGCCCGGCGACGCCGACGACAGTCCCGACGCGCGCGCCGAACACCACGAAATGACGGTGCTGGTGCGCGACTGGCTCACCCGCTTGCCGGACAAGCAGCGCATCGTCATCATGCGCCGTTTCGGGCTCGACAACGACGATCCGGCCACCCTGGAAACCCTGGCCGAAGAGATGGGCGTCACGCGCGAGCGGGTGCGCCAGATTCAGCAGGAAGCCCTGGTCAAGCTGAAGCGGGCGATGGCCGCCCGTGGCGTGGTGCGCGATTCCTTGTTATGATGCGCGCGGGCTGATCCGGTCAGGGGCCCCCTGGCATCGCCTCCTCCCTTCCCCATTAATCCTCTTTCCGCACACGCCTTGCGCGTGTTTTTCGCCATGCAAGACACCATTCTCGACATCAAATCCCTGGACATGGACGCCCGCGGCGTCGGCCACCTCGCCAACGAGGACGGCTCGCCCGGCAAGGTCATCTTCGTCGAGGGCGCCTTGCCGGGCGAAAAAGTCAGCTTTTATACGTTCAAGAAGAAAAAGAACTGGGAAGCGGCGCGCATGACCGTGCTGCACAAGCCGTCGTCGATGCGCGTGACGCCGAAATGCCCGCATTTCGACAATTGCGGCGGCTGCTCGATGCAGCACCTGGAGCCGTCGGCCCAGGTGGCGATGAAGCAGCGCGTGCTGGAAGATAACTTGTGGCACATCGGCAAAGTCAAGCCGGGCAATGTGATGCGGCCGATGTACGGCCCGACCTGGGGCTACCGCTATCGCGCGCGCCTGTCGGTGCGCCATGTTGCCAAAAAAGATACAGTGCTGGTCGGTTTCCACGAAAAGCGCTCGGCGTTTGTTGCCGACATGAGCGACTGCAAGATCTTGCCGCCGCACGTGGCCGCCATGCTGCTGCCGCTGCGCGCGCTGGTGGGGGCCTTGTCGATCTTCGACCAGATGCCGCAGATCGAAATCGCGGTCGGCGAGGAAACCACGGCGATGGTGCTGCGCATCATGGCGCCGCTCACCGGCGCCGACGAAACCTTGCTCAAAAGCTTTGCCGACCAGTGGAACATCCAGTGGTGGCTGCAAACCAAGGGCCCGGAAACGGCCGCGCCGTTCTATCCCTTGGATAAGGAACTGTATTACACCTTGCCCGAGTTCGGCGTGAAGATGCCGTTCAAGCCGGTCGACTTTACCCAGGTGAACCATCACATCAACCGGGTGCTGGTCGGCAAAGCGCTGCAGCTGCTGGACGTGCAGCCAAGCGACCGCGTGGCCGACCTGTTCTGCGGCCTGGGCAACTTCACCTTGCCGCTGGCCACGCAGGGCAGGGAAGTGGTCGGCATTGAAGGCAGCACCAGCCTGACCGAGCGCGCGCTGTCGAATGCACGCGCGAATGGTTTATCGGGAAAAACCAGTTTTTCGACGCGCAACCTGTTCGAGGTGACGGCCGAAGACCTGGTCGCGCTCGGCAAGTTCGACCGCATGCTGATCGATCCGCCGCGCGACGGCGCCATGGCGCTGGTGCAGGCGCTGGCCGCCCTGCGCATCAGCCACCCCGAGATGCTGCCCAAGCGCATCGTGTACGTCTCGTGCAGCCCGTCCACCCTGGCGCGCGACGCCGGCATCTTGACGCACGAGGCGGGCTACGTGCTGAGCCGAGCCGGCGTGGTCAATATGTTCCCGCACACCTCGCACGTGGAATCGATGGCCGTGTTCGACCTGGCCTGAGCCTGGCCGGGGCGCTCGGTACGGACGTAAAAAAACCGGCCCGCAGGCCGGTTTTTTATTGCCGAGAGCTACGCGCGTATTCTAACGCTTACTCGCGTTCGCCGCCCAGGCCCAGCAGCGAGAGCACGTACTGGAAAATCATGTAGACGTTCAGGTACAGGCTCAAGGTAGCGCTGATGTAGTTGGTTTCACCGCCGTTGACGATGCGCTGCACGTCGTACAGGATGTACGCCGAGAAGATCGCGATACCGATCACCGAGATGGCCAGCCACAGTGCCGGCATTTGCAGGAAGTAGTTGGCCAGGGTGGCGAGGATCAGCACGATGACGCCGGCGAACAGCCACTTGCCCATCATCGAGAAATCGCGCTTGCTCACGGTGGCGATACTTGCCAGAACGGCAAATACGCTGGCCGTGCCGCCGAACGCCATCATGATCAGGGTGCCGCCATTGGAAAAGCCCAGGGTGCGGGTGAGCAGCGGCGTGAGCCAGATACCCATGAAGAAGGTAAAGCCCAGCAGTACCACGACGCCCATGGCCGTCTGCTTGGTTTTTTCAATGCCCCAGATGAAACCGTAGGACATCGCCAGGAACAGCACGAAGCCCAGGATGCCGCGTGGCACGGGAAGATGGAACATCACACCCAAGGCGGCGCCGAACACCGTCGGGATCATCGACAGGGCCAGCAGCCAGTAAGTATTGCGCAGTACGCGATGACGTACCGCCTGGCTGGAACCCGCCAGGTCATAGTCTTGCAAGCTAATTGACATAGTGCCTCCGATTGAAAAAAAAGTAACGCTCGCTAAAAGAATAGCATGGTGCGGGAAAAACGCGCAAAATCGCGCATGCACCCGCGGCGTTTTGCAAGCGTCACTCTAACACTTCTGCGGATGGCCGTGCAATATCCCTCGGAAAGGGGTGTTATATGGTAAAATCGAAGGTTGATTGGGTCCCGTTACCCGACATTAAACCTTTCTTTTTATTGGAGTTTTTACACATGGCAATCGAACGCACCCTGTCGATCATCAAACCTGACGCAGTTGCAAAAAACGTCATCGGGCAAATCTACAGCCGCTTTGAAGGCGCTGGCCTGAAAATCGTCGCTGCCCGCATGATGCACCTGTCGCGCGCCGAAGCAGAAGGCTTCTACGCTGTGCACGCTGCACGTCCATTCTTCAAGGACCTGGTCGAATTCATGATCTCGGGTCCTGTCATGGTGCAAGCGCTCGAAGGCGAAAACGCCATCGCCACCCACCGCGACCTGATGGGCGCGACCGATCCGAAGAAGGCAGAAAAAGGCACGATCCGCGCCGATTTCGCCGATTCGATCGATGCCAACGCTGTGCACGGCTCCGACGCCGCCGAAACCGCTGCTGTGGAAATCGCTTACTACTTCCCAGCACTGAACGTGTACTCCCGTTAATCAGTCATTCGTGACTGTTTGACTTGTACCACACCGCTTGTCCGGTTCGCCGGGCGGGCGGGATGCCATTGATGCATGATGTTTGCAATACACTTTGTCCTGACTTACTAAAGAATACTATGACGACTCTCACCAACCTGCTGGACTTCGATCCCGCGCAACTCGTCGCTTACTGCGCCGACTTGGGTGAGAAGCCGTTCCGTGCCAAACAGCTGCAGCGCTGGATCCACCAGTTCGGCGCCAGCGAGTTCGACACCATGACCGACCTGGCCAAGTCGCTGCGCGACAAGCTGGCCACGCGCGCCGAAATCCGCGCCCCCGCCGTCATCAGCGACCACACCTCCACGGACGGCACGCGCAAGTGGCTGGTCGACGTGGGCAACGGCAACGCGGTCGAAACCGTGTTCATCCCGGAAGAAAACCGCGGCACCCTGTGCATTTCCACCCAGGCCGGCTGCGCCGTGAACTGCCGTTTCTGCTCCACCGGCAAGCAGGGCTTCAACCGCAACCTGACCGTGGCCGAAATCATCGGCCAGCTGTGGATGGCCGAATTCGAGCTGCGCCGCACCAAGGGCATCGAACCCGGCCCCAAGGGCGAACGCCAGATCACCAATGTGGTGATGATGGGCATGGGCGAGCCCCTGCTCAATTTCGAGCCGACCGTCACCGCCTTGAAGCTCATGCTCGACGATAACGCCTACGGCCTGTCGCGCCGCCGCGTGACCCTGTCGACCTCGGGCGTGGTGCCGATGATGGACAAGCTGTCGCAGGAAGTGCCGGTGGCGCTGGCCGTGTCGCTGCACGCGTCGAACGACGCCCTGCGCGACAGCCTGATCCCGCTGAACAAAAAATACCCGCTGCGCGAGCTGATGGCCGCCTGCCGGCGCTACCTCGAATTCGCCCCGCGCGACTTCATCACGTTCGAATACTGCATGCTCGACGGCGTCAACGACAGCGACGAGCACGCGCGCGAGCTGGTCGCGCTGGTCAACGACCCGGTCGTGGGCGTGTCGTGCAAATTCAACCTGATTCCGTTCAATCCTTTCCCCGAGTCCGGCTTGTTGCGCTCGAAAAATCCGCGCATCAAGGCGTTTGCCCAGGTGCTGATGGATGGCGGCCTGGTGACCACGATTCGAAAAACGCGCGGCGACGATATCGACGCCGCCTGCGGCCAGCTGGCCGGCGAAGTGCAAGACCGTACCCGCGTACAGGAGCGCATGGAAAAAATGGCTGAATACCAGAAGAAGTTCGGCGCCGACTTCGGGCGCATCGTGGAGATCCCTTCTTGAACGCCCGCCTGCACCGCCTGCGCCGAGGCATGGCGCTGGCCGTCGCCGCCGGCGCCGTGTGCGCCCTGGGCGCCTGCACCACCACCAGCGTCACCCGCAACGCCTCGGCCGAAGCGGTCGGCCTGCAGGGCAGTACCACGGAACTGAAGACCGCCTCCGACCAGACCAGCAAGGACAAGCGCGCCGCCATCCGCATGCAGCTGGCGATCGGCTACTACCAGGAAGGCAACTACGCGGTCGCCCTCGACGAGATCAAGCAAGCCATCGCCGTCGACCCCGAACTGGCCGACGCCTACAGCGTGCGCGCGCTGATCTATACCAGCATGGGCGAAAACATCCTGGCGGAAGAAAACTACCAGCGCGCGATGCGCCTGGCGCCGCGCAATCCCGAGCTGAACAACAACTACGGTTCCTTCCTGTGCCAGACCGAGCGCTACGCGCCGGCCATGGCGCAGTTCGAGGTGGCCCTGAAAAACCCCATGTACCAGTCGCCGGTCAAGGCCCTGGTCAATGCGGGCGGATGCAGCATCAAGCAAAAGAATTACGACGCGGCCGAGCGCTACCTGCTCCAGGCCCTGCGTATCGAGCCCGACCTGCTGCCGGTCCAAGCCGGCCTGGCGCGGGTTTATTACGAGCGGCGCGACTACCCGCGCGCCGGAGTTTATATCAACCGTGTGAAAGCAATCGCGAAACTGGAGAGCTTGCCCGCCGATGTGCTGTGGCTGGCGATCCGCGTCGAACGCAAGCTGGGCGAGAAGGCATCGGAGACGAGCCTGGCGACGCAACTGCGCCGCCGCCACCCCGGTTCGCCCGAGTTCGCAGCCTTCCAGCGCGGTGCATTTGATGAGTGAGACAGGATCGACGATGAGTTCAGAGTGGGCAGAACAAGCAGCACCGGGCGCTGGCAACAATGCGGCCAACCACGGTTTGCCGGGCAAGACCCTGGCCGCCCAGCGTGAAGCGATGGGATGGACGGTGGAGCAGGTCGCCGACCAGTTGAAAATGGCGGTGCGCCAGGTCATCGCGCTCGAAGCGGGCGACTACGCCAACCTGCCGGGACCGGCCGTCGTGCGCGGTTTCGTGCGCGCCTACGCCAAGGTCGTCAAGCTCGACGCGGCCCCGCTGGTGGCCATGATTTCGCTCGACACCCCGGAGCTGACCGAACCGGGCAGCCGCAGCGTGCGGCGCGACAAGCCTGCGACGTTTTCCGAAGTGCGCTTTCCGACCAACGGCAAGCGCTCCAGCCTGCCGCTGGGCCTGATCGGCGCGGCCGTGCTGCTGATCGCCGCCGCCGCCGGCGCCTGGCAGTTCGGCCTGGTGCCCTCGGGGCTGCTGGGCGGCGCCAGCCAGGCGACGCCGGCGGCCGCTTCCGGTTCGCAAGCGAGCGTGACGGTGCTGCCGGCGCCGGTGGTGGGCGACAAGCCCGCCGCCAATCCGGCGCCGCTGGAAACGACCCTGGTCAAGCCGGACGAGCGCAAACCCGTCATCGCCGCGGCGCCGCCGCTGGTGTCGGTGCTGCCGCCGGCCGGCTCGGCAACGGCGCCGGCTGCCACGCCGGTGGCCGGCGCCGCCGCGACGCCTGCCGCCGTGACAGCGAGCGCCGCCGTGGCGGGCAGCAATGCGCTGGTGATCAACGTGCGCGAAGACTCCTGGGTCGAAGTGCGGCGCGCCAGGGGAGCGCCTTTGCTGTCGCGCCTGGTAAAGGCCGGCACCGTCGAAACGCTCGACATCACCGAGCCGGTCACGCTGGTCGTGGGCAAACCGGGAGGCGTGTCGGCCACCCTGCGCGGCGATGCCGTCGCCTTGCCGGACAATGGCCGTACCGCAAAAGTCAAACTCAAGTAATAGGTCTTCGTTCATGTCTTCTTCGAATCTGGCGATTCCCTCCGGTCCCCTCGCGCGGCGTTCAAGCCGGCGCGTGCTGGTCTCCCACGGCGCACGCAACGTCTGGGTAGGCGGCGACGCGCCCGTGGTGGTGCAGTCGATGACCAATACCGACACGGCCGACGTGATCGGCACCGCGATCCAGGTCAAGGAACTGGCGCGTGCCGGCTCCGAGATGGTGCGCATCACGGTCGACAAGCCCGAGGCCGCCGCCGCCGTGCCCCTGATCCGCGAACAGCTCGACAAGATGGAAATCGACGTGCCGCTGGTGGGCGACTTCCATTACAACGGCCACACCTTGCTGCGCGACTTTCCCGAGTGCGCGCGGGCGCTGTCGAAATACCGCATCAATCCCGGCAACGTGGGGCAGGGCGCCAAGCGCGACAGCCAGTTCGCCCAGATGATCGAAGCGGCCGTCATGTACAACAAGCCGGTGCGCATCGGCGTGAACTGGGGCAGCCTGGACCAGTCGCTGCTGGCGCGCATCATGGATGAAAACGCCCAGCGCGCGCAGCCTTGGAGCGCGCAGGCGGTGATGTACGAGGCGCTGATCACCTCGGCCATCGACAACGCCGTGCGCGCCGAAGAGATCGGCCTGGGGCGCGACCAGATCATCCTGTCGTGCAAGGTCTCGGGCGTGCAGGACCTGATCGCCGTGTACCGCGAACTGGCGCGCCGCTGCGACTATCCGCTGCACCTGGGCCTGACCGAAGCGGGCATGGGCAGCAAGGGCATCGTCGCGTCGAGCGCGGCGCTGGCGGTGCTGCTGCAGGAAGGCATCGGCGACACCATCCGCATTTCGCTCACGCCTGAACCGGGCGGCGACCGCACGCGCGAAGTGATCGTCGGCCAGGAGATTTTGCAGACCATGGGCCTGCGCAAATTTGCGCCGATGGTCATTGCCTGCCCGGGCTGCGGCCGCACGACCTCGACCGTGTTCCAGGAACTGGCGGACGACATCCAGACCTTCCTGCGCGAGAGCATGCCGGAATGGAAGAAGACGCATCCGGGCGTGGAGGCGATGAACGTGGCCGTGATGGGTTGCATCGTCAACGGACCGGGCGAATCGAAGCATGCGAATATCGGCATCAGCTTGCCGGGTACCGGTGAATCGCCGGCCGCGCCGGTGTTCGTCGACGGCCAGAAGGTCGCCACCCTGCGCGGCGACACCATCGTGCAGGACTTCCAGCGCATCGTGCTGGATTACGTACCGAAGAATTATTCGAAGCAGGCGGAAACAATTTAACGTCGTTCCCGCGGAAGCGTGAATCCATGCCATGGTATTCGAGCGTCCGGGCATGGGTCCCCGCGTTCGCGGGGACGACGTTCAGGGATAGAAAAT
>DASVVC010000151.1:0-10525 GCA_036386755.1 Telluria sp.
ACTCAAGTCCCCCAAGATTGTTCCAGGGCTCGGCAAATCCCCACGATCCCGATGCTTGGACGGGTCCCAGAGATGCGAACGAAGTATCGCGCGTGAGCACTGGAAAAACACCGCGTTGACTTTCACGACCAATACGGAAAGCGGCGATTTACCGTCGATACTGAAGGTTGACAGCAAGCCAGGATCGACTTGAATCGATGCGGCGCCGTTGACCCGCAACGTTTCTCCAATCCCGGGTATCAAAAAGATGAGAGAGACCCGGGAATCATGCAGGACGTTCCGCAGACTGTCTATTCGATTGTTCCCGCGACGATCGGGAAGGAGCAAGGTTAATTCGTCGTGGACCCGGACAAAACCAGCGGAGTCACCTCGGGGAGACACATCGAGACCGTCCGATCCGCTTGTTGCCAGGAGGGCAAACGGCGCCGCCTCGATGAACTTTCGATAGTGCGGATGAATGTATGCCACTTCTTTTTTTAACGACGCTGCGGCAGGCATTCCGTAAATCCCTTCAAGCGCCGCGATATCCGAAACGATTTGGCTGTCAAGCTGGATCAAGCTCTACTCCCTATGCTGATTGATGGGCTCTAGCGGTCACAAGAGAACCTCCGGCGGTCGCTCGTAATGGCTGCTTGGATATCTATTTTACCCGAGCACATCTTCAACTGGCAGCCATCGCGCGCGGTTGCAGCCTCGGGCGGGGGACTGAGCTAATTGCCATTCAATTGAGAGGCAAACGACGGCTCAGCGCCGTCAAGAGTCGGGCATCGAGTTACGTGATGATAGCGTCACACCGCTGGGAATCGGCGTGTTTCTAGGCAGGTGCCAGCTGCCCGGCGCAATGGCAGGGCAGGAACTCGTCAACACGGTTGACGGAATGATCGGCGATGTGGGCTGGCACATGGCGCAACCAGGCTTCGGCGTCGACACCGTTCAGCTTGGCCGTCCCGATCAGCGAGTAGATGGCGGCAGCGTGTTCGCCGCCCGAGTCGGCGCCAGCAAACAGATAGTTGCGGCGACCGATGGCAATCCCACGCAGAGCGCGTTCCGCTGTGGAGTTGTCGATCTCGATCTGGCCGTCATCGCAGTAGCGTGCCGGCGCGGGCCACAGATTGAGGGCGTACAGGATCGCTGCCGACGTATCGGACTTGCGTGAGAGCTTCAAGCCGTAGCTGTGCCGAGCCGACCGTCAGCAAGATCACCCCAGGTGTGGCAAGACTCGTTCGTCGGCAGCGACCGCCGGGTCCACCACGGTGACCGGCAACAGCGCCGCAGCGGGGCCTTCGCTTGACGTGCCCTGCAGATCGGCGAATTGCCTCCGCCAGGTAAAGACCTGATAGGCGGTACAGACGTTGCTGGGAAGACGCTTATTTCAACGAAGGGGCACCTGGCGCGAGGCGAAAAAAAACGGCCGCCGAAGCAGCCGTTCTTTTTGTTAATCGTTACAGAGAACGATTAACGGTCGCCGTACGAGCTGCGGGTACGCTCGGAAGCCGGACGCGGGTTCGAGCCCTTGTAGCCGCCGCCGGCCGCGCCTTCCTTGCGCGGAGCGCCCGGTTTGCTGAACGTGCGCTGGCCTGGCTTGGCGCCGCCGCGGTTGTCGCCTGGTTTCCAGGTGCCTGGACGGGCAGCCGAACGTGGCGCCGACGCGGTTTTCTTCGGCTCGAAGCCTTCGATCACGTTGACCGGAATGAGCTGCTTGGTGAAGCGCTCGATACGCTTGACGTTCATGCCTTCGGCATGGTTCACCAGCGAGATCGCCAGGCCATTGCGGCCGGCACGGCCGGTACGGCCGATACGGTGCACATAGTCTTCAGGGAACTTCGGCAGGTCGTAGTTGAACACGTGGGTGATGTTCGGGACATCGATACCACGGGCGGCAACGTCGGTCGCGACCAGCACGCGAACCTGGCCGCGGCGCAGGCCGTCGAGCGTACGGTTACGCGCGCCCTGGTGCATGTCGCCATGCAGCGCGGCGGCCGAGAAACCGGCGATGTTCAGGCGGTCGGCGATGGTGTCGGCGTCACGCTTGGTGGCGGTGAAGACAACTGCCTGGTCCAGCGTTTCGTCGCGCAACAGATGGTCGAGCAGGCGGTTCTTGTGCGACAGGTCGTCGACGAAGTGAACGCGCTGTACGATGTTTTCGTGCTTCGAGGCCGAACCGGCGATCTGGATGACCATCGGGTCGGTCGTGATGCGGCGTGCCATGTTGCCGACCATGCCGTCGAGCGTGGCCGAGAACAGCATCGTCTGGCGGTTGGCAGGCGTTGCGGCGATGATTTTTTCGATGTCGTCGATGAAACCCATGTCCAGCATGCGGTCAGCTTCGTCCAGCACCAGGATTTCGAGTTCCGAGAAATCGATCTTGCCCGATTCCATATGGTCGATCAGACGGCCAGGGGTAGCGACCAGGATTTCCGGGTTGCGCGCCAGCAGTTGCATCTGCTTAGGATAAGGCATGCCGCCCAGGATCGACACGGCCTTGATACGGCGGATCTGGGTGCCGTATTTTTCGGTGGCGCTGGTCACTTGCAGGGCCAGTTCGCGGGTCGGGGTCAGCACCAGCATTTTAGGCTGTGCAGCTTTGAAACGTGGACGCTCGCCGCGGGCACGCGCATTTTGCGCTTCCTGGGCTGCGTTCTTGGACGCCTGCGATTGCTCGGCAACGGCGAATTTGTGGAGTGCTGGCAGCATGAATGCTGCGGTCTTGCCGGAACCGGTCTGCGACGATACCAGCAGGTCGCGGCCGCTGATGGCGGCAGGAACAGCTTGCTCCTGGACTGGGGTCGGCACGGTGTAACCGGCATCGGTTACTGCTTTTACGATAGACGCGTGGAGGCCTAATGCTTCAAAACTCATTATGTTTTTTTCTTTCGGTATAGATCAGCGCCCGAGCACATGCTCCGAGCGCAAAATAGCAACGCCAACCAACACAACGAAATGACTCAGGATGAAAGAAATTTCGGCACAAAAGCTTTGCGCCGGGACGGTGTCAGGTGCGACACACAAGGCGGGAGGGCTTTATTGAGGGTATCCGTGGGATACGCCTAGGCTTGCGAAGCTGCTAGTTTTACTTCTTTGTTACTGCTAAGGGCCATCGCTTCAGTCTGATTGCGAGAAACGTATTGCAGCGCACAAACAACACTATACAGTAGTTTCACTGTAGTTGTATAGGTAAATCCGAATAGTGTGTATGGAAAATCCGGATTTACCGGGAAAGTCTTGGTAGATAAACAGGTGCCGGCAACAACGTGACGTGGCGGGTGCGCTCGAGGCACCCGCCGCCAGGCATCAGCCGCCGCGCCGCTTGTAGCGCGAGGACTCGTTGCTTGCCGATTTGGCGTTGCGCGCGGACACGCGCGTTTTCAGCTCGGCGACCTTGCCCTTGATGCGCTCGGCGTTGGTCTGCTTTTCGGCGCGGCCACGACTGCGGCCCGCGCGTTCGGCTTCGAACCCCATCACCGCATTGTCGACGACGTGCTCGGCGATATCGGTCTGCACCGAGGTCGCGATTTTCGGTACCAGGATGGTGGAGCCGGCCTTCAGGCGGGTTGCCGCCGGAATGTTGTTAGCCTGGCGAATCACTTCCGGCGTGGTGCCGAAACGCGACGCCAGCGAGGCGATGCTGTCCTTGGCGCCGATAATCTTGTGCGTGGTCCAGGTCGACAGGGAACGGCCCCATTGCGCCAGGTTCAGGTGGAATTTCTCCGCATTTTCCTTAGGCAACAGAATCTTGGTCTGCTCGCCGCCGGTGATGACCGGGCGGTTGAACTGCGGATTGAGCGCCTTGAATTCCTCGACCGACAATTCGGCCAGCTGGGCCGCGATGGTCAGGTCGATGTCGCTGGTCTTGTCGACCGCGGTGAAGTAGGGCGAGTTGTCGATCACCGGCAGCGACACGTGGTACTGGGCCGGGTTGGCGATGATGTTCTTGACCGCCTGCAGCTTGGGCACGTATTCGCGCGTTTCGGCCGGCATGTGCTCGTACAGGCTTTCGTAGTCGGTCGGCTTGCCGAGCGCCTGGTTTTTCTTGATGGCGCGCTGGACATTGCCTTCGCCCCAGTTGTAGGCGGCCAGGGCCAGCGGCCAGTCGCCGAACATGCCGTACAGGCGCTGCAGGTAGCTCAGCGCGGCGTCGGTCGAGGCCAGCACGCCGCGGCGCTCGTCCTTGAACATGTCTTGCTTGAGATTGAAATCCTTGCCGGTGCCGGGCACGAACTGCCACATGCCGGCGGCGTTGGCCTTGGAATAGGCTTGCGGATTGAAGGCCGATTCGATAATCGGCAGCAATGCCAGCTCGGTCGGCATGTTGCGCTTCTCGAGTTCCTGGACCACGTGGAACAGGTAACGCGAGGCGCGCGCCGAGGTGCGGGCGATATAGTCGGGACGGGTGCTGTACCAGTTGACGTGCTTGGTAACGAGCGCATTGTCGATGTCGGGAATGGCGTAACCGGTGCGGATACGGCCCCAGACATCGGCTTCCTTGTATTCATCTGCCTTGACGGCCGGAAAAGGCTGAAGCGGGGATGACGCGGGCTTGACAGTCGGGGCGAGCGGCGCGACGTTGGTCGAGACGGAGTCGACGGCGTGGCTGAGCGCTGGCGCGAGCATCAGAACGAGGACTGCAAGTGAAGTGGTATTGCGTGTCGTTTTTTGCATAGCGTTCCATTGTTGGGTCCGAGAACTGCTGGACAGACAAACAGATAAGGTCGGAGTGTACGTACCACTTATCATTTGAGTCAAGTCAAATAACTGTGTGCGGGGCAAAATTTTTGATAACACTTTCAACCAATATTGTTGCATCAGAAAAGACCAATTGCCGGGAGTATGCCTTAAAAATGCCAGGATGCTATCAGTGTATGGACGGGGTCGCTGCGGATACTCCCGGGGGGTATGCATGATTTTCTCCTATGGCAGAGGTGCGCCGGAGAGCGCGGCGCGCAGCTGTCGGGGCAGGGCGCGTCACGCCGGAAGATAATACCAAAACCGGAGCGCCGCCGGCGCGGGCGACGGATCGGTCGTCGGGGTTTAAAGTACCCTCAAACGCGTTCGCACCTATGAGGTGGCGCAAAGAGTGCGTACAATTTGGCTTTTGCACCTCGCATCGGCGCGGCGCATGCACCATCCGCCCCAGGCACTTTCTTCCGCATTTTATTCTTATATTAGTGAAATCATTCCCATGAGCACCCCCAATCTGAACGCCGACGATGACCAGATCATTGCTGCAACCCAACAATGGCTGGAAAAAGCCGTCATCGGACTTAATTTGTGTCCGTTCGCCAAGGCCGTTCATGTGAAAAAGCAGGTGCGCTATGTCGTCTCCAGCGCCACCACGCCGGAAGTCCTGCTCGAAACCTTGATGAACGAATTGCAATTGCTGTCCGATAGCGACCCGGAAGCGATCGACACCACCTTGCTGATCCATCCCTTCGTGCTGGGCGACTTTCTCGATTACAACGAATTCCTGGACGTGGCAGATGCCGCGCTGGAAGACATGCAGCTCGACGGCGAACTGCAGGTGGCAAGTTTCCATCCGCAATACCAGTTCGCGGACACCGACATCAACGATATCAGCAACTTCACCAACCGCGCCCCGTACCCGATCCTGCACCTGCTGCGCGAAGAGAGCATCGAACGCGCGGTCGAGGCCTTCCCGGAAGCGTCCGAGATTTTCGACAAGAATATTGAAACCATGGAAAAGCTCGGCCATGACGGCTGGGATGCGCTCGATGTCGGCCCCGCCAAGTGAGGACGGCGTGAAGCCGCCCGAACGGCCCGACACGCCCTGTGTCGCGGTCTGCTCGACCACGTTCGACGACATCTGCCGCGGTTGCGGACGCAGCGTGGTGGAGGTGGCGCACTGGGTGTCGATGAGCGACGCCGAAAAGGAAGTGGTCTGGGTGCGCATCCTTGCGCAAGGTTACCCGCGCCGCAATACCTGAAAGATGGAACGGCGCTGATGATCGTTCGGTACCGTACGGACAAATTTCTTAAAGGAAGCGATACTTGAATTGAGCCAATTCTGACTCGTTGCCGACGCCTCGGCGGAAAACCCCAGGCGGTATAGGAAGCAACGATGATACTGATTGTCGACGATGATGTGGGCATGGCCGAAACCTGCTCGATGTTGCTGGAGGCGCACGGGTTCGACGTGACCATCGCAGCCAGCGGGGCCGAAGCGCTTGCCAGGATCGGGGCAACTGCCTGCGAACTGGTCATTTCAGACTGTGTCATGCCCGGGATGAGTGGCCTGGAGTTAAGCGACCGCCTGAAAGCGGATCCATCGACAGCGCAGGTGCCGGTCTTGCTCATGAGCGGATCGTTGCGATGCGACGTTGCCAGGAGCGCGAGCTATGACGCCTTTCTGAGAAAGCCCTTTCTGGCGGAGAATCTTCTGGCGCAAGTGCGCAAGCTGCTCGCCGGCGTCGGTGCTGCAGACGACCTCTGCGCCAAGGTATAAATGCGCCTGTCTATCTTTATTCTCAGGCATCTCGACGACATTCTCAGCGAGTGGGAAGAGTTCGCGGCATCGCTCGCCCCGCTCAAGGATGCCGATCGGATCGAACTGCGCGATCATGCCACGGAGGTATTGAAAGTCATCGCCACGGATCTGGAAACTTCCCAGGGCGAGACGCAAAGCATCGCCAAGTCGAAGGGCAAGGCGCCGGCCGCACAAGCGGACACGGCAGCCGAAGTGCACGCCGCCGCGCGCATGTCTTCCGGTTTGAGCAGCGATCAGGTGATGGCCGAGTTCCGGGCGCTCAGGTCGAGCGTACTGCGCTTGTGGGCCCGCAGCGTGCCCGTCACGACACCCGAGGAAATCCAGGACATGGTCCGCTTTAACGAAGCGATCGACCAGGCGCAAAGCGAATCGATGGCACGCTATTCGAAGTTGCTGCGCGACGCCCAAAGCCTGTTTTTAGCCATTCTCGGCCACGATGTGCGTTCGCCTCTGGGCGCCGTGAGCATGGGCGCTCAAGTCCTGCTGCATGATCAGACCCTGCCTTCCAAGGTCCTGAAGGTGGGCCTGAGGATCTTTAACAGCGCACAACGCGTCGATGAGATCGTGCGCGACCTGCTCGATTTCTCCACCTCCCACCTGGGCGACGGGATTCCGATCGATCCTTACACGGTCGACCTGGGCGAGATCGGCCTGAACGTGGTGGAGGAGGCCAGGACCTTTCATCCCGACCGACGCATCGAGCTTGTTTCAGAAGGAAATTTGACCGGTGCCTGGGACGGACCGCGCCTGGCGCAGGCATTTTCCAACTTAATTTCCAATGCCATCCAGCATGGTAAGCCGGAAGGCACCATCCATATTGCCATCAACGGCAGCGACGCGGATGTGGTGTTCGAAGTGAGGAACGAAGCCGAGGCCATTGCCCCGGCCAAATTGCGAACCCTGTTCGACCCCGTGAAAAGCTTCGCGATCCGCCCGCCGAGCGAGCGCAGCGCGTCCAGGGTGCAAAACTTGGGATTGGGATTGTATGTTGTGAAAGAAATCGTCAGGGCACACGAAGGCCGGGTTTCCGTCTCGTCCACGCAAGAGGCGGGCGTCACGTTCACGATCAGCCTTCCGCGCCTGATGCCGCATCGCAGAAACGGCGACGCGTAATCCGGTGTCGCCGCAGCTCGCCTGCGGCCTTGACCGCCGCTGGCCGGCAGACGAGCCGCGCGGCTCCCTCTACTTTATATAGTCAGTCGCCTCAGAACGAGCCGATGAAATCCTTCTTGCCCACTTCCACGCCGTTATGGCGCAGGAGCGCGTACGCGGTCGTGGCGTGGAAATAGAAGTGCGGCAGCGCGTAGTGGACCAGGTAGACCTGGCCCTTGAAATGCTTGGCGTTGGCGCCGCTGCTGGTGCTGATGTCGCGCTGGGCGCTCGCTTCGATGCCATCCTGCGGCAAGCCGTCGATGAACGCGAGCGTCTTGGCGATGCGCTCCTTCAGGTCGGCGAAGCTCTGCTCGGTGTCTTCATAGCGCGGCACGTCCACGCCGGCTAAGCGGGCGCAGCAGCCCTTGGCGAAGTCGGCCGCAACCTGGACCTGGCGCAGGAAAGGGAACATGTCCGGATACAGGCGCGCCTGCAGCAGGGCCGCCGGTTCGATCTTCTTTTCGGTGGCGTGGGCGTCGGCCTTGTCGATGACGGCCGACAGGCTGGTCAGGATTTGCTTGAAAACGGGCACCGAGGCGTCGTACATGGAAAAAGTCATGGGGAATCCCTGTTAGAAAAGTGCTGCGATGATAGCAAGTTGGCGGGATTCGCGCTGAGCCGGGTTCTTTCCGGCGCCGATCGCTGCCACGCGGCCATGCCCACGCGACCGGCATGGCCGCGCAGGCATGCAGCTTTGCGGCGCCCTTATGTCAGCGCCGATACGCCGCGCACGCAAATTCCCCCTGTGCTTGTATCAATTGCCGGTCCCATTCATCGTTCCAGCCGAAGGCCACGGTTGCCTGTTGCTTCAGGTTGACCCCAGCCGCGCCGCTCCAGAAGTGGACAAATTCTCCCCAATTCATTTGCCGGGTGTAGTTCTGGCCCTGGCGCGGATAGCAGCGCGCCACCAGCGCGAAGTAGTTGTTGAGTACGGCAGTTTTGCCGTGGTTGTTGTAGATCGGAAGGAACCAGTCGCGGAACCAGTGCGTGCCGGCGCGTGGAAAATCGTCGGTGGTGTTCATGAAAATGTCATGGGCGCGAAGCTCCTGGTCGCGCAGCCCCAATCCACGGTAGAGGTCGTAAGTATAGATTTCCGCCCACTTGCTGTCGCCCCAGATGCCAAAGGCAGGCGAGCCTTGCACGCCTTTCGAGCCCAGTTCGACGATGTGCGCAATCTCGTGGGTAATCAGGCCAAGGTCGTTGGCATCGCGCCATGGGCCCGGGCCGACGTCGATCATGTTGCGGTGGTCGTGACTGGCGTCGAAGCGGGTAGCCGGATGGCCGCCATTGTATTTGTTGGTGTGGAAGACGGCGAACAGGCGATCGTCGCCAAAGTCGCCATACACGCGCCTGGTGTAGCGCCATGCATTGGTGATGTAGCTGTTCATCCAGGTTTGCGTGCGGTCGACGTCGCCATCGACATACACGGCGATATCGTTGTTGTAGAACACACGGCTGAGGTTCTGTTTGTGGTCGAACCAGTGTTCCTGCCACATGGCCGGTGGCGCGGCCATCGGCTCCAGCGGCTCCCAGCCCCAGGCATTGGCGATGTTCCAGGTGGCGTCGGCGGCAAACGATGCGGCGCTGTCCGATGGCCGCGCGCCGGTGCCGGCGGCCATCCATGCTTCGCCGTAGTAATGGCGCAGGAAGTGGCCGGGCATGCTCAATGCTTCGAAGCTCACGCCGTTGCCGCCCAGGCCGGGGCGCGCGCAGAACGTGGCGTCACGCTTGAACAGGTCGCTGTTGTCGTGCGGGTCGACCCGTACCCTGAAGTTCTGGTGGCGCACGTAGCTGTTGGGATAGTTGCGCGACCTGAGCGAGTAGCACGACGCGTCGGCCAGGCCGGCCACGACCCGAAAGCTGGCGTCGTTTTTCAGCAGTTGGCTGCTGCCGTCGTCAACGTGTTCGGTGCCGGCCAGGCTGGCGGCGTGGCGCAGGTAGCGGTCGCTCAGTCCGGGCGTGAGGACCTGGAGCGACACGTCGGTCTCCATGGCCAGCGGGTAGGACGAGGCCAGCATTGCGGAACTCTTGCTTAACGTTCCAGTCGCGGCCGGAGCGTCGCCGGTGACCGGAACGCTCTTCCCGGGCGCGCCGATGGTCGAGCCTTGCTCGGAAGAGCCGCCGCAGGCAAGCAGGGTCAATGCCATCGATAGCGACAAGGCGCAGGGGCGAATCCAGGTGTCAGTGTTTTGCATATTATCTCGCGTTATAAATAAGGATGATTTATCGGTGCAAGCAGTTGTTTTCAAATCCAATCGTAGGAATGCAGAGCGTCGATCCGGCGTGCTGCTGGCCCTTTTAAACATCTGCCTGCTTTTAAATACGTGTTTACCGGTAAATATCATTGCTTCCAGTAACTGCAGCGATACGTCCGGTATTAATTTTAGTTTCATGCTATTTGTTCAGCGAGTGAATATAATTTAACCCGCTTTCAACTTTTATATGTATGTAATTTTGGAAGTATGCGATGCCGTTTTTGCATTGAATGGTGGGCGGGCCGCGGGAACGCTCGTTGCCCATAAACCGTATTTGTTGCGATTATCCGGCGCGCGACCGTGCCTTGATAACAGCCCGGAAAACCGCGCAGACGCACTCGCGAAGCGCATGGCGTGAACGCGCTCCATGTCTGGTGGTGAAACTTGTGAGGCTGCTCCTTAACACACGTCGAGAGCTTAGTCGCCGCCTTTTCCAGGAGGCGTCGGTAAAACGCCTCATCGTCCCGTACTGTTGATGACTTGCGGTGAGCTTCCGTGCATAATTCCGTATAGCAAACTTTTGTTGTCTAACTTATCATTCAGGCATCTCCCCGTATGCTTTCAGACTTGCTGCATGCTTAGCACGGCCTACCAACGTCTCCGTACCAAGCTGGGC
>DASVVC010000152.1:0-2660 GCA_036386755.1 Telluria sp.
GGACGCATCGAAGGTGGCACTGGCCTACCTGGTGCATTTCCTGAAACTGCATGGCGTGGCGATGATCGACTGCCAGCAGGAAACCGGCCACCTGGCTTCGCTGGGCGCGCGCCCCATCGCCCGCAGCATCTTCCTCGAGCACCTGAAACGGGCCATCGCCAGGCCGCGGATCCGCGACTGGCGGCCGATACCGCCCGTGGTGGCCGGCGGCGGCAATGACGGCAAGGCGGACAACAGGGCCGGCAGATAGGTCAGTGTGCCTGCGTACACAGTGTTTTTCGCGAACGCGCTATGATACGAACAACCGCCAATTTTTTGACAGGTCCTGCATGACGCAGCTGAACGACCTTCCCTTTGCCGCGCTCCAGTTCTATACCACCGCGCCCTACCCCTGCAGCTACCTGGATACCCGCCAGGCCCGCTCCCAGGTCGCCACGCCGTCGCACCTGATCAACGCGGACGTGTATTCCGAACTGGTGCGCAATGGTTTCCGCCGCAGCGGCATCTTTACCTACCGCCCCTACTGCGACGGTTGCCAGGCCTGCATCCCGGTGCGCGTGGTGGCGGACCAGTTCACCCCCACGCGCGGCCAGCGTCGCGCCTGGGCCCGGCACGGCAACCTGCGCACCGGCGTGGCCACGCTGTCGTTCTCCGACGAGCATTACGCGCTCTACCTGCGCTACCAGAGCACGCGCCACGCCGGCGGCGGCATGGACCAGGACAGCCGCGACCAGTATGCGCAATTCCTGCTGCAAAGCCGCGTCAACACCCGCCTCGTCGAATTCCGCGAGCCGGACGGCACATTGCGGATGGTCTCGATCATCGACGTGCTGTCCGACGGCCTGTCCTCCGTCTACACGTTCTTCGACCCGGACCTGCCGGCCGCCTCGTTCGGCACCTACAACGTGCTGTGGCAGATCGAACAGGCACGCGAACTGGGCCTGCCCTATGTGTACCTGGGCTACTGGATCGAGGAAAGCCCGAAGATGAGCTACAAGATCAAGTTCCAGCCGCTGGAAGCGCGCCGCAAGGGCGAGTGGGCGGTGATGCCCCGCGTAACGGAGTAAACGGCGGGCAAGGTAGAATGGCGGCATTGCATTGACGATCCATCCCGCTGTTCTTCCTCTCCCTCCAATGTCCGACAATTTCCTGTACTCCCTGGCGCGTCCGGCGCTGTTTTCGATGGACGCCGAAGCGGCGCACCATTTCACTCTCGATAACCTGAAGCGCCTGTCCAGACTCGGCCTGGTGCGCACGATCACGGGCGCGCCGAAAGCCGATCCGCGCACCGTGATGGGCGTGCTGTTCAAGAACCCGGTCGGCCTGGCCGCCGGCCTGGACAAGGACGGCACCTATATCGACGCGCTGGCCGACCTGGGCTTCGGTTCGATCGAAATCGGCACCGTGACACCGCGCGCCCAGGCCGGCAACCCCAAGCCGCGCATGTTCCGCCTGCCTGCCGCGCACGGCATCATCAACCGCATGGGCTTCAATAACGGCGGCGTCGATGCCTTCGTGGCCAATGTGCAGTCGTCGCGCTTCTACCAGAATAAGGACGGCGTGCTGGGCCTGAATATCGGCAAGAACGCCGACACGCCGATCGAACGCGCGGCGGACGACTACCTGCACTGCCTGCAAAAGGTCTACCCGTATGCGAGCTACGTGACGGTCAACATTTCCTCGCCGAACACCAAGAACCTGCGCCAGCTGCAGGGCGGCTCCGAGCTCGATGGCCTGCTGGCGCTGCTGAAGGATGCCCAGCAGCGCCTGGCCGACCAGCACAAGCGCTACGTGCCGCTGGCGCTGAAGATCGCGCCGGACATGGATGAAGACCAGGTCAGGAACATTGCCGACGCGCTGGTGCGCCACCGCATCGACGGCGTGATCGCCACCAATACCACGCTGGCCCGAGGCGCCGTCGAAGGCATGCAGCATGGCGCCGAAGCCGGCGGGCTGTCCGGCGCGCCCGTGTTCGAGCCGTCGAACCGCGTGATCCGCCTGCTCAAGGCGGCGCTGGGCGATGCGCTGCCGATCATCGGCGTGGGCGGCATCATGCGCGGTGCCGACGCAAGGGTTAAGATCGATGCCGGCGCGCAGCTCGTGCAGCTGTACAGCGGCCTGATTTATGCAGGCCCGGCGCTGGTCCGCGATTGCGCGGACGCCATTCGCAAACCCTGACGCAAACTTGAGGAGTTCATGGAAAAGATCAAACTGGGCCGGACAAACGTCGACGTCACGAAAATCTGCCTCGGCACGATGACATGGGGCCAGCAGAATACCGAAGCCGATGCGCACAGCCAGCTCGACTACGCGCTGGAGCGGGGCATCAATTTCATCGACACGGCCGAGATGTACCCGGTGCAGCCGAGCGCGGAAACGCAGGGTTCCACCGAGCGCTACATCGGCACCTGGCTGAAAAAGAGCGGCAGGCGGGCCGACGTGGTGCTGGCCACCAAGGCGGCCGGTCCCAACCCGGGCATCCACTGGCTGCGCGGCGGACAGCAGAACTTCGACGAACAGAACCTGCGCGCCGCCGTGGAGACCAGCCTGCAGCGCCTGCAAACGGACTACATCGACCTGTACCAGCTGCACTGGCCCAGCCGCAACGTGCCGATCTTCGGCGCCAGTGCGTTCGACCCGGCGAACGAGCGCGCCTCGGT
>DASVVC010000153.1:0-31793 GCA_036386755.1 Telluria sp.
CCCTGACAACTGTTCGGGCTACAAAGAATGGAGCATGCCGTCATAGGCTGACCCTCGGGATTCGCTCCCACAGACCCATCAGACTGACATGCTCGCAAACATAATTTACTGCGAATTCAAGATATAAGACCCCGGTTTTTCCCTTGGGGGGTCTGACCCCGGTGTTACCCGACCCCAGCGCCCACAAAAAAGCCCGATGCAAGCATCGGGCTTTTTCACATCCCACTATATATATAGTGCGGCAACTCACAAACCAGCGATTTGCTCCTGCGACGCCTTCTCGGCCATCACCGGTTTCGGCGCGGCCGGCGCCGTGAACGTCGGCACTTTCTTGCCGCTTGCCACCAGCTTGAGCTTCTGATATTCGTTCATGACGCGCGAGCCGTAGCCCTGGTCGGTTTCAAAAGCGGCAGCGCCCACATACGTCTTCAGGCCAGCTTCCACCGAACCGCCGCGTTTCACGTATTCCTTCAGGATCAGCGAACCGACGCGGATATTGGCCACGGGATTGAGCGCAGCCTGGGTTCCGCCCATGTCCTGGAACTTTTCGTGGTGAATCTTCGACATCACCTGCATCAGCCCCTGCGCGCCCACCGGGCTCTCCGCAAACGGATTCAAGCCCGATTCGATCGCCATCACCGCCAGGATCAGCAGCGGATCGAGCTTGATTTCGCGCGCCGTCGAATAGGCGGTCGAGACCAGCATATCGGCCGCGTCGCCGGCGACGCGGTAGCGCTTGGACAGCCACGTGGTCACGAACTCCTGCTGCTTGCGGTTGGCCTTGATGGCCTTGTCGTCGAGCGCCAGGATCGGCGGCTGGTTTTCAGCCAGCACCGCCGGAGCGGGCGCCGCCATCAGGGCCGACAGGGCGGGCGCCTGCACGGCCGGCGCGCGCGCGACCACGCTCGCCGGCTTGACCGGCTGCGCCAGCATCTGCGACGCTTCATGCGCCAGTTCAGGACGCAGGTACAGCAAGGCCATCATGGCCAGCGCGGAAACACCAAAGAACGTCAGTGTGTGTTGCATCGTGGTCAGGAGACCACGCGCCGTCTTGCTCACGGAAGAGAACGTGACTGGCTGGCATGCCAATGTTTGGGCGAGCTTTGCTGTCGCCCCGTTGAAACGATGTATCATCGAATTCCCCTTTGTCGCGGAAAAAGCCGTCCCTGCACCGCGCGTGAGCGCAGTGGGCTGGCAAATGCCGTGCATCAGAAATATCGTCCATCGCCGCCGCAGGGGCGCGCGATTAACGCCGTCATTGCTCGCTTGGGCTGGTCGTTCCCAGTGGTATTGGACCAGTAGCTAAACAACTGTTTCGGGGGAGAAGGCAGACGCCTATTGAAAACACTCCTTAAAATGTCATTGGGGCCCCGACCCCGTGAAGTTATGAGACAGGCTAGAATCGTGTCCGTGGACAGTGCCTGCTCATCAAGTAGGGCGAATTGTAGAAGCGGGTATATACTAAGTCAATACTAACACAAACATTCTATATTACTTTTAGATCTAGCTTTTTGTGCTGCATCGCAGCAAAGCCCTATGAAATCAACAACTTGCCATGGCTAATTCAACAACCATGCTCACATGAAAAAAAGAATTAAAAACCGATGAATTATGTAGACTTGCGCGATTTCATGTCGAAAATGCAAGAAATGGGCGAATTGAAGCGCATTTCCTTGCCCGTTTCGCCGTATTTGGAGATGACGGAGGTGTGCGACCGCGCTTTGCGGGCCGCCGGACCGGCCATTTTGTTCGAGAATCCCACTGGTCACACCATCCCCGTGCTCGGCAACCTGTTCGGCACGCCGCGCCGGGTCGCGCTCGGCATGGGCGCGGACGATGTGAGCGAGCTGCGCAAGATCGGCCATGTGTTGGCGCGCCTCAAGGAGCCGGAACCGCCCAAGGGCTTCAAGGACCTGATGGGCCTCGGGTCCCTGGTCAAGGCGGTGTGGGACATGTCGCCTAAGGAAGTGCGCGGCGCCGCCTGCCACGATATCGTCTGGGAAGGCGCCGATGTCGACCTGGCGCGCCTACCGATCCAGCATTGCTGGCCGGGCGACATCGCCCCGCTCATCACCTGGGGGCTGGTCATTACCAAGGGTCCTAACAAGAAGCGCCAGAACCTGGGCATCTACCGACAGCAGGTCATTGGCCCGAACAAGGTCATCATGCGCTGGCTGGCGCATCGCGGCGGCGCGCTCGACTTCCGCGAGCACGGTATTGCCACCAAGGGCCAGCCGTATCCGGTGGCCGTCGCACTGGGCGCCGACCCGGCCACCATCCTCGGGGCGGTCACGCCGGTGCCCGACAGCCTGTCCGAATACCAGTTCGCCGGTTTGCTGCGCGGCAGCCGCACGGTATTGACCCGCGCCATCGGCAGCGAATTGCGCGTGCCGGCCTCGGCCGAGATCGTGCTGGAAGGGCATATCTACGCCGATCCGAACCATCCGACCGGCTACGAGCATGCGCTGGAAGGGCCCTTCGGCGACCATACCGGCTACTATAATGAGCAGGACAGTTTTCCGGTGTTTACCATCGACCGCATCACCATGCGGCGCGATCCGATTTATCACTCCACGTATACAGGCAAGCCGCCGGACGAGCCGGCCGTGCTCGGCGTGGCGCTGAATGAAGTCTTCATTCCGCTGCTGCAAAAGCAGTTCAGCGAAATCACCGACTTTTACCTGCCGCCGGAAGGCTGCAGCTACCGCATGGCCGTGGTGCAGATGAAAAAGCAGTACGCCGGCCACGCCAAGCGCGTCATGTTCGGGGTGTGGAGCTTCCTGCGCCAGTTCATGTATACCAAGTTCATCGTGGTGGTCGACGAAGACGTCGATATCCGCGACTGGAAAGAGGTCATCTGGGCCATTACCACGCGGGTCGATCCGATGCGCGATACGCTGTTGGTCGACAATACGCCGATCGACTACCTCGACTTCGCCTCGCCGGTCAGTGGGCTGGGCAGCAAGATGGGCATCGACGCCACCAACAAGTGGCCGGGCGAGACCAATCGCGAGTGGGGCACCACGATCAGCATGACGCCCGAAGTGAAGGCGAAGATCGATTCGATCTGGCAGGAGCTGGGTATCTAGCCTGTATGGTTGTTCCACCCTATGCCTGCGTCGTTTCCGGCACTGCCGGAGGCGACGGTCTTGAGGGCTGCGGCCATGACACCGCTATCGACAACCTTGAGATTTACGGCCATCACGCCGGTAACGACGAACGCACCCCACAAATCTTCCCGGTCGGTTATAATTGTCCCCGGCGGGCCCCTGCGCATTGTGGCATGGCTAACCTGGTCAGGTCGGGAACGAAGCAGCCACGGCCGTTAACCATAAGTGCCGCAGATCAGGCTCGCCTCTTTCGATCTTTCAGCAGTCCCTCGCCGCACCTCCCAACTTTCCTTGTAAAACAGCGCTTGCACAAGCGGCGGTTTCGCATTCGCGCGCGCTCTTGCTACAATTGCCTTTTCGGGCAGCGGGAAGCCCCCGCGTTCGCTATCTACGGTAAAATTCAGCATGTCCTATCAAGTCCTCGCCCGCAAATACCGTCCCAAGAATTTCGACACGCTCGTCGGCCAGGAGCACGTGGTGCGCGCCTTGACGCACGCGCTGCAAACCGGCCGCCTGCACCACGCCTACCTGTTCACCGGCACGCGCGGTGTCGGCAAGACGACCCTGTCGCGCATCCTGGCCAAGTCGCTCAACTGCATCGGCCCTGACGGCACCGGCGGCATTACCGCCAACCCCTGCGGCGTGTGCGAAGCGTGCACCGCGATCGACGCCGGCCGCTTCGTCGACTATATAGAGATGGACGCCGCGTCCAACCGCGGCGTCGACGAAATGGCCCAGTTGCTGGAGCAAGCTGTCTACGCCCCCTCGAACGCGCGCTTCAAGGTCTACATGATCGACGAGGTGCACATGCTGACCAACCACGCCTTCAACTCCATGTTGAAGACGCTGGAAGAGCCGCCCGAGCACGTCAAGTTCATCCTGGCGACCACCGATCCGCAAAAAATTCCCGTCACCGTGCTTTCGCGCTGCCTGCAGTTCAACCTCAAGCAGATGCCGCCGGGGCATATCATCAGCCACCTCGATAACATCCTCGGCCAGGAAGGCATCAGCTTCGAGCAGCCCGCATTGCGCCTCCTGGCCCAGGGCGCGCACGGCTCGATGCGCGACGCGCTCTCGCTGACCGATCAGGCCATTGCCTACGCGGCCGGCGAGGTCACGCTCGACGCGGTGCAGGGCATGCTCGGCGCGCTCGACCAGACTTACCTGGTGCGCCTGCTCGACGCGCTGCTGGCGCAAGACGGCGCCGACCTGATGGCGGTGGCCGACGAAATGGCCAGCCGCAGCCTGTCGTACAACGGGGCGCTGCAGGACCTGGGCACCTTGCTGCACCGGATCGCGCTGGCGCAAAGCGTGCCCTCGGCCGTGCCGGAAGACCTGCCGGAACTGGCCGACATCCTGCGCCTGGCAGGCGCCTTCGACGCCCAGGAAGTGCAGCTGTATTACCAGATCGTCGTCCACGGCCGCAACGAAATCGGCCTCGCACCCGACGAATACGCCGGCTTTACCATGACCTTGCTGCGCATGCTCGCTTTCCGCCCCGGTAACGGTGGCGGCGAAGGCGCGCCGCCGGGCGGGTCGTCCGCTGCGCGCTCGCCTGCGCCTGCGCGGGCAGCGGCTGCCGCCGCCGCAGCTGCCGCACCGGCACCGGCACGGGCCGCGTCGGCGGCTGTCGCCAGCCACGCCGTCGTGAGCGCGCCGCCTGCGCCTGCGCCGCGCATGCCGCCGCCCGTGCAGCAGGCAGCGCCGCCCGTACAACAGGCACATGCACAGGCAGCGGCAGCCGCGCCGCCGGCCAGCGTGCCGGCCATGAATTCGGCGCGCGCCGCGATCAATGCCGCCCTCGAAGCGGCGCGTTCGGCCAGCCGTGGGCAAAACTCGCCGCCGCGCCGTCCGACCGCGATGTCGAACCAGGCCGCCGCCAGCGCTGCTGCCGCGGCCGCGCCGCCGGCTCCCGCAGCGGAGCCCGAGCCCGCGGCGCCATCCAAAGCGCCGCCGCCGTGGGAGCAGGGTACGCCGCAGGCTGCCATCCCTGCAGCGCAGGCCCCTGCAATGCAGGCCATGCCAATGCCGGCGCCGCCGATGCCCGAAGCGCACTACCCGGACATGCACGATGACGGCGAGCCGCCGTCGTGGGTCACCGAATTTTCCGACGACACCGCCGTCGCGCAGGAAGCGCCGCCGGCCGCCGTCGCGCGCGCACCGGCGCGTCCGCGCCCCGCCTACGTCATCACCCCGGTCCCCGAGATCGACTGGGACGGCAACTGGCCGGCGCTTGCCGCCGGCCTGGTCCTGCGCGGCGTGTCGCAGCAACTGGCGCTGCAAACGGAGCTGGTTTCGTGCGCGGTCGACGGTAACGTCACCACTTTCAGCCTGCGCGTGCCGATCGACACCCTGCGCGCCAGCGGCAATACCGAAAAACTGTGCACGGCGCTGCAGGAGCGCTTTGCCTCCACCAAGATCCACCTCGAGATCGACATCGGCCCGGTGTGGTACACCGCCAGCGCCGAAGCGATCGCGTACCGCGAAGAGTGCCAGCGCGTGGCCGAGGAAACCGTGGCCAACGATCCCTTCGTCAAGGACGTGATGCGCGACCTCGGCGCGTTCATCGTGCCCGGCTCGGTGCGTCCCGCCCCAGGCGCGCTGGCCTAGACCCGCACCCTACATTTTCTAATCTTTTAACATCCCGGAGAACCACCATGATGAAGAACCAGCTCGCAGGCTTGATGAAACAGGCGCAAGCCATGCAGGACAACATGAAGAAGGCGCAGGAGCAGTTGGCGACCGTCGAAGTCGAAGGCCAGTCCGGCGCCGGCCTCGTGAAGATCGTCATGACGTGCAAGAACGACGTCAAGCGCGTCACCATCGACCCGTCGCTGCTGGCCGACGACAAGGACATGCTGGAAGACCTGGTCGCCGCCGCCTTCAACGACGCCGTGCGCAAGGCAGAAGCGACTTCCGCCGAAAAGCTCGGTGGCCTGTCGGCCGGCATGCAGCTGCCGCCCGGCTTCAAGATGCCTTTCTAAGCATCGTCAACCCGCATGTCCAAATCGCTCGACTTCCTGACCGAAGCGCTGCGCCGTTTGCCCGGCGTCGGCCCGAAGTCGGCGCAACGCATGGCCTTCCACCTGCTGCAGCACGACCGCGAAGGCGCAGCCATGCTCTCGCGCGCGCTGTACCAGGCAGTCGACGCGGTGCATCACTGCGCTCTGTGTAACACCTTCTCCGAAACCGAAGTGTGCGACCTGTGTCTGGACGACCAGCGCGACACTGCCTTGCTGTGCGTCGTCGAAACGCCGGCCGACCAGATGATGATCGAGCAGACCCTAACCTACAAGGGCCTGTACTTCATCCTCATGGGGCGCCTGTCGCCGCTCGACGGCATCGGCCCGAAAGACATCCACCTCGAAAAACTGCTGGTGCGCGCGGCCGACGGCGTCGTCGGCGAAGTGGTCCTGGCGACCAACTTCACCAACGAAGGCGAAGCCACCGCGCACTACATCAGCGAGATGCTCAAGGCGCGCGGCCTGAAGGTCAGCCGCCTTGCGCGCGGCGTGCCGGTCGGTGGCGAACTCGAATACGTCGACCCGGGCACCATCGCGCGCGCCATGCTCGACCGGCGCAGCACCTGATGACGGCGGCGGCGCCAACACCCGGCGCACTGGCCGGCATCAAGGTGCTCGAACTGGGCACCTTGATCGCAGGCCCGTTCTGCGCGCGCATGCTGGCCGAATTCGGCGCCGACGTGATCAAGGTCGAAGCGCCCGACGGGGGCGACCCGATCCGCCAGTGGCGCATCCTCAAGGACGGCACCTCGCTGTGGTGGTCGGTCCAGTCGCGCAACAAGAAAAGCATCACCCTGAACATGAAGGATGAACGCGGCCGCGCCATCGCCAGGCAGCTGGCGCTGGAGGCGGACATCATCATCGAAAACTACCGTCCCGGCGTGCTCGAAAAATGGGGCATCGGCTATGAACAGATCAAGGCTCTCAATCCGGCGGCGATCATGGTGCGCCTGTCCGGCTTCGGCCAGACCGGCCCGATGAAAGACCAGCCGGGCTTCGGCGCCATCGGCGAATCGATGGGCGGGCTGCGCTACGTGTCGGGCCATGCGGACCGCCCGCCGGTGCGGGTCGGCGTGTCGATCGGCGACTCGGTGGCCGCGCTGCACGGCGTGATCGGCGCCATGATGGCGCTGCGCCACCGCGACGCCACCGGCGGGCGCGTCGCCGGCGAAGGGCAGATGGTCGACGTGGCCCTGTACGAAGCCGTGTTCAACCTGATGGAGTCGCTGGTGCCCGAGTTCGACCACGCCGGCGTGGTGCGCGAACGCACCGGCGGCGCGCTGCCGGGTATCGTGCCGTCCAATACCTACACCACCGGCGACGGCGAGAACATCGTCATCGCCGGCAATGGCGACGCCATCTTCAAGCGCCTGATGCTGGCCATGGGCCGCATCGACATGGCGGGCGACGCCCAACTGGCGCGCAACGACGGCCGCGTGCCACGCAGCGCCGAGATCGACGAGGCGATTCAAGCCTGGTGCGCCACGCAAAGCATCGACAGCGCGCTGGCGACCCTGAAGGCGGCCGATGTCCCAGCCGGCAAGATCTACTCGGTGCGCGACATGATGAGCGACCCGCAATTTCTCGCGCGCGAGATGTTCGAGCAGCACCACTTCAGCGACGGCACGCCGGTCAAGATGCCGGCGATTACGCCCAAGCTGTCGGCCACGCCGGGCCGGACCCGCTGGCTCGGGCCCACGCTGGGCCAGCACACCGACGAGATCCTTGCCAGCCTCGGCTACGATGCCGACACGATTGCCACCTTGAGGCAAGCCCAGGTGCTGTAAGGGCGGGAACCGCGGCGCGTCCGCGAGCCCATCCCCGCGCCGGGCACTGACCGTTTGCGCGGCGCACGAACGCGCGGCGCACGAAAGCGCGGCGCACGAGAGCGCGGCGCACGAGAGCGCGGCGCACGAAAGCGTGGCGCACATTTGCGTGCGCTCAAACTTCCGCTCTTATCCGCTGCTAAGGTGGGCTCTCTTCATTGAGCCCCATCAGCATGCACCTCGTCGACATCACCATGTTTTATGCCGCGGAAGGCGGCGGCGTGAGCACCTACCTCAACGCCAAGGCCGCCTGGCTGGCACAGCGCAGCCGCGTGCGTCACACCATCCTCAGCACCAATGTCGACAGCCGCCATGGCACGCCGGCGCTGCTGCGCGTACCCGCCCTGGCTGTGCCAAGCATGCACGGTTTCCGCATTCCGCGCTCGGTCGGCGCCGCCGCGCGCCTCGTGCTCGGCCTGCAGCCCGACCTGGTCGAAACGGGCGACGCCTTCCACGCCGCATGGGCGGCGTTGCGCGCGCGGCGCCAGCTGGGCGTGCCGGCGGTCGCTTTTTATCACTCCGACCTGCCGCGCCTGGTGCATGAGCGCTTTGGCCCAACCGCGCGCCGCGCCGCCGGCGCCTACCTGGCGCACCTGTACCGCCAGTTCGACCTGGTGCTCGCGCCAAGCCGGCTGATGGTGCACCAGCTGGCCGCCATCGGCGTGCGCGACGCGGTGCACCAGCCGCTCGGGATCGACGTCGACACGTTCGCGCCGCAGCGGCGCACCGATTCGCTGCGCAAGGAACTGGGGCTGGCGCCCGAGACGCGCCTGCTGGTCTACGCCGGCCGCTTCACCCCCGACAAAAAGCTCACGGTGCTGATCGACGCGGTGGCTAAACTCGGGCCGCCGTACCACCTGCTGCTGATCGGCGGCGGGGGCGAGGTGCCGCGCTGCGCCCAGGTTAGCGTCATCAAGTTCCAGCGCGACCAGTGCGTGCTGGCGCGCCTGCTCGCCAGCTGCGACGTGCTGGTCCATCCAGGCGACTGCGAAACCTTCGGCCTGATCGTGCCCGAGGCGATGGCGTGCGGCTTGCCGGTGGTCGGTACGCGCGGCGGCAGCGTGGCCGAACTGATCGACGACAGCACCGGCATCGTGGTCGCGCCAAACAGCGTCGGCAGCCTGGCAGACGGCATCGAGGCCATCTACGGCAAGGATCTGGCGGGCATGTCGCACGCCGCCTCGCGCAAGGCGCGCGAGCAGTACGACTGGAACCGCATCATGCCGCAGCTGATGAACCGCTACGCGGGATTGCTGGCATCGCGCGCGCGTGCCGACCTGGAGGCCGAGCGTGTCTGCGCCACCGAATGACGATCGGCGCAGGCGCACTGGCCTGGAGTGGGTGTGCGAACCGCCGCCGCACGGCAGGCCGGCGCTGTGTGTCGTCATCCACGACGTGGCGCCGGCCACCTGGACCGACTGCCTGCGCCTGTTTGAGGCGGTGCGCGAAGTGGCGGACATCGCCTTGACCTGGCTGGTGGTGCCGTGCTGGCACGGCAGCGAGGCGCGTTCGCCGGCCTTCGAGGCGACCCTCGAGCGCTTGCTCGTCGATGGGCACGAACTGGCACTGCATGGCTACACTCACCGCGACAGCGCCGCGCCGGCAAGCGGCTGGCGCAGCCGTTTCCTGCGCGGGGTGTACACCGAGGGGGAGGGCGAGTTCGCCGCGCTGGACCCGGACGAAGCGCGGCGCCGCATCGCGCTGGGGCTGGCGTGGTTCGACGAGCGCGGCTGGCCCGTGAGCGGCTTTGTCGCGCCTGCATGGCTGCTCGGCGATGGCGCCTGGGAGGCGGTGCGCAGTCATCCGTTTATTTACACGACGACGTGGAGTCATTTTCATTGCTTGATGCCGCGAGAGAAGCAGTCCGACCCGCATCGGACCGGCCGGCAGCAACGCGCACCGCAGGAGTCCGAGCCGCAGGAGCCCGAGCCGCAGGAGCCCGAGCCGCAGGAGTCCGAGCCGCAGGAGCTTGGCGCGCAGCAACCCGAGCACCCGCAACGTCAGCTTTCACCCCCGCCCTTGAAACCGTCGTTCCCGCGCAGGCGGGAACCCAAGTTCGCCGCACCGCCGCTACAGCACCGCGACGCCCTGCTGTCTCCCTCGCTCGTGTACACCGCGCGCAACCGCACCGGGCGCATTATTTCCCCGCCCGCCGCCTGGATGCTCGCCCGGCTGCTGCGCGACGCCCCGCTGGTACGCCTGGCCCTGCACCCGCGCGACGCCCGTCATCCCGCGCTGCTGCGCCACGCGCAGGAACTCATCGCGCACCTGCTGCAAACGCGGGTGGCCTTGACCAAGGCGGGCTTCGCCCATCAATGGGCCGGCGCTACCAGTAAGGCCCCCAATACCCGCCCAGGGACCAGTGCGAGCGCCCCAGCGCCCCGTAGTAGTGCGGATAGCCATAGCGCTGCAGATCGTCGCGCGCGCTAAGTTGCAGCACGCAATTGCGCCACTGGTCCGAGTTGGCCGGATAGCCGAGCTTGGAGCATGCCGGCCCGTACACCACCATCGTCCGTTCCATCTCCGCCTGCGCGGCGGCAGCCCTTTGCTGTGGCGTGGTGCACGCCGCCAGCAGCAGCGCGCCAAGACACACCGTCATCAACTTATGCATCGAACTCTTATGCATCGAACTCTCCTTTATGCGCGGCCGCGTTGCGCAAGGCCGCGTATCGCCTTGATATAGCTTAAAAGGGTCGCTGAGCAGGAGCGTGATCCATATCAAACCGCTACGGGGAACCTCCTCGTTGTTCTAGTCTCGTATCGAGGGTCCGCCAACACCGGGCTTTGGCGGACTCCACACATTGAAAAAGCTGGATTACATCTGGTAAGCAACTCGGTATGGAGAAGTCGGGTGGCGCTTGTACCCAGCTTCTAGAAAGCGTGCCGCACGCCAAGTGCCAGGCCAGATTGGCTCAGGCCAACACCGACCGTTCCGCCGACGTCAAGCGGTATTGCAGCGGAACCACCATTTTTCATGTGGCCCAGGGAGCTATGCAGCGCTGTTCGTTTGGACAGGCTGTAAGTGAGCCGAACGACAGCCAGAGTCGAATCGTTGGCGCTACGCTTGATGTCATGGCGGGCCACCTGGCCGTCGAGCTGCAGGGCTGCAGATATCGGATAGCTTGCGCCCACGTAGTACAAGTCCGATTCGAGGCTATTTGCGATGGTCGCCGCCGCTTTCTTGCGTGCCATGCCGCCCATCCCCAACCGAGCCTGGCCAACCATGGCGTACCCGTTCAAGGTCGTCCTGCGATCACTCGCCTCGGATGAGGTTAGCCCTGCAGCCGCACCAGTGTTGCCGTTCATGAGGTCGTACGAGACAGTAAGACCATACGCCTTGTTATCGTAGCCCAGCAATGCTGTTATCTGGCGACATGCCTTGGAATTGCCGTTCACCTCCCCTGGGCACCCGGTCCCCCCGGCGCCACCCGCAGTCGAGGCGTCTCTGCCCAGACTGTAGGTCGCACCGACGGTGACCGTACCGAAATTACCGAGGTATCCTATCGCATTGTCGCTGCGCGCATTGGGGATGTAGGGATCAATGCTCGACATGCTGAAGATATTCGGGCCCATGACATCCGACTTGACTGCCGCAAGGAACGTCATATTCGTCTGGCGACCCAACATTAATGTGCCGTATGGATTTTTTAGCCCCACATAGGCCTGACGGCCGAACAAGCGATTTCCCTGCCCCATGGTGCCGGTATCAAGGCTCAATCCGGCCTCAAGCACGAACAGCGCTTGCACGCCATTGCCGAGGTCTTCTGTTCCGCGGAAACCCAGGCGGGAAGGAACGCTTCCGGTGAGGCCGGGCACTTTGGTAACCGAGTTCCCGGCAGTGTTGGAATTTGTCGTATGGACCAATCCACTGTCCAGAACTCCATATATGGTGACTTGACTTTGCGCCAGTGCAAAGTGGGCGGTAAGCCCTCCCGCCATCGCCAGGGTGAGCTTAAGCAGTTTATTTTTCATTGATGTGTCTCCGATGATGAATGACAAAGCTGAAACGGGGTGAAGCTTGTTGTCGACGCCGGTACGCTTTATTCGTATCAAATGAAAGTAATAAGGAAATAATAACTAGGGTTTGAATATCCCGGAGCCGACGAAATAATCTCCATTGCGCACGAGGTAGAACTGGCGAACCGCCATCTTCTTGGTGACAGGGTTATTCCAATGGAATTCCGACCAACCGGAACCCTTGGTCTTCGCGATCTCTATTTGCTCCTGGACGAAATGTTTTCCCTCCAGATCTTTGATTTCCAAGAGATTCTTTCCGACGAGTTTGCTATTCGCGCCATTGGCCAGCATATTCCCCTGCAAATCGACCACCACGACGTACAGTTCTCTGTCGATGAACCGGCCTTTCGGATCGTTGAATTCGGCCATTGCCTTGACCGGGCCGTTGGCTTTAATGTCAGCGAGCGCCCGGTTGACAAAAGCGACAGCCTCGTCCTTGGTAACGCGCTCCTCGGCGCCGACAGCTTGAAAAGCGGCCAGCGCCAGACAAAATGCAAAGATCGTCCTGCGTTTCATAATGGTATCCTTTATTTATTACCAATTATTTGAATCGAGAAAAGCTGACCCGTCGTCGAAGAAACGCAATCGGAACTCGTTTGGGTTTTCTTCATGTAATCCCCTCCGGTTCGGCTTAGTGTATCGCAAAATCGATCGAATACCCTTATTTATGCCTGTGGATTTGGCGCCACAGTGGACGATCCAGGCGCATGTAAAAAGTACAAATTCCATTATCTGGCAGTCAATCTCAATATATCAATAATATCGAAACTTTAATGGTCGATAACCGTCATTGCGGCGTGTTTTTATTCAAGGGTAGTGGCTATTGTCATAACAGGATGTTGATGTAATAGCGCTCCGTCAACGCGCCCCAGTTGGCCAACCAATCATCCTCACTTCCTTGATATAGCTTAAAAAGGGCCGCTGAGCACGAGCGTGGTCTATATCGAACCGCAACGGGGAACCTCTTCGTTGTTGTCGGCTCATATCGCGGGGCGGTCAACAATGTTTGCGCCGGTAGTGATTTTTCTGGCAAGATGCTTTGCGAAATCAATTCGGGAGAGTCATGAGTACGCGTGCAATCAAAGTCTGGTCGTTCCGGCTGCTGTTCGGCCTTCTTGTCCTGCTGGTGCTCGCGGCGTTCGGCGTGTGGCTGTACCTGCGCGCCAGCCTGGCCCGGCTCGACGGCGACATCCAGGCGAGCGGGCTGTCGGCCCCGGTGACGGTCGCCCGCGACGAGCATGGCGTGCCGCTGATCACGGGCGAGCGCCGCGCCGACGTGGCGTACGCCACCGGCTTCGTGCACGCGCAGGAACGCTTCTTCCAGATGGACCTGCTGCGCCGCGTGGGCGCCGGCGAACTGGCCGAACTGTTCGGCGCGCGCGCCTTGCCGCGCGACCGCGCCAACCGCCTGCACCGCTTCCGCGCGCGGGTGGCCGCTTCGCTCAAGCTGCTCAATCCCGCCGACCGCCTGCTGCTCGACCGCTACGTGGCCGGCGTCAACGCCGGGCTGAACTCCCTCGGCGCCAACCCGTTCGAATACACGCTGATCGGCGTCAAGCCGCGTCCCTGGAGCGCCGACGACTCGCTGCTGGTGGTGTGCGCGATGTACTTCGACCTGCAAGGCACGGTCGAACCGCGCGAACTCACGCGCGGCTGGATCCGCGAGCACAGCGACGCCGCGCAGATGGCCTTCCTGCTGCCCGACGCCAGCAAATGGGATGCCCCGCTCGACGCCGCCGGCATCGCCCTTACACCGGTGGCGATCCCGCCCGCGCCGCCGGCATGGTGGGGCAAGCCGGGCAAGGCCGATGCGAACAAGCTGGCTTCGGCCGACTTCATCGATTCGGTCGGCAGCAATAACTGGGCCGTGGCCGGCAGCCGCAGCAAGGATGGCGCGGCCATCGTCTCCGACGACATGCACCTGGGCCTGTCGCTGCCCAACACCTGGTACCGCCTGGCGATCCAGTACCCGGACGCCAAGGGCGCGCCGCGCCGCATCGTCGGCGTCACCCTGCCGGGCGCGCCGCCGGTCATCATCGCCGGCAGCAACGGGCGCGTGGCCTGGGGCTACACCAACAGCTACGCCGACCTGCTCGACCTGGTGATGCTGGGCCAGGACGCCCAGCGCCCGGGCGAACTGCGCACCCCGGCCGGCTGGGAAAAGCCGACGGCCGTCATCGAAACCATTCTCGTCAAGGGCGCGCCCGCCGAGCGGATGACGGTGCACGAAACCTCGTTCGGTCCGGTGCGCGAGACCGACGGCAAGCCGTACGCCATTCACTGGCTGGCGCATGCGCCGGCGTCCCTCAACCTGCATCCGGTGCGGCTCGAGACGGTCGACACGCTCGACCAGGCACTGGCCGTGGCGGCCACCATCGGCATCCCGTCGCAAAATTTCGTCGGTGGCGACGACCAGGGCAATATCGGCTGGACCATCTCGGGCGCGCTGCCGCGCCGCAGCCAGCCTGGCAGCGGCGCCACCTTTCCGTTGCTGGTCGATGGCGGGCAGGCCACGTTCGATGGCGCGCTGGCGCCGAGCGATTATCCGCGCGTGGTCAATCCGCCCGGCGGCCAGCTCTCGACCGCCAACGCGCGCCAGTTGAACGGCGCCGGTGCGCAAATCCTCGGCGACGGCGGCTTCGACATCGGCGCGCGTAACCGCCAGATCCGCGATGCGCTGGCCGCGCTCGGACCGAAGACCGACGTGGCGGGCGTGTACGGCGTGGCGCTCGACGACCGTGCGCTGTTCGTCGCGCCCTGGCGCGAGCGCGCCATCAAGGTGCTCGATGCGCAAGCGCTGCAGGGCAAGCCGCAGCGCGCGCAGTTCCTGGCGCTGTTGAACAAGAGCTGGAGCGGGCGCGCCAGCGTGGAGTCAAGCGGCTACCGGCTGGCGCGCCACTTCATGTGGGCGCTCGGCGATGTGCTGTTCGAAGGCGTCGACGGCGAACTGGCGCAGCTCCATCCCAAGTCCAAGATGGCGCTGGCCACATCGCGCTGGCCCGAGGTGGTCGCACGCCTGCTGGACGAGCAGCCGGCGGCCTGGCTGCCGCCGGGGCATGCGAACTGGCAGTCGGTGCAGCTGGCCGCCGTCGACCGGGTGATCGCGGACCTGGCGGCCGATGGCGTGGCGCTGGAAAAAGCAACGTGGGGCGAGCGCAATACGGCGGCGATTGCGCATCCGATAGCCGCGGCGGCACCGTTCCTGGCACGCTGGCTGAGCGCACCGCCCGATATGCTGGCGGGCGACGCCAACATGCCGCGCGTGGCGGGGAAAAATTTCGGGCAGTCGCAGCGCATGACGGTGTCGCCGGGGAAGGAAGAGCAGGGCGTGTTCAATATGCCGGGCGGGCAGAGCGGTCATCCCTTGTCGCCGTGGTTCATGGATGGCCACGCCGACTGGGTCAGTGGCAAGCCGACGCCGTTGCTGCCGGGGGCGGCGCGGCATACGCTGACGTTTAAATGACCCCCGTTGTCCTTGTGCCAAGGGCCGCCTTGGCGCGGGGGCGTTCCTGCCAGTGGCAGGAACGACGGATAAAAGGCTGCCGGTGTATGGAGGCTAAACGTTCTGAGGTGAGCTATGCTATTTCATCGCTACCGCCAGCGAATTGGCCTTGTTCAGCATCAGCGTAATCGACTCATGCGGCGACGGGTGGCCCAGGTAGAACCCCTGCACCAGGTCGCAGCCGTATTCTTCGAGCAGCACCAGCTGTTCGTCGGTTTCCACGCCTTCGGCCACCACCACCATCTTCAGGCCATGCGCCATGGCGATGATGGCGCGCGTGATGGCCGCGTTTTCCGAATCCTGCGGCAGCCCGCAGATAAAGCTCTTGTCGATCTTGAGCGCGCGCACATCGAAGCGCTTGAGGTAATTCATCGACGAATACCCGGTGCCGAAATCGTCGATCGACAGATACACGCCAATGCCGCGCAACTGCTCCAGGGTCGCCATGGTCGCCTTGGCGTCGTCCATCAAGGTCCCTTCGGTCAGTTCCAGTTCGAGCATCTTCGGATCGAGCCCCGAATCGTGCAGGGCCGAGAGCACGATCTGGGTCAGGTTTTCATCCTTGAACTGCTTGGCCGACAAATTGACGGCCATGCGGATCGCGCACCCGGTCGACTTTTGCCACGCCTTGGCCTGGTTGCAGGCAGTGCGCAGCACCCACTCGCCGATCGGCACGATCAGGCCCGTTTCCTCGGCCAGCGGAATGAACTCGGTCGGCGAGATGATGCCGCGCTCCGGATGGCGCCAGCGCACCAGCGCTTCGACCCCGACGATCTCGGACGAGCGCACGTCGATCTGCGGCTGGTACAGCAGGTACAGTTCTTCATTGCGCAGCGCCTTGCGCAGGCCGACTTCGAGCTTCACGTGGCTCATGATCTGCATCGTCAGCGAAGAACTGTACAACTTGGCGTTGTTCTTGCCGCAGTTCTTGGCGTGGTACATGGCGGTGTCGGCGAACTTGAGCAGCGAATCGCAATCGTCGCCGTCTTCCGGGAACAGCGAGATGCCGATGCTGGCCGTGACGAAAATCTCGTGCCCTTCGATCAGGAAGGGGCGCCGCATCGCTTCCTTGACCCGGTGCGCCACGTTGAGCGCGTTCTCGACCCGTTCCAGGTCCGGTATCAGGATCGTGAATTCGTCGCCTCCCAGGCGCGCCAGGTTGTGCGACTGGTCCCCGCGCGAGACCAGGTCGCTCGGGCGGATGGTTTCGCGCAGCCGCTCCGAGACGATCTTGAGCAGATGGTCGCCCACGTTGTGGCCCAGCGTATCGTTGATGCGCTTGAAGGCGTCGAGGTCCATGAACAGCACCGCGAATTTTTTCTTGCCGACCTTGGAACGGTGCAGTTCTCGCTCCAGCGTCTCCAGAAAGGCCTGGCGGTTCGGAATGCCGGTCAGGCTGTCGCAGTAGGCCAGGCGGCGGATCTGCTCTTCGGTGCGGCGCCGCTCGCTGATGTCGCGCACCAGGCCGAGCACTTCATCGGGGCCGGTGGCGACCAGGCGCGCTTCGAAGTGCTGCACCATGCCGAAGCTGACCAGTTCATATTCGACCGAGCGCACGTGCTGGGTATCGAGCACGCAGTGCATCTGTTCGAGCAGGCGCTCGGCGATGTCGCGCGGGAGCACTTCGGTGATGTGCTTGCCCACGCACAGCTCCGCCGGGATCGCGGCCGAGGCGTCGTGGCCTTGTTCGTAATCGAGATACACGCCGTCCTTGCCGAGCCGGAAAAAGGTGTCGGGAATGGCCGCCAGCACCGCGCGGTTGTGGGCGTCGGCGATACGCAGGCGCACGATGGCGTCGCTGGCGCGCAGCACGTACAGCACGCGGTGCCCGAGAATCGGCCAGTTGATCGGCTTCGACACAAAATCGGTGGCGCCGGCCTCGTAGGCGTTGGTGACGGCCTCGATGTCGTCGCCGCCGGTGACCATGATGATCGGCACCGGGGCGCCGGTCTCGATGCGGCGGATTTCGCGGCAGGCCGAAAAGCCGTCCATGTTCGGCATGTCGACGTCGAGCAGGATCAGGTCCGGCGCCATGCTCTGGTAGAGGGCCAGCGCCTGCAGGCCGTCCTCCGCTTCGATCGCGTCCAGCCCGACCTGGCCGAGCATTTCGAGCATCAGCAGGCGCATGACCGGATCGTCGTCCGCCACCAGGACGACGCCGCGTTTGATTGGGGTAGCAGCCATGTTCAATGTTCCTTCTCTAGGAGGGCATGCAGCGAGTGGCACACGGCCTTGAACTCCCGCTCCATGTCGGTAAGAATGCCGGACGCGCCTTCGGTGGTATCGGTGCGGCCCAGCGTTTCCATGTCTTTGCACATCTGCGCCAGCGTCTCGGCGCCAACGTTGGCGCTGCTCGATTTAAGACTGTGCGCGATCTTGCGCAGGTTGCCGGGATCGACGCCGGCAATGGCCTGGCGCAGCGTGTTCAGGTGCTGCGGCGTGTCGTCGACGTAGGCGGCAACCACGCGCTGCACCAGCGCGTCGCCGCGCTCCTTGCTCAGCGCCCGGATGTTTTCCAGCGCGTGACGGTTGATGACGTCGCGCTGCACGGGTTTGGCGCGCAGGACGGCGCCGTGCGCGGGCGCGGCCAGCGCCGCGGCTTGCTGCATCGGCGCGGGCGGCGCTGGCGCAGGCGGCGGCGGTGGCGGTGGCGCTGCGGCACGTTCCTCGTGCAGCGCGCTGCCGGGCAGCGGCAGGGTGATCCAGCGTGCGAGCACGGTGGCCAGTTCCTGCTGCGTGAACGGTTTGCTCAGGTAGTCGTCCATCCCGGCCGCCAGGCACGCTTCCTGGTCGCCCTGCAGCGCGTTGGCGGTGATGGCAATGATCGGCAAGGTGCGCGCGCGTCCGCAGGCGCGCTCGTGGCGGCGGATTTCGGCGGTCGCCGCGAAGCCGTCCATCACCGGCATCTGGCAATCCATCAGCACCACGTCGTAGCCGTCGGTGCGGGCGGCGGCCAGCGCTTCGGCGCCGTTGCGGGCGCAGTACACGCCCAGGCCGAGCGCATCGAGCATGGCGGTCGCCACTTCGACGTTGACCGGATTGTCCTCGGCCAGCAGCACGCGCTGACGGCGCAGCTTGCGCCCTGTCGGCGGCACCGGTGCGCGCGCCAGCGGGGCCGGCGCGAGCGTGCTCACCGGTTTACCGCGCGGGCGCGTCATGATGCATTCGAACAGGTCGGCCGCGCGCGCCGGTTTGATCAGCTGGTAGGCCACGCCCGCTTCGCGCCGCTGCACCGGATCGGCCGCGCGGCGGTTGTCGCTGATGAGCATGATGCGGGTGTTGTTGGTGGCCGCATCGCCCTTGATCCCGGCCGCCAGCGACAGGCCGCTGGTGCGCTCCAGGTCCATGTCGATGATCGCCACTTCGTACGGCCGCCCGTCGCGCGCCGCCGCCAGCAATCGCTCGACCGCGTCCGCCGCCGAGACCGCGCTGTCGCTGGCCACCTGCCACTCGGCCAGCTGGCGTTCCAGGCTGGCGCGGCTGGCGGCCTGCTCGTCGACGATCAGCACGCGCATGCCTTCGGTCATGCGCAGGCTGGCATCCAACATGTTGGGGTCGACCCGGCGTTTGTCGAAGCTGACCGTGAACCAGAAGATCGAGCCCTGGGCGGGGGCGTTGTCGACCCCGATCTTGCCGCCCATGAGTTCGACCAGCTGGCGCGAGATGGCAAGACCTAAGCCGGTGCCGCCGTATTTGCGCGTGGTCGAACTGTCGGCCTGCGAAAAGGCGTCGAAGATCCGGCTGCGCGCCTCGCGCGAGACGCCGATGCCGGTGTCGTGCACCTCGAAACGCAGGCCGACGCTGGCGCCGTCTTCGGTTTCGACATCGACCTTGGCCAGGATCTGGCCGCGGTCGGTGAACTTGAGCGCGTTGCCGATCAGGTTAGCCATGATCTGGCGCAGGCGGTTCGGGTCGCCGCAGATGGCGATCGGGATATCGTTGGCGATGGCAAAGTCGAGCGCGATGCCCTTGGCCTGGGCTTGCGGGGTGTAGATGGTGTTGATGTCATCGAGCAAGTCCCACAGGTTGAAATTGATGTACTCGATCGACAGCTTGCCGGCCTCGATCTTGGAAAAGTCGAGGATGTCGTTGATGATCACCAACAAGTGTTCGCCGGAACGCTTGACCAGCTTGGTGTAGTTGCGCTGGGTATCGTTCAGCGATGTGCTGAGCAGCATTTCGGTCATGCCGAGCACGCCATTCATCGGCGTGCGGATTTCATGGCTCATGGTGGCCAGGAAGGCGCTTTTCGCGCGGCTGGCCGCTTCGGCGGCGTTCTTGGCTTTTTCCAGCTGTTCGGTGCGCACGCTGACCTGGCGTTCGAGCTCGTCGCGGTGGTGGGTGAGGGCGGCGCCGCGGCCTTCGATCTGGGCCAGCATGGCGTTGAAGCTGTCGATCAGCGAGCCCATCTCGTCGGTGCGTTCGTGCGCAATGCGCAGGTTGTAGTTCTGGCTGGCCGAGACCTTTTGCGCCGCGTGGATGAGCTTGGCAACCGGATCGGCGATGCTGGCCTTGAAGCGGCTCGCCAGCATCAGCGACATCAGCAGCGAGCCCCCCATGGCGCAAGCGATGATGCCCAGGCTTTTCAGGATGTCGAGCCACATCAGCGTCAGGTCCGCTTCGATCATGACGATGCCGACCTGGTAGTTGGCGTTGATGATGGGGCGGTACAGGCGCATGCGGCCGGACCAGAAGCGGCTGCCCTGGCGGCTCGCCTCGGCCAGCACGTCTTCGTCCAGGTTCATTTCGGGTGCGCTCGGTTCCGGTTCGGCCTGGCCGCTGCGCACGTAGCGGGCAAAGAGTTTGCCTTTGCGGTCGAACAAGACCGCGCTCGATATTTCGACCTTGGCCTTGAGCGCCGACAAGGTCGCGCTGGCCTGGTCGCGGTCGTTGAACATCAGCGCGTCGACGCTGTTGGTGCCGATCACGCCGGCGAACGAGGACAGCTGCATGCCTTCGTCCTTGCGGTGGCTGAGCACGGAGGTGACGGCGAAGGCGATGAAGACGAAGAACAGCGCGGTGCCGGTCGACAGGAACGAGATGATCGTCAGTTTTTTGTTCAGGCTCGAGCGTTCGAAGTTCAGCATCATGGGACGACCCGGCAGAAGAGGTTCAGTGTCCGGGAAATATGTCCCGCAGGAAAAATATACGGGGATTGATCTGGCCCGACCTTGATAATGAACAAACGTGCCGGAGCGCTGTCAAAAAAAGCGACAGTGTTGAACGTGTATTTTGGACAAGTCAATGAAAAGGTCCGGCGTTGGCTGCGCAAGGGGGCCATAGCCGTCGATACCGAGGCAAATATCCAACATGGCCATGCCAGGTCGTTTAGCGTTACCGGAATCGGCCGGCCTTGTCTATATTGTCTTGCCGGCATCGTCGGAGCGCACGACGGCACCATGCTGTGCATTGATGGGAAACAGACGAATGACTTCATCAGAAGGGAAAAGCCATGACCCCGGAAGAACAGGAACAGCATGAATGGAACCGTGCAAAAGAAAGGAGGGAGGCGCAAAAGGCCGAGCGCGAACAAATGCAGTTTGCCCACGATTACGCCTGGGGCGCGCGTCAGGTCAAGCTATTGATTCCGTTTTTTCTGGCCATTATCGCCGCCTGCCAGGCGTACCTGGCCTGGGTTGACCATGGCGACAAAAAGGTGCGCGAGGAACTCGCCAGGAGCGAAGCGGCGGCGCGAGACAATGCCACGCGCAGCATGGCCTACGCGCAAATGAATCTCATGTGGGCGCACGAGGTGGCAGCTCAACACCAACTACTTTCCAGCGCAAATCCCTCCGATGTGTGCAGGGCGGTCGAGACGCTGCGCATCGCTGCGCCGCCGTCGATAAAGGCGTCGGGGGAGGCGTTCTTTCAGCAAAACATCGCCAATCTGCGCGTCGATGCCCAGATGTGCGCACCCGAGGAGTTGAAAAAGGCGATCGCATCCTACAAGGAAGGCCTGTGGGGACCATTTCGCCTCGGGGCGACGAGCCCCAACATCCGAAAGGACCCGGTAACGCGACAACTTTTTTCGCATAAATGCGACGTTGACACGGTGACCAATGCGGGCCCGCGCTCGGATACATGCAAACTGCCCGATGGCGTCGAGGGCAAGGTGTATCGCGTCGAGTATCTGTGCGCCGATTACAAATGCGGTTGGAGCTATGGAAAACAGCCTGGCAACTACGATCAGGTTGTCGAGTTGAAAGATCGGGAAATTGTGTGGCATCGCATCTGGGGTGGAGACGCTCACAGGGAAAGCTATATCATGTATTACGAAAAGCCGCAGTCGGGAGAACCGCCGGCCAGTTGACAATCCAGCTGATGAAAAAAGGGACGCCTTGGCGTCCCTTCGTTTTCACCAGCTCGTTTCAGCAACACCCGCCGCGCTTGCCTGCGCCGCCGTAGCGCGCTTCCTGGCGCTCCCGAAAGAACTCTTCGTAGCTCATCATCGGCTGGCCCGGATGGGTCGCTTCCATGTGCGCCACGTACGTGTCGTACTCGGGCAACCCCACCATCAGGCGCATGCTTTGCCCGAGGTAGCGGCCGGCCTGGGCCAGGTCGCGCCCGGCATCGAGGAGCGTGGCGAACATGCTCATGCCGGCGTGGCCGCGTTGGCGACGAACGGGGTTTCCATGGAACTTGGCGCAGCAATGGCGCGCGCCTTGAACACCGTGCGCGCACCGAAAAACAGCACCGACAGCACCACGAACATGAAAAAGCCCGCCAGCGAAGCGTCCAGGTAATCGTTGAACACGATCTGGTGCATCTGCGCCATCGACTTGGCGGGCGCCAGCACCGTGCCCTGGTCGATCGCGGCCTGGAACTTGTGCGCGTGCGCCACGAAGCCGATGCGTACGTTCTCGTGGAAAATCTTTTGCCAGCCGGCGGTCAGGGTGCAGGCCAGCAGCCACACGGTCGGCACCATGGTCACCCACGCATACTTTGCCCGCTTCATCTTGAACAGCACGCAGGTGGCGAGGATCAGGGCGATGCCGGCCAGCATCTGGTTGGCGATGCCGAACAGCGGCCACAGGGTGTTGATGCCGCCCAGCGGATCGACCACGCCCTGGTACAGGAAGTAGCCCCAGGCCGCCACGCACAGCGAGGTGGCGATCAGGTTGGCCGGAATCGATTCGGTGCGCTTGAGCGACGGCGCGAAGGTGCCCAGCAAGTCCTGCAGCATGAAGCGCCCGGCGCGGGTGCCGGCGTCCACCGCCGTGAGGATGAACAGGGCTTCGAACAGGATCGCGAAGTGGTACCAGAAGGCCATCATGGTCTTGCCGCCAATGACGTTCGACAAGATGTTGGCCATGCCCACCGCCAGGGTCGGGGCGCCGCCGGCACGCGAGATGATGCTGCTCTCGCCGACATCCTTGGCGGTCTGGGTCAGCATCTCGGGCGTGATGGTAAAGCCCATCTGCGTCACCGCCGCGGCCGCCGACTCGGCCGTCGTGCCCAGGATCGCGGCCGGGCTGTTCATGGCGAAGTAGATGCCCGGCTCGATGGTCGAGGCCGCAACCAGGGCCATGATGGCGACGAACGACTCCATCAGCATGGCGCCGTAACCGATGAAGCGGGCGTGCTGTTCGTTTTCGATCATCTTCGGCGTGGTGCCCGACGAAATGAGCGCATGGAAACCCGACACCGCGCCGCAGGCGATGGTAATGAACAGGAACGGGAACAGGCTGCCCGACCAGACCGGGCCGCTGCCGTCGATGAACTTGGTCACGGCCGGCATTTTCAGGTCGGGGGCGACGATCAGGATGCCGATCGCCAGGCCGACGATGGTGCCGATCTTCAGAAAGGTCGACAGGTAGTCGCGCGGCGCCAGCAGCAGCCACACGGGAATGACCGAGGCCACGAAGCCGTAGCCGATCAGCATCCAGGTCAGTTCGGTGCCGGTGAAGGTGAACATCGGGCCGAGCACGGCATGTTCCTGCACGACCTGGCCGCCGATAATGGCCAGCATCAGCAGCACGAAGCCGATCAGCGACACTTCGCCGATCCGTCCCACGCGCACGAAGCGCGAATACACGCCCATGAACAGGGCGATGGGAATGGTGGCCATGACGGTGAAGCTGCCCCAGGGCGAGCCGGTCAGGGCCTTGACCACGATCAGCGCCAGCACCGCGAGAATGATGACCATGATCATGAAGGTGCCGAGCAGGGCGATGACGCCCGGAATGTCGCCCAGTTCCGATTTGATCAGGTCGCCCAGCGAGCGGCCGTCGCGGCGCGTGGAAATGAACAGGATGATGAAATCCTGTACCGCGCCGGCCAGCACCACGCCGGCCAGGATCCACATCATGCCGGGCAGGTAGCCCATCTGCGCGGCCAGCACCGGGCCGACCAGCGGACCGGCGCCGGCAATCGCGGCGAAATGGTGGCCGAACAGCACATATTTATTGGTGGGGACGAAGTCGAGGCCGTCGTTGAATTTTTCGGCCGGGGTCTGGCGCCGGACATCGAGCCCGAGCACCTTGTCGGCGATGAACTGGCTGTAAAAGCGGTAGGCGATCAGGTACACGCAGACCGCCGCGGCGACGATCCAGATCGCATTGATGGCTTCGCCGCGCTTGAGCGCGATATAGCCCAGCGCGCAGGCGCCGAAAATCGATAGCGCAGCCCAGCCGAGCTGGCTTGACAGACGTTTCATGGTGACTCCTCCAAGGTTTTTTATAGATCCGTGCTGGTTGGACCGGTCAATGCCGTTTCAATTCCGCACAGTGTGAATCAGTATCGAATGGTCTTGTTTCCCCGGCAAGCGCAGCACTACGCAGGGCAATACGTGTTACTACGTAACCACCGGGCCTGCCGCCGTCGTAGAATCGTGGCTTATTCACAAAGCCGTACGCGGCAGGCCGGGCGCTGCATGAAGTTAAGGCAAAAGGTCATCTTTCTCGCGATCACGCCACTGATCCTGGCGCTGTGCACGATCGCGCTGTTCGTGCGCCACCAGGCCATCACCCTGGCCCAGCAGCAGCGCGACACCATCCAGCAAGCCTACCTGGCCAGCAAAGAGGCCGAGCTCAAGCACTACGTCGACCTGGCGACGCGCTCGATCGCGCATCTGGTCGACTCCGGCAAGCGCGACCAGGCCACCCTGGACGAAGCCAAGCGCATCCTCTCGACCCTGAGCTACGGCGACGATGGCTATTTCTTCGTCTACGATTTCCAGGGCAACAGCCTGATGCATCCGCGCCAGCCGGAACTGGTGGGGCGCAACCTGTGGGAGATGCGCGACGTCAAGGGCGAACCGACCATCCAGCGCCTGCTCGAACGCGCGAAAAGCGGCGGCGGGCTGCAGCGCTACATCTGGGCCAAGCCGTCGATCAACAAGCCGGCGCCCAAGCTCGGCTATGTGATCCCGATGGAGAACTGGGGCTGGATGCTGGGCACCGGCATTTACCTCGACGACGTCGACGCCGCGCTGGCCAAGATCGACGCCCAGCAGTCGCGCAACATCCAGGGCACCTTGCTGTGGATCGCGGTGCTGGCGATTGTCAGCGCGCTGGTGGTGGCCAGTTCCGGGCTGGCCCTGAACATCAGCGAGCTGCGCGTGGCCGACGCCAAACTGAAGGTGCTGGCCCAGCGCGTGGTCGAGTCGCAGGAGCAGGAGCGGGCACGCCTGTCGCGCGACCTGCACGACGGCATCAGCCAGTGGCTGGTGTCGATCAAGCTGCAGATCGAGGCCGGCGTGATCCGCCTGGGCGGCGACGCGGCCCAGCAGCAAAAGGCGCGCGCCAGTTTCGAGCACACCGCGAGCCAGCTCAACGATGTGCTGGGCGAGGTGCGGCGCATCTCGCACAACCTGCGCCCGGCCATCCTCGACGACCTGGGCCTGGCCGCCGCGCTCGAGCACCTGGCGCACGAAACGACCCAGAACAGCGCGCTGCCGGTGCGTTTTGTCGCGCGCGGGGTCACCGAGGGCTTGCTTGACGTCGCCAACACGGTGCTGTTTCGCATCGCCCAGGAAGCGCTGACCAACATCGAGCGCCACGCCGGCGCGCGCCAGGTCGAGATCACGCTGGCGCGCACGGATGACAGCGTCACCCTGACGATTGCCGACGACGGCGCCGGCTTCGACGCGGCCAGCGTGGCGATCCACCCCAAGCGCGGCATCGGCCTGCGCAACATGATGGAACGGATGGACGCCATCGGCGGCCAGCTGGCCATCACCTCGTCCGCGGCCGGCACGTCGGTGCAAGCCTCGGCCCCGCTTCCTTCCACGAGCACGCTGACATGACCGAGAAACTGATCCACATCCTGCTGGTCGACGACCACCCCCTGGTGCGCGACGGCTTGCGCGCGCGCCTGGAAGCGGTGCCGCACTTTCGCGTGGTGGCCGAGGCCGGCGGCGCCGACGACGCGCTGCGCCAGGCCGGCGAGCACGCCATCGACCTGGTGCTGATGGACATCAACATGCGCGGCATCAGCGGCATCGAGGCCAGCGCCCTTTTCCGCCAGCAGTTCCCGGGCATCGCCGTGCTGATCCTGTCCATGCACGACAAGGTCGAGTACGTCAGCCAGGCGATGCAGGCCGGCGCGCGCGGCTACGTGCTCAAGGATGCGCCGGGCAAGGACATCGTGCTCGCCATCGAGACCGTGATGGCGGGCGGTATTTACTATAGCGCCGCGCTGGCGCGCCAGCTGGCCCGGCCCGGCGTGCAAGAGAACCAGTTGTCGGCGCGCGAACAGGAAGTGCTGCAGCAGCTCGCCGGCGGCCAGTCCAACAAGCAGATCGCGCGCGCGCTCGACCTGTCGGTACGCACGGTGGAAACGCACCGCTTGAATATCAAGCGCAAACTCGGCATCGAAGGGCAGGCCGAACTGATCAGATACGCCGTGCAGCACGCACGTTTTGAAGGAAGCTAGTATGCTGGCGCATTCGCGCGACTTAATGATGACGAAGTGCCAACGCGTGGCCCACGAAGTGGTTGCTTCGGATCATTATCTCAACTAAGATTACCGAACCCACTTATTCAAAGATGCTGATGGCCGCTTTCGACACAACACCGTTCCCGTTGGTAGAGATGCAAGCGGCGGCCAACGCGCAAAACGAGTGGCTGGCGCTGGTCGTGCGCGTCACGCCTGGCGCCGACCACGGCGCCGCCCTGCAGCAGGTTTTCGGCGCGCCCGACCTGCTCACCGCCATCGCGCCGCTCGACTGCATCGTGCCGCTCGCGTCCCCGGCCGTATTGACGCCGCCGCTGCTGGCGCTAATGCCGCCCAGCCGCGTGATCTTCGCCATCCATGCCGGCGCGCTGGCCGACCAGGCGCTGCTCAAGCAGACGCTGGCGCTGCACGAGGCCGGCTACCGCATCCTGCTCGACGGCCAGCTTGATGACGGCGTCAAGCCGCCGCCCGCCTTGCGCGCGGTGGCGCTCGATTGCAGCGCGGGCTTGCCGGTGGTGCGGGGCGGCAAATACCAGGTCCCGTCCCTGTTCGGCCCGCACCTGGCGTATGGCGTCCATAGCGCGCTGCGCTTCGCCGACTGCGTCGAGGCCGGTTTCGAATGGCTGGCCGGCGACTGGCCGCTGCATCCGGCGCCGAACGCCAAGGCGCACGACGGCACCTCGCGCAAGCGCCTGCTGGCCTTGCTGGGCCTGCTGGCGCGCGACGCCGAATCGCGCGAACTCGAACAATTGCTCAAGCAGGATCCGGCCCTGTCCTACCACCTGCTCAAGCTGGTCAACTCGGCCGCGTTCGCGCTCAGCACCCAGATCACCAGCTTCGGCCAGGCCATCAACCTGCTCGGCCGGCGCCAGTTGCAGCGCTGGCTGCAACTGCTGCTGTACGCGCGCCAGCAGCCCGACGGCATGGCCAATCCGCTGCTGCCGCTGGCGGCCTTGCGCGCGGCCCAGCTCGAAAGCCTGTGCAAGCTGCAGGGCGGCGAGCGCGACGAGCAGGACATCGCCTTCATGACCGGCGTGTTCTCGCTGCTCGACGTGCTGTTCGGCATGCCGATGGCAGACATCGTCGGCGCGCTCGGCCTGGCGCCCGCCGCGGCCGAAGCGCTGCTGCTGCGCGAAGGGCGCCTCGGCGAACAGCTGCGCCTGATCGAACAGCGCCTGCCGGCGCCCGGGCAACTGGCCGCGCTCGGCATCGGCGAGACGCAATGGTGGCACAGCCAGCTGCACGCCTATCACTGGGCGATCCAGGTCGGCAGGAACCTGTAGGATGCATGTCAGCCCAGCGACCGATTTCCTGACCAGTAGTGCCGCCCTGTGCGCCGCCGTGCTCAACCTGCGCGGCGAGCAGCTTGCCGCCGAACTCGGGCGCATTGCGCGCGACCTGCTGGCCAGCCCGCGCGGCAGCTTTGTCTTTTCCGGGCAGGTGTCCGGACAGGTGCCCGGGCAGTTGGCCGGTGGCTCCACCGCCCAGCTCGCGTGCGAGGTTGCCAGCGGCGGCAATGATTACGGCCGCTTCGTGGTGAGCGGACGCGCCGCCTACGACGAGGCCGACGCGCGCCTGTTGGCCGGCCTGGCGGCGCTGGCCGCCAGCCTGCTCAAGGTCAACGACTACGCGCTGCGCTCGACCCAGGCTTACCTCGACCTCGAAGCGGAGCTGTCGCACCAGGCCCAGATCCTCGACCAGATCCACGAGTCGGTGCTCACGATGGACCAGACCGGCTACATCACCAGCTGGAACAAGGGCGCCGAGCGCCTGTTCGGCTACAGCGCGCGCGAAGCGGTGGGGCGCAACATCCTGTTCCTGTACGCCGACGAAGACACCGGTTTTCACGATGCTTTCGTGGAGCAGGGCGGGCGCATGATGGAAGTGCGGCGCCGCAAGAAGTCCGGCGAGGTGTTCTGGGCCAGCCTGTCGCTCTCGCCCCTGCGCGACCGCGAGCAGCGCCCGGTCGGCCTGATCGCCTACCTGACCGACATCACCGAGCGCAAGCACGCCGAAGAACGCCTGCACCACCTGGCGTACTACGACGCCCTGACCGGCCTGCCGAACCGCAGCCTGATGGCCAAGCTGGTCGACCAGGCCCTGACGGCGGCCCAGCGCAAGGGCGCCACCGCCTGCCTGCTGTTCGTCGACCTGAACCGCTTCAAGATGTTCAACGATACCCTCGGGCGGGCCACCGGCGACGAATTGCTCAGGCAGGTGGCGCAGCGCTTCAAGCAGGTGCTGCGCGAGCAGGATGTGGTGGCGCGCTTGTCGGGCGACGAATTCGCGGTCGGCCTGTTCGACATCCGCGAGCATTTCGAAGCGACCACGGTGGCCCACAAGCTGCAGGCGGCGCTGGTCGAGCCGTTCCTGATCGAAGGGCACGACCTGCGCGTGGGCGCCAGCGTCGGCATCAGCGTCTATCCGCAGGACGGGGGCGATGCCGAAGCCTTGCTGCGCGTGGCCGACATCGCCATGGCGCGCGCCAAGCTGGGCAGCGACGGCGGCGGCGACAGCGTGACCTTCTACAGCCACGACATGAACCAGGGCATGCAGGAACGCATGCGCCTCGAATCGGGCTTGCGCCAGGCGCTGGCCAATGGCGAGCTGCTGCTGCACTACCAGCCCAAGTTCGAGATCCGCACCCGTTCCATGGTCGGCGCCGAAGCGCTGGTGCGCTGGCTGCATCCGCAGCGCGGGCTGGTGCCGCCGGCCGAGTTCATTCCGCTGGCCGAAGCGACCGGCCTGATCGTCCAGCTGGGCGAATGGGTGCTCGAAGCGGCCTGCGCCCAGGCGGCGCTGTGGCAGGCGGCCGGACTGCCGCCGTTCCGCCTGGCCGTAAACGTGTCGGCGCGCGAATTTTCGGCCGCCCTGCCGGCGCGCGTGAGCGCGACCCTAGCGCGCTACCAGCTCGATCCCTCCTGGCTGGAACTGGAAATCACCGAAAGCACCCTGATGCACGACATCGAGCGCGTGATCGCCATCATGGACCGCATCACCGCGCTCGGCGTGAGCCTGTCGCTGGACGACTTCGGCACCGGCTATTCGAGCCTGTCGTACCTGAAGCGCTTCCCGATCGACACCTTGAAGATCGACCGCTCGTTCACCACCGGCCTGCCGTTCGACGGCAACGACTGCGCCATCGCCAGCACCATCGTCAGCATCGGGCGCCAGTTGCGCCACAAGGTCATCGCCGAAGGGGTGGAAACCTGGCAGCAGCTGGAATTTCTGCGCGACGCCGGCTGCGACGAGGTGCAGGGCTACCTGTTCTCGCGCCCGCTGCCGGCGGCCGCCTTCGAAACGGCGTTGCGCGCCGGCTGGACCGAGCCCGGCTGAGTGCAGGCATCCGGCTGACGGACTTCCTTCCGGCCAAGCCCGGCCACCGCGGGCTAGATGGTAAGATGCAAACATTGTCAGGATTATCTCGTTGGCTGTTCAGCTTTCCATCACTGTAAGGATCACCATGACCAATTCCCTTCTCGCCCTCATGCAACGCGTCGCCGCTGTCCGCGAGGAGGCGTTTTTCGCCAGCCTGGCCGCCACCATCGCGCTCACCGGCACCCCCGTGAACGGCACCGGCGGCGCCGACAGCCTGACCGGCAGCGCCCTGAACGAGCGCCTGCTTGGCGGCGCCGGCAACGACCAGCTGCGCGGCCTGGGCGGCGACGATGTGCTCGACGGCGGCAGCGGCGACGATACCCTGGTCGGCGGCGACGGCAACGACCTGCTGGTGGGCGGCGACGGCAACGATGTGCTGATCGACGACGCCGGCAACGACATGCTGTTCGGCGGCAGCGGCGCCGACACGCTCGATGCGTTCATCGGCGACAACGAGCTCGATGGCGGCGCCGGCAACGATACCCTGTCCGACGGCAGCGGCAGCGACATCCTCAACGGCCGCGCCGGCGACGACCGCTTCGCCATCGGCGGCAACCAGGGCACTGCGCCGGCGCTCGCGCGGGTCTTCGGCGGCGAGGGCAACGACGTGTTCGCGTTCAGGACCGGGGTGGCCACGAAGAGCGCGGAAGTGAGCGGCGGCAGCGGCAGCGACCGCTTTCAGTTCGATTCCGGCACCCACCTGCAACGCAACATCATCACCGATTTCGAAGCCGGCATCGGCGGCGACCAGATCGACTTGCCGTATGTGGAGTCGGGCACCAATCCGTTCGGCAGCGCCGGCTATCTGCGCCTGGTCCAGAGCGGCAACGATACCTTGCTGCAGTTCGACCGGGACGGCGCCGCCGGCGGCGCGGCCGGCTTTCACACGCTGGCCATCCTGCAAGGCGTCGCGCCCGGTTCGCTGCACGCCGCCAATTTCGTGGCCGGCTACCAGCCCGACGGCAGCGAGAGCAGCCGCTTCATCGTGGGCACGGCGGGCAATGACATTGTGCTGGCCGGTTATCGCGACGACACCGTCATGGGCGGCCTGGGCAACGACAACATCTCTGGCGGGCGCGGCAACGACCAACTGCTCGGCGGCGACGGTAACGACAGCCTCGACGGTGAAGACGGCGACGACCGCATCGACGGCGGCGCCGGGGCCGACAGCATCGACGGCGGCTACGGCAACGACAAACTGGACGGCGGCCCCGGCAACGACACCATCCGCGGCGGCTGGGGCGACGACCAGTTGAGCGGCGGTGGCGGCAACGATGCCTTTTTCGGCGGTTACGGGGTCGATACCTACCTGCTGCAAGCGGGGCAGCGCACCAGCAGCCTGCTGGTGACCGATTTCACGCCCGGCGCGGCGGGCGACCGCATCGATGTCACGGCGCTGTTGGCGGCCCCGGCGCAGGGCGCCGCCCTGCTGGCGGCCGGGATCGTGCGTTTCGTGCAAAGCGGCAGCGCGACCGTGGTGCGTTTCGATGCCGATGGCGCCGCCGGCGCGGCCGAGGCGTACACCGTCCTGGTGCTGGAAAACGTCGCGGCGAGCGCCATGACGGCCGATAACCTGGTCTACAACAAGGCGCCCACGGCCGCCGCCACGGCGCCGCTGGAACTCGTAGGGCTGGCGCCGGGCCTGCTCGACGTCGCTTGAGCATGCACGTTGCATGTTCATAAACTGTTACATTTAGTTTAAGGTGCATATATCGACAAGATTGCCATCCGGCGGCATGATGACAGACTGAGCACTACCGTCCGGCGGACGGCAGTGTCCCTCCCATTCATGCCCAAGGAATGCCATGACCCGTATCGTGCCCGCACCGCTCTCCCCATCGCCTGACATCAAGCGCTTTGCCTTCGAAACCGTGCAGCCGGCCGGCAGCGCCGCGCCCGTCAAGATTACCGGCACCGAAGGCAACGACACCCTGGAGGGCACTGCGGCCGACGAACTGATCGAAGGCCTCGGCGGCAACGACGATATCGGCAGCGACTACGGCAGCGATACCATGCTGGGCGGCGCCGGCAACGACACCCT